>DAOUKH010000019.1:0-92530 GCA_034421515.1 Dehalococcoidia bacterium
GGCCCCCTCCTCATCGGCCTCCTCGACGACCACACCAAACGCATCGCCAAGACCCCGGTCAAAGTGTTACCTATGTCCCCGGTCTAACTGTCACCCATGTGCCCGGCCCTTCAAGAGGGCCGGCAGGGTGGTCCCGCCACACCGCCCTTGACAACCCCCAACCCCCTCCCCTACCATAATCAAAGAACATATGTTCCTATCCAGTGCGACCCCTGCGGGTTGCTAGGGCCATCCACCGGACTTGACGGAACGGTGGACGGATGGCGGGAGGTGGGCCCCTTGCCGGCAAGGGAGACCAGCCTCCTGCGGGAATTGCGGAGACGGCACGGCTTACGGCTGCGCAAGGTTCTCCGTTGAGAGTAGAGGCGGGAGGGCGCCCTCCGGCGGCTACTCAGAGAGGAAGGGGCGGCAGGGACTCGGCTCGCGGCCTCCGGCGAATGCTGGCGTTCTGGTGTGCGGAGGCGTTCGGGGCTAAGATAACGTGGTGAGCGACGCCGAGACGGACACGCCGGATTTCGAGTCGGCCTTCCGGCAGTTGGAAGAGACCGTGCAAGCCCTGGAGAAGGGTGGCCTGACGCTGGCGGAAGCGACCTCGTTGTACGAACAAGGCATGGGTCTGGTGAAGGCCTGCTCGGAACGCCTCGACACGGCGGAGCTCCGCATCAAAGAGCTGCAGACGGCCTTCGTCGCTCGCACGGAGACGAGCGAGGACGACCCGGATGCGTGAGGCGAACGCCCCATGAAGGAAAGAATGTGATGCTGCGCGGCGACTTCCATATGCACACGTGGCGCTCCAGGGACTGCGGCACCCCGCCGAAGTCGTTGGTGAAGCGCGCGCTCAAGGTGGGCCTGTCGTGTATCGCGGTCACCGACCACAACGAGGTTGAGGGCGCGTTCGAGGTCCGCGAGCTGGCCCCGCCGGAGCTCAGGGTCATCGTGGCCGAGGAGATCAAAACGCCGTTCGGCGAGATCACCGGGTTCTTCCTCAACGAACGCATCCCGCCGGGCCTCTCGCCGGTGGAGACGTGCCAGGCCATCAAGGAGCAGGGCGGCCTGGTCTCCATACCGCACCCCTACGACCGCGTACGCAACTCGCCGCTCGACGAGGATCAGATCGCCGGCGTCCTGCCCTACATCGACATCGTCGAGGTCTTCAACGCCCGCACCACCCTGGACCGCGACAACGAGCGCGCCAAGGCGTTCGCCGCGGAGCACGGCTTCGCCATGGGCGCGGGCAGCGACGCCCACTGCACCCTCGAGCTCGGCGCGGTAGCCGTCGTGATGCCGCCGTTCGAGGGCCCCGAGGGCTTCCTCGCCTCGCTGCGGGAAGCGACCATCGAGGGGCGGCGCTCCTCGCCGTTCGTCCACCTCGTCTCGACGGTCCACAAGGTGCGCTCGAAGTACCTGCGCTTCACCATACGCAACTAGGCCGCCCCCGGCCGGAGGACGTGCAGCCCCCGTGTTTCGCATCGGTCTCTTCGCAACCGGACGGGGGCAGGGCTCGCTCCAACTCGTGACCGCGGTCCACGACGCCATCGAGGAAGGCCGCTTGCCCGCCCAGGTCGAGTTCGTCTTCAGCAACCGCGAGCCGGGCGAATTCGAGCCCACCGACCGCTTCTTTGAGGCGGTGCGCGGCTTCGGCTATCCGCTGGTGACCCGCTCCTTCCGCCGCTTCAAGGCCGCGCTGGGTGATGACAGCGACGGCTGGCGGGTGAAGTACGACCGCGAGGTGATCGAGCTGCTAGCGCCCCACGCGCCCGACCTCTGCGTGCTCGCCGGCTACCTGCTCATCTTCAGCCCCGCCCTCTGCGAACGCTACACCGCGATCAACCTGCACCCGGCGGCGCCCGGCGGCCCTGTCGGCATGTGGCAAGAGGTGATCTGGCGGCTCATCGAAACCGGGGCGCCATCAAGCGGCAACATGATGCAGTCGGTGATCCCGGAGGTCGACCGCGGGCCCATCGTCACCTACTCGACCTTCCCCATCGCGGGCGGCGAGTTTGAGCCGCTGTGGGACGAGGTCAAGGGCCGGTCCGTCGAGGAGCTGCGAGGGGGGCCTGGGGAGTCGCTGCCGCTCTTCCGAGCGGTCCGCGGGGCGGGGACGGCCCGGGAGCGGCCGCTGGTGGTGGAGACCCTTCGGGCCTTCGCCCAGGGCCGCGTGCGGGTCGAGGGCGGCGCGGTGGTCGACGGGCAGGGACGCCCCATCGAGGGGTTGGACCTGACGGCAGAGATCGAGGCCGGGCTGCGAGGGCCGGGCTAGGCCGTCTTCTGCCGGTCGTGCTCGGCGACGGGGACTTCCTGCCCCGTGCCGGTCAGCAGCAGCGGGCGCCGCTTCCGCTCGATGCAGTCGGCGGTGATCACGCACTTGCGGACCTTGGGCATGGACGGGATTTCGTACATCACGTCCATGAGGACCTCTTCGATGACGGTGCGGAGTCCGCGCGCGCCGGTCTTGCGGCTCATGGCCTCGCGGGCGGCGGCCTCGATGGCTTCGTCGTCGAAGACCAGCTCGACCTTGTCAAGCTGGAGCAGCCGCTGGTACTGCTTGGTGAGAGCGTTCTTGGGCTCGGTGAGGATGCGGATGAGCGAGTCTTCCGTCAGCGGGTCGAGGCTGCAGGCGATGGGGAGCCGCCCCACGAACTCGGGGATGAGGCCGAACTCGAGCAGGTCGTCCGGGATCATGTAGTCGAGGATGCGCTGGCGGTCGATGGCCTCGGGCTCCTCGCCGTCGGCGGTGCGGACCGCCGCTTTGAAGCCGAGGCTGGAGCTAAGGCCGGCGCGGCGGCTCACGATCTTGTCGAGACCCTCGAATGCGCCGCCGCAGACGAAAAGGATGTTGTCCGTCTTGATTTGGATGAATTCCTGGTAGGGATGCTTGCGGCCGCCCTGAGAGGGCACGTTCGCCGAGCAGCCTTCGATGATCTTGAGAAGTGCCTGCTGGACGCCCTCGCCGGAGACGTCGCGCGTGATCGAGGGGTTGGAGCCCTTGCGGGCGATCTTGTCGATCTCGTCGATATAGATGATGCCCCGCTCGGCGCGTTGGATATCCCAATCGGCGGCCTGTATAAGACGGAGGAGGATGTTCTCGACATCCTCCCCTACGTAACCGGCTTCGGTCAGGCACGTGGCGTCGGCGATGGCAAAGGGCACGTCGAGGATGCGGGCGAGAGTCTGAGCGAGGAGCGTCTTGCCACAGCCGGTGGGCCCGACGAGCATGATGTTGCTCTTGTCGACCTCGACGTCGGCGCTGACGCCCTCGGGGCGGATGCGCTTGAAGTGGTTGTAGACGGCGACGCTGAGGACCTTCTTGGCCCGCTCCTGCCCGACGACGTATTCGCTGAGCTGGGAGTAGATCTGCTGGGGCGCGAGGTTGCCGATTGCGGTGGAGGACTTGGTCTCCGCGGCGGCGGGGGTCTCTTCGTCGATGATGCGCTGGCAGAGGCGCACGCATTCGTCGCAGATGTAGACCTTGCCGGGGCCGGCGATGAGGCGTTTAACTTGGTGCTGCTGCTTGCCGCAGAAAGAGCACTCGTACTGCGACCGTGACGATCGTCCTGCAGGCATTCGGGGTGGGCCTCCGTTTGTCGCTGCGCCGCGTTGCGCAGATACTCAGTCTACTGCGATTGCTGCGGGTCGGAAAGTACGTCGTCTACCAGACCATATTCCATGGCTTGCGGCGCGTCCAAATAAAAGTCGCGGTCCGAGTCCTGGGCGATTTTATCGTAACTCTGGCCGGTGTTGTTCGCCAAGATGTTCCGAATGACGTCCTGCATGCGCAGGATTTCCTTGGCGGCGATCTCGATGTCGGACGCCTGGCCCTGGGCCCCGCCCATGGCCTGGTGCATGTGGATCGTGGAGTTGGGAAGGGCGTAGCGCTTTCCCTTCGTTCCCGAGCTGAGGAGGACGGTGGCCATGCTGGCGCAGCTGCCGACGCAGATGGTGGCGACGTCGCAGCGCAGGAGCTTCATGGTGTCGTGGATGGCGAGGCCGGCGCTGATCACGCCGCCCGGGCTGTTGATGTAAAGGCTGATGTCCTTCTCGGGGTCCTCGCGCTCGAGGTAGAGAAGCTGCGCGATGATGAGATTCGCGATCTGGTCTTGGATCGGCGTACCGAGGAAGACGATGCGCTCTTTGAGGAGCAGGGAATAGATGTCGAAGGCCCGCTCGCCGCGAGCGCTCTGCTCGATGACCATCGGGATGATGTTGCTGGGCCAGGCGGCCTGGTGCTGAGGGCTCATCGTCACGAAGTGGGCTCCTTCTCTTCCGCTGCCTCGTTGGGCGCGGCTTCCGTTTCGTCCTGCGTCATGATTTCCGCCAGGCGGTCGAGCGTCTTTCGGGTGAGGATTGTCTGCTCCATGCGCTGGCGGCTTTCGTCGGTATCGAAGATGCGCCGGAACTCTTCCTGGTACCCCGCGCCGGCGGAGCCGACGAGGGTCTCGACCTCGGCGTCGATCTCTTCGGGTTCGACCTCGATTTCCTCCGCGGTCCTGAGCTCGGAGGCGACGAGCGAGCGGACGATCCGGGCCCGCGCCGCCGGCTTCATCTCCTCGATGAGCTCTTCCTTCTCCTTGCCGAGGGCCTGCACGTAGGCGTCGACCGCGCCGGCGTCCGGAGCCGCCTGGCGGGCCTGCTGTTCGAGGAGGTGCTCGGCCTCGTGATCGACGAGCGTGGGAGGAAAGGCGACCTCGGCCGCCTCGATGAGCCGGTCGAGGGCGCGCTCGCGGAGACGCTCCTTGGCGGTGGCGGCCTCTCGCTCTTCGAGCCGTTCGCGCACGTGGCCGCGGAGGGCGGCGAGGTCTTCGAAGCCGTCCTCCACACCCTTGGCGAACTCGTCGTCGATCTCGGGGAGGTCCTTCGCCTTGATCTCCTTGACGGTGACGTTGAAGGCGAAGGAACGGCCGGCGAATTCCTTGCGCTCGTCGGACCCTTCAAACTCGATGGTGAACTGCTTCTCCGCGCCCGGATCGATGCCGACGAGGGCTTCCGAGAAGCCGGGGATGGGCCTGGATTCGCCCTCGGTGGGCCGGAACTGGGCGTCTTTCTGGTCGGCGATGGTCCGGCCGGCCTCTTCGATGACGGCGTCGAGGGTGACGAGGTCGCCGAGTTCGACGGCCCGCTCGACGGGTTCCCAAGGGGCCTCGTTGAAGCGGATGTCCTCGATGGCGCGCTCGACCTCATCGTCGTCCACCGCGACGGGCTCGGCCCCGATCCGCAGGGCGCGGTAGTCGCCGAGGTCGACGGTGGGGACGAGGGGGATGGTGGCTTTCCAGGCGACGGGGTCGACTCCGGAGACCTCGATGCTGGGAGTGCCGGCAGCCTCGATCTCCTGCTCCTCGATGGCCTTGCTCGTGGCGTCCGGGATGAGAAAGTTGAGGGCCTCTTCGAGAAGGGCTTCCTTGCCGACCCAGCGTTCGAGCATGGGAAGGGGCGCCTTGCCCTTACGGAAGCCGGGGATGCGGACGCGGCCGACGAGTTTCCGGTAGGCCTTCTTGCGGGATGCTTCAAGTTCCTCGGGGTCGGCCTCTATATCGAGGACAACCTGACGCTCGGGAAGCTGCTCGAGGGTAACTTTCACGGCAGAAGGGCCTTGGACGGCGGGGGCTATCCCGCCAACCGTCCGATTAAGTATATCAACCGCCTTGATTTGCGCCAACGCTGGAAGAGGGGCGCCAACGGCGGGGGCCTAACCGCGCGGGCCGGGAGGCGGCTCCACGATGCGGAGGTGAAGGTCGCGAAGCTGGGCTTCGTCGACCGGCGAGGGCGCGTCCAACAGGAGGTCGGTGGCGGTTTGGGTCTTGGGGAAGGGGATGACCTCACGGATGGTCTCGGCTCCTGCGAGGAGCATGACGATGCGGTCGATGCCGGCGGCCATGCCGCCGTGGGGCGGCGTGCCGTACTCGAAGGCCCGGAGCAGGTGCCCGAACCGGGCCTCGATGTCGGCGGGGGCGTAGCCGAGCGCTGTGAACATGCGCTCCTGGAGCGACCGGTCGTGGATCCGGATGCTGCCGCTGAGGAGCTCGACGCCCTGGGCCACGCAGTCATAGGCTCGGGCGCGGACCTTGCCCGGCTCGGTTTCGAGGAGGGCGGCGTCGTCGGGGTGGGGCGCGGTGAAGGGGTGGTGGAGGGCGTCCCACCGGCCTTCGTCTTCGTTCCATTCGACGAGCGGGAAGTCAACGACGAAGGCGAAGCCCATGGCGTTCTCGTCGATCATGCCGAGGCGGTGTCCCATCTCGACCCGCAACTGGGAGAGCGCGGTGTTGGCGACGGTTTCGTCGGCGGCCACGATGAGGACGAGGCCGTCCTTCCCGGCTCCGGTGCGCTCCGCCATGGTCCGCACCTGTTCCACGGTGAGGAACTTGGCCACGGGCGACTTGACGTCGTCGTCGGTGAGGTCGGCGGTCGGCGCGCCGATCCCGATAGGGACGAGGCCCTGCGCGCCGCGGATCTTCACGAACTCGATCAGCTCGTCGATCTGACGGCGGCTGTAGTCGGCGCAGCCGGGCGCGGCGAAGCCCTTGACCACGCCGCCGGCGTTGGCGACGTTCTTGAAGACGTTGAGGCCGGTCTCGCGGGCGACGTCGGTGAGGTCGGCGAGCTCCATACCGAACCGGAGGTCGGGCTTCTCGGTGCCGAAGCGGTCCATGACCTCGGCGAAGCTGAGGCGGAGGAACGGGGTGACGACCTTCAGGTGCGGCGCGGTCTCGGCGACGAGCCCGGCGAAGAGGCCCTCGACGAGGTCGAGGATGTCGGCCTCCTCGACGAAGCTCATTTCGAGGTCGAGCTGGGTGAACTCGGGCTGGCGGTCGGCGCGCTGGTCTTCGTCGCGGAAGCAACGGGCGATCTGGTAGTAGCGCTCGAGGCCGGCGACCATGAGCAGCTGCTTGAGCTGCTGGGGCGATTGCGGGAGCGCGTAGAACTCGCCGGGGCTGAGCCGGCTGGGGACGAGGTAGTCGCGCGCGCCCTCAGGGGTGCTCTTGACGAGCACCGGGGTCTCGATTTCCCAGAAGCCGCGCTCGTCCAGGTAGTCGCGAATGAACTTGACGACCTTGCGGCGCAGCCCGAGGTTCGCCTGCATCCGCTCCTTGCGCAGGTCCAGATAGCGGTACTGCAGCCGCAGGGCCTCGTCGACATCGGCGTCTTCGTTGATGTTGAAGGGCGGCGTCTTCGCCTGGTTCAGGATGGTGAGCGACGCCGCGCCGACCTCGACCTCGCCCGTGGCGAGCTTTGGGTTCTCCGTGCCCTCCGGGCGCGCTCCGACCGCTCCGGTGACCTGCACGACCCACTCGCCGCGGAGGTCTTGGGCCTGGGTGTGGGCTTCGGCGTCGGTCTCGGGGTTGAAGACGACCTGGACGACGCCGGAGCGGTCGCGCAGGTCGATGAAGGTGAGACCGCCGTGGTCGCGGCGCCGGTGCACCCAACCGGCAAGGGTGACGGTCTGTCCGGTGTGCGCGGGGCGAAGCTCACCGCAGCCATGGGTCTTGAGCAAGGAGGGGCCTCCGGGAAGGCGTCGAGTCCGAGGCGGGTAGAACCCCGCTTAACGAAGATTATAGGGGTTGGGGACAGCGCTCACAACGAAGGCGGATAGCCCCGCCTCAAGGCACCGCTCGTGCAGCGCCTCGGCGTCGTCGCGGCTTCGCGCCAGTGAGAAAAGCGACGGCCCCGCGCCGGAGAGGTGGACGTTGTCGGCGCCGGCTTTTTCGAAACGCGACCAGTAGCCTTCGAGTCCGTCGAAACGTTCGAGGGCGGCGCGGGTGAAGCCGTTGAATATCTCGTCCGGCGTCGGCGGCAGGCGCTTGCGCAAAGCGGCCACGAGCGCCCGCGTGACCTCGCCGCCGGTGAAGTCGGCGGGGTCGAGGGAGCGGTAGAGGGTCGCGGTCTTGTTGGGGAGGTCGATTGGAGGTGCGAGGAGCACGATGTCGGCGTGGCGCAGGGGTGGGAGCGGGGTGATGCGCTCGCCGCGCCCCTCGGCCAGGGCCGTGCCGCCGTAGAGGAAGAAGGGAACGTCGGAGCCAAGCTTGGCGGCCAGCGTGGCGAGCTCTCCGCGGCGGAGATCGCGTTCCCACAGGCGGCAGAGGCCGACGAGGGTCGCGGCTGCGTCGGCGCTGCCACCGCCGAGTCCGGCGGCGAGAGGGATGCGCTTGTTGAGGTGGATACGGGCGCCGGGCGTTTCGCCGAGGTGGTTCTGAAGGAGGCGCGCGGCACGATAGACCAGGTTTTCTTCCAGGGGGATGCCCTCGGTGTCGCCTTCGACGACGATCTCGGAGGCGGGTGTGAACGCAAGCTCGTCGGCGAGGTCGATGGTCTGCAGCACCGTGGCGACGTCGTGGAAGCCATCGTCTCGCCGGCGCAGTATTTCGAGCGAGAGGTTGATCTTCGCGGGGGCGGCGACGCTGATTGGCGGCTCAGGCGGCATGGGCGCGGGTCTCTTGGATGGCGCGGTAGAGGGCGCCCCATTCTTCGATGGTGAGCGTCTCGGCGCGGCGTTTTGGGTCGATGCTGGCCCCGTCGAGCGCGGCAACGATGCGGGCGCGGTCTTCACCGAGACCGTGAGTGAGGGCGTTGGCGATCTGCTTGCGGCGTGTGCCGAACCCGGCGCGGACGACGTCGAAGAAGGCGATCGCCTCGGCGGGCTCGAAGCCGCGGGGCTGGGGGTAGGGGTCGAGACGCACGATGGAGGAGTCGACCTTGGGCGGTGGCAGGAAGCTCCCCGGCTTCACGTGTCCGACGATGTGCGCCGCGGCATAGACCTGGACGGAGACGGAGAAAAGCGACATGGCCCCCGGAGCGGCTATCGCGCTCTCGGCGACCTCGCGCTGGAGCAGCACGACGAGGCGTCGTGGCCGGTGCGAGCCTTCGAGGAAGCGCCGCAGGATGGGCGCGGCGGCGTAGTAGGGAAGGTTGGCGACCACGGTGTAAGGAGCGCCGCCGGTCAGCTCGGTGGGGTCGGCGTCGAGCATGTCCGCGGCAACGACGCGAAGCCGGGGGTCGTCGGCATATCTCGCACGCAGAGCATCGGCGGCGCGGTCGTCCTTCTCCACGGCGGCGACGGAGCCGGCGCGGGCGAGCAGCTCGCGGGTGAGCGTGCCCGGGCCGGGGCCGACCTCGACGACGAGGTCGGCAGGCGTAAGCTCGGCGGCGTCGGCGATGCGCCGCAGGGCGGCGGCGTCGATGAGGAAGTGCTGCCCGAGGCTCTTGCGGGGCCGGAGCCCGTGGCGGTCGAGGAAGGCGCGGACGAGCCGCGCAGGGGACGGCGGGGTTGCGGTCGGCGGCATGGGCTCGTTCACGGGCCGTTCAGGACTAGGGAATGGCCGTGCACCCACCTTCGATCGTCGCAACCCCGGGATCCCCGGCGCCGGACGGCTCGGAGCAGGCGCGCCTGCGGCGCCCGAAGGCGGCCACTTACCGTTGCTTCCTTCCGGACCTGGCGGGGTTCATGGACCTTCGCCGCGCAGGACCCGCTCGTCAGCGCCGCCGCCGCCGGCTCAACCCGGAGCCCTCGGACCTCTAGGTGGGGATTCAGCCCCGCTGTAGCGGATTGCGGATACAGGGCACCGCTAGCTCCCCGCCTAGCACGGCCCGTCAATGCTACGGCGCGGCGCGGGGCGCGTCAATTTGGCAGTGGGGCGTGTATGCTGCGGGCGCCATGGCTCAGGAGGCGGAGGGCCACGTACGGGCCGCGATCGAGGCGAAGGGGCGGATCACCTTCGCCGAGTTCATGTCGCTTGCGCTGTACGGGCCGGGAGGCTACTACACCGGCGGCGAAGCGCATCGCATTGGCGCGGCGGGCGACTTCTTCACCAGCCCGCACGCACACCCTGCCTTCGGCGCGCTGATCGCCCTGCAGCTTGAACAGATATGGCGGCTGCTGGGGAGCCCGGAACGGTTCGATGTCGTCGAGGCTGGCGCGGGCGGCGGACGGCTAGCCAGCGACGTCGGCGATTTCGCCTCGGCGCTCGACGCTTCGTTCGCCGCCGCCGTTGCCTACCAAGAGGTCGAAGGATACGGGTCGGCGCTCCCCAACGGGTTCGCCGGCTGCCTGCTCAGCAACGAGCTCTTTGACGCCTTCCCCGTCCACCGTGTGCGGTTGGTCGGCGGCAAGCTTCGCGAAGTTTACGTAACGCTCGCGGGCGATGGACGCTTCACTGAGGCGCTGGACGAGCCCTCGACGCCCCGCCTCGTGTCGCGGCTTGCGGCGCAGGGCGTCGAACTCGGCGAGGGTTGGACGGCGGAGGTCTCGCTGGAGGCCGAGGACTGGATGCGGAAGGCCGCGTCGTGCTTGGAGCGAGGCTACGCAATCACCATCGACTACGGCGATCCCGCCGAGCGGCTGTACTCGGAGCGCCGCCGGGCCGGCACGCTTCGGGCGCACTACCAACACACCGCGAGCGATGATCCCTATGCACGCGTGGGACGGCAGGACTTGACGGCGCACGTGGACTTCACGGCGCTGATCGCCGCGGGCGAGGCGGCGGGTCTGCTGCCCGTCACCTTGATGACGCAGCGGGAGTTCTTGACCAACCTCGGCGCTGAGGTCTTGCTCGACGCCATCGCACGCTCCGATTGGCCGAAGCAGGCCGACCTCAAGGGGCTGCGCAGTCTGCTTGACCCGGCGGGGCTCGGCAACTTCCGTGTGCTGGTGCAGGCGAAGGGCGCTCCCGCCGCGCTGGCGTGCCTGGGCGGCGAG
The DNA here is from genome assembly GCA_034421515.1 of Dehalococcoidia bacterium. Lineage (GTDB taxonomy): Bacteria > Chloroflexota > Dehalococcoidia > SHYB01 > SHYB01 > DAOUKH01. The sequence goes on from DAOUKH010000019.1 coordinate 10,685, forward strand.
TCCGAGCGGCGGGACTTGGCGGGACGCCTCGAATCTGGGCTCGCTCCGCCGCGGTTGACCGCGGCGCACTTAAACCAGCTGGCGGGGCGACCCGGCGGGTGGATGGAGTGGCCGGCGCCGTGAAGCTCTGCTGAGGGAGCTAGCGGCCGGCGAGCCCCTGGGCGGTGCGGATGAGCTTCTGCGCCTGGAGGGCCATGGCGGTGTCGATCATCTTGCCGTCGACGACACAGGTCCCGCGGCCCTCCGACTCGGCCCGCTGGAAGGCGCGGATGATGCGCCGTGCTTGCTCCAGGTCCTCTTCGGAAGGGCTGAATATCTCGTTCAGGGTTGCCACCTGGTCGGGATGGATGGCGAACTTGCCTTTGAAGCCGAGGCGCAGGGCCTGTTCCGCGTCGGCCTCAATGCCCGCCGCGTCCTGGTAGGCGACGAAGGGCGCGTCGATGGCGAGCTTGTGGGCGGCGCGGGCGGCGATGGCGACATGGCTGCGGGCGTAGAGTATTTCCTCGCTGCCCTGGCTGCGGGGGATGCCCATGTCGGCGGAGAAGTCCTCGGCGCCGAAGGCGACGGCGGCGACACGGGAGGAGGCGGTGGCGATCTCGAAGGAGCGGATGACGCCGAGCGCGCTTTCGACGAAGGGGATGATCCTGGTGAGCCCAAAGGGGAGATGCTTCCCGTGTTCGAGGCTGGTGATCATCTCGTCGAGGCGACGGATGTCGTCGGCGGAAGAGATCTGGGGCAGGATGACGCCGTCGAGGTGCTCGGAGATAAGCGAGTTGAGGTCGGCGTAAAGGTGACTGGAATCGATCGAGCTCACGCGGGCGAGAACCGTCTGACCCTTACTCTTGAGCACGGGCAGAGCGTCGCGGACCATGTCCCGAGCGGCGGCCTTTTCCGATTCGGGGACGCCGCTCTCCAAGTCGGGAACGAGGGCGTCGGCGCCGACGTCGGGCGCCTTTTCCAGGAAACGCTCGCGGTTACCCGGGATGAAGAGTAGGGATCGCAGTGGCTCCAAGGGTCCTCCCCGGCCCGTCGTGTTGCGGGCTAGCGCCCCAACGCGGCTTCCTGCCGTTCGATGGTCTCGGCGACTTCGATGAGCTTGAGGGCACGCTTCCAGACGGGCGTGTCGACCATCTTACCGTCGAGGGCGACGGCGGCCCTGCCTTCCTTCGTCGCATCCTCGAAGGCTTGGACGACACGGCGGGCGTGTTCGACTTCATCGTCGGACGGGCGAAAGACGTCGTTGACCGGACCCACCTGGTTGGGGTGAATGACGAACTTGCCTTTGCAGCCGACGGTCTTGGCGCGCTTGGCGTCGGTCACCATGGCGTCGATGTCGTTGTAGTCGGGGTCGGGAGTGTCGAAGCAGAGTATGTCGGCGGCGCGGGCGGCGATGGCGGTCATGGCGCGCGCCGTGGCGATTTCCTCGGAGCCCTTGGTGCGGGTGACCCCCATGTCGGCGGTGTAGTCCTCGGCGCCGAAGGCGAGCCCGAGCATGCGGGGGGTGGAGCGGGCGATCTCCACCACGTTGGCGACGCCGAGTCCGGTCTCGATCCAGGGGATGATGCGGGTGTGGCCGATGGGAAGGCCGCGCTCGCGCTCGATGGCGGTCAGGAGGGCAGAAAGCTCGATGGCCATATCCCGCGACTCCATCTTGCCGATGCTAATCCCTTCGATGTGCGGCGAGACGACGGCGAGCAGGTCGTCGTAGGTCCAGTCGGTCTGCATGCCGTTGACGCGGACGAAGACGCGCTTGCCGGCCATCTTGGGGAGGAACTCGGCGACGATGCCGCGTGCGTTGGCCTTCTCGTCCGGGGGTACGGAGTCTTCGATGTCGGGGACGAGGACGTCCGCGGGCTGGCCCAGACTCTTATCGAGCATCCTGGGATTGTTGCCAGGAACGAAGAGCAGGGTGCGGATCATGTCCAAGGGCGGCCTCCATGCTTCGGGCGCGAAGCAGCGGACATTATAGCACCGCGCCTGAAGGAGCGGCCCCCGATCGTGCGGGCCGTGGGGCTAGTCTTGAAGGCCTCGGGCGAAGATCTCCTGGGCCTTCGGCGTACCCACGAGGGCGTTCTCGCGGCGGTGGACCTGCCAGCCGCCGTCGCGGCGCTCGAACTCCCAGCGGTTGGTGGAGAGGCGCCAGAGGGTGAACTCCTTGTCCTTTCGCACGTAGACGCGAGAGTAGCCGGTGGCCGTGGCCCTGTCGCCGTCGATCTTGATGATGGCGGGGCCCATGGTGTGGGCGCAGTTGGGGAGGAGCGACTGATGGGCGCGGCCGGTGACCATCTTCTGGACGCCCTCACGGCCGACCATGGGCGGGCGTCCCGCGTCGGTCTCGTAGATGGTGTCCTCGGTGTAGAGCCGGCCGGTGGCTTCGGCGTTGCCGGTGTCGACGGCGGGGCCGTAGGCGTGCATCAGGTTGGTGATGGCGAGCTCGTCCTCGAGCGCCTGAATGCGCCGTTCGAGTTCGGCGACTTGGGCTTCGACATCGTTGGTCATGTCGTTCTCCTTCGCCTTGCGGGGCGAGTGTGTCTAACCTGTTGGATCGGAGCGTTCCAGCCCCTCGGCAAGATGGTCCTGGGCGCCCTCGTTCCCGAGGATGCGTGAGGATCGGTGGGCGACCCGCCACGCACTGCTCGCGTCCCGCGTCAGCCGCCACTGGTTGAGGCCGATGCGGAAGAGGGTGAAGCGGTCGTTCTCGCCGCCCTTGTCGTCGCGGTGGTAGATGCGGGAGTAGCCCGCGGCGACGGCGGTGTCGCCCTCGACGCGCACCATGAAGGGGCCGATGGTGTGGGCGCAGTTGGGCAGCAGACGCTGGTGGCCCTCGCCGAGGACGAGGTCGTTGATGATGCCGTCGCGCCCGTGGATGACGACGGGCGTCCCGTCGCCGGTGGCCAGCGGCCCGATGTCGTACTCGGTGTCGTCGGTGAAGGTGTCCGCGGTGCCGTCGGCGTCCCCGATGTCAATCGCGACGCCATAGCGCACGACGACATTCCGAATGGCGAGCTCGTCCTCGGCGCGGCGGACGCGCTGTTGAAGGGCGTGCAGGCGGCTCTCGATGTCGGCCATGCCGGGCCTCTCCGCGCGCCGCTTCGTCACCGGCGCGGCGGCTAGTGTTCCACGAAACGAGACCTGGCGGCAAGGTGGTCGACGTGGTGGTCCTCGGTGCAGCCCTTTACCGAGGTCTCCAACTGAATCGTGATGTGACTGATGCCGAATTTCTCGGACGCGACGCGCCGCAGCTTGCGAAGCATCTCGTCGTAGTCGCCCCGAAAGTCCGGATCGGCAAGGATGTGGGCCGAAAGCTGGTCGTAGCCGGAGGTCACGGTAGTGACGTGGACGTCGTGTATCACCGTGACGCCTTCGACTTCCTCCAGCTCGCTGCAGAGGCGGTAAGGGTCGATGTGGCGCGGGGTTCCTTCTAGAAGTACGTGCATGACTTTGCCCATGAGGCCCCGGCTGCTGTAAATGATGAGCACCCCGATGAAGACGCCGATGATCGGGTCGGCGATGTCCCAGCCCAAGGTCATGATGAAGATGGCGGCAATGATGACGCCCACGGAACCGATGAGGTCGGCCATGACGTGCTGGAAGGCGCCCTCGGCGTTCAAGCTGTGCTCGGCCGAGGCGTGGAGCAGGTAGGCGACGAAGATGTTGATGAGGAGCCCGATGCCGCCGACGATCAACACCAGCCCGCCCTCGACGTCCGGGGTCTCCACGGTGAACCGGTGATAGGCCTCGAAAAAGACCCAGGCGGCAATCAACCATAGGGTGAGGGCGTTGATCAGGGCCGCGAGCACCTCGGCCCGTTGATAGCCGAAGGTCCGCTCGACCGTAGCGGGCTTGCCTGCGAGCCAGATGGCGAAGAGGGCCAGGGCGATGGCCGCGCCGTCGGTGAGCATGTGGAGCGCGTCGGCTACGAGGGCCAGGCTTCCCGAGATAATGCCGCCGACGATCTCGGCGACCATGTAGGTCAGGATCAGGAACAGCGAAAAGGTCAGCCGTTGGCGGCTGAGGTCTCGGTAGTCGTGGCTGTGATCGTGGTCATGGTCGTGTCCATGGCCGTGCCCGTGGCCATGATCATGACCGTGATCGTGGTCGTCGTGGTCATGATCATGGTCGTGATCGTGCCCGTGGTCATGATCGTGGGCCTCGCGCGTGGCCGCGCTGACGTGGCCCTCGTGGTCATGGTCGTGCCCGTGATCATGTCCGTGGTCGTGATCGTGCCCGTGGTCGTGGCCGTGGGCCTCGTGGTCGTGATCGTGCCCGTGGTCATGATCGTGATCATGCTCGCGGGAACGACCTTCGACGGAGAAGTGCAGCGTGTGTGCGGGGAGATCTCTTCGCAGCGCGCGGCGAAGCCAGCCGAGTATGCCTCGTCGGCGCGGCGCTCGATCAGGAGGGGTGTCCCAGAGCGGGGATTCGAAAGTGATGTTGCCCTGCATGACGTATTGCGCCGTATCTAACCATAGACAGGAACGAAGCGCAATAGCGAGCGTTAGCGAGACAGGCTAAGGAGGGTCTTCGAGGGCCGCCGCCGTGGTGTCGCGGAGCGCGGCGAGGGGCTGGCTGACCTCAACGAGGTAGTCGAGGGGTGCGTCGAGCCGCTTGAAGTGATCGGGCAGGGTTGCGAACCGCTCGCGGAAGCGCTCCTGGAGGTCTGCGAGGGCGGGCGCTGGGGCGAGGCGCTCGCCCTCACGCACCGCGGGACGCAGCAGCGTTTCCGTGTCAGCCGGGGCGGGTTCCGAGGCGAGGCCGATGAGGTCGCCGGCCATCATGCCGCCGTCGAAGCGCCGGAAGACCTGTTTGGCGCCGGGAAGCGATACTTTCGACTCGCTCAGCTTCATGACCGGCCGGCCGCCGTACTCGACGAGCTTGTAGGCGGTCTCGGGAGCGGGTGCGTCGGACGAGACGGCGAGGCTGGTGCCGATGCCGAATCCATCGATGGGGGCGCCGCCCTGGAGGAGGCGTTCGATGGCGGTCTCGTCGAGCCCCCCGCTGACGAACACCCCCACGTTGGAGAAGCCGGCGTCGTCGAGGCGCCGGCGGGCCATAGTGGCGAGGGCTGCAAGGTCACCGCTGTCGATGCGCACGGCGCGGAGCTCGTTGCCGCGGCGGCGGAGATCGCGGGCGGCCTCGATGGCGGCGTCGACACCTTTGGCGGGATCGTAGGTGTCGACGAGGAGGGTCGCGGAGTCGGGGAAGGACTCGGCGTAGGCCCGGAAGGCCTCGGTCTCGGAGTCGAAGCTCATGACGAAGGAGTGGGCCATGGTGCCTCGAAGCGGGATGCCGTGGCGCGCGCCGGCGTGGACGTTGCTGGTGCCGTCGAAGCCGGCGAGATAGCTGACCCGTGCGAGGGCGTCGGCGGCGTCGAGGCCGTGGGCCCGCCGGGCGCCGAAGTCGACGACGGCGCGGCCATTAGCGGCATGCGCGGTCCGGGCCGCCTTGGTGGCGAGCAGGGTCTGGAAGCCGACGCGGTTGAGGAGATACGTCTCGACGATCTGGGCTTCGATGATGGGTGCGGTGACCTCGATGATGGGCTCGTTGGCGAAGACGATCTCGCCTTCTTCGACGCAGCGGGCGTCGCCGGTGAAGCGCAGGTCGCCGAGGGCGTCAAGGAAGCGTGGATCGAAGATCTGAAGGGCGTCGAGGCGCGCGAGGTCCTCGGGCGTGAAGCGCAGCGAGGCGAGCTCATCGAGGCACTCCTCGACGCCGGCGGCCACGAGGTAGCCGCGGTTGGGGGGCAGAGAGCGGAAGAAGAGGCTGAAGGTGGCCCGCGCGTCCATGCCCCGCTGCCAGAAGGCCTGGGCCATCGTCAGCTCGTAGAGGTCGGTGAAGAGCGCGGGCGGCGCGTCCGGCGGCATGGGGGCAGTGTAGCCGCGGCCGGTGTCCGGCGCACGGGGTCACCCCGCGCGGGTAGAATGGGGATGCGCCTCCCGTCGCGGGCCCTTAGCTCAGTGGTAGAGCAGTCGGCTCATAACCGATCGGTCGTTGGTTCGATCCCAGCAGGGCCCACCAAGCGCTCGCGCCCCCGCCCCCGCGCAAGCCCACGCAATAAATGGAGAGTGCCGAGAAGAGGCCGCGCACATGAGCACCAAGCGGGTCGTCATAGTCGGTGGGGGCTTCGCCGGGCTTAGCGCCGCCTACACGCTGATGAAGCGGGGCATCACGCCCCTCCTGCTCGAGGCCCAGGAGCGCGTGGGTGGCCGCGGCAAAGGCGAGCGGGTGGACGGGTTCTCCCTGGACACGGGCGCGTTCGTCTTCACCTCGACCTACGACACCGCATTCCGCATCTGCGAGGAGTTGGGACTGCCGCTCGTGCCTTCGCAAATGAAATTCGGCCACCTCCGCAATGGGCGGTGGGTTACCACGACGCCGGATCAGTCGCCCTGGAACTTCATACGGCACCTGCGCGCGGCCTTCGCCATGGGCTTCCTCTCACCCCGAGGCATGTGGACTGGTTTTAAGGTGATGCGGCAGATGCACCGCGAGTCGGCATACATGAGTTTCGCCGGCGACAGCCCCATCGCCGAGATCGACGATGACGAGAGCTTCGGCGATTACATGAACCGGCTCGGCGTGCCCGAGAAGCTGCAGGTGACCCTCAGAGGGCCCCTGGACATGATCTTGGGCGACCCAATGCCTGCAGGTCAGGCGCTGATGCGGGCGTACATCGGGGAAACGATGCTGCACGCCGGCAGAGTCTCCATGCCCGAGCGAGGCATCGGCTCATTGAGCGAAGCGCTTGCTACTGCGTGCTCCGATGTGATTCGGGTATCGACCCCCGTCAGGAGAATCGTCGTCGCGGACGGGACGGTGACCGGCGTCATCGTGGACGGCGAGACCATTGAGGCGGAAGCGGTCATCTGCGCCGTTCCCGGCACGAAGGTCCCCGACCTCATCCCCGGCCTGCCGGAGGCGACTCGCCAGGCGCTGAGCACAATCAGCTACTCCACCGGCTGCCGGGTGGTGATTGGCCTCGACCATTCCCCGCTCCCTTCCGGCTGGCACGGCGCGCTCTACCCGGAAGATGACGACACCCCGCTCCTGCTGGACCGGTCCGCCTTCCTGCCTTCGTGCGCGCCGCCGAGCAAGAGCATTCTCGACCTGCTCATCGGGCGCGACCGCGCCAAGGAGCTCATCCCGCTCGACGACGATGAGATAAAGCGCCAACTGCTGGGCGCGGCTCGGCGGAATGCGCCTCCGGGCTCCGCTCTTCCCGGCGACGACGAGGGTCTGTTCTACCGCGTGTACCGCTGGGAGGAGGCGCTGTGCATGGGGACGCCCGGAATGCTGGCCGCCACGGCGAAGATACCGGGGCAGCTTGCGGGGCACATCGACAACTTGGCCTTGGCGGGCGACTACATGCGCGTGCCCTCGGTCAACGGCGCCCTCTCCAGTGGCCACAGCGCCGCAAACCAGGTCGCGGACTTGTTGGCGGCCCGCGGAGTGAAATGAGCGCGATGGCCCGCAAGCCGTCCAGAAAGTCAGCAGAAGGCACCAGGGACGCCGGCGCGAAGCCGGTGCTCCTTTCCGGTGGAAATCCGCAAATCCCGAAGGGGGACGGCGACGCCCCGGTGCAGGCCTACATCGCGGCCATGCCCGAGTGGAAGCAAGAGGTTGGGCGCCGCCTCGATGACCTCATCGTCCGCACCGTGCCCGGCGTGCGGAAGGCGGTGCGGTGGAACTCGCCCTGGTATGGCGTCGAAAGCCAAGGATGGTTCGTGAGCTACCACGTCTTCACCCGCTACGTCAAAGTGACCTTCTTGAATGGTGCGTCGCTGCGGCCCGTCCCACCGGGCTCGGGTAAGGACCCGGACTCACGCTGGGTCGACGTCCACGAGGGCGAACTCGACGAAGAACAGATGACGGAGTGGGTCCGGCAGGCGGCCGCCTTGCCCGGCTGGGCTGGGTTCTGAGAACCTCTCAAGGATTGGTCGCCATTGCTCCGATCAATGGTAATGTCCCTCCAGGGGGCCTGTGGTACGATTTCGCCATCGCCTCAAAGATGGGCAGAAGGCGCTTTTGTCAGTAACGACCGGATCAGTAGGCCGACGCGCGATGCTCGCGCGCTGCACGAGGTGTACCCAGAGTTGACGGAAGAGGCTACGGGCGTTGACGGATAGTCTGTTTACGGCATTGGCTACGGCGTCGTGCGGCGCCTATGCTGTCACAATCGATCAGAAGATCGTGTTCTGGAACGAGGGGGCGGCGCGGATCCTCGGCTTTAGGCCGGACGAAGTTGTCGACCGGCGGTGCTATGAGGTGCTGAAGGGCGGGACCCCCGGCGGCCTGACGCCGCAGTGTTTGGGAGGTTGCCCCTCGATCCGCCACCTCCGGGCCGGCTTGGTGCCGGGCACAACGAGGCTGCAAATGGCCTGCTCCTCCGGCGAGAGGAAGTGGGTCGCGGTCACCGCCATGGTGGTCTCCGGCATCCTCAGGGATGCGCCGCTGATGGTGCATCTCTTCGAAGAGAGTGGGGATGACGCGGACTTCGATGAAGCGCAGGTCTCGGTGCGGGAAGACCTGGAAGTGGGAGGCGCCGACATTCTGTCGGAACTACCGCCGGCGCCGGCGCCGCCCGCCGGGGCATCTGTCTTGACGCCGCGAGAGGTGGAGGTGTTGCGTCTTGTTGCGCTGGGCCAGGATGCAACGGAGATCGCTCACGACTTGGGCATTAGCCTGCACACCGTGCGTAACCATGTCCGGAATCTCCGGCATAAGCTAAACGCGGCCACCAAGCTCGACGCCGTGGTCAAGGCCATACGCCTGGGCATTCTTCCTGTAGATCAATTGAAGTAGTCGTGTTGCTCAATTGCCTTCGCTAGGGCAAACTTGGTGCAAAGACGAGGGGGTGGGCCATGGCGACGACACGCGAGCGACCGGAGACATCGCCCTTGGCGCGGCAGAGCGGCGAGGAGGCGCGCGGCGCCTCGCAGATAGGCCCCTTCGACTACTGCCCCCGGCTGGGTTTCCGAGAATACTGGTACCCCGGGGTCTGGGCCGCGAAGGTCGGGAAGAAGCGGCCGGTCCGCGTCCGGATGATGGGCGAGGACATCGTCCTGTTCCGGGGAACGAAGGGCAACGTCGTCGCGCTGACCGACTGGTGCCCCCACCGAGGGGCGCGCCTTTCGCTGGGAGTCTGCGACTTCGAGGGAACGGTCACCTGCCCCTACCACGGCTACGTCTTCGACGAGACCGGACAGTGCGTCGCGGGGCTCATCGAGAGCGTCGACTCGCCGCTTGCGCCCAAGATGCGGGCCAAGAGCTATCCCACCGCCGAGCATAGCGGCATCGTCTTCATCTGGATGGGCATGACTCCGCCCGTGCCCCTAGAGGACGACCTTCCGTGGGAGTTCTTGGACGAGAGCCTGAACACCACGCGCCACACGCGGGTGCGGAACTGGGAGACCAACTGGACGGAGCCGACCTGGCAGGGCATCGACTACCACGAGTTCTACCTGCACCGCAGAACGAGGTTCTGGCATCTCATCGACCACAAGCTGCCGTTCTTCCGTCCCAAGCCGGTGGTGACGAACGGCATCCGGATCCTGGAGGAGGGCGACAACTACGTCGCCTGCATCCAGCGGAACGTCGACTTCGGGCAGAATGAGTACCCCGGCCTCGGCAAGTGGCCCCGCCGCACCTGGTGGCGCCGGTTGGGCCGTGCCCCAAGGAAGGATATGGGGTTCGGCGTCGAACACACGGTGCAGTTGCCCTCGATCGTGCGCGTGCCGGTGGGAGCCCTGCATCTGCGCTGGAGCGTCCCGGTCGATGAATGGGACACGAGGGTGTGGTCGTTCACGGTTTCCAAGCGCCCCCGGACTCCCTTGGGACAGGCTTATGAAGACCTCTGGTACTACACCTACCGCCTGCCCAACCAGCTCATCGCCGTGAATGAGAAGGAAGACTTCCCGGTGTTCGCCAAGGGCGACATCAACATGGACATTCCACAGAAGCTGGGGACGCTGGACGTTGCCGTGATCTACTTCCGGCGGCATCTGGCCAAGAAGTCGAGAGACTTCCAGCGCCTGGGCGGCGCCTACGGCAACCTGAAGCAGCCGCCCGATCCGGCCCGCGTCGCCGAATGGACCGCCAACGGCGCGTAGTCAAGCTCGCCGGGCATCTAAAGACATGAGAGAGGGGCCGCTAGCACAGCGGCCCCTCTCGTTGTATCGGCGGTGCGCCGAAGCCCGACTAGCGGCGCGCTAGTCGCTCGGCCTCGCGGGTGAGTGCGGCGAACTCCACGACGTCGGCGTCGTGCGGCAGCAGCCATCGAATTCGGTCTGCTTCCGCTGCGACGTGCGCCAGGTTGCCATCCTGTGCCCAGTAGCTCTCGCGCAGGATTTCGGCGTACTCTGCTACTACCGCGGCGAGCTGGAACCTCGGGGAGGTCTTGGCGAAGACCGTCTCGAGCTCCCACCGCTGGAAGGTGCGGGCGGCCTCGACGACCCGCCTGGTGTCCGGGTTCTCGTACCGAACGGAGACCATGCCTAGCGGTCCGTCCACGCCGTCGTGCAGCTTGATCTCGTAGAGCGCGGTCACACTGTGGCCGGCGCCGACCTCGCCGGCGTCAACGCTATCGTCGCGGAAGTCCTGGTCCGCTACGGCGCGGTTCTCATAGCCCAAGAGGCGATAGCTCCGCACCACCGCGGGGTTGAACTGCACCTGGATCTTGGCGTCCTTGGCGATGTTCTGCAGCGTGCCGACGAGATTGTCGACGAAGACGTTGCGGGCCTCTGCCAGCGTGTCGACATAGTGATAGGAGCCGTCACCGTCGTTCGCGAGCTGCTCCATCAGGATGTCGTTGTAGTTGCCCATACCGACCCCGACGGTCGTCAGGGTCACGCCTTCATTAAGGTGGAACTTGACCTGGTTGAGGATCGCATCCGCCCCGGTGCGGCCGACGTTGCCCACGCCGTCGGACAGGAGCAGCACGCGCGTGATCCTTCCAAAGCGGACCCGCGTCGCCGCCATCTCGTAGGCCAGCCGTACGCCGTCCTCCACGAAGGTCGATCCGCCGGGCCGGAGACGGTCTATTGCCGAGAGAATGGCCCGCTTCTCCCCGCCGTTGGTTGGGTGGAGCAGGACCGAGGCGCGGTCACCGTAGATGACGATGCCGACCTCGTCGGAAGGGCGAAGCTCGTCGACGAGCAGCCGGAGCGACCGTTTGACCAGCTCGAGGCGGTCCTCCCGCGCCATGGAGCCCGAGACGTCGATCGCGAAGACCAGGGTCGCGTCCTGACGGGCGTGCGTGGCGACCTCTCTCCCCTGGAGCCCAACGCGCAGCAGCCAATGCTTCTCGCCGCCGAACGGCGAAGGTGATCCGTCCACGTGGACGGCGAAGGCCCCGTCCGACGGCGGCGCGTAGTCTTGGTCGAAGTAGTTGACGAACTCCTCGACACGGACCGAGGCCGGGTCGGGCAGGTTGCCGTCGCGGATGAAGCGCCGCGCCACGGTGTAGGACGCGGTGTCGACGTCCATCGCGAACGTGGAGAGGTTGTCGTCCTCGGTGTCGATGAACGGGTTGACGCCGTGGTGCTGGAAGAAGGTCAGGTCGTAGGCGGCGTCGTTGACTGTCCCAGAGCCGCCGATGGTGTTGAATCCCGGCTGCTGGGGCGTCGGCTGCTGTACTTGGAACACCTGCGCGGGCGCGGCCGTGGCGGTCGGGGGCGCGGTCGTTGGCCTTGGAGCGGGCGTCGGCTCGCGGTAGGGCTGGGTCGGCTCGCGATAGGGGCGGGTCGGCTCGTAAGGGTCATCCGCACCCCCGCACGCGGCAACCAGTACGGCCACCGCTGCGATCCCCATCAAGAGTGTAATTCGGCGTAACATCGTTCCACCTCCTGGTGTGTTTGATGGTCCGCCTGCCCGCTCGCCTGCCGCTTCGGGCGGGCGCCGGTCGGCGGCCACCCTCAGCGTCACACGGGATGATGTACACTCCGAACTACAGTTGTGTATCACTTGGTCAGTTTAGCGTGTCGGAACTGTAACAGTTGGAGACGTTTGCCGAATTACTGACCGCCTACATGGCCCGAACGGGCATCGGCGACGCCGAGTTGGCGCGCCGCATCCCGGTGAGCCGTCCGACCCTCATTCGATGGAAGGAGGGGGTGACGGCGCGGCCCCGCTACCGCGAAGACGTCGTCCGTTGCGCCGAGATCCTCCGGCTGACGGCGGAGGAGACCGACGAGATCCTGCTGGCGGCCGGATTCTCGCCGGAGACGGTGCCGCCTCCGGGGGAGTCGCCGCCGACCGCTGAACCCGCGCCCAAGGCCGGCGCCACCCCGCGCCGGGCTCCGAGGCCATGGCGTCTCCGTGCTTTCGCGGTGGCGGTGCTTGCACTTGTTGCCGTAGGCGTCGTCGCTGTCACGTTCGGACTGCGGGACACCACGTTCTACCCCGCGGCGGTGGAAGGGGAGTCGCTGATCGTTACGGCGCCCTTCGTCAACTACACCGCGGGGGCACAGGGCTTCAATGTCGTCGGCCGTCTGCGGGCCGCGATCGACACCGAAATCCTTGAGGCGGGGCTCACCGCCGTCCGGACCGTCGAATGGCCCAAGGAGATAGACGGAGAGATGGCCGCCGAAGAGGCGAGCCGGAGGTCGAACGCGACGCTGGTGATCTGGGGCGAGTACGACAGCGGGCGCGTCATCGCGCGGTTCACCGGACCAACGGGCGGCTCCGAGCGCGACCGCCAGGTCGTGGACCTGACGTCCTCGCCCTCGGACCTCCCAACCACCATCAACGTTGGGCTGACCGGGGAGGTGCGCCACGTCGCCCTGCTCACTCTCGGGCAACTCTATCTGGAACGGGACGAGTTCGATCGGGCGAAGAGCGTTTTTGTCCGAGCAATGGATCCCGCGACCTCGGATGCGGCAGCGCTGGCGAATCTCCGGTTCCAACTGGGACGGGCCTACATGGGCGGGGAGTTTATCGACCTGGACGAGGCCATCTGGCTGTTCAACCAAGTCCTCAACGTCCAGCCGCAGTCGGTCGAGGTGCTCAACAACCGCGCCGTCGCATTCCTGGACCGAGGCAGGCCAGGGGACTTCGATCTGGCGATTGACGATCTGCTGCGCGCAGCGAGCATTAAGCCCGACCGTGCCGCCACGAGCCTCAACCTCGCCGTTGCGTACTTGGACCGCGGCGGGGAAGGAGATGCCGAGCGCGCCCTGGCCAGCCTCAACGCGGCACTGGCGGCGGAGCCGGACTATGCCGCCGCCTTGGTCAACCGCGCCGGTGCCTATCTCGCGCGAGGGACGTCCGGCGACCTCGACCGGGCGTTCGACGACCTCGACCAGGCCCTGGAGATCGAACCGGATTTGGCCTCGGCGCATCTCAACCGGGCCATCGTCTACCTGGCCCGCGGCTCGACCGGCGATCTGGAACTGGCCGTTGTGGAGTTGGGGAGCGCCATTGCGCTGGACCCCGGCTCATCGGCGGCGTATTTCAATCGTGGCCTTGTCCATTCGGAGCTCAAGAACTGGAGCGAGTCGGTGGCCGACTTACGCCGCGCCCAGGAGTTGAGTCCTCGCCGGCCGGAGTACAACGGAGCGCTGTGTCTGCAGTTGTCCGTGACTGGCGATCCGGCGGGGGCGCAGCCCTACTGCGAGCGGGCGGCGGAAGTCCAACCGGAAGGACTCGCCGGCGATGCCAGAGGTCTGGTCAATGCCCTCTTGGGCCGGACGGATGAGGCCATCGCCGACTTCGAAGCGTTCCTTGCCTGGGTGGAGGCTTCGCCGGACGATGCGTGCGGCCCCCGCTACAGCCCCACCCGGGCGTCGTGGGTCGAGGCTCTCAAAGCTGGCGAGAATCCGTTCGACGCAGCCACGCTGGAAGAGCTGCGTCCGAGGCCCGCGCTTCCCGGCGCCGTGCCCTGCTAGCGCGGGCTCGACCTGGACCGCAGCGCAGCGAGCCACAGCGCGTAGACGATGCCGATGGCCGGAATGGCCGCGAAGACGAGAGGGAGGCCCCAGTCGCCCTTGACGCTGCCTTGAGCGATCAGCACGGCGAAGACGAGGTCGGCGACTACCGTGGCGGCCAGGAGCGCCGCGACGGCTAAGGCTAGCGCCGCGGTGGGTCGAGCCGACACCGCTAACAGCACCAATGCGGCGGCGCTCAGCGGGTGAAGCAGGACAATCAGCACCCGCGACCAGACGTCGCCGCCGTCGGCGAATGCGCCCACCAGCGCGGTGAGCCCAGCGAAGCCTGCCTGGACTACGGCCAGCGCCAGCATCACCGTCCGGAAGGGCTTCATGCGCCGGGGCAGCGCGGCCGGCGCTGAGATCGGATGGTCTCCCGCGGCAGTCATCGCCCCTTCATCGTATCACCCGGGGGCTGGACGCGAGCGCGCTTGCCTAGTGCTCGCCCTTGGCGTCGAGGAGCATGAGGTCGAGCACGTCGCGGCTGGTGACCGTGCCCAAGAACGCGTTGCTCTCCCGGTCCACCACAGGGATGACCGTCAACGAGTGTTCCGTCATGCGCTGGAGCGCGTCCTCCAGGTGCTCGTCGGGATAGGCCTTCGGCAGGTCATGGATCATGACGTTCTCCAGTGGAGTTTGGGACCACTGGGTCTTGGGGAGGTAACGGAGCTTGCTGAGGGAGACGATCCCCGCGAGGGCGCCGTGGTCGACGACGACGTAGTCCTGCTGATGGGGCACGGTCCAGCGGTCGGCGAAGCTTCGCACCGAGAGCGTCGACTCTGGGTAGTTCCACGACCGGTCCATGATGTCCTGGACGGTGGCGTCGTCGAGCGTGAAGCGGGCGAGGGAGGGCGGTATCGCCTCGGGCACGTCGCTCCTCTCCGGCGTCTTGGCCCGGTTGACGGCGAAGCTGATGAGGGGCGGCATAAACAAGATGTAGACGAACATGATCAGGACCAGCAGCGAGAAGACGGCCTGATCGATCACGTGGGTTTCGAAGAGGACGAGGAGCAGGGCGATCTCGGCGACACCTTTCGCGAGCAGCCCCGTGGCCAGCGGGAAGGAGATGTCGAGCCGCGTCAAACTGGCCCCGATAAACGCGCCGACGAACTTCCCCGCAAGAGGGATCAAGACCAGCGCCACAATCGTCAAGGCGGGCAGCTCGGCAAACGCGAAGCTGAGGTGAAGGCCGGCAGAGGCGAAGAAGAGCGGGACGAAGAGACCTTCCGCCGTGCTCCGAATCCCCGGCATGACGGTTTGGCGCACCTGGTGAGGCAGCCCCGACAGTGCCGCGCCGAACAGCAGGGCTCCGATGGAGCCGTGC
Organism: Dehalococcoidia bacterium; assembly: GCA_034421515.1. Lineage (GTDB taxonomy): Bacteria > Chloroflexota > Dehalococcoidia > SHYB01 > SHYB01 > DAOUKH01. The sequence goes on from DAOUKH010000019.1 coordinate 25,931, forward strand.
AGTCCGATCTCCTCGGCCCCTACCACAATCAGGAAGAGCCCGCCGAGTAGCAACCCGAAGGAGAGCTGGGGCACGCGCAGGACGCGCTGCAGGAGGAGCAGTATGCGCGGGACCACCCGCGTCGCCAGGAACCACGTCGCGACGGTGAACCCCACGATCTGCCCCAGGAGGACCAATACGCTGATTGCGCCCAGGTCCTCGGCGTGCTCGCCTATGGAGAAGCCCACGACGAGCAGGGCGAGCAGCTCGGCGATGATCACGGTGGTGAATAGCTGGATACCGAGCGGGTCCTTGAGGCGTCCCTCGTCGGCAAGCACCTTTGCCACGAGGCCAAGGCTCGATAGCGCCATGATTCCCGCCAGCGCCAACGCGTGATTGAAGTCGAGGTCGAGCCCGAAGTCGTGCAGGAGGTCGGAGGTGACGGCCAAGGCGGCAAGTAGCGAGATGACCACGGAGACGATCGCGGCGATGAAGAACCGGCCCCGCATCGCCGCCACGAACCCCGCAATGTCGATCTCGTCCAGGCCGATGAGGAAGAAGAAGACGAAGACGCCGATGCCCAGGAGGACATTGAGCTCGCTCGTCACCTCGACAAGTCCGGTGACCGGGCCGAGGATGACGCCGGTCACCGCGTAGGCGACGATCGCGTTCAGCTTGAATTGGCGAAAGACGCCCTCGGCGAGCTTTGCGACGACGATCAGCAGTCCTACGGAGAGCAGCGCCTCTTCGATCATGGCGGCGTCACCTACCGGCCTCTGCGGACTGCTGGATTGTAAGGGTCGTCCTAGCCATCATTCCGAGAGTGAGCCTCTTCTGTGGTCGCGCCCGCAGGGGGCGCTAGTCTATCATGGGCCCACCAAGAGGCGGCAGAGGCGCAACGGAGCTGCAGCATTGGATGGGAAGGTGCCATGAGCGACCCCGGATATCCCCCGCAGTATATGGTTCCCGTGACGCAGCCATACCACTGGCGGGTAGACCCTCCTGGCTACGGAGGCCCGTCGTGGACGCATGGGGGGACGCTGGCGCCGTGCGCCGACGAAGCCTCGCGGCGTAACGCGGCCGCGGTCGACGCGCGCATGTCGGAGTGGACCTTCCCCGTCGAGCAGACGACGCGCCTGCCCCTAGACCGCGGCTAGCCTGGCGAAGACCATGGCGATCTATCTGCACGAAACGGTCGACGTCGTGCCCGGTATGGCCGACGAGTACTTCGAGGGTCTGGGACGGCTCTGGCTGCCCGTGGCCGCGAAGCGCGACCTCCGTTGCGTCGGGTTCTGGGCCACCGTGGGCACCACGGGCCGCTGGCCGGAGGCGATCGCGCTCTGGGAGATGGAAGACTGGGAGCACTACGCCCGGCTGCGCAAGTCCCAGTTCGTCGAGGGGGAAAAGGACGAACGGCTTGAGGAGTGGGTCAACAGTGCGTGGAAGTGGCGAACCGGAGGCTTCGACCGCATGCTGATTCCTGGCGAAGGCTCGCCGACCATCGCGGATCTGCGCCGGGACGGCGTCAAGGGCGGTGTCTTCCTGCATGAGATCGTCGAGGTGGCCCCGGGCCGGGTCGACGAGTACACCGCCCAGGTCATCTCCCGCTATCGGCCCATCGCCGAACGTCGCGGCATGCGGCTCGTTGGATCGTGGCGCTCGGCCTTCCGCAACACGGAGGCGGTCAACATTTGGACACTGCGCGACTGGGACCATTGGACTGAGCTCCGTGGCACCGCCTCCACGGATGCTGAAGTCCAGGCATGGATGCGGGACATGCGGGAGCTGCGCTCGGACTGGGTGCAGAAGCTGCTCACCCCCGTTGCGTGGAACCCGCTGCGGGGCTAGGACCGCTCCTTGACACTTGTTCGAAACGCCGCCTAGACTCGCCGCATGACGCCGCTCGAAGCCGAACGCCACACGTTCTCCGATTACGACAGCCTGCTCGACACGTACTACGAGAGGGGCTGGACCGATGGGATGCCCGTCGTCCCACCGACGCCGGAGAAGGTCGAGGAGTTCCTTGGCGTCGCCGGCCTCGCGCCCAACGAGGTGCTGGGCCACGTCCCCACTCGCGAGGTGACGTGCACGGCGGAGCAGGCGGCCATCAACGCCGTCATGGCCGGATGCAGGCCGGAGTATTTTCCCGTGGTCGTCGCCGCGGTCCGGGCCCATCTTGAAGAGAAGGGGAACTGTCACAGCACGACGGGGACGCTCTCCGGCGCCTCTCAGTGTCTGATCATCAACGGCCCCATTCAGAGGGAGCTCGGCGTGGCGTCTCAGGCGGGATGCTTCGGCCCCGGCTTTCGCGCCAACGCCACGATTGGACGCGCGCTGCGCCTCGTGATACGCAACGTCTGCCGGGCCATCCCCGGCTTCCTCGACCGCGCCAGCTTCTCCACGCCGGCGCGCTACTCCTTCTGCTTCGGCGAGGACGAAGAGGAGAGCCCATGGACCCCGCTCCACGTGGAGCGGGGCTTTCCCGCCGAGAGCAGCACGGCCACCGTCCACTCCGTGGTGAACATGACGGTCGCCTCGGACTCCCGGAGCCGCGACCCCGAGGGGGTCATGGACAGCATCATCAAAGAAGCACGGCTGCGCGGCGCTGGCGGCGACCGTTGGCTCGGCGAAGAGCTCAACGTCGTGATCGTCGTTGGGCCGGAGCACCGGCGCTACTTCGCCGAGGCGGGCATGTCGAAGGCCAACATGCGCGACTATCTCTTTCCGCGCCTGACCGCGCCGTCCGGCGAGACCGGGCGGCGTCTCAGGATGGGCAAACCGGAGAATATTCTGATCGTGTCGGCGGGCGGACCGGGGATGGCGGAGTCGTGGATTCTGCTGCCGCACCTCGCCCTCGCCATCACCAAGCAAATCGAGACGCCGGGGAGGTAGGCATGGCAGACCACGAAATCGTCGCACTCGATCCCACCAGCGGCCCGCTCGACCGCAAGGACCCGCGAGCCTTCCCCGACCGGCCCGAGACGCTCAACGGCGCCGTCGTCGGCCTGGTCGCCAACGGGCTCGGCGAGGGACAGAAGATGATGGACGCGCTCTACGAGGAGCTGGCCAAGGAAGCCGAGGTCGTCGGCGCGGTCCGCGTGCTCAAACGCAGCGTCTCCATTCCGCCCGACCCGCCGGACTGGGACCGGCTGCTCTCGGAGGTGACCGTCGCCATCACCGGGATGGGCGGCTGAGGCTCCTGCAGTGCGCGCAGTATGCGCGACGCGATTGAGCTCGAATGGGCCGGCATCCCCAGCGTGGCGATCATCCACGAGGCCCTGGCCGGGTCGGCGGACTCCATGAAGCGCCTCAGCGGGGTCAAGGACTACGACTACGTCCAGGTCAAATACCCGCACATTCCGACGGCGGTGTGGACCGACGAAGAGGCGCGGAGCATCGCGAAGGACCTCGCGCCGAAGGTGATGGCGGCCCTTACCAGGGCAAACGGCGACTAGGCTTCTCGTGACGTTAGGGTAGGGGAGCGGCGCCCTGCGCGCGGGGTGGGTGGTCCCCCCTCTTCTCCCTTGGGAGAAGATTGAGATGAGGGGCCCCCTGATCGCCGCCACAGGCCAATCGAGCCCGTTACCTCGGCGGCCGGCGGCCCTACGGCAGCGTCCGTGTCAGCCGCTGGTCCTTGCCGCCACCGGCGACTAGCACGAGGTTGCGCAGGTAGAACGTCCAGCGGTCGAGGTGCCGCTCGTAGGCCTGCTGCCAGACGTCGCCCTGCCCGTAGCCCGAATGGATCAGAGTGAGGAGCGTGTAGTCGGGGCTGAGCGCCTCCCACGACCACCGCGCCACCGTTGAGCCGTAGGCCCGGCGCACGGCGTCGTCGGCGAAGCTGTAGGCGATGCCGAAGGCGGGGTCGTAGCCCTGGACGGCCCCCTCGATGACCTCGCCGCTCTCGCGGAGCTCAATGCGGTAGCCGCGGCCGACCTCAGTGTCGAAGGACGCCGAACGCGCCAGCCACGCCTCGACACCCGTTTCCGTGGTGAGGAACTGCCGCGCCTTCGGAAGCGAAGCCGCCACCGTGACGGCGATGTGCAGCGAGTCGGGAACGTCTCGGAAAATCTCACCACCCCCCAAAGCAGGCCCGGAAATCGTTACCTGGAGGCCGGCCCGCCAAGGATATACCGCGGCGCGGAGGGCGGGCAATAAAGGCCCCGGCAGCGGCCGCTCTTTCCGCGCTCGACACCCTCGGGGTCCTGCTCAAAGCCGGCTCCGGACATTCGCTGCCGTCCTAAAGATTAGGCTTGCGGAGGATCCTCCGGCCACCCACGCCGACTACACGTGCCAACGCGCTACGTACCCGCGCCGAACGGTGTCAAGGAACTTCAAGTACTCTTTGTCAACGTCGACGCCAAGGCTATTGGCTCTGTCGACTCGAGGCGGGTTCACATTGTCGATATGGACAGGGATGAGCAGCAAATAATCGAATCCTTCTTGATGAGTCAAATTGGGAGTCCGAGTGGGAAGACCTCGAAAGTGTTCGAGAGTCTTCTCAGCATCGTCGGCGCGATTCTCACTAACCGCGAGGGGGAAGTCGTCCCAAAGGGTTTCGTCTCCCGTCGCAAGACGCGGGAGGACGCTCCGTTCAAACTCCCCTGGCCGGTTCCGGTAGACTTTTTTCACTTGGTCAGCCACGTTGAGGTATCGCCTGGCTGTGCCAATGAGAACAGTACCGAGAACGATCGCCTCTCGCCTCCGCTGCTGCACCTCGGACCTGAAGTTGTCCAAGTCGCGGAACCGCTCCCCTTTGTTTCGATGGGCCGTCAGCACCGACTTGTTCTCCAAGCAAACGCGGACGCGACTCAAGTCTGGCGTATCCGCCGAGCCGTGTATCTCGCAAACGAGCAGATCTGCCCTGCGCTTCTGAAGGTCTGGCGCGGGTTGGTTCAACCACCAACCGACCTTCCCATGAGCATGATCGTCCCGGATTTCAGTGCATCGTGAGAGTAGATCCGACCAAATGCCCTTACAGAGGATATCTGAGTGCTCGGCTTTTCGATGGTTGTGGTATCCGCGTTCACTAATCCGGCGGATGACATCATCGAAGGGCGTGTTCAAGCCACGAACTCCAAAATGGGCGCCATGGAGCCGGGGCGGCGCGCATTGAGCATTGGCTGTGGAGGATCCAGCATGTCCGTAACGAACCCGGAGGGTATCGGAAGACGCTTGAGGACGTTGCTCTGCGTGCGGATGAAACCATTAGCCGCTCGCTGACAGTTCTCGGTGAGCCACTCACGGGCGTGCTTACTGTTCAGGTACTCGCAGAGAGGTTCGAGCATCGACGGGTTCCTGGGCACGATGTAGTAGGTGGAGTGGCGCGGCATCGTTGCACCGGACCTATCCAGCCAGAAGGCCGGTCTGCATGCAATGTCCTTACAGAGGATCTTAGGCCGTAGGATTTGCGGCATGCATGGAGTCTCGTGGAACGCATACCAAGGTTTTCGACTTGTGCACGTCCGCTTCAGCAGTTTCGCGGAGACCCGCGGCTCCATCAAATACCGAGCAAAGCCCCCCAAGTTCTCCAGTGGTGTGAGTGTGCCGTCTAAGCCGTATGGCACCAGCATGATCGCGTGGGTTTCAATCCGGCCCTTAGCCATGTCCAGGTCTCGCCCCGAAACGGTTGGCCAGGCGAATTCATTGAGCCCCTCAGGCAATTCGTTTCGTTCGCGGACGAAAACCTTGTCCGCGCCGGTCGCTACACCGCAACTGACGCGGTCGCAGACTGCGGAGAGGATGTCTGCCGTCCGGCCAGACTTTGAATCCGTCCCAGAGCCATTCACGAAGGGCTGCCAACTCATGCCGCCCGGCGGGAGATAGGCGATCTTTTCGAGACCTCTGCGGTTCACGATCCGGGTAGCTCGTTTGCTCTTGGCCTTCTCCAGCACCGTAACCAGAGGATAGGTGACAAGGCTCCCAAATGTGTCCTCAGGAAGGAATTCGATCATTCGGACATCATGGGCGCTGAGCAACGCTCGGAGCGAAGCGGCGGAATCTACATAGGTATACTTCTCAGGAGTCACAAAAACGAGCCGGCCGCCTGGTTCAAGGATCTCTAAGGCCCGCTCGAAAAACAACATATACAAATCAAACCGGCCGGTGGCAGTGCGGTAGTGGGCCTTATGCTCGGCCTTCTCTCGTTCGTTCAACTCAAGAATCGAGGCATAGGGGGGATTTCCGATAACGTAATCATACGTTCCCCAGTGCCTGGCCTTCAGAAAATCCCCTTCGATTACACTGATCTGCTGATTGTTCCTGAAGTGGGACGCGGCTTCGGCAGCTAACTGCCCATCAAGCTCTACACCGGTTACCTCTGCAAGCTCTGACCGGCTTGCTAGAGACCAGCGCACGACCCCCTTTATGAAAGCGCCGGCGCCGCAACCGGGGTCAAGAATGCGGTCGCCGTGACGAACATTCCTACCTTCAAACAGCAGTTCGACCATGTGGTCGACCAGCCTATCGGGTGTGGGTACGAAACCTCTCATTGGCCTCCGTCGCATGTCGCCTAGGCGGGTCGCATGTCGCCTAGGCGGCATGATGGCGTGATAAGAATCGTGATAAGGATTAAACGGCGCGAGCGAAGCCTGGTCAAGTTGACCGTGTCGGGCGGGCTATGTGAGAATCTCCCGCCGGAGGAGGACCGTACTGTGACCCTCATCAGCTTCGACATAGACGGCACCATGATCTTCGGACAGCCCCCCGGCGTGATCACCGTGGACGTCGTGCGGCAGGCGAAAAGCATGGGCTGCATCGTCGGCAGCGCGTCCGACCGCCCCATCAGCAACCAGACGCAGCTCTGGGAAGAGCACGAGATGGAAGTCGATTTCGTCAGCCTGAAGCACCGCCTTGACGAGATCAAGGAGCGCTTCAGCGCGACGTATCACGTCCACTTCGGCGACACCGAGATGGACCGCTACTTCGCCAAGCAGGCCGGGTTCGACTTCCACCACGTCGACGACCTTCCCGGCGACATCCTCTCCCTGCTCCCCGGGGCGGCCGAGTAGGGCTTCGCTCCGGGCGGCCTATCGGCGGCCTCAATTCCCCCCGTACAGCCTCGTTAGGTCGCGGAAGTCGTCGATTTCCTCAAGCCCGGCGAGACCCGCGAACAGATTGTCAGCCGAGGCTTGGCCTATGACCGGGGCGACCAACCGCTTGAACTTGGCCTCCAGGTCCGCCGGTGAGAGTGGCCGCCGGGGGCCTCCGATGACGTCGACGTAGGCGGTCTCCTTCCAGAAGGTCCTCCCCTTGGCGGTGACCTCGGCCCGCCGTCGCTCGTGGGGGTAAGGCACGATCGATCCCGTGGTCTTCTCCGCCGGGTCCAGGGGCTCGGGATCGAGCTCAATCCGCACCTTCTTCGCGAGCGCGACGACCTCAGGGTCGTGGCGGATGCCTTCGGCGAACCAAGCCGGCCCAGACTCCTCACCCAAGAGAATCAGCGCGATGACACTGGGGATCGCATACAGCGCATCCCAATAGCCGTCGGGTTCGGGAAGGTTGAACGGGGGATTCGTCCACGTGGGCTCCCGGACCAGGAGCCTTATCTCATCGATATCCTCCGGGCGGAGTCCTTCCTCGCGCGCAATCGAGACCGCGAGGTCGATGGCATGATGACTCGTACCCCCGGGAGCGATCCACGGCTTCAGGTACATCTCCCGCGTGAGGTAGTGATACGGGGTTGGGGACGCCGCCAGCGCGTCCAGGTCGTACATGTCGGCCCGCTCCAGCACGTCCAGGGGGCCGGTGAACCCATTGCGGGCGAGCAGGGCGGCCTGCACGCCGACGGGGCAGACCATCACGTTGGCCGTGTTGCCGATCATGCTGCCCAGTCCTAGGCCGAGCGTCGGTGGAGCGATCATCCAGGCGAGTCCGACCAGATTGTTCATCTGGGTCTCGTCCAATTTCATGAGCTTGCCGCTCACGAGGGCGCAAAGAAGGATCTGGTGCCGCATGCGCATCACTCGTCCACGGGCATCAACGGCCGTGGCGGCATAGGCGAACCGGGCGCCGAGCTCGAACACCGTGGCCACCGCGGCGATGATCTCCTTCCCGGAGGCATGCATGCGCTCGCCCACCGCCAGCCCCGTCTGATTGATGCGTTCGATGGAGTGGCCGGCCGGGCCCATCTCGTCGTAGTTGCTGGCATAGCAGAACATCGCGTTCACGCCCGCCGCCACACCCGCGGACACCTTCGCTCCATCGCCGACGACGGTGGACTCGGGCGGGCCGCCCGCATCCCGGGCGTAGTCCACCAAGGCTTGGCCCTGCATCGCGTAGCCTTGGAATGCAATCCCGACGTCATCGAGAATGGCTTCCTTAATCTTGGCGACCGCCGCGGCAGGGATGTCTTCAAAATCGGTCTCGATGAGTTCCTTGATCAGTCCCCTTGTCGTAGACATTTCATCCTCCTCGCCTGCCCCGCACATTAACGACATGTATCCCCGTAGAGGTTAGAGCCGCACCAAGGCCTACTGTATGACAGGCCGCGCAAAGAAACCACGGTATCGCGGAGGTTGCCGAGGCGGTGGCGGGGCGGCCGCTCCCGCCGGGCATCTCAGCCTTCCCAGACGGAACTGGTGGAGACGCTAACCGTCGAGCCGTACCAGGACGCGGTCGCCGCGGGCAAGGCCCAGCGACTCCGCCGCGCTTCCGTTGCGAATGGCGATTTCGAGGCGCCCGCCGCTGCCCCAGACCGCGAGCGGCGTGCCTTCGTCCGCCCATACGTAGCTGGGGTGCACCTCGCCGACGAGGCGGCCCGCCGCCTCGACCGACGTCACGTTGGGTGCGTCGCCGCGCTTGAGGTTGGTGACGGCGTTCCCGAAGGCGTCGACATGGATGACGCGGGCCGTGATCACGCCGTCGGCTGCTGGAGTGGGCCGCGCGATGCACAGCCGCTGGAGTGTGTCGAGCCGGGAGCCCATCCGCGCCGCGTCCATACCGAAGCAGAGGTGCGCCGCCGCCGGAGCGAAGATGTCCCGTCCGTGGAAGACGTTGCTGACCTCGGGGAGGCGGTAGGCGGGGTCCGTTAGCTCGAAGACTTCCACGCCCGTTGGGAGCGGCGACTCGACCGTCCGCGCCAATGCGTCGTCGTCGGACTCAGCCTCTGTGAATGGCCAGGCGGCCGCGTCGGGCAGCAGCGCCTCGATGGCCAGGCTCAGCACGCCGTTGTCGGGGCCTACAAGGTGGACGCCGCCGGCGCGCGCCGCGATGGCGCGGCGGCCTGTGCCGACGCCGGGGTCGACGACGGCGACGTGCACGCAGCCCTCGGGGAAGTAGGTGACCGCCTCGGCGAGCACGTAGGCGCCGTGCAGGACGTCCTGCGGGGCGACGTCATGGGAGATGTCGATGCAGGGGACGCCGGGGGCGATGCCGAGGATGACCCCCTTCATCGCGGCGGCGTAGGCGTCGACGCGGCCGAAGTCGGTGGTGAGCGTGACGGCGGGCGTCACCCGCGATCGATGAACCTCGCGCTGACCAGCGCGAGCAGGACGAAGATCACCGTGAGCGCGATCGTGCCGCGAAAGAGGGTCTGCTCGAAACCGCGGCGGGTGCGGAAGTTCGTGGAGTAAGCCTGGCCGAAGATTCCCCCGCCCGTGCCCTTCACCTGAAGTAACACCATGCCCACGAGCACGACGGCGAGCACGATCGTTATGCTGTTGAGGACGGTTTCCACGAGTCTTCGCCTCGACCGGCGGCCTGCCGGTCCCGTTCAGTATACGCCACTAGCCGCCGAGCCGCTCCCGCAGCATCTCCATCACCACGCCGGGATTGGCGCGGCCCTTCGTCGCCTTCATCACCTGCCCGACGAGGAACTTGATCGCGGTGTCTTTGCCGGCCCGGTAGTCGGCGACGGCCTTCTCGTTCGCCGCGATGGCCTCGTCGATGATGGGGAGCATGTCGTCCGTAGCGGAAATCTGGGTCAGCCCCTTTTCCTTCACGATGGCGCCGGGCGCCTTGCCGGTGGCGAAGCTTTCTTCGAAGACTTCCTTGGCGACGTTCCCGGTGATCGTCTTCGCGTCGATCAGGTCGAGCACCTCGGCGAGATGTTCCGGTGAGAGGTTGAGCCCCTCGTCGCCGACCTCCTTGCCCGCCTCATTGAGCAGGCGGCTGACCTCGCCGAGCGCCCAGTTCGCCGCCGCCTTGGCGCGGCCCTGTTCGTCCGTCGATGGGTTGACCTTGACCACCGCCTCGAAGAAGTCGGCCATGGCCTTGGTGGAGGTGAGTTGTCCGGCGTCGTAGGCGGAGAGGCCGTACTGGTCTTGGAAGCGGCGGCCGCGGGCGTCGGGGAGCTCCGGCAGCGTTGCTTCGATCTCCTCCACCCAGGCCGGCGACAGCGCCAGCGGCGGCAGGTCGGGCTCTGGGAAGTACCGGTAGTCGTGGGCCTGCTCCTTGCTGCGCTGGCTGATCGTCACTGCCCTGGCCTCGTTCCAGCCGCGGGTCTCTTGGACGATTCGCTCGCCGGTGTCCAGGCGCTCCGTCTGCCGTTCGATCTCGAACAGCAGTGCCTGGTAGACCGAGCGGAAGCTGTTCATGTTCTTCACTTCGACCTTGGTCGGGGGAAGGTCCGTCGTGCCCTTGGGCCGGAGGCTGACGTTAGCGTCGCAGCGGAAGCTGCCCTCCTCCATGCTCCCCGTGCTGACGCCAAGGTACTGGAGGATGGCGCGGAGCTTGACGAGGTAGCGGCGGGCCTCCTCGGCCGAGCGCAGGTCGGGCTCGCCGACGATCTCCATCAGGGGAATGCCGGAGCGGTTCAGGTCGACGAGGCTGTAGCCCTCGCCGCCGGGCTCGGCGCGGTGGAGGAGCTTCGCGGTGTCTTCCTCCAGATGCACCCGCGTAATGCCGGCGCGGCGGACGCTGCCGTCCTCGGCCTCGATCTCCAGCCAGCCGCCGCTGGCGATCGGCTCGTCGTACTGCGATATCTGAAAGCCCTTGACGAGGTCGGGATACGGGTAGTTCTTGCGGTCGAACTTGGTGTGCTCGTTGATGGTGCAGTTGAGGGCGAGCCCCGTCATGACGGTGTACTCGACGGCGGCGCGGTTGATCACCGGCAGGGCGCCGGGGAGCCCCATGGAGACGGGGTCGACGCGGGTGTTCGGCGGCGCGGTCTGGTAGTCCGTCGGGCAGCGGCTGAACATCTTGCTCTGCGTCAGCAGCTGCGCGTGCACTTCGAGGCCGATGACGGGTTCGTACTCGATCCTGGCGGTCGTCGTCATAACGCCATCGAGTATACCGCGCCCGCGGGCCTGCGGGCACCGACACTCCCTCAACCCCTCCCAACCTCTCCTTCTGGGAGCACCTCAAACCTCTCCCCTCTGGGGGAGACTGAGAGAGGGCACGCGCCGCAGGCGCGTCGGCGGGGCGGGGTGCGGCGGTCCCCTCCGGCCTCTTCTCCCCCGGAGACCTTTGCGTAACCCGCGACGCCGCAGGAGGATCGTCCCTGTAGGGGCGACCCTCGTGGTCGCCCACTCCCTGATCACCACCAACCGCGGTCGAAACCCGCCGTCCCTCCCCTGTAGGGGCGCTTCGCGAAGCGCCCGTTCCCTATTCCCCGAATGGCTTCGTGGGCCCTGGTCAAGGTTACGCAAAAGGCCTCCCAGAGGGAGAGAGGCTTGGGATGGCGCTTCCACGGGCGGCGCCCCATGCCGTACCCTTACGGGCGAGCGCCTATGCCAACTGCCGCCGTCACCCACCTGGGCTGCAAGCTCAACCAGTCAGAGGCCGAAGCCCTGTCGTTGGCCTTCGCCCGCGCGGGCTACGACATCGTCCCGCCCGCCGACGGCCCCGACGTCTTCGTCCTCAACAGCTGCACCGTGACCCACGTCGCCGACCGCAAGTCCCGCCAGATGCTGCGGCGGGCGAAACGACGGAACCCTGCGTCGCAGGTCATCGCCACCGGCTGCTACGCGCACCGCGCGCCCCAGGACCTTGAAACGATGGCCGAGGTCGACCTCGTCGTCGACAACCGCGACAAGATGCGCCTCCTCGACATCCTCGGCCTTCCGGCCGCTGACGTCGCTGCCCCATCCAATGGGCGCCGGGCGCGCTCGATGGTCAAGATCCAAGAGGGCTGCAACCAGGTCTGCGCCTACTGCATCGTGCCGAAAACGCGGGGCCGTGAGCGGAGCCTGCCCATCGACCGGATTCTCGACACGATGCGGGCCCGCACCGCCGCCGGCTACCGCGAGATCGTCCTTACCGGCACCCAGCTTGGCTCCTATGGGTTCGAGTTCGGCTCCGCGCCGGACGGCCGCACCTGGTACGAAGAGCTCGTGCGCCGCGCCCTCGACGAGACCGGCGTGACTCGGCTGCGCTTCTCCTCGCTCCAGCCGCAGGAGATCACCGACGGGATGATCGATCTCTACCGCGAGGAGCGGCTCTGCCCCCACGTCCACATCCCGCTGCAGAGCGGGAGCGATCCCGTGCTGCGCCGCATGCGCCGCCGGTATAGCGCGGCGGACTTCCGCCGCTGCGTCGACCGGCTGCGGTCGGCGGCGCCCGGCATCGCCATCACGACCGACATCATCGTCGGCTTCCCTGGGGAAACGGAGGCGGACTTCGGCGCCACCGTCGCGCTCGCCGAGGACGTGGCCTTCGCGCAGGTCCACGTCTTCCCCTACTCCCACCGGCCGGGAACGTCGGCGGCCCACTTCGCCGACCACCTCGACCCCAAGACCAAGGCCGCGCGTGAGGCGCGTCTGCTCGACCTCGCCGACCGATCGGCCCGGGCCTACCGCCGGACTTTCGAGGGCCACGACGCGGTCGTGCTCTGGGAGGAGGAGAAGGACGGGCGCTGGAGCGGGCTCACCGAGCACTACGTCCGCGCCTTCACCACAGCCGGCCGCGACCTGCGCAACGAGATCGCACGGGTGCGGGTCGTGGACGTGGCCGACGACGGTCTGCGCGTCGACCTGCTGCCGGAGTAGCCCTAGGACTTCGGCCGGCGCCGGGTGCCGTCGGGACCGTCTTCTAGGAGGACGCCGAGCCCGTCGAGCCGGTCGCGGATGATGTCGGCGACGCCGAACTCCTTGGCCTCCCGCGCCGCGTTCCGTGCTTCGACGAGCACGTCGAGCAGCAGGTCGGCGTCGCCGATCTTCTCCTCGGCGGTCCAGCGGGTGCCGTCGGGGCCGTCTTCCAGACTCACCCCAAGGGCGGTGAGCCGGTCGCGCACCATGTCGGCGAGGTCGAAGCGCTTGGCCCCTCGGAAGGCGGCGCGCGTCTCGATGAGGAGGTCGAGGGCGGGCCCGGTTTCGGCGTCGAGCTTGGGCGTTTCGAGGGTGAGGCCGAGGATGCCCGTCAGCTCAAGGAGCGCGGCCTGCGCGCCGGCGACGTCGCGGCCTTCCTCGGCGGCCCGGTTGATGTCGCGGGCGAGGTCGAAGAGGGAGGCGACGGCCTGCGGGGTGTTGAAGTCATCGTCCATGGCGGTGATGAACCGCTCGCGGTGCTCCGCCGCATCGAGCGCGCCGCTCCCGCCCGCCTTCGACGTCGCCGCGGCGGCGTGGCGGAGGCGCTGCGCGCCGCGTCCGGCGGCGGACACGTTCTCCTCGCTGAACTTGAGCGGACTGCGGTAGTACGAGCTCAGGACGAAGACGCGGATGGCGTCGGGGTTGTGGCGATCGAGCGCCTCGCGCACCGTGATCAGGTTGCCCAGCGACTTGCTCATCTTCTCTTCCCCAAGCTGGAGGAGTCCGTTGTGCATCCAGAACCGAACGAAGGGCGTCTTACCGGTGAACGACTCGCTCTGGGCGATCTCGTTCTCGTGGTGGGGAAAGATGAGGTCGGCGCCGCCGCCGTGGATGTCGATGGTCTCGCCGAGGTGGCGCAGGGACATGGCGCTGCACTCGATGTGCCAGCCGGGCCGTCCGGGGCCCCAAGGGCTGGGCCAAGCGGGCTCGCCCTCCTTGGCGCCCTTCCAGAGCGCGAAGTCGAGCGGGTCTTCCTTGCCCGCGCCGGGCTCGACGCGCGCCCCGGCGAGCATGCCCTCCAGGGTCCGGTGACTGAGCGCGCCATAGTCGTCGTCTTGGCGCACCCGGAAGTAGACGTCGCCGCCCGCGGCATAGGCGTAGCCCGACGCGATGAGCCCTTCGATCAGCTCGATGATCTTGGGAAGCTCCTCGGTGGCGCGGGGGTAGACGTGGGCGGGCAGGATGTTGAGCTCCGCCATCTCCGCGTGGAAGTCGTCGATGTGGCGGCCGGCGAGCTCGGCGGAGTCGATGCCGAGCCGGGCGGCCCGCTCGATGATCTTGTCGTCGATGTCGGTGAAGTTCTGGACGTGCTTGACGGCCAACCCGCGCCATTCGAGGTAGCGCCGCACCACGTCGAAGATGATGTAACTCATGGCGTGGCCGACGTGCGCCGGGGAGTAGGGCGTGATGCCGCAGACGTACATGCGGACGGTCTCGCCGTCGAACGGCGCAAAATCGCTCTTGGCGCGCGTGAGGGTGTTGAAGACTTGCATCAGGAGTCGGACTCGATCAGCGCGACGGCCTGGGCCGAGACGCCGTCCCCCGTCCCCTCGAAGCCCAGGCCGTTGGATGACTTGGCCTTGACGTTGATCCGGGACGCATCGACGCCGAGCGCCGCGGCGGTCCGTTCTTGCATCTCGGGGAGGTAGGCCGCCAGTTTGGGCCTCTGAAGGATGATTGTAGCATCGACATTTCCCACCCGCCAACGATGCTCCCGGAGGAGGACCACGGTCTGCTCCAAGAACGTGAGGCTGGGCGCGTCCTTGTACCGCGGGTCGGATGGAGGGAAGTGTTGGCCGATGTCGCCCAGGCCGGCGGCGCCGAGGAGCGCGTCGACGATGGCGTGCGAGAGCGGGTCGGCGTCGCTGTGGCCGTCGGGACCGAGGTCGGAGGGAACGACCACGCCCGCGAGCGTCAGCGGGCGTCCCGCGACGAGCGGGTGGGCGTCCCAGCCGAGGCCGACGCGGATCATGCCGGGGCCTCCGTGGCGCGCCGGAGCAGTGTCGCCGCTACGTCGAGGTCTTCGGGTGTGGTCACCTTGATGTTGTCGTAGGAGCCGCGGAAGACCTTGACCGCGTGTCCCAGCCGCTCGACGAGCGCGGCGTCGTCGGTGACGTTCTCGTCGCCCGCGGCGTAAGCGGCGCGAAGCAGGTCGAGACGGAAGACCTGCGGGGTCTGGACCGCCCACAGCGCGGCGCGCTCTGGCGTCTCGACGACCACGCCGTTGGCGTCGACGACCTTGATCGTGTCCTTGACCGGCATGGCGGCGACGGCGGCGCCGCACTCGGCAGCGGCGTCGATACCGCGGTCGATGACGTCGCCGGTGACACAGGGGCGGGCGCCGTCGTGGACCAGGACCCAGCGGCAGCCGGGGGGCAGGGCGTCGAGACCGGCTGCCACGGAGTCCTGTCGGCGGTCCCCGCCTGCCACGACGGCGGCGACTTTGCTCCAACCCATCTCGCGGGCGAGGTCGCGGCCCGGCTCGACAGAGTCGGCGTGCAGGACGACGACGGCGGCCCCCACGCGGGGGTGGGCTTCGAACGCGGCGACGCTGTGCGCCAGAACGGCGCGCCCTTCGAGCGGCGCGAAGATCTTGTCGACGCCGCCCATGCGGCTGCTCGACCCGGCGGCGGCGATGACCGCGCCGGTGTTCGCCGCCGTCGGCGATGGATATTTCTCGTTTCGCGCCGTCATGCTTGCTAGATGAAGACGTCCTTGATCCAGGTGACGCTCTGCGCGCCGGCGTAGGCGATGCCGACGTTCTTGATTGTCTTGCCCGTCCAGGCGATGAGCAAGAAGCGGCGGAGCGGATAGCGGAGCGCGCCCGCCGCGATCCCCAGCACGTCGAAGACGGGGTTGGGGATGACGCTCACGATGAAGATCACCCAGCCCCCGCGCTTCCGCACCCAACGCTCGAACCGATTATAGAGCCGGCTCTTGTCGATGACCCCCTTGCCGCTGTAGCCGAGGGCATAACCGGTGATCTCGCCCATAGCCTCGCCGACCCCGGCGAGCAGGCCGACGAAGATCGGGTTCAACAGGTCGCCTCCGACGAAGACGGCGAGCGTGCTGGGCAACGGGATGACGAGCCCCCCCGCGCCGACGAGCGACAGGGTGAAGATTGCCGGGTAACCCAGCCGCTGCACTAGACCTTCAGCGTCGGAAAGGTCGTTGCGGAAGACGAGCGCGACGGCAACCACGACGATGACGAGCCCGAGGATGATCCAGCGGAAGTGGCTGGGGTCAAAGGGGAGGGGCAGCGCCTCTTCGGGGACGGCGAAGTCCTGCGCCGCCGCTTCCACTTCGTCGGCGGGGTCGCCCGCTATCGGCTCAGGGCCCATGAATCCAGATTAAGCCGCCGCGCTACGAGCGCGCAACCGGGACCCCCTGCCCCCTCTCTCGCTGGACACCTTGGCACAACCGGCAATGCCGGCAGCGGATCATCCGTGTAGGGGCAACCCTCGTGGTTGCCCAGGGGTGCGGGCGGGGTCTTCTCCCCTCCTGCCTCTCTCCCTCTGGGAGAAACTGAGAGAGGGCTGGGGTGGGGCGCGGTGGGGCGCGGGGGTCTTCCCCCTCTCCCGCTGGGAGAGGGTTGGGGTGAGGGCGGGGCGCACCAAACCTCCCAAAGTCGGCTCGGCTCTAGCCCACGGACTCCACAAAGCCCCCAAGCAGCCGGTTGAACTCGTCGGGGTGCTCATATTGGGGCCAATGGCCGCAGGCGTCGAAGACGTGCAGCGTGGCGCCGGGTATGGCGCGAGCCGCCTGCTCTGCCTGCCGGACGGGAAAGAGCGGGTCCTGCGCGCCCCAGACGATCAAGGTAGGCACTGACAGCGACAACAGGCTCGCGTCCCGGCGCGTAGCCGGACGCTGCCCAAACAGACCGACGCCGGTGCGGAGGAAGCGGAGCAGCGCCTGCGCCGACCCCTCTCGTTTCAGGTATGCGAGGCGGAGGGGCAGCTCGTCTTCGTCCACCAGGGCGGGGTCGTGGACTAGCCAGCGGACGAGGTTGCGGACACCCTTCAGGGTGGGCCGCCGGGCATATTCCCCGAGGAGCGGAAGGGAACCCAACCGGAGCACAAGCGAGATCTCCCGGCCCAGGCCTGCGCTGTCGGCGAGCGTGAGGGAGGCCACGCGCTCGGGCCGCGCCAGCGCGAGCTCGAGGGCCACGGCGCCGCCCATCGAGTTGCCGACGAGGTGGGCGCGGTCGACGCCTACCTCGTCGAGGAACGAGGCGACGAAGGCCGCGCCCTCGGGAAGGCCGAACCGGACCTTGGGCATGTCGGAGAGGCCGTGGCCGGGAAGGTCGAGAGCAATGACCCGAAAGTGGTGGCTCAGCGCCTCGACGTTCTTCCGCCAGGTGATAACGGAGTTCGCCAGCCCATGCACAAACACGATGGCCGGCCCGGCGCCTTCCTCCCAGTACCGCACGCGGTGCCCTTCGACGGTCGCGTACCGGTCGGGTGGGAAGTCCATGTGCTGCCGCCAAGCCCGCCGACTCGTGGGGCCCCGGCGGGTCTGCGCCTACGCCGCCTGCTTGCCTTCGCCCAAGGCGAACGCGGGCTGGCCGTCCTCGATGCTCACGGCGATGCGGGATCCTTCAGGGAATTCGCCGCTGAGGATGCGCTTGGCCAGCGGGTTCTCGATCGAGCGCTGGATCGTGCGGCGCAGCGGCCTCGCGCCGTAGGTCGGGTCGTATCCCTCGGCGGCGAGCCAGTCCTTGGCCTCCTGCGTAAGCTCGATGGCGATTCGGCGGTCTTCGAGGCGCCGCTCCACCTCGGCGATGAGCAGGTCGACGATGCGGCCGATCTCTTCTCGGCTCAGGGGCTCGAAGACGATGATCTCGTCGATGCGGTTGAGGAGCTCGGGGCGGAAGGCCCGCTTGATTGCCTCGTCGATCGAGCGCCGCATCTTCTCGACTTCGCCGCCGTTCGGTCCGTTCTCGGGCCTGAAGCCGAAGCCGGAGCGGCGGAGGTCGCTCGTACCAAGGTTGCTCGTCATGATGACGATGGTGTTCTTGAAGTCCACCGTGCGGCCGTGGCTGTCGGTCAAGCGTCCGTCTTCCAGGATCTGGAGCAGGACGTTGAAGACGTCGGGGTGCGCTTTCTCCACCTCGTCCAGGAGGACGACCCGGAACGGGCGGCGGCGCACCGCCTCGGTGAGCTGGCCCCCTTCGTCGTAGCCGATGTAGCCGGGCGGGGCGCCGATGAGGCGCGAGACGGTGTGCTTCTCCATGTACTCCGACATGTCGAGCCGCACGATGGAGTCTTCGTTGTCGAACATAAACTCGGCCAGCGCCTTGGCGAGCTCGGTCTTCCCCACGCCGGTGGGGCCGGCGAAGACGAACGAGCCGATGGGGCGCTTGGGGTCCTTCAGCCCCGACCGGGCGCGGCGCAGGGCGTCGGAGACCGCCACGATGGCCTCCTCCTGACCGATGACGCGTTCGTGCAGGCGCTCCTCCATGGCGAGAAGCTTCTTGGCCTCGCCTTCGAGGAGCCGCGAGACGGTGATGCCGGTCCAGGCCCCGATGACCTCGGCAACGGTCTCCTCGGTAACGCGGCCCTCTGCCTTGCCGCTGCTGCGCCACGCGTCGTGCATGCGGTCGTACTCCTCCTCGGCCTGCATGCGCTCCGTCTTGATGCGCGCGGAGCTTTCGTAGTCCTCCCGCTCGTGGGTGGCTTCCTCCTCATTCTTCAGCCTGGTGAGGCGCAGCTCGAGGTCGCGGACGTCGGACGGTGCGCTCTGCGAGTCGATACGCACCTTGCTCGCCGCTTCGTCGATCAGGTCGATGGCCTTGTCGGGAAGGAAGCGCTCGGTCAGGTAGCGCGCGGAAAGGCGGGCCGCGGCCTCCAGCGCCGCGTCGTCGATCTCGACCTTGTGGTGTGCCTCGTAGCGAGGCTTGATGCCCTTGAGGATTTCGATGGTGTCTTCGACGCTCGGCTCGTCGAGATAAACCGGCGAGAAGCGGCGGGTCAGGGCCGCGTCCTTCTCGATATGCTTGCGGAACTCGTCGAGCGTCGTCGCGCCGACGCACTGCAGGTCGCCCCGCGCCAGGGCGGGTTTGAGCATGTTGCTGGCGTCGATGGCGCCCTCGGCCGCGCCCGCGCCGACCACGGTGTGGATCTCGTCGATGAAGAGGACGATCTCGCCCTCAGCCTCCTTGATTTCGTCCATGACGGCCTTCAGGCGCTCCTCGAACTCGCCCCGGAACTTCGACCCGGCGACCAGCGCGCCGAGGTCGAGGGAGAGGACGCGCCGGCCCTTCAGCGAGTCGGGCACGTCGTCGAAGGCGATCCGCTGCGCAAGGCCCTCGACGACGGCGGTCTTGCCCACGCCGGCCTCGCCGATGACGACAGGGTTGTTCTTCGAGCGCCGCGTCAGAATCTGGACGACGCGCCTGGTCTCCGCGTCGCGGCCGATCACGGGGTCGAGCTTGTTCTCCTTGGCTAGGGCGGTGAGGTCGAGGCTGTACTTGGCCAGAGCGCCGTTGGTGCTGTCCTCGCTTGGGACTTCGCCAAGCGCGGACCACACCCTGTCCTGGGTAATGCCGAACTCGCGGAGGATAGCCGCGGTCGCCCCCTCGGTTTCTTGAGTGAGCGCGACCAGCACGTGCTCGACTCCGATAGGGTCCTGTTTGAGGCGCTTCGCCTCGTCCTCGGCGGCCGTGAAGAGCCGGTCGACGCGGGGCGTCAGGTAGATCTCGTTGCCGGGATTGTCCACCTTAGGGCTCTCGCCAAGCGCCGCGCGTATCCGCCGCTCGACCTCCGTCGTGTCGACGCCCAGGCTACTGAGCACCTTCTCGCCGACGCCGTTCCTCTGCCTGACAAGGGCAAGGAAGACGTGCTCGACGTCCCATTGGTTGTGGGAATACTCGCGCACGAAGCGTTGGGAGTCTTCGATGACTTCCTGCGCCTGTGCGGTAAATCGTTCCGGTCTCATCTTCTTCCTCCCGTCCGGCGAGCGGCGGGCCTTGCGCTCCAGTTTAGCCGCGGAGGTCCTGGAGTTCTTGGAAGAGCGCCCGCTCCCGCTCGGAGAGATTGGCGGGCAATTGGACGACCACCTTGGCGTACAGGTCGCCCGCGCCGCCGCCCTTCAGGCGCGGCATCCCCTTGCCGCGCAGGCGGAAGCTCTTGCCGTTCTGCGTCTCGGGCGGAATCTTGAGGGCTACCTTACCGGAGAGCGTGGGGACCTCGACCTCGGTTCCCAGCACCGCGCCGGTCAGCGCGACCGGGATGTTGGTGTGGAGGTCGTCGCCCCGCCGCTCGAACGCGGCGTGCGGCAGCACCCGGACGACGAGGTGCAGGTCGCCGCTCGGCCCGCCGCCCATGCCCGGGTGCCCCTCACCGGCGACGCGCACACGGGAGTCGGTCTTGACACCCTTGGGAATCTTGACCTCGATACGCCGGGGGCGACCCTGCTCGTCCCGCAGGGTCAGCGTCCGCTGCGAGCCCTGGAAGGCCTCTTCCAGCGAGACGTCGACGCGGTGGTCGAGGTCGCGGCCCCGCATCCGGGCCGGCCGGCCGCCTCCGAACATGGAGCCGAGCACGTCGTCGAACCCGCCGAACCCCTCGAATCCGCCCCGGCGACCGCCGCCCGAGGCCCAGCGCCACGCACCGGAACCGCCCCGGCCTCCGACGCCGGCCTTCTCGAACTCCTCGGCGTGCTTCCAGTCGCGGCCGTACTTGTCATAAGCCTTGCGGTTCTTCTCATCGGAGAGCACCTCGTAGGCCTCGTTGACCTGCTTGAACTTGCGCTCCGACGCCTCGTCGCCCGGGTTCACGTCGGGGTGATGCTCGCGGGCCAGCTTGCGGAAGGCCTGCTTGATGTCCTTTTGGCTGGCGTCGCGGGGGACGCCGAGCACCGTGTAGAGGTCTTGCTCCGGCATGATTGCCGCTCCTGAGAGCTTACACCGGCATTATATCTCGCTACAGTATTCTTAATCAAGCAATATAATCATATTGGTACACATCTACTTGACATGAAATATATCAATGTATATACTGCACAATAAGTCAGTAGGGGCGGAAGCCCCAACCATTTTCAACGAGGAGGATTCGTATGAGCAACCTGGTCCGATGGAGCCCGTTCCGACACGTCTCCCCGTTCCCGAGGCGGTACCTCCGCCACCGCGCCTTCGCGCCGGCATGGTTCGGGGACCTCCCCGCGTCCTTCCACGGACGCCTCCCGTCCTACGGCTTCGACATCGACGAGAACGACGGCGCCTACGTGGTGAGCGCCGCGGTGCCGGGACTCGCGCCCGACGACATCAAGGTCGAGCTCGAGGGCCGCTCCCTCACCATTTCGGGCGAGGCCAAGGCGGAGGAGGAGAGCGGCGACGGCTACCGCCGCAAGAGCTTCGGCTCCCTCCACCGCGCCTTGCGCCTTCCCGAAGGCGTCGACCCCGATTCGATCACCGCGTCCTGCGAGAACGGCGTCCTGACCGTCACCATCCCCAAGCCCGAAGCGGCTCGGGCCAAGGCAATCGAGGTGAAGGCCGCCTAGCCGTCCGCAGCGGCATCGGACGCGGAGAAGGGGCCGTCACGTGCGGCCCCTTCGTTTTGCCCCGCGCTCCTACCACCCCTGCACGACGGGCATGATCTCCCGCACGAAAAGCTCGAAGGACGACTCGAACTCCTTCAGCGGTACCCCGGGCGGCGGCGTCCGGATGATCAAGTCCGTCGGCCTCAAGCCGTCCCAAAACCAGGTCGCGCGGAGCTCTTCGAGGTTCCGCAGAATCGTGTCCGGCGAGCCGACCATCTCGTCGCCGTAGACTCCCGGCTTGATCGCCGTCTTTGTGATCTCGCCGGCGGGGGTCCCGGTGAGGGGCGTGTCGCCGAACTCGGCGATGATCGTGTCGAAGAAGGCCCGCCGGTACTGGTAGTGGGGCCGCAGACGCTCCCAGACCTTGTCGGGGTCGTCCTTGGTGACGATCGCGGACAGGCTCACGGTCACCCGGTAGCCGTCGAACGGTTCGCCCCGCGCCTTCAGTCCTTGCGCGTAGGTGCGGTAGACCTCCGGATCGGTGCTGCCCGGCTTGAGGTTGCAGCCAAGGCGGGCGGCGCGCTCCGAGGCGGCCGGCGTACGCGTCGCCACCCAGATGGGCAGCGGCTGCTGCATCGGCTTCGGCTGCACCTCCGCGTCGTCGATCGTGAAGCGCCGCCCGTGGAAGTTGACCCGGTCCTCGGTCCACGCCCGGCGCATGATCTCGATCCCTTCCTCCATGCGCGACGGCCGTTGGTTCTTCGGTACGCCGAGGATCTCGAACTCCTTCAGCCGGTGGCCGATGCCGACGCCCACGTCAAGCCGGCCCCGGAGCAACTGGTCGAGGACGGCCATCTCCTCAGCGACAAGCAACGGATGATACAGCGGCAGGATCTTGATGGACGAGCCGATCCGTATCCGCGTGGTCCGCATGGCCAGCGCGCCGACGAAGGCGGCGAACGACGGGCCGTACGCCGACTCCTCGAAGTGGTGCTGTTGGATCCAGACCTGGTCGAAGCCCCAGTCCTCCACCATCGCCATGTGGTCGAGGGTGTCGTGGTAGAGCGCGTCGTAGGGTACGCGCCACTGGGGCGGGTTACGGATGTCGTAGGTGACGCCGATCTTCATGGGCAGCGATTCTACTGCATCGCCGGCTACTTGATGGCGATGGCGTTGGCCGGCGAGCCGACACCCCGCGGCAGGTTGAGGGGGACGGCGACGACCATGCACTCGTAGACGCCCTCCCGGGCGCAGTCGTCGGCCAGGGTCTCGAAGGTCCAGAGTTCGCCGAGCGCCATGCCGAGAAGCGGGATGAGCCGTCGGTGGAGAAAGCCGGCCTCGGGGCTGCCGGGAGAGTCCTCGACAGCGGGGTTGTCGGCGGCGACCAGCGAGAATCCGGCGTCCCAGAGGAAGGCGGCGCTCTCCTCAACCGCGCTCAGCCCTGGACTCTCCAGGCCGCCGGGGCCGAGGTGCTGGGGCAGCGCGGCCCGTTGCTCTTCGGAGAGGGACAGGTAGTGCGCCATCCAGCCGGTGCGGAGGAGGAGCATGTCGCCCTCCTCCGGCTCGACACCTTGGGCCGCGAGCGCGGCTTCGAGTATGTCCGGCTGCCACGCCGTGTCCCGCGACGGGTCGAACGGCTCGCCCCGCGAGGCGAAGTAGCGCGGCATGTCGAGCAGCAGGCCGCGCCCCACGATGCCGTGGTCGGCCCACCGGTCGATGCCGAGCGCGCCGCCGTCGACGGCGGCCTTCTCCAGCCCGTTGTAGAAGCCGAACTCGCGGTAGCGCATGTGCGACAGCGCGTCGATCTGGCTGGAGGCTTGGTTCCAGAGGTCGTCGATCTTGTCGTCGCGGGAGTTGCGTTCAGGCTCGACGATCTCGTGACGGTACGGCTTGCGGCGCTCGACGATCGGCGGGTTGGGCTCGTTCAGCGGAAGCGACAGGTTGAAGACAGCCCCCCGGTGCACCGTGCGCGCCGCCCGCGCGATGCGCTCCGGCGTGAGCCGGGCGATGGTGCCGAGCTCGTCGCCGTCGCCGAAGACGCCCCAAGCGTGGCGGTACCCCGTCTTCTCGATCACCGGCAGGTCCTTGTACGGCGGCGTCATGCGCTCGGCCATGGCTGTTCCTTTCGTCGGCTGCGCGTCAGCGGTAGAGCTCCAGTTGGAATCGCACCGGCCCGGTGATCTCGACCCGGTGCGGCACTTCCGGCTCGGCGACGCCGGTCCGGTCCGGCGCCAGCTCGTGCTCCTCCACGTCCGGGCCAATAATGCAGTAGCGCAGCGAGCCCTCCAGCACTACGACCTTTGCCCACACCCCAGGCTTCGTCTCGTGCGATTCAAGCAAGTGGCCCGGCGCGGTCGTCTCCGTAAACTCCGGCGTCGCCGCGTAGCGCGACACGTTGTCGGGGATCGTCTTCAAGATTCACCTACCGGTTGCCGCAATGTTGGACTGCCGCCCCGCCTCTCCGCAAGAGGCCGGCCCGCGGAGCGGTCCCAGACCCTTCCCCTCTGGAGACCGTTGCACAACTCGTCGGCGCCGGCGGATCATCCATGTAGGGGCAACCCTCGTGGTTGCCCAGGGGTGCGGGCGGGGTCTTCTCCCTTCCCCCGTAGGGGCGATTCACGAATCGCCCGTTCCCTATCCTCCGAACGGCCTTGTGGGGCTCGGCCAAGGTTACGCAAGGGTCTCCCCTCTGGGGGAGATTTGAGAGAGGGCGCGCGCCGTCAGGCGCGCGGGCGCCCGCAGGGCGCCGCTCTCCCTACAGCAGACCCTGCTCCCTGTACCAGGCAGCGGCGCGTCTCGCGCCTTCTCCGAAGGAGACTTGCGGCTGCCAGCCGAGGTCGGCCTCGATGGCCTCGTTCGAGCAGATCCAGTACCGCTGCCGCATCTCGACCACCTTGTCGCGCGAGAGCGGAGTGGCCTTCCGCGTCACGGCGCCGAACGCCTCCGAGGCGAGCCCTGCCAGCCAGTAGGCCCACAAAGGTGTAGGCAACACCAGCGCCTTGCGTCCCATCGCCGCCTCGACGTGGGCCACGAGGTCGCGCCAGGTGTAGCGCCACCCATCGTCGGCGGTGTACGCCTTGCCGCCGACCGCGGCGCTCGACGTGGCGAGGTCGGCCGCTGCCCGAGCCGCGTCCTCGGCGTAGATGATGGAGAGGGTGTTGCGCCCGCCGTAGAGCAGCGGCGCGAAGCGCAGCTTCACGAGTTTGAAGAAGGAGAGCAGGGCGAAGTCTTTGGGGCCGTAGACCGCGGGCAGGCGGAGCATCACGGCGCGGTCGCCGAGCGGAGACCGCCGGACGAGGGCCTCCCCCTCGGCCTTGGCGCGCCCGTAGACGGAGACGGGCGCGAGGGCGGCGTCGAGCGGTCTCGGTACGCCGTCGGGGCTCGGCCCGTGCGCGGCGAGGCTGGAGACGTAAACGAAGCGCTTCAGACCGGGGACCTCGCGCTCGACGGCTGCGAGCAGGTTGCTGGTTCCCTGAGCGTTCACCTCCTGGAACTCGCGCGCCGACCGCGCCTTCACCAGCCCCGCGGCGTGGATGACGGCGTCGACCCCGCGCGCCGCCGGGCCCAGCGACGCGGCGTCGGTGAGGTCGCCCACGGCTTCCTCGAATGGGATGCCTTCGAGGAAACGGCGGCTGCTCGTGGTACGGAGGAGGACGCGCACCTCGTGACCGCTGGCGGCAAGCTGCTCGGCGATGTGGGAGCCGACGAATCCGGTGGCGCCGGTGACGAGGACCTTCATGCTAGGCGGCCCGCCCTTCCGTGAAGCCGATGTCCTTTTCGTAGATGCGGAACGTCTTGTAGTGCTCGCATTCCATCCGGCGGAGCACGGCGGTGATAGCGTGGTTGTCTTCGAGCGTCCAGGAAAGCTCGGTGTTCCGGTAGCCGCGGGCCGTCCCACGCCGGGTGATCTCGTCGATGAGCAGATAGGGCAGGCCGGCGAGGTCGCGGCTCCGGAATTCCTTGCCCACGCCCACCAGGAAGAGACGGCCGCTCTTGAGTCGGCGCACCTTGACGCGCCACAGCAGCTTCAAGAAGCCAAGGGGGAAGAGTCTGCCGCCGAGGTCGCGGATCGCCTCGTTGAGGTCGGGGACGCCCACGGCGATGCCGGCGGTCCGGCCGCCGACCTCGACGACGATGACCACCTTGGGATCGACGATGGGGCGCAGCGTGCTTGCCAGGTTGTCGGCCTCCGCGCCGGTCACGGGGACGAAGCCCCAGTTCTCCGACCACGCGTCGTTGAAGACGTCGAGAATGGCGTGGATCTCTTGCCGGTACCGGCGCATGCGAATGGGACGGACTGTCACGTCGGGGCGAGCGCGCAGCCGCTCGACGCTGCGGGCGGCCCGTGGAGGCGGCCGCGTCCAGTCGAAGCGCCAAGCGTAAAGGTCCTTGGCCTTGCGGAAGCCCGCTCCTTCGAGCAGGTCGAGGTAGTAGGGATGGGTGTAGGGCGTCATGACGCGGGGCGGCGAGTCGAAGCCGTCGGCCAGCAGGCCGGCGATGCCGTTGATGGAGAAGCTCATCGGCCCACGGATGCGCTCCATCCCGCGTTCCGCCAGCCACGACTCTGCCGCGCCGAGGAGCGCGGCGGCGGCCTCGGGGTCGTTCTCGCATTCGAAGAAGCCGAAGAAGCCCGTCTTTTCCGCATGGCGGTCGTTGTGTGCGGGGTCGATCTGCGCGGAGATGCGCCCTGCCGTCCGGCCGTCCTCCCGGTAGGCAAGGAAGAGCGCCGCCTCGGCCTGTTGCAGGAAGGGGTTGCGCTTGGGGTCGAGCTCGGCCCGCTCCATCAGCGCAAGGGGCGGCACCCAGTGGGGATTGCCTTCGTACAGGCGCCGCGGCGCGGCGATGAACGCCTCCACGCCGCGGCCGGATACCGGCTCGACGCGGATGCGGCCCGTGGTCTCCACGCGGGCCGGGGCTAGATGAGCCCTCGGGCCTTGCCGACGGCTTTGAACTGTTCGAGCGCGTAGTCGATCTGCTCCGGCGTCTGCGTCGCCATGCAGCTGATGCGCAGCAGGGCGCGGCCCTTCGCGGCGGCCGGGAAGACGACGGGGTTGGTGTAGACGCCGTGCTCGAGGAGCGCGTGCCACACGCGCACCGTCTCAACCTCGTCGCCGACGGGAACTGGAGCCACCAGCGACTCGGAGTCCGACACCTCGAAGCCCAGCCTCCTGAGGCCGGCGCGGAGTTGCTGCCCCAGGGCTCGAACGCGCTCGACGCGCTCCGGCTCGCTTTCAAGCACCTCCAGCGCCGCGAGGACCGCCGCCGTCGACGCGGGGGGCAGGCTCGCGCTGAACACCATCGGCCGCGCGAAGTGGCGCACCCAATCGACCACGGGCTGCTGCCCGGCGACGAAGCCGCCGATGGAGGCGAGCGACTTCGAGAAGGTGCCCACGATCAGGTCGACGTCGTCTTCGAGCCCGAAGTGGCTCCCCGTACCGCGCCCTCCCTCGCCGAGCACGCCGATGGCGTGGGCGTCGTCGACAAGCAGGCGCACGGCGTGCTCGCGGCAGGCCGCGACCACGCCGGGCAGATCGACGACGGCGCCGCTCATGCTATAGACGCCGTCGACGATGACGAGGGCGGGGCCGCCGTCGAGGCCCCGCAGGACCGTATCGAGGTGTCTTGCGTCGTTGTGGCGGAAGCGCAGCATCTTGCCGCCGGAGAGGCTGCACCCGTCGTAGATGCTGGCGTGATCGGCCTTGTCGACGACGGCGGCGGAGCCGGGCCCAACCAGCGCGGAGATTGCGCCGAGGTTCGCCTGGTAGCCGGTGGTGAAGACGAGGGCGGCTTCCTTGTTGAGGAACCGCGCGATGCGTTCCTCAAGCTGCTCGTGCAGGTCCATAGTGCCGTTCAGCACCCGCGAACCCGTCATCGATGTGCCGAAGCGCTGGATCGCCGCCGCCGCTGCTTCCATCACCTTGGGGTGGCGCGTGAGGCCGAGGTAGTTGTTTGAGCCCAGCATCAACACCCGCTTGCCGTAGATCACGGCCTCGGGCCCTTCATTGCGTTCCAGCGGCTGATAGAAGGGATAAGCCTGGGCCGCCTTCGCCTCCTGCGGCAGGGTGAAATCGAACGTCGGGGCGAAGATGTCCCGGTCTTGGACGCGTGTCGCGCGCCCCTGGATCAGGCGGTCGATGGAAAGGCCGTCGCCGCCGGAATCGCCGTTGTCGCTCTCGTGGGTGGACATCGCCCGGGCCTAGTACTCCATGCGGGATTCCCGGCCCATCCAGTGGTGGACCTGCTTCTTGCGGGCGGGCCGCTTGTTGATGACGACGTTCACCAGCGACGCCTTGCCCGAGGCCAGCGACCGCTCGACGGCGGGCTTCAGCTCCTCGGGCCGCTCCACGTGCTCGCCGTGCCCGCCGAAGGCCTCCATGATCTTGTCGTACCGCACGCCTTCGGGCTGGCTCTCCGCTTTCGCTGCCGAGCCAAGCTCCATCTTCTGCGGCCCGCCGACGGAGACGTTGTTCGCCACGACGAAGACGATGGGCAGGTCGTTGCGCACCGCGGTCTCCGCCTCCATGCCGTTCCAGCCGAAGGCGTAGTCGCCGTTGAACGAAAAGACCTGCTTGCCCGGTGTCGCCGCCGCCGCGCCGATGGCGTAGGGCACGGAAACGCCCATGCAGCCGCTGACGCCGGCGTCGAGCCGGTGGCGGGGCTGGTAGTTCGGCACCATGACCCGCGAGATCGCCATCGCGTTCTCGCCGTCGGCGGTCACCGTGGCGTCGTCGTCCATCAGTTCAACGACGTCGCGGTACATCTGGTACATGTTCATCGGCGCCGCGTCGGCTTCGAGGAACTCGCTGATCGCGGAGGCGTTCTTCTCGGCCTCCATTTGGAGAGATGGCAGCCACGGCGTCTCGGGACGGCGCGCGCCGCCCGCGGCGTCGAGGACTTGCCGGAAGACGGCCTTGGCATCCCCGACGAGGCCGACCTCGGCGGGTGCGCCGTTCCCGATCTCCGACGGGTCGATGTCAATCTGCACGACTTTGACGTCGGGCGAGAATCGCGGCGGCGCGCCGAAGTGGAAGATCCAGTTGAAGCGGGCGCCGGCGAGGATCACGAGGTCGGCGTTCTGGAGGGCGTAGCTGCGGGCACCGGAGGCGTTCAGCGGGTGGTCGTCGGGGACAACGCCCTTGCCCATCGGCGAGGGCACGAAGGGAATCTGCAGCCGGTCGACGAGCTCGCGGACCTCCTCGGCGGCGTCGGACCACGCCAGGCCCTTGCCGACGAGCAGGAGGGGTCGTTCGGCCTGCAGGATCTCCCGCGCCGCCGCTTCGACCAGGGCGGGGTCGGCGAGCGGGCGCGCCGGCTCCGCCGATTTGGGGAAGAACCGGACCTCGTCCTCTTCCACGGCGCCGGAGATGACGTTCGAAGGAAGGTCGAGATAGACCGGCATCGGTCGGCCGTTCATCATCTTCTGGATTGCAGCGTGGGCATAATAGGGAAGCTGTCGAGGATCCTCGATCTGCACCGACCACTTGCAGAACGGCGCCGCCGCCTCGACCTGGGGGGCCTCCTGGAAGTCGCCCCGGTAGCGGCGGCGGAGGTCGCCGTTGCCGCCGATGACCAGCACGGGCCAGCAGTTCGACCGCGCCGTCTCCAGCGCCGTCAGCGCGTTGGTCATCGCCGGTCCCGAGGGGCAGATGGCCACGCCCGGGCGGCGCGTCACGTAGCCGTAGGCTTGGGCGGCGAGCCCGCTCGCCTGCTCGTGCCGGAAGTTGATGAGCCGCATGCCGTGCTGCCGCATCGACGTGTTGATCTCACCCATCGGGTCGCCGGGGAGGTTGAAGACGGTGTCCACGCCCTCGGTCTCGAGCTGCCTGGTGAGGATTTCCGCGCCGCTGATTCGCGCCATGCCGCGACCCCTTTCCGTCGTGCCTTGCCACCGACGCCGCCCTTCGGCGGGAAGGCCATAGTATGCCTGTAACGCCCGTCGGATTCCATGGGCGG
The DNA here is from genome assembly GCA_034421515.1 of Dehalococcoidia bacterium. Classification (GTDB taxonomy): domain Bacteria; phylum Chloroflexota; class Dehalococcoidia; order SHYB01; family SHYB01; genus DAOUKH01. Next base: position 55,303 of record DAOUKH010000019.1, read on the forward strand.
GCAATGATACCTGCTCTGCCCCCGGTTTACAGCCGCCAGAGTCGCGGCGCAATCAGTACGAGCAGCGCGTTGAGCCCGACCCCCAGGGCGCCCAGCAGGACGAAGACGGCCTCCACGCCGATGATCTCCGCCGCGCCGCCGGCCCAGAGCGCGCCGAGCGGTACCGCGCCGTGGGTCATGAAGAAGAGCGAGATGGCCCGCCCGCGGTAGCGGTCGTCGGCGTACACCTGGACCATCGCGTTCCCTTCGACGAAGAGCACCGTCTGGGTCGCGCCGAGAATCAACATGGCCGCGATGGCGACGGCGGCGATTGGGGCCGCGCCCATGGCGAGCAGCATGGCCCCGGCGACCATCGCGGCCACGACGAGCCACTTGGCCTTCCCTTTGGGATAGCCGAGCCCACCCACGACCACGGAGCCCAGAAGCCCGCCGGCCCCCATCAACGACATGAGCAGCCCGAAGCCGCCCGGCCCGAAGCCGAGGGCGTTGTCCGCGTAGGCGGGCATGAGGTTGAGGAAGCCGAGCACGCAGACCGCCGCGATCATGCTGTGGGTGAGGAGGAGCAGCAGTGGCTGGTCGCGGCGGACGTAGGCGAGCCCCTCGCGGATGCTGGCGAAGATGTTCTCCCGGGCGATCGCGCGGCGGGCCGTGACCGGCCGGAGGCGGCTGAGCATGAGCATCGAGAGCACGCAGGCCGCGGCCTGCAAGATGTAGGCCCCCTCCACGCCGATGCTGCCAATGAGCACGCCGCTCATCGCGGGGCCCGCCACCCGCATCAGGTTCTGCGCGATCGAGTTGAGCGAAATCGCGGAGGCGAGCTCGCGTTCCGTCACCAGGTCGAAGGCCAGCGTGTGGCGTGACGGCCCGTTGGCCGAGAAACACATGCCGGTCAGGACCGCGGTGACGTAGAGGTGCCACACCTGGACGATGTCGGTGATCACAAGCGTGGCGATGACCACCGCGAGACTCGCCAGTGAGAACTGGCTGGCGATCAACACCTTGCGCCGGTCGAGCCGGTCGGCCAGCGCGCCGGAGAACGGGGCGCAGAAGGTCATGGTGCCGCCGCTGGACACCGCGACGAGGCCGAGCTGCAGCGGCGAGTCGGTGAGGTCGAAGACGAGCCAGCCGAGGGCGATCTGCTGCGTCCACAGCCCCATCTGCGCGAAGAATGTGCTGGTGAGCAGGATGCGGAACTGCGGGACCCGGAGGGCCTCGAAGACCCTGCCGCCGGCCCCCGCGCCGGGCCTCGTGGCTCGCCTAGCCACTGCCGCTCCACGCGCGCAGCCATGGAGCAAGACGGTAGAATCGCTGGAGCGCGCTCATGCTTCGCTCATGGTTGAGTTCTTTGCGTAACCCGCGGCGCCGGCACGGGATCGTCCCTGTAGGGGCGACCCTTGTGGTCGCCCCTTCCTATCACCCGAACGGTCTCGTGGGGCTTGGCCAAGGTAACGCAAGGGTCTCCACGGTCGGAGTATCCGCACCGGCTCCGGAACGCGCCGGTAGCGTAGCGTACACGGAAATGGCTCCTTGAAGAAAACGGGAATGGGCGCGGAAGGCAGCGGTTGGCTCCAGTATTCCCTGCGCGTCTCCGGCGAAGCGTGCGAGGTTGGCTGGCGGCTCTTCCACCGCTACCTGCGCAACGTCTCCCTCGAACGGCCGCCCGACGCCGATGAGGGCGTCCTGCGCGGCTACGTCCACGACGGCGACGCGGAGGCGCGGGTGCGCTTCGAGGTGATGCTCGAACTGGTGCGGGCCGCGCTCGACGCCGGCGAGGTCGAGGTCGCCAAGGTCGCGCCCGAGGACTGGGGCGAGGCCTGGAAGGCGCACTTCCCGCCCATCCGCGTGGGCAAACGGCTGGTGCTCAAGCCGTCGTGGGCCGAGGTCGAGGCTGGCCCGTCGGACGTGGTCGTCGGCTTCGACCCGCGGATGGCCTTCGGCACCGGCCATCATCCGACGACGCGGCTCTCCCTCGAGCTGCTGGAGCCGCTCGACGTGGCCGGCGCGCGCCTGCTCGACGTGGGGACCGGCTCGGCGATCCTGTCCCTAGCGGCGATCGGCCTAGGCGCGGACTCCGCGGTCGCGCTGGACACCGACCCTGAAGCCGTCCGCGAAGCGGCGGAGAACGCCCGCCGGGCCGGCCTCACGGAACGGCTTCACGTGGCGGAGGGTGGGCTGCCCCATCCCCTCGCGGCGCCGAACGGGTTCGACCTCGCGCTCATGAACATCACCGTTCACGTCGTCGCGGAGCTGCTGCCCGATCTCGCCACGACACTGCGCCCCGGCGGGCAAGCCATCATCTCCGGCTTCCAGGACAAGGACGTGGACCGGATCACCACGGCCGCACAGGCCGCCGCCCTCACCGTCGCCGCCGACCGCCGCCTCGACGGCTGGGCCGCCTTCCTGCTCCACCACGGCTAGGCAACAGCCCCGTGCAAGGCCGGGCGTTGCCCCTTCTGCCCACGGAGACCCTTGCGTCACCGGGGCGGCCGTTCTTCCCCGCGGTTCCGGGAGGCACTGGGCCCGACTCCCTCGCCGGCGAGGGGCACTGGGTCCGACTCTCCCGCGATCCATCCGCCACTTTCGCAAGTCCCGCGGATGGCCCTACCGCTCCGCAGGCGGCAGGGAACATATGTTCGCTATGAATACTCTACGGCTGGTGGGCGACCTTGTCAAGCGCGGTGTGGCACTGGGGGAGCGGGCGCGTCGCGACGCGCCCCTACAGGGGAGGTGCGGCATCGACCCGCACGGGGTTGGGTGGGCTTTGGTGGTGATGAGGGGGCCCCTCATCTCAATCTTCTCCCAGGGGGAGAAGAGGTAAGACCCACCCCGGCACCGCCGACGCGCCTGTGGTGCGTGCCCTCCCTCAGTCCCTCCCAGAGGGAGGGAGGCTTAAGGTGCTCTCCCAGGGAGGGAGAGGTTCAAGGGGTGCCCCTATTGGGGGTGGCGGGTCTTGATGAGCCGTTGGTGGTTGTCGGGAGTGGGCGACCACAAGGGTCGCCCCTACAGGGATGATCCCTTGCCAGCGTCGCGGGCTATGCAAAGATCTCCAGCGGGGGAGAGGGAAGACCACCCGGCGGCCCTCTCTCAGTCTCTCCCAGAGGGAGAGAGGCTTAAGGTGCCCCCCAGAAGGGGAGGACTAGGGTGGGCGCTCTAGATCGCGCCGCGCTCCCGCAGGCCGCCGATCTCCTCCGCCGAGTAGCCGGCTTCCGACAGGACCTCGTCGGTGTGCTCGCCGAGCTTGGGGGCGGAGCGTCTCGGCGCGCCGGGCGTCTGGGGGAGGTGGACCGGGACGCCGATCTCGGTCAGGCTGCCGACCTCGGGGTGGGGCACCTCGGTGACGTAGCCGTTGGCGCGGGCTTGGGCGTCCTCGGCGACCTCGGCATAGTCGAGCACCGGCTGGCAGATGATGTTGCGCTGGCGCATCGCCTCGACCCACTCGTCGCGGGGCTTGGAAAGGAAGCGCTCGTCGAGCATGGCGATCAGCTCGGCGCTGTTGGCGGCCCGCGCCTCGGCGTCGCGGAAGCGCTCGTCGTCGCGAAGGTGCTCGATGCCGAGGATTTCGACGAAAGCGGGCCAGTAGCGGTCGGGCCCGACGCCGCCGATGGCGAGGAGCTTGCCATCGGCGCAGCGGTAGCTGTTCATTAGGGGGTTCGGGGTGCGGCCGCGCGACTTCGGCGCGGGCAGCGAGCCGTTGATGAGGTAGCCGTTGATCGCCATGGCCTGGAGCATGAGGATGCCGCCGAGCTGCGACGTCTGGATGTGCTGGCCGACGCCGTGGCGCTCGCGGGCGATCACGCCCATCGCCACGCCCCAGGCGAGGGTCATGGCGCCGCACTGGTCGGAGATGCCTCCGGCGGGGGACTCGGGGTAGTCGCGGCCCAGCGAGTTCATCCACAGGAAGCCGCCCCGGGCCTGCCCCAGCGAGTCGAAGATGCCGTCGCTCGCGTGGGGCCCCTCGCGGCCCAGCCCGGTCACCGAGGCGTAGATGATGCCGGGGTTGATCTTGCGGACGGTCTCGTAGTCCACGCCCAGCCGCTCGACGACGCCGAGCCGGAAGTTCTGAGTGATGGCGTCGGCCTTCTCCGCAAGCCGGAGGAAGACGGCGCGCCCTTCGTCGGACTTGAGGTTCAGGGTGATGCTCCGCTTGTTGCGGTTCATCGTCTCGAAGTAGGAGTTATGCGCGCCGGTCGACGTGACGATGCCCCGGCCGGGGTCGCCGCCCGCGGGGTCTTCGACCTTGATGACCTCGGCCCCCATGTCGGAGAGCATGACCGTGGCCCACGGGCCGTTCTGGAAGATGGTGAGGTCGAGGATCTTGATGCCGTCGAGCGGCGCCGCCATGTCGCGGCCTCCCTTTGGTGTGGTGGTCGGACCTGCCCCGATTAGTTGGGGAGGTCCATGCGGTACGAGGCGACCGCGTTGCTGTAGGTGATCTTCGCTCGGTGGGCATCGGCGACGCCGTCGAAGAGGCGGTCGATCACGTCGGTGGACTCGGGCCAGGTGCTGTCGTCGTGGGGATAGTCGGAGGCCCACATGAATATGTCGGGGCCGACGAGCTCGGTGAGGCCGACGCCGGCGCGGTCCTGCATGAAGGTGGCGCGCACGTTCCGCTTGAAGTGCTCGCTTGGGAGCATCCCTGAAGGGAAGGGCGGCGCGTGCCGCGAGCCCTTGCGGATGTAGGCGTGGTCCATGCGCTCCATCAGGTGCGGCACCCAGCCGATGTCGTTCTCGGCGGAGACGACGGTCACGCCGGGGAAGCGCTCGAAGACGTGAGAGAAGAGGAGCGTGGTGAGCGACAACTGGATGACGTGCGTGATGCAGGAGTATTTGGCCAGGAAGAGGTCGGAGACGTCGCGCGCCCTGCCGGCGAAGGTGTGCAGGCTGATCGGCATGCCGAGGTCTTGGGCCGCCGCCCAGAAGCGGTCGTAGTGGCCGGTGCCGTAGCTGTAGCCGTCCTGCGGCTCGGCCCAAGCCATGCCGCCGGCGAGTCCCATCGCGGCGCACCGCTGCAGCTCCTCGACGCCGGCCTCGACGTCGTAGAGCGAGATCAGGCCCAAGCCGTAGAGGCGCTTGGGGTTGGTCGCCGCGTACTCGGCGACCCAATCGTTGTAGGCGCGGAAGGTGTCGCGCTGCATGGCGGGGTCGTCGAGGCCGAAGAGCCGCATGGCGAAGCTGGGGTAGAGGACTTCGGCGGCGATGCCGTCCTTGTCCATGTCCACGATGCGGGCCTCGGGGTCCCAGCCGCCGGAGAGTCCCTCCGAGAGCCGCGTCGCGAAGCCGAGCCCGGCCTTGGCGGGCGAGATGAAGCCGCCGACGACGGCGGGGCCGGAGACGCCGTTGACCTCGAACTTGGCGCCCTCGGCGTCCTCGGTCAGACGGGGAGCGCGGCCCTCGTATTCGGGGCCGAGCCGCGACGTCCAGAGGTCGGGCGGCTCGACGACGTGAGAGTCCGCGGAAACGATGCTCGAGCCCATGCGCGTACTCCGTGGGCCGCCGAACCGAGGCGCCGGTGCGGGGCCGTTTTCGCCCTTCTCAAAGGGAAGAAGCGGTGCCGCAATTCTGGTGTGGGGCCTTGCCGCTGTCAAGAACGGCGACGGTTGCCTGTAAGCCCTTGCTTGTAAGATAGAGGCCGCGCCGGGCGCGACGCCCGGACAAGGAGGCGCCGTGGCGCACCGCTATCGCTCGTGCAAGGCCGGACCGCGGTGAGCGCGCTGGAAGGTCTGCGCGTCCTCGACCTGTCGCGCGTGCTCGCCGGTCCGTTCGCCACGCAGATGTTCGCCGACCTCGGCGCCGAGGTGTGGAAGGTCGAGCCGCTGTGGGGCGACGAGACCCGGGCCTGGGGGCCGCCCTTCACCGACGGCGAGAGCGCCTACTACCTCTCGACGAACCGCGGCAAGCAGAGCCTCGCGGTGAACCTCAAGGATGAGCGGGGAAGCGGCCTGGTGCGCCGCCTCGCCGCCAAGGCCGATGTCTTCGTGGAGAACTACAAGACCGGCGACCTGGCCCGCTTCGGCCTCGACTACGACACCCTGTCCGACGGCCACCCCGAGCTGATCTATGTCTCGATCACCGGCTTCGGACAGACGGGGCCGCGGGCCGCCGAGCCCGGCTACGACGCCGCCCTGCAGGGCATGTCGGGGATCATGAGCGTGACCGGCGAGCCCGGCGGCCCGCCCATGAAGGTCGGCGTGGCATGGATCGACGTGATCACCGGCCTGACCGCCACGGCGGGCGTCCTCGCTGCCTACGTGGAGCGGCTGCGCGGCGGCGCCGGTCAGCGCATCGACCTGTCCCTGTTCGACGTGGGCTTCATGGCGATGGCGAACCAGGGCCAGAGCTACCTGGCGACCGGCGAACCGCCCGGCCCGCTCGGCAGCGCCCACCCGCAGATCGTGCCCTACCAGGCGTTCGAGGCCTCCGACGGCTGGCTCATGCTCGCCGTGGGCAACGACCGCCAGTACCAGCGCGCCGTCGAGGCGCTCGGCGAGCCGGCGCTGTGGGACGACGAACGCTTCCAGACCAACGCGGGCAGGGTGGCGCACCGCGACGAGCTCGTTCCCAAGATCGCGGCATCGATCGCGGCCCGCACCAAGGACGACTGCATGCGGCTCTTCAACGAGGCGGGCGTGCCCGCGACGCCGATCAACAACCTCCGCGAGGTGCTCGCCGACCCCCAGGCCGACGCGCGGGGGCTCGTCTGGGAGCAGGCCCACCCGAAGCTGGGCAGCGTGCCGCTCGCGGCCAACGCCCTCCAGCACATGAGCCGTACGCCGGCGCGGCCCTCGTCGCACCCGCCGCTGCTCGGGGAGCATTCGCGAAGCCTGCTCGCCCGCGAGCTCGGCCTTGGCGCCGGCGAGATCGACGCGCTGGAGGCCGACGGGGTGCTCAAGACCGCCGGCGGGGGCTGAACCGCAACCGCAGCAGGTGGCGCAGGTAGTGGACCTGCTCGCGGAGGCCGAGCTTGCTCGTCCCGTGCTGCCGCGTCTCGAAGGTGTAGGGGACGGCGGCGACGCGCTTCACCGCGCCTCGGGCCAGGACTTCGAGCAGGATCTTGTAGCCCAATGGGTCGAGCGGCGCGCCGTCGACGACCTCACGGCGCAGCAGAAAGTAGCCCGACATCGGGTCGGGCGTCAGGCGCGCCGCGGGTACGATGAGCCGCCCCAGCAGCGTGGCCCCCAACGACACCACCCGCCGCGGCAGGCTCCACGCGCCCACACCGCCCCCCGGCACGTAGCGGCAGGCGACGGCGACGTCGGCCTCCCCGGCCGCCGCCAGCAGGCTGGGCAGGACCTCCGGCGGGTGCTGCAGGTCGGCGTCGATGACCGCGACATAACGCGACCGGCTCCGCCGGATGCCCTCGACGACCGCCGAGGCGAGCCCCCGCTCTCCCTTCCGCACGATCACGTCGACCGGGTAGCGCTCGCCGAGCGCGCGCGCCGCCTCGGCGGTGCCGTCGGGACTGTCGTCGTCGACGATGACGACGCGGTAGCGCGCGCCCGCGAGCGCGGCGTCGATGCGCTCGACGAGCGGTTGCAGGTTGTCCCGTTCCTCGTACGTGGGAACGACGACGGCCAGTTCGGGCGGCTCTCCGTTGGGGTCCATCGCGAGGGCGGCCATTCTACACCGCGCCGGTTGCTTGCTCCTGGCGATGGGCTCCCCCTCCCGCGCATTCGTGGCGCACTCACGTCGAAAAAACGCTCATGGCGCTCACGAACGCTCACGACGCCCACCTGTAGCGCGTTCACGAACGTTCACGAACGCTCACGACCTCTCACCTGTAGCGCGTTCACGAACGCTCACGACTTCCACGACCCAGACCCGTGATTGCCCCCGGCGTTGGGGGCGGGTATGCTGCCCCGGGGCGCGCTAGGGCGCGTCGACTCAGGCACAGCATTCGCACGGGAGGCGACATGTCCGACTACCGATTCGTAACCTATGAGACCCTCGAAGAGGGCCGGATCGCGCGCATCATGATGAACCGGCCGAAGCAGCGGAACGCCCAGAACCGCGGCCTGCTCGTCGAGTTGAACGACGCCTTCCTGAAGGCCGAGGCCGACGACGAGGTGCGCGTGGTCATCCTGGGCGGCGTCGGCCCCGCCTTCTCGGCAGGCCACGACCTCGGCTCCTCCGACGCACGCGCCGAGCGGGCCCCCGGCCCCGACCAGCACTACACCATGCAGGCGTACGGCGGCACGAAGGTGGGCGCCGAGCAGCGCACCCTCCAGGAGTGGCACTTCTTCTTCGACAACACGCGCCGCTGGCGCAACCTCCGCAAGATCACCATCGCCCAGGTGCAGGGCAACTGCCTCGCGGCCGGCCTGATGCTGGCGTGGTGCTGCGACCTCATCGTCGCCGCCGACAACGCCGTCTTCGCCGACGTCGTGGGCACGCGCCTCGGCATGTGCGGCCTCGAATACTTCGCCCACCCCTGGGAGTTCGGCGTCCGCAAGACGAAGGAGCTCATGCTCACCGGCGACTCCATCGACGCCGAGGAGGCCTACCGGCTGGGCATGGTGAGCAAGGTCTTCAAGCTGGACGACCTGGAGCAGCAGACGCTGGCCTTCGCCAGCCGGATCGCCAGCCTGCCGTCGATGACGTCGCTGATGATCAAGGAGTCGGTGAACGAGACGCAGGACAACCAGGGCTTCTATAACGCGCTGAGCGCCTGCTTCACGCTCCACCAGTTGAACCATGCCCACTGGTCGGAGGTGAGCAAGGGCGAGATCGCCGCCGCGCGTCCTGAGGACGGCATCCCCCACTGGCGCGAGGCGCCCCCGGTGAAGCCGGCGGTGAAGACGATGGCCGAGGCGAGCGTCTAGCCGAGAACGCCGCCTAGAAGACTTCGGTCTCCTCGGTCGGCGGCTTCTCGTCGATGCGGTCGGGGCAGTCGGCCGCGGTGATTTCGCAGAAGCCGCACTCCCAGTGGCTGGGGGTCTTGCGCGGGGCGGCCTCGGCGGCCAGCCGCTCGATCAGGGCGACGGTCTTGGCCTGGAAGTCGTCGTCGATGGCGTCGGCGGGGATGTCGACGGCGTGATCGGCGTAGACGACGCGACCTTCGAGCGCGGTGTCGCGGTACCGCGGTTTCGCTAACGGCAGCGCCCACATGTAGAGCATGACCTGGGCAGTGTCGGCGGCGTTGGGCTCGCCGGTCTTGACGTCGTGGACGACGGTGCGCTCTTCCCCGATGGAGACGAGGTCGGGCTGGCCGGACAGGGTGGCGGCTCGCCCGCGGACTCTGAAGTGGTTCTGCTGCTCGGCGAGGACCTCCGCTCCCTCGGCTTCCAGCCGGTCGCGCTCGTCCTTGACCATGGCGGCATGGCGCATGGTCCAAGCGGCGAGGTCGAAGTCGGTGGGGGTCTTCTTCCAGCTCCAGCCCTCGTGCTGCGTCTTGAACCAGGACGCCCACTCGCAGGAGCGCGTCCCCGCCAGGAGGCGCGCCATCCAGGTCACGTAGATGTAGGGCTTACCGCGTAGCTCGGCCATGGTGTCGTCCTTGGAGAAGGTCGCCGCCGGGTGAGGGTGGCGGAGGCTTTACTTGAGGCTGATGATGCCTAGGCCGTCCCGGATTTCTACCGTCGTGCCGAAGGGTTTGGAGACTTCCACGGAGTAGTTGAGCACCCGGTCGGAGAGGGGGCTTCCGGGCTCCGGCATCAGGGGGAGTCCGCGGCGGAAGCGGGGGCCGGAGGAGGGCTCCAGGGGCTGAATCCGAATCTCCTTCAGGTCGAACTGGTGGTCGAAGACGCAGAGGTGGACGGCGGTGCCTCCGGAGCTCTGCCGCTCCGAGGCGCCGGGGCCGAACTCGCGGGCCGCCGCCGCCGCTTCGGCCCGGATGTCCAGGAAGTCCCCGGCCAACCCGTCGGCGCCGGCTCCGACGCGAGACATGAAGGAGCTGGGGACGTGGGTCACCGCCTCGGTCTGCAAGAAGAGGCTTGGCTGGCCATAGATGAGGGCCTTGCCCTTGTAGATCTCGACTCCCCGGTGCTCGCCGGCATTGCAGAAGTAGATGTCGGCGCCGGCGTCGATGACGCCGTGAGAAAAGGTGTCGATGTAGGGGTGGATGCCCAAGCCGTGGCTCTGGTCGTGCAGGGCGACTACGACGATGTCGGCCTGCTTTCGGGCTTCACGAACGTGCTTGTAGATGCGGTCGAGGTCTTCCTGGTAGGGGAAGGGGGCGTTGCCGGGCGGGTCGCCGACCATGAACTTCCTGCCCAGGAAGAAGAACTCTGTTTCCGTGTCCTCCTCCCAGCCGAAGTTCGTCTGCGGACCGATCAGCGGGGCGCTTCTGGAACCGCCGCCATGGCGTCGGAGGAGCTTTTCGTGCTCCCATCCGAGGTCTTCGCTGATCCGGCGCAGGGCATTGATGGCATCCTCGCTCACCACGTGGGCGGTGTCGTAGCGGAGGAGGTTGACTCCGGGCCGGCTCTTGAAGGGAGGGAGGTTATCGGCGGGCAAGTAGCCGTGGGGCCAAGGAAAGACGAGTCCCATGTTCGCCCTGGGGCCGTAGTCGCAGGCGGCGAGGAAGGCAACGCGCGCGCCGGTCGGGGTGTCGTAGTAGCAGGCCTCGGAGGCCTCGGTGAGGCTTGCCCCTATTCCGGCATAGGGCATCCCGGCGCGTTTCAGGTAGCCGATCATGGTCAGGATGCCGTTCTCGCCGAAGTCCGAGACGTGGTTGTTGCCGGCGCAGAGGGCATTCACGCCGAGGAACTTCAACTCGTCGATCATGCTCGGGGGCGCGGCCATGTAGGTGGCGTGCGAGCCCATTCCCGCGGTGAACGCGGGCCAGTCCTCGCCGTCCTGAATCACGCACTCGAGGTTCGTCGTGGTGCAGTCGGCCTGCCGCAAGAGATCCACGACTTTCAGGAACCGCTCGTTGCGGTAGCCGGATATCGGTTGCGCCACGTACGTGTTGCCGGTTAGCGCCAGCGTCGTCTCGCCGTCTGCCACGGATACCCCCTTCAGAGACTTTTGCGTAGCCTTGAACCGAGTGGGGGAGCAGCGCCCTGCGGGCGCTCGCGCGCCTGATGGCGCGCGCCCTCTCTCAAATCTCCCCCAGAGGGGGAGAGGGAAGACCACCCCGCTCCGCCCGTCTTCCAACCATCGGCGAGGTTACGCAAAGGTCTCCAGAGGGGGAGAGGGAAGACCACCCCGCTCCACCCGTTTTCCAACCATCGATGGGAGTTGTGCAAAGGTCTCCTTCAGTCCGGAACGGTCCTCATCGTGAGGCCCTCTAGCCGGCTAGTTGGCCTGTGGAAAGCCGTACACCCGGATGAAGTTGTCCGCCAGGATCGTCTTCTTCTCGTCCGAGGGCACGCCTTCGAAGTGGCGCTCGATGGTGTTCCAGGAGCGGGGCCAGTCGGTGCCGGTGTGGGCGTAGTCGCTGGACCACATCATCTGGGAGAGGCCGATCCAGTGGCGGTTCGCGACGCCGTAGCTGTCGGTGATGAAGGTGAAGAAGAGGTTGTTGTCGAAGTAGTAGCTGGGAGGGTTCTCTATGGCGGGACGGCTCTCCGCTTCCAACCTGTGGAAGCGGTCGTCCATTTGCTCCTTCACGTAAGGGACCCAGCCGCAGTCGGTCTCGGCCCAGACGAGCTTGAGGTTGGGGTAGCGGTCGAGGAGGCCGCTGTTGATGATCTGCTTGGTGCGGAGGGGGGCGTCGAGGTGGCGCATGTCGCCGGTGGCGCCCTTCGCCTTGGCCCCGGGGGCCGCGGTGCTGAAGGAGACGTGGATGTCGATAGGGATGCCGGCCTCGGCGGCCTCGGCGAAGAACGGCTCGTCCGCATCGGTGATCTCGAAGCCGCCCGACGGCCAGCGGCTGAGGAGGACGCCGCCGCGCAGGCCGGGCATCTTCGCAACGCGGCGCATCTCCTGGAGGCACTCCTCGATGCCCAGGGTAGGCATCATGGCGATCCCGCCCAGGCGGGCCGGGTCCGTGCTCGACCACTCGGAGAGCCAGTCGTTGTAGGCCCGAACGAGGGCGAGGTGGAACTCGGGTTCCTTGTTGGTGAACTGGATGCCGGCGGAGACGCGCGGGGTTGGGTACATGACCGCCGCGCCCACGCCGTCCTCGTCCATGGCCTCCAGGTGGGCGACCGGGTCGTAGGTGCCTTTGGGCACTTCCTCCCAGAAAACCCACTCGCGTCTGCCTTCGGGGGTGAGACCGCCAGGGGTGCCGCCCAGGACGTTATGGCCGAAGGTGATGGGGTCGACGGCGCCCTCCATAATCCAGGCGTGGCCCTTCTCGAAGCGCTCCATGTGGGGCGCCCGCTCCTTGTACTTGGCCGGGACCCGGCTCTGCCATAGATCGGGCGGCTCGATGACATGGCTGTCGCCGTCCATCAGCTTGAACTCGCGCATGCTTCTCCCCCTGCTCCCAAAGACCCTATCGGAATCAAGTTGATCTTCCACCAGCTAGCCGGCGGCTGCGGCTCTTATAGCACCTTCGGTGCATGCAGGCAATTGAATCGGTCGGCCGGCCTGCCGGATACTCGGAATGGGCGGGTCACGCCCGCCGAAGCTGGGCGCCCAATAGCCAACCGCTCAATGCGGCGACCGCCGCTCCACCGGCGCCAATCAAGAACGAAGGGAGATAGGAGTCGGTCCATTGGAAGGTGACCCCGCCGAGCAAGGCGCCGAGTCCTGCCCCAAGGTTGACCGCCAGCAAGATGACCCCGACGGTGGTCCCAAGGATTTGTTCGCCGACGATGGCCCGGCTGACGATGGTCTGCAGGACCACCGCCCCGCCGAGACCGACGCCATAGATCGCGGCGAAGCAGTAGAGCAAGGCGGTAGAGGGGAAGGTGGCGAAGAGTCCAACCCCCACTCCCATCACGATGCAGCTTACCGTGAGGAGCTTGCCGAAGTCGGTCCGGTCGGCGATTGCGCCGCCGCCGATTCTCCCGGCAATGCTCACGCCGGTGACCACGGAGAGGAGCCCCGCTGCCGCCGCCGCCGAAAGCCCCTCGCCCTGTCCGTGCCTGACGATGTGGAATATGAGGAGGCCGGTGCTGATGTTGGCGCTGAAGTAGACGATGCATGCCAGCCAGAGGGCTCGTTGGCGGAGGGCCTGCCGGACCGCCGGCCCGAAGGGCGGCGATAGCGCCGGCCGGGGGTCGACTTCGCCGCCGGCCGAAGCTTCGGCTCCATAGGGGAGCTTGCCTCCCTCCTCGGGCCGGCGGTGGAGGAATGCGGCGGCGATGAGCAGGAGCGCGAAGGGGATGAAGCCCAGCAGGCCGAAGGTCCACCGCCAACCGATGCCGTCGGTGAGCAGCGCCGCCATGGGTGAGAAGAGGGCGGCTCCCGCCTGACCGGCGGAGGAGCCGATGCCCAGGGCCAAGCCTTGGTGCCGGCGAAACCACCGGGCGACGATCGCCAGCAGCGGGCCCACGCCGATGCCGAATGCCACGCTCCCCAAGAGGCCGAAGCCGACGTAGAGCTGCCATACGTCCGTGGCCACGGCGGACAGCCCATAGCCCGCGAGGTGCAGCAGCGCGAAGATGGGCAGCACGCGGCGCGGCCCGTACCGGTCGACGGCCATGCCGGCGACGATGAACGAGACCCCCATGACGATCTGGCCGACCGTCGCCGCCCCGGCGATAGAAACCGTGCTCCACCCGGCCTCTTCCTCCAACGGCGTGTAGAGGACGGCATAGGACGCCCGCGATCCGTTAAGGGAGAAGAGGACAGCAAACGCCAGCGCCAGGACCCACCAGGCGGGGTGTATCCGGTGGATCAAAGTAAGGTGCCGTGGCTAAGGCGCGTCGGAATATTCCTCGGTAGCAACGTGAGGGCTGCCGTCCTCGGGAACGGCAGCCCTCGTGTGCTCTCTATCGTGGGTTATCCCTCGGACAGCCAGACGTAGTGGTGGCGGATACGGCTCCAGATTCCAAGGCCGCCTTCGTGTCCCTCGACTTGCGGTGCGACGGGGGAGAAATTCTCCTGCCATCCGATGTAGATCACCGCGGCGGTCTCTATCATCCGAAGTTGCATTTCGGTCACGAGCTCTCGGCGTTTGGCAAGGTCCCCCTCCACCGCCTGCTGGTCAAAGAGCTCAATGAGCCTGGCATCCTCCAGGAAGTGGAAGATGTTGGGTTTGACGTTTTTCGAAGTAGCGTCAGGGTCGGGGAAGGAGATGTTGTGTCCGAAGGTGGTCACGGTGAACGCTTGTTGCTGCCAGGCCTCCAGGGCTTCAGCCAGAGGCAGGCCATTGGACTCCATCCTGATACCGACCTTGGCCAACTGGTCTATGGCGAAGACCGCCAGGTCCTGCATCCATGCGGCGTGGGTGAAGTGCATCAACTCGCTATCGAATCCGTCGGGGAAGCCGGCCTCGGCGAGTAACCGCCGGGCCTCTTCGCGGTCCTGCTCTTTATCGGCGCCCCTTCGGAATCCCGGAAGCGCGAAGAGCTCCTCGTCGGAGAGACCCCATCCGGGGGAGACGATGGGGCCGGCGGGCTTGTACAGGTTCTCGTTGAGCTCGACGGCTTCCCAGCGGTCGATGGCCAAGTTGGCGGCCTGCCGCACGCGCTGATCGTTCCAAGGTTCAGCCTCGGGGTTTATGAGGAGCGTCGATATCTGGAGCATGTCCCACGGCGTCGGCTTGAGGTCGGGGACGCTTCGCTGCAATCGCTCTACCTGGGCTCCATCGATCCCTACGCGCGGGTCGAGCAGCATGATTTGTCCGGTGCGGAAGCCGGCGATGCTGGTCTCCAGGTCGCGGATCATGAAGGTCTTGACGCCGTCCAGGTAGGGCAGCTGCGTGCCGTCGACCGTCTCGAAGTAGTTGGGGTTCCGGGTGAGCTCGGCGGTCTCACCCTTCACGTATTCGCCTTCTATGAAGGGGCCGGTGCCGATGTTCGGGCCGTTGGAGAGGTCCCCGCCATTGGCCTCGTACACGTGCTGGGGCACGATGGGGACGAAGATGAGGCCGAGGATCTGGAGCACGGAAGCCTGCGGCCGCTCGAGATTCAGCACGAGGGTGGCGTCGTCCGGGGCCTCTATCGTGGCGATCGCGGGCAGTTCGGCGGCGTGGCCGCCCTCCGCCATGAGGGTCTCCAGACCCCACTTGGCGTCGGCGGCAGTGAATGCCTGGCCATCGTGCCAATTGACGCCGGATCGCATCGTAAAGGTGTACTGCGTGAGATCGGAGCCTATCTCCCAGCTTTCCGCCAAGTCCGGAATGATCTCGGTCACCGGTTGCCTTGGGTTGTATTGGACTAGGCCGCTATAGATGTTGCCCCAATGGAGGTAGTACTGGCTGGTGACGGCCTTGATGGGGTCGATATCGGGCGGGTCGCCTCCCGCGACGGTCAGGGTGCCGCCCCGGCGTGGCTGAGGGCCTGTGGGCGGAGCGGCCGTCGGAGCAGGCTCCGGTGTGGCCGTGGGTGGGACCGCGGTCGCCGGTGGAGGAGCCGGAGCGTCGCTCCCTGCCTGCCCTTGCGGGCCCTCTGGTCCTGCGGGTCCTGCCGGTCCTGCTGGGCCCGCCGGTCCTGCCGGCCCCGCCGGCCCTGCGGGGCCCGCCGGTCCTGCCGGCCCCTCGCAGGCGGCGAACACCAAGGAGAGAATGACGGCAAACGCGGCGAAAACAACTAGGCGGCCCTTCATATCCAGCCTCCTTGGCGTGGTCTCGTGCGGTAAGCGTTACTTCTTTCGTCGTCGGTAAGGCGCCTACGCGACCATGTCGTAGCTGCGGAGCAGTTTGCCGGGTAGGGCGCCGGTGCAGTTGTTCTCTTCGAATGTGACGGTGCCGTTCACGATGGTGTAGCGGAGGCCGGTGGGCTTCTGAATGATCCGGCGCTCCCCGCCGGGGAAGTCGGTGGCGAAGACGGGCTTGGGGTACATGTAGCCCAGCTTGTCGAAGTCGTAGACGATGATGTCGGCCCAGGCGCCCAGTTGCAGGATGCCGCGGTCCTTGAAGTCGGCGAACCACGCGGGATAGGCGCTCATCTTGACGTGGGCCTCTTCGAGGGTCATGAGCTCTTTGTCCCGGACCCAGTGCGCCAAGAAATTGACGGGCCAAGTGCTCACGGTGAAGTATCGGGTGTGCGCGCCTCCGTCCGATAGAGAGATGTGGAAGTAGGGGTGCTTGATGAGGGGCGCGAGCCCTTCTTCCCCAGGGTCCCCGGCGCCCGACTTGTTCATGAATTCAGTCTCGAGGTCTTCGTCGAGGGCGAGATCGAGGAGCGCGTCGAGGGGATGTTTCCCGTCCATTTGGGCGATCTCTTCGATCGTTTTCCCCTCGTACTTGCGGTTTCGCTCGTGAGCGACTTCCACGACCACGAAGGTGTCCCAATCCGTACGCGTGGTAATGCCGCTCTGACCTTCCACATCGCGTTTCATGGCGGCGCGGGTCGCCGGGTCACGTAGCTTGGCGGCTCGCTCCTCGGCGCTGCCGACCATGGGCTGCACCCAGTTGGGGTAGATGTCGAAGAGGTTGTACTCGGAGATTTTGAAGATGGCGTCGGGGTAGATGGTGGGCTGCTGAATCAGCAGGGGGAGGCCCTCCGCACGAGACTCGTTCAGCCAGACCATGTCCTCAGGGGTCGCGAAGATGCAGTTGATGTGCGCGGGGCGCCCGCAAATCCGCATCATCTTGCTCACGAGCTTGTGCTGGGCCGGGCGGTCGTCAAAGATGGGGACGCCAATGGTCCAGCCGATGTGACCGACGCCGAATTCTCCCAGGACCTCGGCCATTGCTAGGAATTCCTCGTCGGAAGTAACGTGGGTGGGCAGGTAGCCGCCGTCGTCGGGACGGTCCTCGGCGCTCTTGTTGGCGGAGAAGCCGAAGGCCCCGGCTTTCATGGCGTCGTAGAAGATCTGCTTGATTTGGTTGATCTCCGCATCCGTCGCCGACGTTCTCTGACGGGACTCGAGCATGCCCATGACGTAGCCCCGCATGGGCGACATGGGGAAGAGCGCCCCGATATTGAGTCCCAGGCCCTGGCTGTCCAAGCTATCGAGATATTCGGGGAAGGTCTCCCAGTCCCAGCGCATGCCCTTCTGCATCGAGTGGAGCGGGATGGCCTCGACGCGGTTCATCATGCGCATGTTCAGCTCTCGGTCCTCGGGCCGCGTGGGGGCGAAGCCGAAGCCGCACTGGCCGATAGTGAGGGAAGTCACGCCGAACCAGCCGGACATGGAGCAATAGGGGTCCCAGTTGACCTGAGCGTCGTAATGGGTGTGCAGGTCGACGGCGCCGGGGCCGACAATGCAGCCGCTGGCGTCAAGCTCTCTCGCGCCCCCCGCGTTGATCTTGCCGCTGATCATGGCGATCCTGCCGTCCTTGACGGCGAGGTCCGCCTTATACCGGGGAAGGCCTCTTCCGTCGACGATCGTGCCGCCGCGGATGACCAGATCGTACGTCGCCATACTCTCCTCCTGCCGTCTCCTCTAACCCGTCGTGCTGTGGTGCGTGTACTTCTGCTTCGTCCCGAGACGCCCCCGGAACGAATCGCCACCGTTGCGGCAGGGGCGATTCGCTTGTGAGGCCGGGAGCGTTACTCGTCGAGCCAAACGTGGTCGAGGCGCGGCGCGTGGAGCCAGACGCCCTTCGGTGGGAAGAAGTTCTTCACCTTCGCCTGGGAGGGCCAGAAGCCCTGTCCCCACGCGATGGGGATTTGCCCAAGCGTCTCGAGCATGCGGCGCTGCATCTCGTAGACGATCTCGCGCCGCTTGTCGGGGTCTTGCTCGGCCCGCTGCTGGGCGTAGAGCTCGTTGGTGCGTTCGTCGACGTGGACGTTGGAGAAGGGCTGGACCGAGATGTTGTACGAGTTGGCGTCGGGGTCGATGTAGAGCACCGACGATTCCACCGGGAACAGGTCGAAGTCGTTTGAGACCGCCCTGGGGACGAGCTCGGGGAACGGCAATGGCGACGACTTCACGCGGATGCCGACCTTGGCGAGCTGGTCGACGACGAAGACTTGCAGCTTCACTAGCCGCGCCACGGGTTCCACGGTGACGGCCTCGGTATCGAACCCGTCGGGGTAACCGGCCTCGGCAAGAAGCCGCATGGCTTCATCTATGTCCTGCTGCTTATCAGCGCCTTGGCGGTAGCCCGGCATGGCAAGCAGCTCCGCTTCGGGCAACTCCCATCCCGGTGCGAATGCGGGACCCGCGGGCCTGGTCACGTCGTCCAAGACTTCCAGAGCCTCGAACCGGTCGATGGCGAGGAAGATGGCGCGCCTCACGCGCACGTCGGTAAAGGGCTCGCGCTCGGTGTTGATGATGACGATCTTGGAGGACAGCCGGTCGTAGGGGTTCGGGCTGAGGTCGGGCACGTCGCCCTGGAGCTGGGCAAGCTGCACCTTATTGATGTCGGTGACGCCGGGGCCCAGCAGGTCCACCCTGCCGGTCCGGAAGGCCGCGATACGTGTCGCCTCGTCGCCGATCATGAGGTAACGGATGGCGTCCAGGTATGGCTTGCCTTCCAGGTAGTAGCCGTCGAAGCGGCTGAAGTCGACGGACTCGCCCCGGACGTACTCGCCCGCCAGGAACGGCCCGGTGCCCACGGTCGGCCCCTCCGAGATGTCGCCGGCGGCGGCCTCCCATACGTGCTGGGCGACGATCGGGGCCTGGATGATCCCAAGGACCGCCACTAGAGACGCTCTAGGGGCGTTCAGCGTGATCCGCAAGGTGTCGTCGCCGACCGTCTCAATAGCGGTCACCGACTCCAACTCCGGTATCATTCGCGGGTTTTCGTCCTTCAGGACCTGGACGCCAAACTGGGCGTCGCCGACGGTAAAGTCCTGACCATCGTGCCACTTGACGCCCTGCCGGATCTTGAACGTGTAGACCGTCGATCCGTCGCTGACTTCCCATCCGGTTGCCAGGTCGGGGACGACGTCTTCGAGCGGCTCCTGGAAGTTGTAGCGCACCAGTTGGCTATAGGACTGCCCCCACATGTGCAGGAGCTGGACGGAGGTGGCGCGGGCGACGTCGAGGTTCGGAGGATCACCCGATGAGGCGGCAATTAACGTTCCACCGTACTCGCCTTCGGGCAAGGACGGCGCCGCAGTGGGCTGGGGCATAGCGGTGGCTGCCGGCACCGCTGTCGGCGCGGGCGGGGGAGCCGGAGCATCGCCCCCGGCCGGCCCTTCGGGCCCTGCCGGTCCTGATGGGCCCGCCGGTCCTGACGGCCCTGCCGGCCCCGCCGGCCCTGCCGGTCCCGCCGGCCCCGGCGGTCCTGCCGGGCCCTCGCAGGCGGCGACGATAAGCGCAAGCACGGCCAGCGCGCCAATCAGGAGATACAGCTTCCGTAATCGAGACCGTTGGTTCGTCATCACGGTTCCCTCCGTTTGATCGTGGTGGCGGCTCAGGCCGACGCTATGCTGGTGTGAATTTGAAGATCTTGGCTGCCGTCTCCGAGGTGATCTTGCGGCGTTCCTCGTCGGGGACGCCCTCGAAAATTCTGTCTAGGAACTGCATGGAGTGGGGCCAGGTGGACTCCGCGTGGGGGAAGTCGTTGCCCCAGAGCATGTTGTCCACGCCGATGATGTGGCGCATCTGGATGCCGGCGTCGTCTTCCATGAACTCCACGAAGAAGTTCTCGCGCCAGTAGTCGCTGGGCATGAACCCCTGCTTGGACCGCCAGCCCAGCTTGCGGCTCTGCGCCGGACGTTCCATGTAGATGAAGTCCATCTGCTTGAGCCAGTGGGGAATCCACGCGGTCTCGTGCTCGACGGAGCCGACCTTCAGCTTCGGGTAGCGGTCGAAGACGCCGGCGAAGATCATGCAGGTCATCGAGTACCTGACCCAGTAGTCGATGGTCGCGAAGCCGGCGGCGGTGAGATCGGAGGTGTCGATGGTGAGCTCGCAGCCCGGGATGCCGCCGCGATTGCTCCCGATGTGGAGCAGCAGCGGCATATCCAGGTCTTGGGCGGTCCACCACAGCTTCTCGTAGACGGGGTCGCGGTAGGGCCGTTCCCAGAGGGGCGACGACGGAATGAAGACGCCCACCAGCCCCATCTCGGCGCAGTGCTCCATCTCGGCGCAGGCCTCGTCGACATCGTCGACGTTGAGGACGCCGATGCCCTTGAGCCGGTCGGGGTAGGGCTCGCAGAACTCGGAGATCCAGTCGTTATAGGCGCGGCAGGTCGCGGTTATGATCTCGTGGTCGGTCAGCCGGTACCAGAAGAGGCCCTGACTTGGCTGAGGGCATGCCGCCCAGACCCCGTCCATCTCCAGCTCCTTGAGCATCTCGTGGGGGTCGTAGGCGGCCTTCCGCACGTCGTCCCAGAAGCCTAGAAAGTCGATCTTCTCGGGGTCTTCGAAGCGCTGGCCGGCCTTGACGAAGGTGCCCAACATCCCGGCCTCTTGGCCTTCGACGATCCAGACGTCGTACTCTTGGCCGCCCTTCGTCATGCGGCGCTCAACGCGCGGGGCCCGGTCCCTTAAGCCGGGCTCGAACCTAGAGGTGTAGAGGTCGGGAGGTTCGACGACGTGCGTATCAGCAGAAATAACCTTGTAATCACCCATGAAAAACCCCCCTCCTCAGCGCCCCGCTAAGTGGGGACGGTATAGCATTGCGCCTCTGGAATGTCAAGGATGCACTTCCGTTGCGTTCCCGCAATGTGCGACCGCATTTAGTTATCTAATTCGACGTAGATCGTGTCTCCCCGAACCGTGGTCTCGTAGCGGGGAACGCCGGTCGTGAAGGGGCCGTCGATGAACGCGCCGGTCCGGACGTCGAACCTGGCGAAGTGGAGGGGGCACTCGACGATGGCGTCCTCCAGAAACCCTTGCGCCAGCGAGGCCCGGGCATGCGTGCAGGTGTCGCTGAGGATGTGGAAGGCGCCGTCGACGTTGGCCAGCAGCAGGCGCTCCCTATTGGCCACGACGAGCTTCATCTCGCCGGGCGGCACATCGGAAATCTTCGCGACCGGATATTCCTTCGCCATCGTCGTCGTGCTCGGGATACGGTCAGCGGCCCCGCAGCCTGGGGTCGAGGGAGTCACGCAGGACGTCGCCCACAAGGTTAAAACTTAGCACGCTCATGAAGACGAAGAGGGCGGGAAAGACCGCCAGCCATGGGGCCCGCTCGGCGAATTCGCGAGCGCCTTCGGACAGCATCGCCCCCCAGGAGGGCGCGGGTGGCGGCGAGGCGACTCCGAGGAAGGACAGCGCCGAAGCGACGATGATCGCCCAGCTCAACTGCGCGGTCACGATGACGAGATACGGGGCCAACACGTTGGGTCCGATGTGCCGCAGGCTGATGCGCCAGTCCGAGGCCCCGAGCGCCCTTGCGGCGGCTATGTAGGGCTCTTCCTTGACGGAGAGGGTCGCCGAGCGGATCACGCGGTTGGCGATGGGCACGTTGACCGCGGCGATGGCTGCCACGACGTTGAGGTCGCTGCGCCCCAACATAGCCAGGATGGCGAGGGTCAGGACGAGGAGCGGAATGGCCATCATGCTGTCCATCAACCGCTGCAGGATGCTGTCCAGCCACCCGCCGTAGTAACCGCTGAGGAGGCCGATAAGGGCTCCGATGGTCACCCCGATGGCAACCGAGGTCACCGCGATGGTAAAGACGGAGCGGGTCCCGTCGATCAGCCGGCTGAGCTGGTCGCGACCGAACTCGTCCGTGCCCATCAGGTAGGTCCCCGATGGGCCGGCGAAGCGGTCTTTGGCGTGGAACTCCAAGGGGTCGAACGGGGCGATGAGCGGTCCAAAGGCGGCGAGGACCCCGAGCAGAACGAGGACTAGTACGGCTCCCGCCGCGACGGGGTTGTCCCGCGCGAACCGGGTGGCTCTCGCGCTCCAGCGGCGGACCACGCCGTAGGCGCTCTCGGCGAGACCGCGGGTGATCGTCATTGTCTGGTCGTTTCGCACCGGTGCGTGGAGCTCCCGTTACCCGTATCGAATCCGAGGGTCGAGCCAACCGTAGAACAAGTCGATAATCAGATTGATGAGCAGGATGGCGAGGGCGAAGATCGTCACCACGGTCTGGAGGGTGACCCAGTCGCGGTTGACGATGGCCTCCAGCAGCTTAAATCCGAGACCCGGTATGGCGAAGATGTTCTCGACGATGACGGCCCCGCCGAGGAGCTGGGCGGTCTGAATGCCGGCCACGGTGATCACGGGGAGGAGGGCGTTGCGCAGGGCATGCCGGATGTAGACGTGCCGCGACCCCAATCCCTTCGACCAAGCGGTGCGGATGTAGTCCTGGCCGAGTACCTCCAGCGTGGTTGAGCGGATCATCCGGGCGAGGAAGGCGGCTTGGATGTATCCCAGAATCAAGGCCGGCCAGATCATCTGCTGGAGATTGCTGGCGGGGTTCTCGAAGAAGCCGGCGTAGTCGAGGGGTGGAATCCAGTTGACGGTGAGGATCAGGACGAGGACGAGCATCGCCCCCACCAGAAAGTCGGGCATGGCCAGCCCAGATATGGCGATGGTCCGCATGCCGTAGTCCAAGAGGCTGTTGCGATGCATGGCGCTGAGGATTCCGAGCGGCACCGCGATGACCAGAGAGATGAGGAGTGCCATGATGGTCAGTTGAATCGTCGCCGGCAGTGCCCGCGAGATGTCTTCGAAGACAGGGTTTCCCGTCCAGAGTGAGTCGCCGCCTTCCAGCCGCAGCATGCCCCAGACCCAGTTGACGTACTGCACGTGCCAGGGGTCGTTGAGCCCAAGCTGTTGCTTGAGATCGGCGTACTGCTGGGGGTCGATCTGGGTCGTCCCGCCGCCGGTCAGGATGATGAGGGCGACGTCGCCGGGGAGAAGGCGCAGGATGATGAAGATGAAGACGGAGACAAGGAAGAGGGTGGGAATGATGAGGAGCAGGCGGCGGATGATGTAGGCCTGCACGACTTAAGGCTCCTGCGGCGCCTCGGTGACCACGAGTCACGCAAGGCTTAGGGGTTCCCGTATCCCGACGTCCCGACTCGATTGCCGGGAGTATACGTGATTCGCCGTCGCGCGGGCCGGAGAGGCGCCGGCCCCACGCCTCCCGCGTGCCCTCTCTCAGTCTCCCCCAGAGGGGGAGAGGTTTAAGGTGGGCGCCTTATGGGCGCGTGCCCTTTCTCAGTCTCCCCATGGTTGCGATGCAATCGCAACAGAAAGTTGCGGTACTCGTGGGCTGCCAACTCCGAGGCGGTTGAGGGTGGCTGAGGCTACGCAAACCTGGAACAGGTCTTGCGTGACGCAGCATAACTTCCACACCGTTGCGGCAGGTTCTCGCGTCGCTGTAGGACTACTTCGGATTGGGTCCTGCCGCTGCTACCTCGGCTAAAGGGCTTGGCTTCAAGCGATTGCGGCCTCGTGGTAGAGGATCGCTCTGCTACAATCCTCCCATGCCTAGTTACGGCGTGACCCTCTTGTCCGGGGGCCTTGACTCCACCACAGTGACCGCCTACGCCAAGGACCGCGTCGACAACATGTCGGCAATCACCTTCCATTACGGCCATAGGCACTCCAAGGAAGTCGACTGTGCAGTGCGAATCGCCAGCCTCATGGGCATCGAGCACAAGGTCGTTGATATCTCCTTTCTCTCGGACATCGCCTGGTATTCCGCCCTTACCAATCCCGATCGCTTCCATCTGCCGTCGGGGCGCTCGAGTGAGGAGATCGGCCACGGCATCCCGATAACCTACGTTCCAATGCGTAACACAGTCTTTTTGTCGCTGTCGGCGGCCTACCTGGAGAGCAGGGTGCTCTACGCAATAGAGGTCGAGGGAATGGACGCCTCGGACGTTACCGCCTCTGTGTACATGGCCCCCAACGCACTCGACTACAGTGGCTACCCCGACTGTCGCCCGGAGTTCTACGAGAATATGCGGAGGACGTTGGAATTGGGAAGCAAGCTCTGGGCCGAGTACGCGGTAGACATGAAGGTTGAAACTCCGATCATCGACCTGTCGAAGGCCGAGATAGCCGCTCTCGGGACCAGGCTCGGGGCTCCGCTGGAGCACACCTGGAGTTGCTATAGGGGTGGCAAGATGCCTTGTGGCTCGTGCGATAGTTGCATCCTGCGTGCCAAGGGATTTGCCGAGGCAGGCATTCCCGACCCACTACTCGTCAGTCTCGGCCGCACCTGATCCTACTTCAGGTGACCACAGATGCTTCGGTTCTCCTCGTCTGCCGTGCTAAAGGTGTCCTTGTCGACGAACTAGATCAGTTTGAAGCAGGAGAGGTGCCGATAGTGCGTAAGGAAGATCCTTCACGCGTGGGAAGGCGTGGGCATTACCCTGCAAGCGACTTGCGGTCGCGTGCGCCTTCGACCAGCTAGGTCAGCTAGAGCTGCCGCTAGGGATAAACGAGAGGGTAATTCCTTCCTAGCCGAACTGCTGCAGAGCAACTCCATCTGAGATCGCAGGCATCACAGGTAGCTTCGCCTGGGTCTTGCGATGGGTCAGGCCATTGCCTTGATGACCGGCAGGACTCAATTTGTCGAACCGTTTGCCCAAAGGACTGAAGCGCTTGCTGGACTGCAGACGTATCCAAGTCTACCTCCAACAATGCATTTACCGGACGGGTTTGGGGCATGGGATCTGGAGCGAGTTCGTTGAGGAAATACAGAATTGCTTTGGTCGGTGTCCGACCAGTTTTTCGCCTGTACAGGTCAGCGTAAACCTGCAGTTGGAAGACATACCGTTGGTACTCTGGATCCCCCATGGAGGGACGCTTGGCACCCTTGTAGTCCCATATTTCCACTTCGTCGCTACTTGAGACGGGAGAGCGAGCGAGCACGTCAACGTTGCCGTGAAGAATATAGTTTTGCTGGTCTGCCTGAAGAAGACACTCCGTATCTAAAATCCTGGGATAGAGATCAGGCCCCTCAAGTGAGTTAAACCTCTGAAGGACACGCAATGCTTGCTCACGCACGTTACTCACTGCCCGTATGCGGCGAGCCTTCAAGGCGTTCTCAACTTCTCTAAAGTAGCTCTCAATATCGGCATCGGTCGGCATCGTTCCCCGGGTGACGCCGAGCTCACCACGAAAGTGTGCGTGGGCGCGATCAAGCACTTGATGGACGATCGTGCCATAGAACAACTGCACGACGAGGGCCGGCTCATACCGCCGCACCGCATATGCACCATACTGGATCGAGCATTGCTGATAGGCTAGGATGTCCGAGGTTACGCTGTACCTCCGGCGGGTCGGGATGGGCGCTGCGTTCTGAAGATTCAGAGATCGAAAGTGCTGGTACATGGAAGTTCTCCTATAGCCTCCGCACATTTTGACGAACCCATCCGCCGCCCTGCCCTCCGAACGAAGCGGTTTCAGTGCCTCCTTTGTTCAGTTGGCTGTCACTTGCTAATAATATTAAAGCGTATTTTGCCCGAGAATAGGCAACAAAGTGTTGGCGAATGTCGTCGTGCCACTGAGCATCGCTGATAGAGTGGCTCACTGGGGGAGGATTCGTGCGGAGGTGTCGCAGATCCTGTTCAATATGATGGGAGCTACTCTCTCTAACACTGAGGCCTAAGTTGCCCACAAACACAAAGTCAAATTCCAAACCCTTGGCTTGGTGAACTGTCATTATAGGGAAGTATCCAGTAGGGCACGTCATCTCTTCATCTTCGTCGTCGTTCAACCGTTCTTGTGCCAAGTAGCCGCAAAAGCCGTAATAGAAGTTCCCGTACCACCACCCCGGAAGTTCGCCAGCCCTTGCGTTGTCAATTCTAAGTTGTCTTCCATATTGAGCGCAGAACGCTTCAAAAAGTCTGGTCAGTTTACTAAGGCGTAAATCTCTTTCTGGATCAGACTGGTATCCAACAAATGGTTGATGCGACAAAATTCGGTAAAGAATCGTTGGCGTGTCTGCGGTAATAAGTTCACCAGGCGCCTTGGCTGCGATTGCCTGCGCTCCCTTTGTAATGTAATCCGATAACCCTGGACTACTCGACACTATTGAATCATATTCGTCAACCCAAGTTTTGACCATGTTTTGGGATCGTCCTAACACCGATTGGAGGTGGCTCAAATTTGGGTCAATGATGCGTACAAAGGCACCGAGACATTGAGCGACTTCATCTTGGTTGAGGTAGTCACTCGAACGTGGGTTATAAACGAGTATGTTTTGAGCCTCTAGTGCAGTTTGGTATGGTCCCGCGTAATGAGCTGAGTTCCTGGCACTTCGCAGCAGCAATACGCATTGCGAGTAGTCTTGAATGATCCCGTTATCTTTCAGACCTCTAACCAAACCTGCAAATTCAGCCGCACAATCCCTCACAGTTGCCTTTCTAATTAACCCCACGGATGGATGGCTATTGGTGCGGCCCAAGGACGACCTGAGCGGTGGCTTGTGAGATATCCGGACGTTTGGTGCCACCATTCGAGGAAAGGAACTGATATAGTTGTTACACCAATCGACAATGTCTTGATCGGAGCGATGATTATCCGACAAGTAGACAATCTTCGGACTTACGGCCCAACGCGAGTAACACATCGAAGGAAAGCCCACCATGCATTCAACAGTGCCGCCGCGAAATCTGTAAAGGGCCTGATCGTCGTCGCCGACAACGGTGATGTTGTGGGGCAAGGCATCACAAAGCCCGAAGTAAATGGATTCTTGTATAGGATTCGTATCCTGATATTCATCGACCAAAACATGCGTCAGGGCCGGCCGCACTTCTCCGCTCCCCTGCAGGAAAGCATTGCCTTGGCCTGTTGCAAGAAAATCTAGAAAGTGTTTGAGAAGATGTGCGAAGTCGCAGGAATAAGCCCCCGCAAGTTCCTGCTCGTACGTTTGGTAGGCTTGGTGGAGTGCAGCCCATGCCGATCCTGCCATTTGAAGCCTGGGCAAGTCGATCTGATCTTCTATGAGGCGATTGAACAACGCCATTAAAGCCAAGGACCAATCCCATCTGCTCTTGGGACGGTTCGGATTTCTTCCAAAGATGTATCCGAATTGACTTTCGATCGCGATCTTCGCTGCGTTGTCCACTTTGCGGTCAACTAGCCGATGAATCAACAAGGCAGTTTCCATCTCGTCAAGCAAGCGGAGGTTCTGGTACTGCGTATATCGGTACTCTTGCAGGATCCTGTTGCAAAGACCATGGAGGGTGCCGATCCTCAGACCAGATGGATCAATGCCTGCAATGTCTGGATATTGTTGCGATAGGGAAAGCAGGGCTTCCGACAATCGGTCTTCTAGATTCCTGGCGGCCTTCTCCGTGAACGTAGTCAGCATAACGGAACCGGGGTCCACACCATCGCAACAGATGAACTTTAGGCAACGGGCCACTAGGACTTCCGTTTTCCCAGTACCAGGACCTGCTGCAATCAACAATGGCCCATCACCGTGGCAAATCGCGTCCTTCTGCGCTGTGTCGAGGGCAAAGCCATTCTTGACCTCGATGCCTGCCAGCAGTTCTTGCAGAGTGATTGACATACGAGCCTCTTGAAGAGAGTCGGGCTACTGAGAGTTTTGCATACAATGTGACAGATGCGGTGAAGCACTTGACCTTGCGGAGGCGCTCCGACGCCAGAAAGTACGCATTAGTGGCAACTCCCGTTTTCCTTTGCTAGGGCTCCATACAACATAAACGTATTGTGTGCGCCTCGGCGCTTGTTTCGGTTCGCTCCGCGAAAGATCAGCATGTGTATTCCAAGCCTTGCGCAAAAATTGCAATTACAGTCTTGCCATGGTCGGTCCAGCAGCGTTCGTTTGTATCTGTCGCGCATTGATTCCGTTTCACTGGATCTTGTGAGGTGGCTGTCATAGTCGAGGAGGGATTCTAGGACCAAATCCGCATCGACATGACCACGCTCGTACTTCGACAGCAGTTGAAGGACTTCCCGTTCCTGGGCTCTGAGTCCTTCTATGTCTGCGTTCATCTCTCTGAGGCGACTACGCGTGCGTCCATCGCTGGTCATGGGGACGCGCAAGGCAGCATACCACTGGCCATTGGCCGCCAGATAATTCTGGTCAGAACGCAGCCATGCCTTGCGAAAATAGGACGCGCTGTCAAAGCTGTCCACCCGCAATTCTCTAAACAATTGTTGCAGTTTTGGCCGATAAATGCCGAATAAGTGAATCCAAGGGCGTTCGGCGAGGTCGTTGGCGGTTCGCATCACGGCTCGGACGATCTCTGCTATGTCGGCGTCGCTTTGCGGGACTAGACCTCCGATTGCTAAATGGCGATAACCCAATTCATAGTATTCAGCTACGGACTGCGAGAATTGCTTCGAATCTAGGGCTTGAATTGTGCCGACTGGATTGAATCTGGCCTTACGTTGCCTAACGGACTCAATAAACAGCCGAGCATTCTCGCGTGTGATGTTCACTCTCTCTTGTCGTGCTTTCGCCGATAGCTCGATCCGACTACCGTTCCTGCCAATCGTCGACACAGGAATATGATCGACGGATGCTCCAAAATCAAAACCGTAGGACTCATAGAGAGCTACAGCCTGATCTACGGAAATTGCCGGGCGGCTCTCATTCACGTAACTGAATGCTCCGCAGTCTCCGAACAAGTACTGGTCGTCAGATAGCCCGAAATGCTTCCTCAAGGGCGGGGGAGACAAAGCATCAGGTTCCGTTCCCTCAGGTCGCCGCAAGGGCCCCTTTTGGGTTCCCTGCTGGGCAAGACTGAGGAGTATACCGTCAGACATCCGATGAGGCTGCATTAGGACACAGCAGTGCTTATCGCCTCTTTCCATGCGGGTCGCAGCTGAGAAGGAATCCCTTTCGAAGTCGAAATCTGGATCTAGCAAGTCGTTCCAGTCCGGCAGGAAATAGCTGTAGCGACCGGTACCGGCTTCAACGTCAGCCTTAACTCGGCGAGCCGGCGAACTGTCCGTAAGGAAGGACTTGATCTGACTTAGCTTCTGCCCAATGCCCCCTGCGAAAACCTGCTTTTCAAGGCCGAGCGCCTCGAGCCCGGGTTGCACCGCTGGCATGTAGTCCTTGCCGAGCGCCACATGAACGGATCGGTGAGCAGCCGACCACTTGGTCAGGGCTGTCGAACATTGTGGAGCCGTTGCTTTCGCGGTGGCCGGGTCCATCCTTCTGTTATAGTCCGCAATTCCCTTCAGTACGCCAAACAGCCCATACTCCGCAGACAGCACGGCTATGGAGATGTCTTCCGGCCACTGGTGGGCCCTTAGGAACTTCCTCAGCAGTCGGTATGCTGGACCATCGTAGCGATCCAGCGCCGGGAGCAGGCCTTCTGAGTCTCGCTTGCGATCGGCGCACCCTAGAATCAGCAACCTCTTGTCCAAAGGCACCCTTGACTCCCAGGCAGTCCCGATGAGACTAGAATTGTTCCCGGCTGCTGTCTACGACCTTGAGGAACACGGAGCAGCGGTTTGTTGGAAGAGTAGTGAACCGTCAGTTAGGCGCTCGCAATCAAGGCGCAACACCCTACCAACCGCAGCATTCGGAAGTCAAGCGAGTAGCTCGGCCAAACACCGTTCAATCCGCAAGATGGTGGGAGTCGGTGGTCGTCGGGAGGCGCAGTCACAGGCCGAACCGACACCGTCGGACGCCAGCTACGCCAGCGCCTGGTATCCCACCCGTTCACACAAGACATTGAGGGTGCCTGGGTGCATCTCCCGCAGGTGATGTCGGACCGGCCGGAGTTGGCGAGCATCTCCTACAAACGCTTCGGCAGCGTCGGGTCGGTCGTGGTGTGGAGGATGTTTACACGGAGATGATGTCCAGCCCTTGCACCCGCTCGAAGTGCCGGCGGTTGTTGGTGAGCAGCGTGAGGTTGTGGCGGATTGCGGTGGCGCCAATGAGTAGATCGAAATCGCCGATAAGGACACCGGCAGCTCGCAGGCGGCCACGCTCCCGTGCAAATATGCGGCAGACGGGTTCGTCCACCGCCAGCACGTCAATGCGCTCGAGGAATTTTGACAAAGCCCGCTCGCTTCTGTCAGGGTCCGTAGCGCCGAACACTCCATCGTAGAGTTCGGCCAGCGACACGATACTCACACCCAGCCCGGCAGGGGCCAACTCCTCCAGTTGCCGAACCACCCGCTCCACGTCATGCAGGTGATCAATGGCCCAGTCCGTGTCTAGCAGATACCGCATCGCAGGGTCTACAACACCGGCTTCTCGCGAGATCCGGTAAGCCGGGCTTCGTAGATCATCCGCTTCAGCGCTTCCGGATCGTGCAGCCCTACCCAGCCTCCCGCGGACGCCCTCAGCGCCTCAATGGTGAGCTCGGGCGATGGAACGTCTTCAATGGACACCATGACATCCGCCCCCTCTTCGAGGTCGAGCGGCTCAAGGGGTGTGAGCACCCCGTCCTAGAATCTGGCCCTTACGTTTGCAATCATCTTCGTCGGTCCTTTCGCCTGGGGCAGAGCGTACGTAAGCCAGGAACGGAGCCGAAATGTCTGGCACAAACTGAGGCTCCTGCTGCTGCCGCATGGGCCCTTCAACCGCCGCGGCGACTGGGCTCTTGCCTTTCGAGCTCCCAGTATACCGAGGATTATAGGGAGTTTTGGCCAGACCCCGATCTCATACAAGCTTCGACGATTCCTACCCATCAAGAAGGACTCCTAGCGCCCTTTGGGCACTCCTAATAGTCCCAGTTGTCTTCTGGATCTCCGGAAACTGCTTCCCACAGCCGACGCATCGCACGGCGGAGGCACGCCACCACCTTGCCATCTGTCCCGATGGCTCTAGGTGGCTTCTTCGAGTGGCGGCAAGGCCTTCACGATCGCCATTGTTGCCACGCTGACGGTGGTGACGCGCTTGACCAACTCGATGATGTACCGGGGGTTGCCCAACTCTGTTCCCCAGTCGTTCGGGTCGTTGACGATGCCGCTGGTCTTGTCGGTTGTCACCTGGTAGCGGTCGAGGAGCCACTCAAGCGCCGAGCGCGGTCCGACGACGTATTCATGGGCGACGTCGGGAATGCCGGCGAGCGTGACCCAATCGTTGCAGACGATGGTTGAGCGGTCGGGAGCTTTCTTGGACCCGCCCCAGCGCATCTTCAGGATGCGGTAGCGTTCCGGACCCTCGGGGGCGCCCGGCGACAAGCTTTCGTTGAGCGGGTACGGCTCAGCTTCTTCATAGCCGATGTGCAGGTCGAGGAGCCGCTGCCCGGCCTCCGAGAATGCACGGAACGCTTCGGCCGTGGCGACCTCCGGGATACGCGGGAGCAGCTTGGCAAGGTCGGCGGCGTAGCGCTGTTGGTAGTCCGGCGAGTGAAGCACGCCGTAGATGTAGCCGAAGATGTGATCCTTCGTCACCCCCTCGCCATAGCGAACGCGGTAGGCCTCCAAGGCGTCGTCCGTAATATTGTCCTGACGGTGGGGTTCGACTGGCAGCAATTCTCCTTGATCATCATCGGCCGAGGTAACGTAGGTGTAGCGGGGGAGGACTTGGCAGCGTTGGCCGGATGCTCCCGCCAAAGCTCCCTCCATAACGGTATCGACAGCAATGACGGCAGGCGCACGCCCTGCTGCGCGCAGTCCACGCTCGGCTAAAATTGCGGGCATCCGGGTGTCCGGCGCAGGAAAGAGGCTCGGTAACTGGTAGACAGAGTTGTTTAGCACCCTGTCCATATAGAAGTGTTGGCGGAAGAATGGGCGATAGATGGCGGACCGGAACCCCGCAGGGCGCACTTCCGCCAGGGTCCCCTTTCGCGCTCTCTGTTTTGCGGTACCGTCCCACTTGAATCGGGAGGAATTGCTAGCCACCTCATCAGCGCCATCTTGTAAGGCCTCTACCTGCTCGTTGTAGAAGGCAGCT
The DNA here is from genome assembly GCA_034421515.1 of Dehalococcoidia bacterium. Taxonomy (GTDB): domain Bacteria; phylum Chloroflexota; class Dehalococcoidia; order SHYB01; family SHYB01; genus DAOUKH01. The sequence continues at coordinate 86,945 of DAOUKH010000019.1, forward strand.
TGACGCTCGACTAAGCTCTGCAACTTCTTGCCAGAGGAGTTGAAGACCCACGAATCGCGGTTGGTCTTGACCCCGAATGAAGAGGTAGCGAACAGGGGAGCTTGGGGCGGGATCGCGTCCTCGCTCTGGATGACAGCGACAGGGCGCAGATCAAGGAAGTGATCGCTGCGCTGGTTGATCCAGTCGCCTTGCTGATTGGGTGTGACTTCCGTCCACTCGATTCCTTCGAACTGAGCCCCGCCGATGGTCTGAAGCTTCTGCTCACGTGTTAGGTAGCCACCGATGTCGTAGTAATGGACGGCCGCCGGTTCGGTGACTGGACCTGGACGCTTCACCAAGAGCAGCACGGCAACGCCGGCGCGGCTGCCGCTGCCGAATACCTTCCCGCCCTCTCTTTGTGAGACTTCCCCAGACGTGCGCTGATTGCCGCGCAGGTCGTAGACGTAGGCCGCGTGGAATTCCTTAGCAAGCGCCTTCCGGAGGCCATCGGAACTCTTTCCCTCGAGGAAACCGCTGTTGGTGACGAATCCAACGACACCCCCATCGCCACCCTGCACGCGATCCGAGGCCCAGCGAATGGCGCGCACGTAGGAGTCGTACAGGGAACTCTTTAGTCCCTTTGAGCCTGAGTACGCGATATAACTCCGAGCGATCTTGTCGTCGAGTGTGGGGTAGACCTGATTCGGATTGTCGTCCTCAAAGCTCCCTTGCCCGACGGACCAGGGTGGATTGCCGATAATGACGCGGATATCCAGGCCGAGCTGCCGCTCGATGCGAGCGTTGTTTCTTGGGAAGAATGTCGTGTCCCTCCGGTCGCCCACTTCCGACGATTGGAAGGTGTCGGTGAGCACGATACCCTCGAACGGCCCGTATTCGCCCGCTATCTCCGCGTAGGCCGTCTCAATGTTCACGGCGGCGATGTAGTACGCCAGCAGCATGATCTCGTTGGCGTGCAGCTCCGAAGCGTACTTGCGGAGCAGGGCATCCCTGTCCATGAGGCCGCTCTGGAGAAGGCGCGTGATGAACGTGCCGGTGCCCACGAAGGGGTCAAGAACATGCACGCCCTCGTCGCTCAACGAGGCGTCGAACTCGCGGTTGAGCAGCGCTTCCACGCTGCGGATGATGAAGTCCACGATTTCGACGGGCGTGTAGACGATGCCGAGCGATTCAGCCACCTTCGGGTAGGCGACCTTGAAGAACCGCTCGTAGAGCTCGACGACGACGCGCTGCTTGCCTTCGGCGTTGTCGATGCCCTCGACGCGGCGGCGCACGCTTGCATAGAACTCCGCGAGCTCGGCCGTCTCTGCTTCGAGGCCGTAGCCCTCCAACTCATCGACCATGCCTTGCATGACCCGCGAGACGGAGTTGTGCTCGGTGAACTCTTGGCCGCCAAACAAGGCATCGAAGACCGGCCTCGTGATGAGGTGCTGCGACAGCATGGTCGCGGCGTTTTCCCGCGTGATGGAGTCGTTGAGGTTGTCTCGCAGGGCCGTCACGAACTCATCGAAACGTGCTCCTACGCGACCGCCGGGGGCCTCGATCAGCGCGCGGATGCGCTCGTCGTGGCGCCGGGCGATGTCGGTGACGGAATCGGCCCACTTCTCCCAATAGCGGCGCTCGCCGCACCGCTTCACGATCTGCGCGATGATGGCGGTCCGCAGCTTACTCAGGTCGAAGTCAAGCAAGCCTTGGGCCACCTGCGCGGTGGCCTTTCCGTGCGCATCCTCCCCGTCGTCATCGCCCGTACCCCCTACGCCGATCACCGCTATCCGGCCGTCGGTGCTTCTGTTGAGGTCGAGCTTGTTGACGTAGGCGTCAAGCCGCTCGTCGTGAGCGCGAAGCGCCTGCAGGACCTCCCAGACGTGGATATAGGCATCGTTCCGGTCCAGGACACGCTCGGGTTCGTCTCCCGACGGCACGACCACGGGAAGGATGATGTAGCCGTATTGTTTGCCGTCCGCCTTCCGCATCACCCTTCCGACTGCCTGGACGACGTCGATTTGCGACTTGCGCGGCTGCAAGAAGAGAACCGCGTCGAGGGCCGGCACATCGATCCCCTCGGTAAGGCAACGGGCGTTGGAAAGGACGTGGCAACGCTGGGCCATCGTCAGGTCTTCACGGAGCCATGAGAGCTTCTGCTCCCGCTCGATCACGCCGCTCTGGCCGTCTACGTGGTCCCCTTTGATGTCGAGCTTCCGCTCGGCGAGCGCCGCCTCGTCTTGCTCGCGCTCGACCAGGCTGACGAAGTGTTTCGAGGCGGCGATCGTGTTTGAGAACGCAACCGCGCGATGCATGGGCTCCGGGTCGTCCTTGAACTCCAAGCCTTCGGGGTCCATCTTGGCGAGTCCGTTGAGGCATCCGATGACGCGGCCCACGTCGGCCATCGCCTCACCGCCGCCCAACAGTCTCTGATAGTCGCGAGCGATTTGCTGCTCGCTCATCGCCAGGATCGTGACCTTGTAGTCGCTCAGCAGGTCGGCTTCGACGGCCTCCGCGAAGCTCAGGCGGTGGAACTCCGGGCCGTATTGCTGCTCGTTGTCCATGGAAGCGAGGTAGATGTCTTCCTCTTTCGCCTTTTGTTGGGCGGCCTGCGCGTAGATGCGCGGCGTGGCCGTCATGTAGAGCCGCTTGCCGGCGCGCACTTCACGAGCATCGTGCACCAGCAGGAACGATGACCCTTCGTCCGCGGCAAGGGCGCCGGTCGTCCGGTGCGCCTCGTCACAGATCACGAGATCGAATGGAGGGAGTCCCTGCTTCTGCGCGTCGGCGATCACCTGCATCGACTGATAGGTGCTGAACACCACCGTCATCCGCTCGGGCGCGTCGGTCCTCGCCGCGTTGACCAAGAGCGCCGCGTCCGTTGTGGCGGGAATCGGCATGTCATACGTGCGGGCGCTATCGCCGTCTTTCTTGCCAACCTTCGTGTCCGAGCACACCGCGAAGGCCCGCAGCGGTAGCTCTGCATCGGCGCCCCACTCCCGCATCGACTGTGCCAGCAGAGAGAGTGAGGGCGCCGCGAACAACACGCGGCCACCAGTACCCGCAATCTTCTCCGCGATGCGTAGCGCGGTCAGCGTCTTGCCGGTACCGCAAGCCATGATCAGCTTGCCGCGGTCGGAGGTCTCGAAGCCCGTTAGCACCTTATCGGCCGCCGTGACCTGATGAGTCCGCAGATGCTTGCGCGGCTTCTCCTGGAGCGGGGCGGTTTCGTCCTGTAGGTAGGCATCCCAGTCGATTGCGACACCGTCGAGGCTGAAGAAGTCGACGCGTTGTACCGGTGGATCGATCTTGCTGAGCGCCCGTTCCGCGTTGTCGCTCCACTGTGTCGCAGTCGTGAAGATGTATCGCTCGACGTAGGGCTCGCCGCTGGGCCGGCGCTGCGAGTCGGCTAGGAACGAGTCGATGTCGTGCTTGGGGATGCGGTCCTGGCACTTGCACTGGATCGCGACCAAGCCGCCGTCATGCCGCTTGGCTACGATATCGATGCCAATGTCGCCACCGTCGCGCGACGGCCAATCAGACCATCGCCAGACTTCGGCAAAGCGCTCTCGGTAGAGGGGCGCGGTGCGCAGCACCTCCGCCACAAGGGGCTCGAAGGCGCGCCCTCTGTCGCGCTCGTCCGGGTAACGCTTACAAAGGCGCTTGTATACGTCGGCGAAATCGCTCATCGGTCATCACTATAGGGACGCACGCCAAGGCCCGCCACCTACTGCTGTCATCATTCGAGAACCTTCGTCCAAGAGGGTTTCGAGACAGGGGGGTTAGCGCCTTTGTTGAGCGCTACAATGGGGTCCACGTACCCACCCCACGGCTCGAATCTCCGGTGCAACACGTTCTTTAGGGTCACGGGACCCTTTCCATGAATGGGCGCGAAAGTAAGGCCATCCGGCACAGTCGAGATGCCGTAAGGCGTGGGACGTGCCCTTCTCCGCCAGCAATGATCGGGATGATCTACGCGCTGACGCTCCGCCGCCGACCCGACGCCCTCCTACAACGCACGCTCCAGGGCCCCGCCCACCCGGTGCGTGAGCTGTCCCGCCTTGGCGCTGCTGGTCACCGTCTGCGGGTCGATCTCCAGTACCCGCGCCGCGCCCTTGAAGCCCTTCTCCCGCACGAGCTCTTGCAGCAGCGCCATGAGCCGCATGTGGTAGATGTCCGCCACGTCCCTGCTGTTCACCCGGGCAGGGGGCCTACATGCTGTCGCAACCGCGCGTGGACGTGATGGCCGACTACAACGCCTGGAAGCCTCTGGGCAACGATACTGCCTTCGTGACGGTGGTGAACGTCTACAATATCAAGACGGAGTGGCCCGTTCAGCGCGGTCAGCGACATTGCGCGCCCGCTTGGCGCAGTGCAGCTAGCCCGATGTCGGGGGTTCCACGGCACACGCGCCGCACGGCGCGAGCCTGATGCGGTGCACGACCGCGCCAGGGCGATGGGATGTCCTGCATGAACTCTGTCGGAGACCGCACCGGTACCTCAAGCCGGATATCCATGCCGGCGTCGGGTTCGGTGGCTAGGTCCTTGAGCGCGTGCAGGAGGCGAATGGATGGCGGCAGCGAGAGGAAGCCCGCGGGGCGCCACTCCTCGCGGCACCACTGGCACCTGTCCGGGCCAAGAAGCGCTTCATGGACCGGCAGGACGGTCTCGCGGCCGCACCCCTAGAGGCGCCGGTGTCTTCTATTGATGCGTGCTTCCTCCCCCCATACGGTAGATTTCGAGTTCCTTCTCGGCGATCTCTAGCTGAACCTTGCTGCGCTTGAAGTGCAGGTCTTTCATGTACGCCTCCATCATGGTTGGGTCTTCGATGCCCGGATGGAAGGTCGGCATCGAGTTATTGTGCTCATTTACCGCTATCTCAGTTTCCGCCTCCAAGACCCGAAGCTTCCTCTGTAGGACTTCCAATTCCATTGTCGCTTCCTCAAGCTTGACCACTTTATCGTTCTCCTTTCGGACCGAGAGAAATCTGCTTTCTCCGGCTTGTAACAATAGGGGGTCTCCGTCACTAATCCCAGTTGCGTCTAGCACGCTCCTAGGCAGAGTCATGACTATCGAGTCTCCCACCTTCCGCGCCTTCACCGTTATCTGAATCATCTGCCTCGTCATATATCTCCAGCTCCTTTCAGATATATGTTCCCGCAATACGCCATGCGTGTCAAGACCTTCTGGCGCAGCATATATATGACGTGAGGGAAGGACGGCGCTGCCCCCGGAGACCTACAGGTCCTGCGCCGCATGCGGCCCTACGGTCCGGCGTCCCGCACCGACCCGGTCGACCACGCCGTCATCAAATCCATGCGCCCTCTTGAAGCGCGATCCCCGGAGGTCGTCGAGGACTTCGGGCGGGCCATCAACCTCGACCCCGGTACTATCGACGCCCGGTACGAGAGGGCACGCTTCTACCGCAAGCTGGGCGAGGCGGACGAGGCGTTGCGGGACTACGACGAGCTCATCCGGCTTCGACCGGACGACCCGTCCATCCTCCGCGACAGGCAGCTCGCCGTCGAGGAGGCGGAGGCGGCCCGGCGCTGATTCCGGGCAACAAAAAAAGGCGGCACAGATGGCTGTCGGGGGAGGGACACCACG
>DAOUKH010000020.1:0-27564 GCA_034421515.1 Dehalococcoidia bacterium
GTCACCTTCGCCACGTCGAGCACGTCGAAGATCTCGACGGCGCTGGCACGGTGCGTCGTATGGGGCAAGTCGTGGTTGCCGACTAGAAGGAAGACGGGTACGCCCGCCTCGGCGAGCCGCCGCACCCGCTTGGCGAACTCGCGCTGGTGGGTCTGGCTGGGGTCGCGGTTCTTGTAGGCGTCGCCGGTGAAGAGGACGAGGTCGACGTCGTTGCCGACGGCGTAGTCGATCAACTCGTCGAAGGCAGCCAGGAAGTCGACCAGCCGCGTCGATTGGCCGAGGTAGCGCTCGCGGTTCTCGCCGGGCGCGAACCATTCCGGCAGTCCCGGCAGGTCGGCTTCCACCAAAGGACGGCCGTACGTCTCGACACCGATGTGCAGGTCGGAGAAGTGAACGATTCGCATGGCCGGTCCGAGCTCAGTCCTCTTTGGGGCTCGCCGCGCGGCCAATTTTGGCCAACGCGCGCCGCACACGAGATTCTAGCCCAGCCGGCGAAAGCGGGTGCGCGGCGTCCCACTTCGCCGCCAACGGATAGAGCTTTATCCACAGCGTGAGATACGTCGCGCCGTAGAGGTAGCCGCCCACCACGTCGCTGGCCCAGTGCCGTCCGTGGTTGATCAGCCACACCCCCTGCAGCAGAATCCAGAACACGAGCGCCGCGGCCGCGATTTGCCGCGGGCGACCCGGCGCGCCGACCTTCGCCAGCAGATAGGCGATGAAGCCGTAGAACAACATGGCGTGCACCGCCGTGCCGCTGGGGTAGCTGGCCCCTTGCGGCCCGCCCTCGACGCGCACCAACTCGACACTGGGACGCGGACGGTCGATCAGGTCCCGCAGGACGAAGTTCAAGGCGTCCGGCACCAGCATGAGCGCGATCAGCGCCGCCGCCGCGCGCCTACCGCTGAGCCAGAGCCAGATCGCCGCGACGGCCATCGTGACCCCCGCCAGGCCGCGCGCGCCGACCCAGAAGAGGACGCCGCTCAACGGGCCGACGTCGACCCGCTGCAGGAACTCGCTGATGGGCAGGTCGTAGGCCCACCGGTCGGTCGTGACGCCGTGGAAAGTGGAGTAGGCGGTGAGGCCGAGAATCGCCGCCAGGCCCCCGATGTCGAGAGCGCGGCGCGGGAGGCGGGGCATGCGGCGCGGACTGCCCGAAGGGTGAGAGGCCGCTTCATCCATCGGAGCGGGGCTAGTTCGGCTGGCTTCTCTGCCGATAGACCTGGTCCGGGGTGCGGCCCAAGTCGATGATCTCGTTGATCTTGTCGTTCTCCAGCCGGTAGATCTGTTCGTACTCGATGCGGCGAGTCGCGTGGCGCGGACTCACCAGCACCGAAATCAGGCCGCCCCGCGGCCCCACGATGGCAACCCGCGACCGCTCATCTACCATCCTCTGGACCAAATTGAGCGCAGCCGCCCGCCCGCGACGCTCGCCCTCTGCCGTCCGCACGACGACATGCTCATCAAGCATCGCCTCGACGGCGCTCCAGTCCCGCGTGGCGCGGGCCTCGCGCGCCCGCTGGTGGAACGCCTCGAGGATCGCCATCTCTCTGGTCTCGGGGGCGAAACGCTGCATAGAAGTCTCGTAGAAAAGGTCTGCTGGAAGGAGCCGCCGCTAGTATAGCCGACGGGCCTCGGCGGAGGACAAGCCAAGGCGCCGGGACGAGGTTCTTTTCCCGTGGGGGTAAGACCTCCCCACGCCGCGCCTCGGCGCGCCCTGTGGGCGCGTGCCCTCTCTCAAATCTCCCCCAGAGGGGGAGAGGCTTAAGGGGCGGTCCCGCGGGGTGGCGGGCTTCGATGAACTGTGGTGGTTGGGAGGAGAGGCTTAAGGATTATCCGTCCAGGCGCTCGCTCAGGTGGGCGGCGAGGTCGGCGATGGGGAGGCGGACCTGCTCCATGCTGTCCCGCTCGCGGACCGTCGCTTGGTGGTCGTCAAGGGAATCGAAGTCGACGGTGACGCAGAGCGGCGTGCCGATCTCGTCCTGGCGGCGGTAGCGCCGCCCGATCGACTGCGCGTCGTCGTACTGCACGTCCCAGCGGCCCCGAAGGTCGTCGTAGACCGAACGGGCCAGCTCGCGCAGCGGCTCCTTGCGGCTCAGCGGGAGGACGGCGACCTTCACCGGCGCGATGGTCGGGCTGAAGCGCAGCACCACGCGCACCTCGTCCTTGTCCTGCTCCTCGTCGTAGGCATCGGCAAGGAAGGCCAGGACGCCGCGGTCGGCGCCCGAGGCCGGCTCGATCACGTAGGGGATAAAACTCTCCTTCGATTCGTCGTCGAAGTACTTGAGCGCCTTGCCGCTGTACTCGCCGTGTTGCGTCAGGTCGAAGGCGCCGCGGTTCGCGATTCCCTCAAGCTCGCCCCAGCCCCAGGGGAAGGCGTACTCGATGTCCGACGTCCCCTTCGAGTAGTGGGAAAGCTCGTCCGGGTCGTGCGGCCGGATGCGGAGCTTCTCCGCATCGATTCCGTGGCGCGTCCACCAGTCGAAGCGCTCCTTCACCCAATACTCGAACCACTGCTCGTCCTCGCCCGGCTTGACGAAGTACTCCATCTCCATCTGCTCGAACTCACGGCTGCGGAAGATGAAGTTGCCGGTGGTGATCTCGTTCCGGAACGACTTGCCCTGCTGCGCGATTCCGAAGGGGAGCTTCTTGCGCGTCGTCGTCCGCACGTTCTCGAAGTTCACGAAGATGCCCTGTGCGGTCTCGGGCCGCAGGAAGGCCGTCGCGGCGTCGTCCTCGACCGGTCCCACGTGCGTCTTGAACATGAGGTTGAACATCCGCGCCTCGGTGAGGTCGGACGAGCCGCAGCTCGGACAGGAGAGGGCCCCGTTCCCGCTGGGCAGCGCCGGGTCGTCGGCGCGGAAGCGGTTGCGGCATTGCTTGCAGTCGACGAGCGGATCGGTGAAGCCGGCGACGTGCCCCGACGCATCCCAGACCCTGGGGTGCATCAGAATCGCGGCGTCGAGCCCGACGATGTCGTCGCGCTCGCGCACCATGGCCTGCCACCACGCGTCTTTGACGTTGCGCTTGAGCTGCACTCCCAGCGGACCGTAGTCCCACGTCGAGGCCATGCCGCCGTAGATCTCGCTGGACTGAAAGATGAAGCCGCGCCGTTTGGCGAGGGAGGCGAGTTTCTCAAGCGTAACCGGTCCTGGTTGGGCGGGGTCGGGCAAGGGAGTCCTCCGAGGGCACGCTTCGGGCTGAGCGTGTTCAGGAATCCATCGTAGCAGGCGGCGGCAATCGTGGCCGCGGGACGCCGGGACGCCGGAGCGGCTACAATCGACGCGGCAACCTCACCACGAAAGAGACCACCCCATGAAAGAGATCGTCATCGCCGGAGCGGCCCGCACCCCCATCGGAAAGTTCGGCGGCGCCTTCGCCGGCATCCCCGCCACCGAGCTCGGCGCCAAGTCCATCGAGGCCAGCCTGGAACGCGCCGGCGTCGATCCCGGCCATGTCGACTACACCGTGATGGGCAACGTGCTCTCCGCCGGGGTGGGCCAAGCTCCGGCCCGTCAGGCCGCCATCGGCGCCGGCGTCCCCGATTCCGCCTCGGCGCTCACCATCAACAAGGTCTGCGCCTCCGGCATGCAGGCGATCATCCTGGCCGCCCAGGCGGTGCAGTGCGGCGACGCCGAGGTGGTCGCCGCCGGCGGCATGGAGAACATGTCCCGCGCGCCGCACATGCTCGTCGACAGCCGCACCGGCTTCCGCATGGGCGACGTCGCCGCGACCGACCATCTGATCGCCGACGGCCTCTGGTGCCCCTTCGAGAACCACCACATGGGCGACTCCGCCGAGGCCATCGCCGGAAAGTACGCCGTCACCCGCGAGGCGCAGGACGCCTTCGCCGCGCGCAGCCACCACCGCGCCCTCGCCGCGGCGGGCGAGGGCCTCGTCGAGGACGAGATCGTGCCGATCGAAGTCCGCCTCCGCAAGGAGACCGTCACCGTCACCCGCGACGAAGGGCCTCGCGAGGGCGTGACGGCGGAGACGCTCGGCAAGCTGCGGCCCGCCTTCCCGCCCGGCGACAGCGTCACCGCGGGCAACGCCTCGCAGATCAGCGACGGGGCGGCCAGCGTACTGGTCATGGACGGCGCGCGGGCCGAAGGCAACGGCTCCAGACCGATGGCCCGCATCACCGGTTACGCCCACGCTGCCCTCGACCCGGCCTGGCTCTTCGACGCCCCCGTGCTCGCCACGCGCCGCCTCCTCGACAAGACCGGCACCGAGCTCGGGGACTACGGCCTCATCGAGGTCAACGAGGCCTTTGCCGCGCAGGTCCTTGCCAACGGCGGCGTCCTCGGCTGGGACTGGGACCGCGTCAACGTCCGCGGCGGGGCCGTCGCCATCGGCCATCCCATCGGGGCGAGCGGCGCCCGCATCGTGGTCACGCTGATGCACGCGATGAGGGAGCGGGACGTCGAGCGGGGCATGGCCGTCGTCTGCCACGGGGGCGGCGGGGCCGTCGCTCTGGCCCTCGAAGCCCGGTAACCCCGCCCAAGGGCATGGCCTATAATGGGTCGTGCTGTCTGAACGGCGGGAGGTCCTCTTGAATAAGTGGCAGGAACTGGAGTCGCGCGTCTACATGACGACGGGGCGGCGCGTTCCGCTCACCATCGAGCGCGGCGAGGGCGTCCGGGTCTGGGACGACGAGGGGAACGAGTATCTCGACTTCGTCGGCGGCTGGGCCGTCGATACCCTCGGCCACTGCCATCCGGTCATCGTGAAGGCGCTGGAGGAGCAGGGGCGGCGGCTGATCCAGACGTCGAACCAGTTCTACACCATCCCGCAGCTTCAGCTCGCCGAGCTGCTCATCGACAACAGCTGCATGAGCCGCATCTACGTCTGCAACAGCGGAGCGGAGGCCAACGAGGGGGCGGTCAAGCTGGCGCGCAAGTACGGACGCCTGCACCGCGACGGCGCCTACGAGGTCATCACCGCGCTCAACTCCTTCCACGGCAGGACGCTGGCGATGGTGTCGGCGACGGGGCAGCCCGCCCACCAAGCGAACTACGAGCCGATCCCCGAGGGCTTCGTCAACGTGCCCTACGACGACGTGGAGGCAATCATGGACGCCACCACGGAGAAGACCTGCGCGGTCATGCTCGAGGCGATCCAGGGCGAGGCCGGGGTGATCGTCCCCGACGAGGGTTACCTCGCCGCGGTCCGGGCCTGGTGTGACGAGCAGGGACTGCTCCTCATCCTTGACGAGGTGCAGACCGGCGTCGGGCGGCTGGGCACGCTGTTCGCCTATCAGCAATTCGGGGCCGAGCCCGACATCATGACGCTGGCGAAGGGGATGGGCGGGGGCGTCCCCATCGGGGCCTTCCTCGCCAACGACAAGGCGGCGGTCTTCACCCCCGGCGACCACGGGTCGACCTACGGCGGGAACCCGCTGACCTGCGCCGTGGCCGCGGCGGTGGTGAACGAGGTGGTCAACGGGCACGTTTTGGCGAATACCCGCCGCGCCGGGGAGCGTCTGAGCGCGGGCCTCGACAGGCTCCGGGAGACGTATCCGTTTGTGACGGGGGCGCGGGGCCGCGGCCTCCTGCAAGCCGTCGAGTTCTCCGCGGAGATCGCGCCCGACGTCCTCACAGCGTGCTTGGAGAACCGGCTCTTGGTCAACGCGCCGCGGCCGACGTCCATCCGACTCATGCCTCCCCTGGTAGTAACCGATGCAGAGATCGACGAAGGCGTCGAGAAGCTGAGCGCGGCGCTGTCGCAGGTCGCGAAGGCCAAGGGCCTCTAGCCGGGGCCATGAGCGGCCCGTGCGGTCCAAGACTCCTTCGGACGAGGCGAATCATATCGATGAAGGGCTCCAATGAGCGATAAGGTCGTGCTGGCGTACAGCGGCGGGCTCGACACGTCCGTCGCCATCCGCTGGCTGCAAGAGCACTACGGCATGGACGTGGTCACCGTCACCGCCGACCTCGGCGGCGACGTCGACCTTGGCGCGGCGCGGGAGAAGGCGCTGGCGGCGGGAGCGACGGCGGCCTACGTCGAGGACGCCCGTGCGCGGTTCGTCGACGACTTCGTCTTTCCGGCGCTGCACGCCAACGCCATGTACGAGGGCGTCTATCCCCTCTGCACCGCTCTGGGCCGCCCCCTGATTGCCGAGTTGATGGTCGGCGTGGCACGTCAAGAGGGGGCCACCGCCATCGCCCACGGCTGCACCGCCAAGGGCAACGACCAGGTGCGGCTCGACGTGAGCACCCGCGCCCTCGACCCCAGCCTCCGCGTTATCGCGCCCGCCCGCGAGTGGGACATGACCGACCGGGCCGAGGAGATCGCCTACGCCAAGCGGCACGGCATTCCGGTGCCGGTGTCGCTGGAGAAGCCATTCTCCATCGACGAGAACCTCTGGGGCCGCAGCATCGAAGGCGGCGTGCTCGAAGACCTGGCCAACGAGCCGCCCGAGGACGCCTACGCCTGGACGAGGCCGCCGAACGGCACGCCCGACGAGGCCGCCTACGTCACGGTCCGGTTCGAATGCGGGACGCCGGTGGCGCTCAACGGCGACGCCCTCGGCGGCGTCCAACTGATCGAACGGCTGAACGCCATAGCCGGCGAGCACGGCGTCGGACGCATCGACCACGTGGAGAACCGGCTCGTCGGCATCAAGTCCCGCGAGATCTACGAGGCGCCGGCGGCCTCGGTCCTTATGCTGGCACACAAGGCATTGGAGGGGGTCACGCTGGCTAAGGACCAGCTCCGCTTCAAGGAGCGGGTCGCGCAGGAGTACAGCGACTTGGTCTACAACGGACAGTGGTTCTCGGCGATGCGCCGCGACCTCGCCGCCTACGTCGCGAGCACCCAGCGCCACGTCACCGGCTCGGTGCGCGTGCGGCTGCACCGCGGCGGGGCCGTCGTCGTGGGCCGCGACGCCGAAGCCCCGCTCTACCGCCTCGACCTGTCGACCTACGGCGAGGAGGACTCCTTCGAGCACGGGGCCGCCGAGGGCTTCATCAAGCTCTGGGGGCTACCGGTGGTGACCCAGGCCCAAGCCCAGCCGCCGGAGGACGGCCAAACTCCATAAATCCAGGCCCGGCCCTTGGGCCGCGCCCTAGCAGGAGCCCATCGAACAATGGAACACGACTTCAGAGACCGCTTCGGCCGCTACTACGAGGACTTCGAGGTCGGCGATATCTACAAACACTGGCCGGGCAAGACGATCAACGAGCACGACAACGATCTGTTCTGCTTGATGACGATGAACCACATGCCCCTGCACCTCGACCTGAACTACGCGCAGCAGACGCAGCACGGCCAGCGGTTAGTCGTCGGCCTGCTCGTGCTCGCTGTCGGCGTCGGGATCAGCGTCGTCGACACGAGCGGGCGGGCCGTGGCCGCCCTCGACTACGAGGAAGTGAAGCATCTCGCTCCGACCTTCATCGGCGACACCATCTACTCCTCGACGGAAGTGTTGGAGAAGCGGATGACGAAGCGCGGCGACCGCGGCATCGTGAAGGTCGCCATCAGGATCTGGAACCAGCGCGGCGAGACCGTAATGACGGTCAAGCGTTCCTTCATGGTCTACACGAAAGAGGGCTATGAGGCCCTCGACCTCAAGGTGCCCGGGAGGGACTAAACTAGCGTCACGCCGAATCCGTTTTCCACGGACAAAGGAGCATCGTGGCTGACGAAAGGCTTGCCGAGCCAGAGGCAAGCGAACAAGAGGACAACGAACAGCAAGCCGGCGAGCAGGCCGCCGCCGAGCCGGTTGCCGCCGAACCGTCTTCCGGCGAGCCGACCGCCGAGGAGCAGGCCGTGGCCCGCGGCAGCCTGATCCAACGGGCCCGCGCCGCGCGAGTCAGGACTCCGGCCAGGGCCTCCCGCGCCCGGTTGTCGAGACCGATGGCCGAGTCGGTGCGGAATTACACGGCGTCCATCTCCTACGACAAGCGGCTGGCACCGTACGACGTAGCGGGAAGCATCGCCCACGCGATGATGCTCGCCAAGCAGGGCATCATCTCCCGGTCCGAAGGGCGCCAGATCGTTGCCGGGCTGCGGCGGATCGCCGACGAGATCGAGCGGGGCATCTTCTACTTCCGCGACGAGTACGAAGACGTCCACCTCAACGTCGAAACGCGGCTGATCGAGATCGTGGGCGACGTGGGCGGCAAGCTGCACACCGCCCGCTCGCGGAACGACCAAGTCGCCCTCGACATGCGGCTCTTCACCAAGGACGCCATCAAGGACGCCATTAACGGGCTCAACGACCTGCGGGGCCGCATCCTCGACAAGGCCGAGGCCCACATTAACGTCGTCATGCCGGGCTACACGCACCTTCAGCGCGGACAGCCGGTGTTGCTCACGCACCATCTCCTCGCCTACTCGGAAATGTTCGAGCGGGATACCGAGCGGTTCCGGGACGCCCTGCGCCGGACGGACGTGATGCCGCTGGGGAGCGGCGCTCTGGCCGGCGCTCCCTATCCAATCGACCGTCCCTACCTAGGCCGCCGGCTTGGCTTCTCGGCGCTGAGCAACAACAGCATTGACGCCGTCTCCGACCGCGACTTCGTGATCGAGTACCACGCCGCGGCCAGCCTGGCGATGATGCACCTGTCGCGGCTTTCCGAGGAGATCGTGCTGTGGAGCACGGAGGAGTTCGGCTTCGTTAGCCTCGACGACGCCTACGCCACCGGCAGCAGCATGATGCCCCAGAAGAAAAACCCCGACGTGGCGGAGCTTGCGAGAGGGAGGACCGGCCGGGTCTACGGCAACCTGACCGCGGCGCTCACCATGATGAAGGCGCTGCCCCTCGCCTATAACCGCGACCTGCAAGAGGACAAGGAGCCGCTCTTCAACACCGTCGACGTCCTCACGTCCAGCCTGCGGGTCATCGGAGAGGCCCTGGCAAGGCTCGAGTTCAAAGCCGACCATATGCAGGATGTCGCGGAGCAAGGGTACGCCCTCGCCACGGACGTGGCCGATTACCTCGTGAAGAAGGGCGTGCCCTTCCGCGAGGCCCACAGCATTGTGGGCGAGGTGGTGCTCCGCGCCATCGAAAAGAACGTCAGCCTCGCCGAGCTGAGCCTCGAAGACTACCGCTCGTTCTCTCCGCATTTCGACGAGGACGTGCGCGACATCGACGTTCGCAGCGCGATCGCAGCGCGGAGCGCGGTGGGCAGCACGGCCCTTTCGGCGGTCGCGGAGGAGCTCGAGGCGGCGAAGAAGCGCTTCTCGGCGGGCACCGAGAAACTTTCTTGGAACCGGCGCAAGGCGTGACGGCGATCAAGATCGCGCCGTCGATTCTCTCCGCCGACTTCGCGCGCCTCGGCGAGCAGGTCGGCGAGGCGGAAGCCGCCGGCGCCGACTACATCCACGTCGACGTGATGGACGGCCATTTCGTGCCCAACATCACCGTTGGGCCGCTCATCGTCGAGGCCCTGCGGCCCCATACGTCCCTGCCGCTCGACGTGCACATCATGATCGCGGAGCCGGAGCGTTACATCAAAGACTTCTGCGCCGCGGGCGCGGACATCCTCACCTTCCATGCCGAGGCGACGCCCCACGTCCACCGCGCGGTGCAATACATCAAGGAATGCGGCGTCAAGGCCGGGGTTTCTATCAACCCCGCGACACCGCTTGCGGCGGTCGAAGAGACGCTCCCCTTCGCCGACCTGGTGCTCGTCATGTCGGTGAACCCCGGCTTCGGAGGCCAGAGCTTCATCCCGGAGACCCTGCCCAAGGTGGCGCGGCTCCGCCGCATGCTCGACGAGGGCGGGTATGGCGCCGAGCTCGAAATCGACGGCGGCATCAAGCCCGACACCGCGCCGGACGCGGTGCGCGCGGGGGCGCGGGTGCTCGTCTCAGGATCGGCCGTCTTCAACGACCGGGAAAGCGTGGCCGAGGCCATCGCGAGGCTGCGGGAGAGCGTGGCGACGGTAGGGGCCTAGACCGCTCGCGTAAGAAGCCGCTGCGTTAGGCCGATTTGCTCTTGCGGGGCGGCTTGAAGAGGGCGCGCAGGTCGCGGGCCGCGATGTAGACCTGCTGGCGGCGGCCGTCGATCTCGATGGTGGCGCGCTGCATGTTCGGCTTCCACGTGCGCTTGGTGTGGCGCTTCGAGTGGCTGACGTTGTAGCCGAACGTGACTTTCTTGGAACTGATTCTGCGCGCGGTCATGTCTGTCGTCTCGCCGGAGGGCCCCGCCAACGGAGACGTGCTCCGTCGGCTTTACCCTGTAGAATAGCCTCGTTAGAATACCACTCAACCGGTCAACCGGCAAACGAGCCGAGTCCCGGAGCGGGTGATTGCCCATGGGTCCTGAAGCCTCCACCCGGACGGAAGGGCCGCTCGACGGCCCCGCCGTTCGCGAGATGTTCGCCGCCGCCACCCGGCACCTCGAGCTCCATGCCGAGGCGGTGAACGCTCTGAATGTCTTCCCCGTCCCCGACGGCGACACGGGGACGAACATGCTGCTCACCATGCAGGCTGCCATGGAGGCCATCCCCGACGAGGCCCCGCACGCCCGCGACGTCCTCTCGGCCATGGCCCACGGCTCGCTCATGGGGGCGCGGGGCAACAGCGGCGTGATCCTCTCGCAGATCGTTCGCGGCTTCCACCTCGCTGCGGAAGAGGCGGACGTCCTCGGCGGCCGCCTGCTCACCGACGCCCTCCGTGAGGGCGCGGCCCGCGCCTACCAGTCCGTTACCAACCCGGTCGAGGGAACGATGCTGACGGTGGCGCGGCAGACGGCGGAGGCCTGCGAGGCAAGGTTCGGCGCCGACGACGCGCCGCCCGCCGACGTGCTCGCCGCCGCCTGCGAGGCGGCGGAATCGTCGCTCGCCCGGACACCCCTGCTGCTCGAAGTGCTTCGCGAAAACGGCGTCGTCGACTCCGGTGGCCGGGGCGTCGTCGTCATTCTCGAAGGGGCGCTCTGCTTCCTCACCGGCGCGGAGCCGCCCGCGCCGGAGGAGACCACGGGTATAACCGTGGCCGCCGCCTACACCGGCGACGATCACGGCGAGGACGAATTCGGCTTCTGCAGCGAGTGGATCGTCGAACGCAGCACACAAGACACCGCCGCGCTCCGGGAGATGCTGGGCGCCCTTGGGACCTCACTCGTCGTCGCCGGCGACCAGGACCTCGTCAAGATCCATCTGCACACCGAGGAGCCCGCGGAAATCCGCGCCCTGCTCGACGGTCTGGGGAACATCCTCGCGGAGAAGGTCGATGACATGTCGGCGCAGCACCGGACCTTCTCCGACAGCGTCGGCGGCGCCCCGCCGGGCAAGACCGCCGTGGTGGCCATCGCCAACGGCGACGGGCTGATCGACGTGCTCCGGGGTCTCGGCGCCACCTCGATCGTGCACGGCGGCCAGACGATGAACCCCAGCACCAAGGACATCTTGGAGGCCATCCAGTCGGCGGGCCTTGATGACGTCGTCGTTCTCCCCAACAACGGGAACATCGTGCCCTCGGCGCAGCAGGCCGCCGAGTTTGCCGAAGGCATGCGGGTGCACGTCGTCCCCACGAGGAACATCGTCCAAGGCATCGGCGCCATGCTGTCGTTCAACTACGAGGCGACCGCCGACGAGAACCACGAGGCGATGACTCGGTCGATGGGGCAGGTCAGCGCCGGCGAGGTGACCATCGCCGTCCGGGACTCGACGGTGGACGGAAAACCCGTCGCCGAAGGCGAGGCCATCGCCTTCACCGGCAAGTCCCTGATCGCTTCGGTCAAATCGGTGGACGAAGCGCTGACCTTGCTCGTCGACGCGATGCTTGAGGAAGACGACGAGGCCAGCGTCACCCTTTACTACGGCGCGGACGTGACGGAAGAGGAAGCCGAGGCCGCGGTCGAGATGCTCTCCAAGCGCCACGGCGAGGCCGAGATCGAGGCGGTGTACGGCGGGCAGCCGCATTACCCCTACTTCGTCGCCGTGGAGTAGGCACCGCCTCAGGGAAACAATCTGTCCGAGAGGGAGGCACGGGATGACCTTCAAAGTAGTAGCCGACAGCACTTGCGACCTGCCCGCCGACATCGTCGGGGAACTGGGTATCGACATCGTGCCGGCCACGGTGCAGTTCGGAACGGAGAGCCTCCGCGACGGCGTCGATATCACGCGGGCCGAGTTCTACAAGCGCCTCGAAACCGACGACCGGCACCCCACCACGGCGCAGCCGTCGGTCGGCGCCGTCCTCGACGTCTACCGCGAGGTCAGCGCCGGCGCCGACCAGATTCTGTCGGTCCACATCTCGTCGAAGCTCAGTGGGACCTACAGCTCGGCCACCCAAGCGGCGAAGGAGATGGGCGAAGGTACCCGGATCGAGGTCTACGACTCGCTGAACGTGTCGCTGGGTGTGGGACTGCTCGTACGAGGCGTCGCCGAGATGGCCCGCGACGGCGGATCGCTGGACGACGCCGTCGCCTGGCTCGACGCGCGGCGCGACCGGGTCGAAACGCGCGCCTCCGTCGAAACGCTCAAGTATTTGATACGCGGCGGCCGGGCGAGCCGCTTGCAGGGATTCTTCGGCGGGCTGCTGGACATTCGACCCATCATCCAGTTGGTCGACGGCGAGCTGCGCCCCGCCGACCGGGTCCGCAGCCGCAAGCGCCTCCTCCGCAGGTTCGAGGACACCGTCGCGGCCCAGAGCGGCGGCTTCTCCCTTGGTGTCCTCTACAGCGCCGACCCAACGGACGCCGAGGCCCTCGCCGAGCGTTGCTCTGCCCACACGCCTGCGGAGCGGATCACGACCGCTGAGTTTTCGCCCGCGCTCGGGAGCCACCTCGGACCCGGAGCGCTGGGCATAGTCATCCTTCCCGACGTCGACTAGCCGTCGCCGCCGGGGCGCAAGGGGAACGAGACGACCGACGTCACGTCCGGCGACGCGCCGAAGCTGGCCCGTCAACTGCGCAAGGTCCTCGAGCTCGAGGCGAGCCGGGGCTACGACGACGGGGCCGTCGTCGGTGGGCTCGACAGGTTCCTCGAACGCTGGGGCGCCGAGGCTCTCCGGGCAGTCCCCAATCCGGCGCGCGCAAATCTGCAGCGCTTAGGCGTGGCCTCGCCGCTGTACGCTACGAAGTCGCCCGCCGAGCGCGCGGGGTGGATCGGCGACGCGCTCCGCGTCGCCGCGCTGCTCGACCCCGACGGCGAGCCGCCATCGCCGCAACCGCCGGCCCCTCGCACCGCGCCGGCCTCGCCGCCAAAGCCGAAGATCCGCCCCGCGCCGCCGGCGGCGCGCTCCAAGGCACACCGTAACGCGCCATTCCTCCGGCCGGGCCAGGGTCTGACCACGCCGCTGGCGGAGATCGGCGCCATCGACACCAGGACGCTGAAGCGGTTGGCGAAGCTCAACCTGGAGACCGTCGAAGACCTGCTCTTCCACTTCCCGCGCCGCCACCTCGACTTCACCAGCGCGCAGCCCATCCGCGAGCTGACGCCCGGCTCCGACCGCACGGTCGCCGGCGACGTGATGGAGGCCAAGGAGACGCGCATGGGCCGCGGCGGTCGCATGCGCGCCTGCGAGGCCGTCATCGGCGATGCGACCGGCTGGGTGCGCGCGGTCTGGTTCAACCAGCCCTACCTGGCCAAGACGCTGCGGGGAAGCAAGGTCGCCCTGAGCGGACGGGTGTCGAACTTCCGGGGGCGGATCGTCTTCGAGAACCCGGAGTGGGAGATCGTCGGCGGCGGCGAGCAGGTGCACACCGGCGGGCTCATCCCCATCTATCCCCTCACCGAGGGCATCACGTCGCGCCGTCTGCGGACGATCATCAGGCGCGCCCTCGACGAGGCCGGCGGCGCGCTCACCGACTTCCTCCCGCCTGAACTGCGGCGCCGCCTGAAGCTGGGCCCGCTGGCGGAGTCGGTGTCGGCGGCCCACTTCCCGCCCGACGAGCAGGCGAAACAGGCGGCCCGCCGCCGCCTTGCCTTCGACGAGCTGCTCCTCATCCAGATCGGCGTCCTCGAGCGGAAACGGAGCTGGCAGCGGGAGCTGCCCGGCCGCCCGCTGCTCGCCGACCAAGCCGTCATCGACGGCTTCATTGCGTCGTTGGGGTTCGAGCCGACGTCGGCGCAACGCAAGGCCTTGGACCACGTGACCGCCGACCTGGCCCGCTCGGTGCCGATGACCCGCCTGCTCCAGGGCGACGTCGGCAGCGGCAAGACGGTGGTGGCGCTGGCCGCACTGCTTACGGCGGCGGCGAACCGGCAGCAGTCGGCGTTCATGGCGCCGACGGAAATCCTCGCCGAGCAGCACTTCGCGACGGTGCGGAAGCTCTTCGGGCGGGTGATCGGCATGTTCGGCGAGGTCGCCGCGCCGGGTCAGGCGCCGGAGATACTGCACGCTGAGCTCTCCTACATGGACCGCTCCATCACCTTCGGCCTGCTCACCGGCAGCACGACCCGCAAGCGCAAGCAAGAGATTCTGACGATGACCGAGTCGGGCGAGATCGACGTCCTGATCGGCACCCACGCCCTGATCCAGAAGGAGGTCGCCTTCGCGAGCCTCGGCTTGGTGATTGTCGACGAGCAGCACCGCTTCGGCGTGATGCAGCGCGCCGAGCTCCGCCAGAAGGGCTACAACCCCCACCTGCTAGTCATGACCGCGACGCCCATCCCCCGCAGCCTCTCCTTGACCGTCTTCGGCGACCTCGACGTCTCGACCATCGACGAGATGCCTCCGGGCCGACTGCCCATCAAGACGCGGTGGATCGAGATGGACCAGCGCGACACCGCCTACGGCTTCATGCGCCGCGAGATCGAGAAGGGCCGACAGGCGTTCATGATCTACCCCCTGATCGAGGAGTCGGAGAAACTGGAGGCCGCGGCGGCCGAGCAGGAGTACGAGCGCCTCAACCGCGACGTCTTCCCCGACCTTGAGCTCGGGCTGCTCCACGGGCGCCTCTCCTCCGCCGAGAAGGACCGCGTGATGCGTCAATTCCGCGACGCGGAGATCGACATCCTGCTCTCGACGGCGGTCGTCGAGGTCGGCATCGACGTGCCAAACGCGACGGTGATGGTGATCGAGTCGGCGGACCGGTTCGGGCTCTCCCAGCTGCACCAGTTCCGGGGCCGGGTGGGCCGCGGCGAGCACCAGAGCTACTGCATCCTCATCTCGGAGACGGGGAACGAGGATGCGCGGGAGCGGCTCCACGTGATGCAGGAAACGTCCGACGGCTTCGCGCTCGCCGAGGAAGACCTGCGCCTGCGCGGCCCGGGCGAGTTCTTCGGCACGCGCCAGGCGGGCATCCCCGACCTCCGCATGGCCCGCCTCTCCGACGTGAAGATGATCGAGCTTGCGCGCGAGGAAGCCGCCGCCATCGCCGAACGCGACCCCCACCTCGAAGCGCCCGAGCACCGCGCCCTCGGCGAGGCCGTCCGCCGCTGGTGGCGCGGCCGCGAGGCCGCCCACGGCGAAGCCTGACGGCGCTGGCGCTGCCGAGCGATACAATAGTCATCCATGGAACGGATTCGAGAGAAGCTGCGGCTGGCGGCGCAGAGCGCTGCGGCGGCGGCGATGAAAGCGGGGGCGCTCCCTGAAGGGCCGTTGCCCGACGGGGATATCCAACGTCCCCAGAACCCCGAGCACGGCGACTACGCCTCCAACCTCGCCATGAAGCTGGCGCGGCAGGCGCGGATGAACCCGCTCGAAATCGCCGACCGCATCGCGGAGGCGCTGCCTCGCCTCGACGAGGTCGCCGAGGCGTCGGCGGCCCGGCCCGGCTTCATCAACTTCAAGCTCGCCGAGAGGTGGCTAACCCGCCAGGTGGAGACGGTGCTGGCGGAGGGCGACCGGTACGCCGACAGCGCCGCCGGCGCGAGCCGCAAGGTCCAGGTCGAGTTCGTGAGCGTGAACCCCACCGGCCCGGTGCACGTCGGGCATGCGCGCGGCGCGGTGCTGGGCAGCACCTTGGCCAACGTGCTCGCCGCCGCCGGCTTCGACGTGGTACGCGAGTATTACGTCAATGACGCCGGCAACCAGATGGACAACTTCTACGCCTCGCTCCACGCCCGTGCCGCGCAGTCGCTGGGCATGGACGTGGCGCTGCCCGACGACGGCTACGCCGGCGACTACGTGACCGACGCGGCGCGCCGCATCCTCGACGAGGCGTCCGACCTCGAAGGCCTCATCCGCGACGGCAGCCCCGAGGATGCCGTCCGGCGGCTCGGCGAGGCGGGCCTTCCGCTCATGCTCGACCTGATCCGCGACGACCTCGAAGCCCTCGGCGTCGAGTTCGACGTCTGGTTCAGCGAGCGCTCGCTCTTCGAGCCGGAGAACGGCGGCGCTTCCCGGTACGAAGCGTCCATGGACGCGCTGCGCGCCGACGGCTTCCTCGCCGAGCGCGAGGGCGCGACATGGTTCACCTCGACCAGCCTCGGCGAGGACAAGGACAACGTCGTCGTCCGAAGCAACGGGACGCCGACCTACTTCGCCTCGGACATCGCCTACCACCGCGACAAGTTCGGCGCGCGGGGCTTCGAGCGCGTGATCGACGTCTGGGGTGCCGACCACCAGGGGCACACTCCGCGCATGAAGGCGGCGATGGCGGCGCTAGGCTTCGACCCCGACCAGCTCGTCTTCGTGCTTGGACAGCTCGTCACGCTGAAGCGCGGCGGCGAGACGATCAAGATATCGAAGCGCTCCGGCGACCTGATAACCCTGCGGGAGGTCGTCGACGAGGTGGGCCGCGACGTCTGCCGCTTCTACCTGCTCTCACGCTCCGCCGACAGCCAGATGGACTTCGACCTGGAAGCGGCGAAGCGCCAGTCGCAGGACAACCCGGTCTACTACGTCCAGTACGCCCACGCCCGCATCGCCAGCATCCTCCGCCTCGCCGGCGAGCGCGGCATCGACTACGCGGGCGGAGACGTCGCGCTGCTGACCCACGAGGCGGAGCTGGCGCTCATCCGCAAGATGCTCGGCCTGCCCGAGCTGGTCGACCAGATCGCGGCCTCACTCGAACCTCACCATCTTCCCCACTACGCCCAAGAGCTGGCGACCGCCTTCCATCACTTCTACAAGCACTGCCGCGTCGTATCCAACGACCCGGCGCTCACGGCGGCGCGCCTAAAGCTGGTGAAGGCGGCGCAGATTTCCCTGGCCCGCGCCCTCGGCCTCATGGGCATGTCGGCCCCCGACAGGATGTAGCGCCGCCGTAGGCGAAGCGCCTACGTCCCGGTCCGCTGCTCGCGGTTGACCACCAGCGTCGAGGCCAGCATGTCGTGCAGGGCCTGTTTCCGCTCCGTCCAAGCCACCATCAGGAAGCCGATGAAGAGGATCAGCGCGGAGATGATCTCCGCAAGATACCGGGCGGTCGCGTGCCAAAAGCCGATCTGCTGACCGTTGTATCCGGTCACCACGATGCCAAGCGCCATCTTGCCCAACGTCGCCTGGTAGGGCGAGCTGTGCATCCCGGCGTAGTAGAGCCAACCGACGACGAAGCTGATGATGTAAATCTCTGCCTGGCCGTCGGTTGTGCCCTGTTCCCATCCCGCGATAGCTCCGGCGATCGTGACGATGACCATGTTCAGCAAGGCCGTCACGATGATGTCGATGATCCGGGCGGCAAAGCGGCGCCAGAAGCCGGCGTAGCCGGTCGCCGGATGAGCGGGCGCGCCCGTCGGCGGCGGCGACCCCGGCGGCACGTAGTCCATCGGACGGCCAACCTCCGAGCGCAGGTTGTGGCCACAGTTGCCGCAGAACGAGGCGTTGTCGCTGTTTTCGCTCGTGCAGCTTGGACAGAACATGGGCAGGCGCTCCGCTCCTATCACGCCGGCGGGGCGGGGACGTCGTCGGGCCAGGCGACGACGCCCTGGTCGCGCAGCTCCCGGCGGTGGGCCTCGTCGTAGCCGAGCTCGGCTAGGATTTCCTCGCCGTGCTGGCCGATGAGGGGCGGCGGCCCCCAGATGTGGCCCGGCGAGTCGGAGAGGCGCACCGTCTCGCCGACCTCGCGCATCATGCCGTAGGTCGGGTGCCAGTACTCCGCGATCAGGCCGCTTTCGAGGTTGCCGTCGTCGCCGAAGAGCTTCTGTATACCATCGTGTGCGGAGACCTCGCAGGGGACACCCGCCCCGTCGAGGACGTCGAACCACTCGCGGGCGGTGCGCTCCTTGAAACGCCCCTCCAGCGCCCCGGCAAGCTCGGCGCTCGACTCGCGGGCCTCCGTCGTCGCCCAGCGGGGATCGTCGGCCAGCTCCGGCGCGCCCATCGCCCCGCACATCGCGCGGAAGTCGCGCTCCGTGGGCACCACGACGCAGATCCACTCCTCCTTGGTCTCGTAGAGGCGGCACATCGGGCCGAAGCCGGTCTGGGCCTGGTCGAGCTCGTACTGCGGTGAGAGCGTCCCGTCGGGCAGGTAGTACATGTCGGACGTGAAGAGCATCCCCGAGACCATCTGCGGGCACTCGATCATCTGCCCCTCGCCGGTCTCGGCGCGGTGGTTCAGGGCCATCATGATGCCGACGGCGCCCATGAGCCCGTTGCCGGGGTCCATGTTGACCGAGGAAAGCGTCATTGTCGGCGGGTTGCCCTTGCCCGCCACCGCCGTCTCGATGCCGACGAGGGCGGAGACGAGCGGCTCGAAGCCGGGCTGGTCCTTGCGCGGGCCGACGGTGCCGAAGGCGGGGGAGTAGAGATAGATGATGTCCTCGCGCAGTCCTTTCGCGGTCTGGTAGTCGATACCCAACCGCTCGGCGACGCCGGGGCGCATGTTGTGGGTGACCACGTCGGCCTCGGCCATCAGCTTGTGGGCGATGACCTTCCCTTCCTCCGTGCGCAGGTCGACGGCGATGGCCCGCTTGTTCCGCTGGCAGCCGTTGAACGGACCGGGACTCCGCCGCAGCGGGTCGCCGGTGACCTGCTCGACCTTGATGACCTCCGCCCCAAGGTCGGCGAGGAGCTTGCTCGCGTACGGCCCCGCGAAGAAGATGCCGAAGTCGACGATCTTGAGGCCTTCCAGCGCGTAGGTCATGACGACGGCTCCTTTCTGGACGAACGGGGCATCAGACCACGCCCCGCGCGCGCAGTCCTTCGATCTGCGCGGCCGAGTAGCCCGCCTCGGCCAGCAGCTCGCCGGTGTCCGCTCCGCGAGCCGGGGCCGATGAGCGAATTCCCCCCGGCGTCTTCTCGAACTTCAAGTACATACCGACCTCGTCGATGTCGCCGAGCACGGGGTCGTGGACGGTCTGGACGAACCCGTTCGGCCGGGCCTGCGGGTCGCGGAGCGCGCCGCCGGGCGGCTCGACGGGAAGGGCGGGAATGTCCTGGCGCTTCAGCATGTCGAGCGCTTCCTCACGGGTATGTGTCTTGAACCAGTGGGTGGCCCCGGCGCGCATCTCCCCCCACATCTCCTCGGTCTGTTTCTTGTCCATCAGATGCGGCATCTCGACGCCCTCGACGAAGCGGTCGTACGCGCCCTGGGCCCCGGTATGCATGTGCAGCCATTTGCCGTCGACGCACTGGAAGAGGTCGACGAGCAGCTTGCGGTCCCAGAAGCTGACGTCGAACCGGTCGCGGCCCTTCTCCGCGGTGGCCCACTGCATCGTGAGCATGGACAGGGCCCCCTGGCGCAGCGACGTGTCGACGTGCTGGCCGAGGCCGGAGGTCTCACGGATGTAGAGCGCCGTCAGCGTGCCGATCATGGCGAGGAAGGACGTCGGCGTGCTTGCCATTGAGAAGCCGACGAACTTCGGCCCGTCGCGGAAGCCCGGCTGGAGCTCCTGCAGCCCCATCCTGGCCTGGACCAGCCCGTCGTAGCCGGGCCGGTCGCGGTCCTCGCCCTCCTGCCCATAGCCGCTGATCGAGGTGTAGACCACCCCGGGGTGCTTGGCGTGGACGGCCTCCCAGCCGAAGCCGTACCGTTCGGTCACGCCGGGCTGGAAGGACTCCATGAGCACGTCGGCGCCGGCGAGCAGGCGGTCGAGCACCTCGACGCCTTCGGACTGAAAGACGTCGAGCGTCATGCTGCGCTTGCCGCGGTTCCACACGACGTAGCCGGGGTGGGCGGAGAGGGGGTCGGCCCGGGGCGACTCGACTCGGACCACGTCGGCGCCGTAGTCGGCCATGATCATGCCGGCCATCGGCCCCGCGATGCCCCAGGTAAGGTCGAGCACTCGTTTGCCGGTCAGGGGGCCGCTCATCGCGCCCGAATCGTACCAGATTGCCGCGGGCCGGGCGGCGGCGCGCTCGTTTGACGCTTTCTCGAAGCCTTTCGTATCCTGTTGTGGTGATCGACCGCCTCGCCAAGCTGCGCCAGGACGCGCTCGACGCGCTCGGGGCGGTGTCGTCCCCCGCCGAGCTCGAGGACTGGCGCATCACCTACCTGGGCCGCAAGGGCCCCCTCACCGAGGTCCTGCGCGGCTTGGGCCAAGCCCCGCCGGAGGAGCGCCGCGAGGTCGGCGCGGCGGCCAACCGGCTCAAGCAGGAGCTCGAGTCGGCGCGCGAGGCCCACGAGACGGCGCTGCGCGAGGCGGCGGCCGGCGCGTTGGCCGAGCGCGACGCCATCGACGTCACGCTGCCGGGCCGCCCTGCCCTCCGCGGCCATCTCCACCCCACGACCCTGATGATCCGCGAGATCACCGGCGCCTTCGCCGCGATGGGTTTCCAGGTCGTCGAGGGCCCCGAGGTCGAGTGGGACCGCTATAACTTCGAGGCGCTCAACATCCCGCCCGACCACCCCGCGCGCGAGCAGCACGACACCTTCTGGATCGACGAGGCCGACGCCCCCGGCGCGGGGCCCATGCTGCTGCGCACGCACACCTCGCCCATGCAGATACGCTTCATGGAGAACCACCAGCCGCCGGTGCGCGTCATCGTCCCCGGCAAGGTCTACCGCTACGAGGCCACCGACGCCACCCACGAGTGGCACTTCCACCAGGTCGAAGGGCTCGCCGTCGGCGAGGGCATCTCCTTCGCCCACCTCAAAGGCACCCTCTACGAGTTCGCCAAGCGCGTCTTCGGCGTCGAGCGCAAGGTCCGCTTCCGCTGTGACTATTTCCCCTTCGTCGAGCCCGGCGCCGAGATGGCCATCGACGACGGCAAGGGCGGCTGGCTCGAAATCCTGGGCGCCGGAATGGTCCACCCCAAGGTCCTCGAAGGCGTCGGCTACGACCCCGAGCGCTACACCGGCTTCGCCTTCGGCATGGGCGTGGAGCGCATCGCCAACCTCAAATACGGCATCGACGACGTCCGGCTCTACTACTCCAACGACATCCGCTTCTTGCGCCAGTTCTAGGCTTGTCTACCCCATGAAAGCGCCCCTCTCCTGGCTCCGCGACTACGTCGACATCGACGTTGCGCCGGACGACCTCGCCCACCGCATGACCCTGGCCGGCATCGAGGCCGAGGGCTTCGAGGTCGTCGGCGAGCACTGGGACGGCGTTGCCGTGGGGATGGTGACCGCCGTCGATCCTCACCCCAACGCCGACCGGCTCCGGCTGGCGACGATCGACACGGGCGACGGCACGGCGCAGGTAGTCTGCGGAGCACCCAACGTCGCCGCCGGCCAAAAGATCGCCTTCGCCCGCGAGGGCGCGACGCTCTTCGACGCGCACACCGGCCGGCTCTCCAAGCTCAAGGCCGCCAAAATCCGCGGCGTCGAGTCGCGGGGCATGGTCTGCTCCGAGCGCGAGCTCGGCCTCTCCGACGAGCACGAGGGCATCCTGGTGCTCGCCGAAGACGCCCCCATCGGCCGGCCGCTCGCCGACCACCTCGGCGACGTCATCTTCGACTTCTCCATCACGCCCAACCGCCCCGACCTCCTCTCGGTGCTCGGCCTGGCCCGCGAGGTAGCCGCGCAGACCGACCGCACCGCCCGGGAGCCCAACCTCTCCTACCCCGAGGAGGGCCCGCCCGCCGCATCCAAGACCAGCGTCGAAATCCTCGACCCCGACCTCTGCCCGCGCTACATCGGCGCCGTCATCACCGGCGTCAAGATCGGGCCGTCGCCCCGCTGGTTGCAGGAGAAGCTGGCCGCTTACGGTTCGCGGTCGATCAACAACGTCGTCGACGTCACCAACTTCGTCATGCTGGAAATGGGTCAGCCGCTTCACGCCTTCGACTACGACCGCCTCGGCGAGAACCGCATCGTCGTCCGGCGCGCCCGCCTCGACGAGTGGATCACCACCATCGACGGCCAGCCCCGCCAACTCGACACCGACATGCTGGTCATCGCCGACGCCGAGCAGCCCGTCGCCCTTGCCGGGGTCATGGGCGGCGAGGACAGCGAGGTCACCGAGACGACGGTCAACGTGCTCCTCGAATCGGCCAACTTCAACCCGGCGAACATCCGCCGGACGTCTCAGAAGACGACCCTGCGCAGTGAGGCCTCGATCCGGTTCGACAAGGGGCTCAGCCCCGAGCTGCCGCTCCACGCCGCGCGCCGCGCCCTGAAGCTCATCGCCGAGGTCGCCGGCGGCGAGATCGCCGAGGGGCTGGTCGACGCTTACCCCGGCGAGCGGGCCCGACCGACGGTGCGCCTCACCGAAGCGCGGACAGCGCTCGTGCTCGGCGCGGAGACGCCGTCGAGCGAAGCCGCCGACCTCCTCGCGCGGCTCGGCTTCACGGCGGAGGCGGCAGGCGAAGGCGCCCTCGACGTCACCGCGCCCTACTGGCGCACCGACATTGAGATCGAGGACGACCTCATTGAAGAGATCGCCCGCCTCAAGGGTTACGACTGGGCGCCGACAACCGCCATCACCGGCCCGGTGCCCGACTTCGAGCCGCAGCCCATTCTCGAGCTCAAGCAGGCCGTTCGCGACCAGCTACGCGCCCTCGGGCTCGACGAAATCGTCACCTACTCCCTCACCAACTCGGAAGTCCAGGCCAAGGCCCGCGTCGAAGATCCGGCATCCCTGCACGTCCTCAACCCCCTCTCCAGCGAGCAGACCGAGCTGCGCAGGAGCCTGCGCGGCGGCGTGCTGCAGACCCTCGCGTCGAACGCGCGCCACGAGGACGGCATCCTCCGCCTCTTCGAGGTAGGCAAGGTCTACGTCCCCCGACCGGGCGACCTCCCCGACGAGCGCGAGACCCTGGCCGGCGCGATCGCCGGCGTGCGGGGTGAGATCCACTGGAGCGGCGACGCACCGGCCGACGTCGACTTCTACGACGCCAAGGGTCTCCTCGACGCCCTCTTCGCCGCCCTCGGTACGGAGGCCGAGTACGAGGCCGCGCGCGACCCCCTGCTGCACCCGGGCCGTGCCGCAACCCTGCGCGTCGCCGGCGCGCGCGTCGGGCTCGTCGGCGAGATTCACCCCAACGTCCTCCGCGCCTTCGACCTCGGCAACGGGCCCTGTCTCTATTTCGAGATGGACCTTGGAACGCTCCTCGACGCCGCGCCCCCCGGCCGCCGCCGCTACCAGCCGCTGGCCCGCTTCCCCGGTGCCGTCCGCGACCTCGCCCTCGTCGTCGACCAATCGCTGCCCGCCGGAAAGGTCACTGCGATGCTCGAAGCTACGCCGCTGGTCGCCGAGGCCAGACTCTTCGACGTCTACGCCGGCGACCGCATCGCCGGGGACAAGAAGTCGCTCGCCTACCGGATGGTCTGGCAGTCGCCGGGCCGCACCCTCACCAACGAAGAGGTCGACAAGGCCCAGGCCCGCCTCCTCCAGCGTCTCGAGAAGGAGCTCGGCGCCACCCTCCGCGCCTAGTCGCCTGCAACGTCACTTCAATCGGTGACGTACGTGTGGGTGATGACCTCCCACACGTGACCGTTCTCGCATTCGAAGTAGAAGCCTCGCCCCTGGTGCCGGTGGTTGATCTTGCCATCCGTCCGCGAGCCAGGCCCGCTCCCGAAGGCGACCCCCTCGTCCTTGACCCGCTGGAGCACCGCGTCGAACTCCTCGTCCGAGGCCAGGAAGGCGTAGTGGTTTGCCCGCGGGTCGTCCGAGTCGTCGAAGTCGAGCGTCAACGTGTCGTTGACCTTCACCGGCGCGAAATGCCCCCACGTTCCTTCGTACGTTAGCCCGAAGAGGCGCGCGATGAACTCCGCCGACTTCACCTTGTCGTAGGCCGGCACGATCGTGTGGTCGAGCTGCAACGCCATGGCGGTCCTCCCTAGGCAACCATATACCCACCGCCCACGGTCGCGAAAGCGGGCGGGGCCTTACCTTGACCCTGCCCGTAGGGGGAGCACCGCAAGCCTCCCCCGCAGTAGGTCATTGAACGCACTGCCGCGATATCGTCCTGGAGAGCGCTGAAGTCCACGCCAGTATGCCAAGGGAGGATTGCCTTTCTTGTCACCCGCTTCACCTGAAGGGGAGAAACGTGGCAACATGTCGCCATGCAGTCTCGACCTTCCTCCGCCCTCACGATCACAGCCGGTTGGCTACTCGATGGGTCGGGCTCCGCTGCGTCCGAAGCCATGGCCGTGCGGATTGAGGGGACAAAAATCACCGCCGTGGGTCCGGCCGCCGAGCTCGGACCAACCGGGGGGTCCACCGGCGAGCAGCTCGACTTCCCCATGGGGACGCTGCTGCCTGGCCTCATCGATTGCCACACGCACACGAACATGCCAGGGGACGGACGACGCGGCGAGGACGTCCACAGGGACGACGACGATTACCTCCGCCTGCTGCGCTCCGCGCACAACGTCGAGCGTGCGCTCGAAACGGGAGTAACCACTCTTTGTGACTGTGGCGGCTGGCACGAAACGACCTTCCGCCTCAAAGAGGGCATTCGCCAGGGGGTCGTGCGCGGTCCTCGCGTGCTCGCCGCCGGCCGGCCGATTACCACCACCGGTGGGCACTGCTGGTTCATGGGCTCTGAGGCGGAAGGCCTGGAAGGCGTGCAAAAGGCGGCACGCCAGCTCATCAAGGAGGGCGCGGACTTCCTCAAGGTGATGGCGACAGGCGGAAGCACGGTTGGGACGGACCCCTTTCGCCCGGCCTTTTCCAGCGAAGAGCTAGAGACTATCGCGGAGGAGGGACACCGACGGGGGCTGTTCGTCGCGGCGCACTGCCGGTCGAACGAGGCCATGCGAATGGTCATCGACGCCCGGTTCGACGTCATCATGCATGGCTGGTTCGCAGACCAATCGGGCAATCGGGAATTCGATGACCGCCTAGCTGATCTCCTGGCGGAGCGGGAGGTGCGGGTAAACCCAACCCTGCACATCACTCGGGGTCGGCTGCCACTTCTCCAAGAGCGCGTCGAGCAGGGCATCGCGACAGACGAAGAGACGGCGCTCATGAAGCGTATGCAGCGTGGCCATGCCGTGACCATGCAGCACACACGTTGGCTGATAGAACGCGGCGTTCAGCTAATGGCTGGGTCGGACTGCGGCTGGGGGACGTACCCGTTCGGCCGGTTCGATCTTGAGTTGGCAGCGATGGTCGAGGCCGGGCTCTCTCCTCTCGCGGCGATTCAAGCCGCCACGGACGGCAACGCGAAGGCTCTGCACATCGACGATGTGGTCGGCACGGTGGCTCCAGGGAAAGAAGCGGACCTGCTGGTCGCTAACGGCCGGCCTGATCAGGACATCACGGATGTCGGCAGAGTGCTCGCGGTGATCAAGGGTGGTCACGTAGTCGTGAACAACATCGCTCCCTAGCAGCCTCAGAACGCCTTGACACCTCCGGCGTAGTCGCGGGCATACGAATAAGGCGTCTGACTAGGTATAGGTCTGAACCCGCCCTCTCCGGGATTGTCAGTTGACTCTAGGCCTGCGACCCATGAGTACCGCAGCTCCGTTGCGATTGCCTGGCAACCACGGAGGGACTGAGGAAGGGCATCCGCTGCCCCCGGCAACGCCGCCGACGCCCTCGGCCCCTAGCGCGGCAGGCCGAGGCCCCGGGTGGCGATGATGTTTCGCTGGACTTCCGACGTACCCGCGGCGATGGTGTGCGACACCGCCGAGCGATATGTGCGCTCGATCCTGCCCCCGAAGGCGGCCCACTTCGATCCCGGCCCGGCTTGGCCGGAGAGGCCGAGGGAGTCGATGGCGAAGGCCGCCACGCGTTGGCCGAGCTCGGAGCCGTACAGCTTGGAGAGTGACGCCTCTTGGTTAGGCTGCCCGCCCTTGCTCTGGAGCCAGGAGACGCGATAGGCCAGCGACCGCGCGATTGAGGTCTCGATCTGCGCCTCGGCGAACCGGTTGCGCAGCGCCGCGCTGAGCGTGCCCGGACGTTCGGCGTAGAACTCGGCGAGCTTGTCCAAGATGCGCTGCGCGTTCGCCGACGCGTGCACGCCCGACCGTTCGAAGTCGAGGGCCGTGGCCAGGATGTACCAACCCTGGTCCTGCTCCCCCACGAGGTCGCGCTTGGGTATGCGCACGTTATCGAAGAAGACCTCGTTGAAGTGGTGCGCCTCCGCCATGTTGATGATCGGGCGGACGGTCACCCCCGGCGCCTTCATGTCCAGCAGGAACATGCTCACGCCCTTGTGCTTGGGCGCCGCCGGGTCGGTGCGCGCCGCCAGCCAGCCCCAGTCGGCGATGTGCCCGCCGCTCGTCCAGATCTTCGAGCCGTTGATCACGTAGTCGTCGCCGTCGCGCTCCGCGCGCGTCTGCAGTGAGGCGAGGTCGGAGCCGCTCCCCGGCTCGCTGTATAGGGTGCACCAGTACTCGTCGCCCGACGCGATCGAGCGCAGGTGGCGCTTCTGCTCGTCGGTCCCGTGCGACATCAACATCGGCCCCACCCAGCTCACACCGCCCACGCCCATGTCGGCGCCGGGCACCTGGAAATAGGCCATCTCTTCCTTGAAGAGCATCTGCTCCATGATGGAGCGCGCCTGGCCGCCGTGCTCCTTGGGCCAGGCCAGCGTCAGCCAGCCCCGCTCGGCGAGCCGCTTCGACATCCGCCGCGTGATGCCGAGGCCCTGGCCCTGGAACGCGCCGTCCTCGTCGAGGCCGTCCCAGTCGGGGGGCAGCTCGTCCTTCAGGAAGACGCGCACCTCGGCGCGGAAGGCCTCTTCCTCTGCCGAGAAGGTGAAGTCCATCCTGGCGCTCCCCTGCCGGCTAGTCCTTGGGTACCAGCGGCCCGCCCGCCGCCTCACGGTAGCGGGTGGTGCTGTGCTTGGGGTCCTTGTCGAAGTGCGGGATCACGTGCTTGCCGAAGGTCTCGATGGACTCGAGGGCCTCGTCGATCGGCATGTCGGCGGGGTAGCCGAAGACGAGCTGGTCGGAGCCCACCTTGGAATAGTTCTCGACCTGCTTGATGACCTCGTCGGGGGAGCCGCACAGGCCGAAGCCGTCCTTGATCCGCTGATCCACGTCCTCGATTGTCGGCTCGGGGATCCGGTCGGGCCAGTAGGGCAACCCCTCGGGCCGGGGGAAACTATCGTGGTAGCGGAAGACCAGCGACGTGAGATAGGAGCGCCCCGACCGGGTGTAGCTCTCGCGGGCCTTCTTGCCATCCTCGAAGCAGACCATCGTGACGGTGGTCATGATGTTGTCGTTGACGTAGTCGCCGACGGGCTCCGCGTTGCCGATGTGCTCCTTGTAGGTGGCGAAGAGTGGCTCCATATTCCACACCGACCCCACGTTGAAGCCAAGCAGCCCCAGCCCCATCTTCGCTGACGTCTCATACGTGCCGGGGTTGCCCGCCGCGACCCACAGCGCGGGATGGGTATGGGCGTAGGGTTTGGGCAGGACGTTGAACGCCCCCTCGCGGCCGGGCATCATCT
>DAOUKH010000021.1:0-4045 GCA_034421515.1 Dehalococcoidia bacterium
CCACCACGCCGCCGCCAACAGCTGCACCGAGAACTGGCTCTCCTGGTACATCATCGGCGGCAACGTCGCGCCCCGCCGTCCCCAGTTCCCCGAGATGTTCACCAACGACGGCAAGTACATGGTCGTCATGCTCGGCCTCTTCACCGGCGAGTGGGAGCGCATCGTCAGCCTCCTCGAAGAGTACGGCATGGCCGAAGACCTCACCGACCCCGCCTACTCCGACCCCAACCACCGCAAGAAGCTCAGCTCCCGCGCCCACATCGACCAGATCATCCAGACCTTCCTCGCCACCGAAGACTCCGAGACGATCTTCCACGCCGCCCAGCGTCACGGCGTCATCTGGGCCCCCATCCGCGAGCCCCACGACAGCATCCGCGACGACCACTTCTTCGATCGCGGCAACTTCGCCGAAATCGAGCACCCCGAGCTCGGCCAACGCTTCTGGGACTCCGGCTCCCCCTGGGTCTCCGACCAGCTCAAGTGGAAGACCGGCAAGCGCGCCCCCCTCCTCGGAGAACACACCGCCGAAATCCTCAGCGAAATCGGCGCCGCCCCCTAACCCCGCACCGCTCCTTCCCCTCCGGCCTCCCTCCCCCTGGGAGGGACTGAGGGCGGGCCCGCTCCCCCCTTAAACCTCTCTCCCTCTCGGAGCGACTGAGAGAGGGCCGGCGGTGGGGCGTGTGGTGGTCCCCTCCGAAACCTCTTCTTCCACCGGAGGTGTCGTCGCGGATGTACGCCTGGATGCGCTCCACGTCAGCGCTGCCAAAGCCGGCAAGCGAAGGTGACAAAAGGTCATAGAAAGCCGTCCCAAAAGTGATGTGAAGGTTACACACAACGGTATGGTCGCTAGCTAAGGTGGGCATGGGTCTCATGACCGACCACGACCGGAACCGGCAGCGGTGTGGATGTCGTCGTTCGCCTTCGCCGACGGGCTGCTGAGATGACGCTGCCGAGGGCTGATGTTGAGAGGGGACAAGGCCAAAGAACCATGATTCACGAGACATCGGCTACGCCCGACTACACGATGGGCTACAGCGAAGAAATTCTGAAGACGCAGTTGCGAGCTACGGTGGAAAACAGCGCCGAGTTCTTGCTTCCTTATCTCAGACCCGGCCTTCGTCTACTGGACTTTGGCTGTGGACCAGGCGCCATATCGGTGGGCTTGGCAAAAGCCGTAGCGCCCGGCGAGATGCACGGCGTAGACATGGCAGAGCCCCAGATTGAGATGGCGAGGTCTCTGGCTGCGTCCCAGAGTCAGGACAATGCCATATTTCACGTTGGCGACGTAACCGACCTCAAGTTCGAGGACGGCTTCTTCGACGTCGCTCACTGCCGCAACGTGCTCATGCACGTCCCCGACACCGCTGCCGTGCTGTCCGAGGTCAAACGCGTCCTAAAGCCCGGCGGCCTCATAGCCTGCCGTGAAATGATCTGCGAGTCGGCCTTCACGCATCCCGACTTCGGCATCATGAGAAGGTCGTGGGAAATGTTCGAAGACCTGGTGAGGGCGGATGATGGACATCCTCAGATGGGCAAGGAAATGAAAGGCCATATCCTGGAGGCCGGGTTTGTCGACATCCGAATGAATGCATCCTTTAGCTTGTACAGCACTCCCGAGGAAATCGCTTCCATCTATCGCTTGATCAGCCAGTGGCTCTTGGCGCCCGAAGCCTCGGAAGCGGCCATCAAATACGGGGCTTCGTCGTCGAAGTTGGTCAAGGATTTGAAGGTTGCCTATGACCAATGGAAGGAGCATCCCGGAGCCCTTTTCACCTTCGCTTATGGAGAAGCGATAGCCAAAAAGCCGCTCTCCTGACCCCTGTAGGGGCGACTCTTGCGGTCGCCCGTCCCCTCGGGCCTCTCCCCCTCTGATGCCGAAGACGAGCTGCTTTCGAGCGGAGGACTCTCAGGCGGGCGCTCTTCGCCCGGATGCAAGCACCACTACGAAGATCCCGCTTGCCACCAGGGTCATGGCGGGTCCGGCCGGCAGATTGAAGTAGTAGGAGACGTAGAGGCCTGCCACGGCGGCCACGGACCCCAACGCCGCGGCCGTCATCATGATCGGGACAATGCGCCTTGCCAACAAGTACGCCGTGGCGGCGGGTATGACCAGCATCGCCATGACGAGGACAATACCCGCCGCTTGAATCCCTATCACGATGACGAGCGCAAGCATAACCAGAAAAACGTAGTCCAAGACGTTGGCGCGCATCCCGACCACCTGCGACCCCAGGGGGTCGAAGCTCGCAAAGAGCAGCCAATGATGGAAGGCGAAGAGCCCCAGGATGACCATCGCGGTCACCCCGAGGGACACATAGATGCCGGTGGCGGTTATCGCCAATATCTGCCCCAGAAGCAAGTCTTCCACGTCGATTCCAATCGTTGTCGCACTTCCCAGCATCACGAGGCCCAGGGCAAACGTGGTCGCGAAGAGAATGCCTATGGAAGTATCCGAGGTGAGGCCCGCGCGCCGGCTTACCGTCCTGATCAGCATGGCGACGGTGACCCCCGTTGGGACCGCGGCTATTGCTGGATTGATGCCGACCATGTACCCAAGCACCATACCCGGCAGCACGGCGTGGGCGAGCGCGTCCCCAATGAAGGCAAGGTTCCTGGTGACCACGTACGCGCCGACCAGGGGACACATCACGCCCACGAGGATCGAGCCGATCAGGGCTCGCACCATGAAGTCGTACTCGAGTGGCGCGACAACGAAATCGATCAAGTCGTCCTGATGCCGCTCCCGTCCATCGCGAGACGTACACCGTGGGCGCCGTACAGCTCCTCCATGACCTCCGACGTGAACACCTGGTTGGGAGGGCCGCAGGCGCACACGTGGCGGTTCAGACACAAAACCTGGTCGAAGCGGCCGGCCAGGTTGGTCAGGTCGTGGGTCGCCAACAGGACGATGCGCCCCTCGTCCCGCAGCGTCTGGAGGACCTCCACGATGCCTTCCTGGGCGCCCAGGTCAACCCCGCTGAAGGCCTCGTCCAGCAGGAGAACGCTTGCCTCCTGGGCCAGCGCCCTGGCGACGAACACCCGCTGGCGCTGCCCTCCCGAAAGCTCGGTCATGAGCGCCGATCGATGCTCCAACAGGCCCACGCGGCCTAGGCACGCGTTCACAAGCTCGCGGTCGCGCTTCCCGGGCCGCCGGAACCACCCCAGTCTGCAGCACCGGCCCATCATCACGACGTCCGTCGCGGTCACGGGAAACCGCCAGTTGACGCTCTCCCGCTGGGGCACGTAGGCCAACGCGCCGCTTCCCAGCTCCGCGCGGTGCAGGGTCACCTTCCCCCGGCGGACCGGCAGGAGTCCGGCAATAGCATTGAACAACGTGCTCTTGCCGGCTCCATTCGGTCCTACGACCCCCATCAGCGTCCCCGCGTCTACCTCGAAGGAGACGCTGCTCAGGGCCTGGTACCCACCGAGCTCGACCGTCACGTCTTGCAGCGACATGCTCGCCCGGTGGGACTTCGGATCAGTGGTCACTTCAATGCCTCAACGATGCGTTCCACGTTTGTTCGGAACATGCCGAGGTACGTGTCGGCGCCGCTGCCCTCTGCCCCAAGGGACCCCGAGTAGAGCTGGACCACCGTCGCACCGGTCTCCCTGGCTACGGCTCGCGTGAGCCGCTCGCTGACCGTCGTCTCGCCGAACAGTGCCGGCACGTTGTGTTCCCGCACCACGTCGACCAGTCCGGCGATGTGCTCCGCGGAGGGCTCCACGTGCGTCGCGAGAGAGGGTATCACGAGCCCAACGATCTCAAACCCATAGAGGTCCGCGAAGTACGAGAGGCTGTCATGCGATGTGACGAGCAGCCTGCGCTCGGGGCTCACGGTACTGACCCGCTCTTGGATCCAGGAATGAAGCTCGTCGAGCTGCTCCCAGTATTTCGCGGCGTTCTCGAAGTAGAAAGTCGCGTTCTCACGGTCGATAGCCGCAAGCCGCGTGGCTATCTCATTGACGGCTACCTTCACCCGGATTGGATCGAACCAGAAGTGAGGATCGTGAGTACCGTGGTCGTGGCCGTGCTCGTCCTCTTCGT
>DAOUKH010000022.1:0-37660 GCA_034421515.1 Dehalococcoidia bacterium
CCGCGCACGCGGCAAGCACCGCCGCGGCGCCACCCGCCAGCATCAGCCGCAGGAACTGACGCCGGCCCATCCCCCGCGCGCTAGCGAACGCCCACAGCGTTTCGCCGTCCGGCTGTCCTGCTCGGGGTTCGCGCTCACTCATGGGGATAAGATAGAGTCGCTTTGCTGTGGTGATAAGGATGTGCGCCGCATTAATTCAGTTGAGATGCGCTAGAGGGGCATCTGTACCACGTGCGCGTTCCGACTTGCCGCGACGGAAGCCGTAATGCCCTACTCGCACAGCGCCAACCCCTGCTCGATAAGGGGCGAAAGGGGAACCCGACCTCCCATGCCGTCACCCCGCCAGACGGTGCTCGTTCGAATGTCGCGAAGGCCAAGCTCGTCAAGTCGAGCG
This sequence comes from Dehalococcoidia bacterium, assembly GCA_034421515.1. GTDB lineage: Bacteria > Chloroflexota > Dehalococcoidia > SHYB01 > SHYB01 > DAOUKH01. The sequence goes on from DAOUKH010000022.1 coordinate 395, forward strand.
AGTGCGGTACCGTTGAGGGCATATTTGTTGCGGCCGACCTCTACCCAAACCGCGGTCAACCGGTATCCGGCTTCGCTTATATTCCTGCAGTGCAACTCGGCGACAGAGGTCGTCAAAGGCCATGCGCCGGAGTTCCCCCGTATCGTCTTGGAATCCGAGTCAGGCCCGGAGCATTGGATCACTATGAAGACCACGAGCGCGACAAGACCGGCAAGGATCAGAAGGCCGCAGCCGATTAGTTGTGGCTTCTTTGCCTTCAGGTCTTCGTTCTCACACTCGGTGCTGCAGTACAGGTAAGGAGTCTCCTTTCCGCAGCGCGCACACTTCCCGCTGCCCTTGCGGCGGATTACCTCGCCGATGCTGGTTCCACGTTTCTCTGGCATGGAATTCCCCTTGGAATGCTAGCGCAGCGACAGCCTGCGGGCCGAGAAGTCGCCGTCGCTTCGTTTGGCACGCTCCAACGCATGCGCTGGTGGGCGCGGCGTCGACGGGCTCCTTATTGTCCTCCGACGGATATATTGTCCCAAAGGATGCACACGGTCCACGTTCTAGTACCCCTTGGACTAATGGAGACGAGCCGAAGTGATATTTCCGATCGTTCGGCACGAAACGCAATTGTCAGCCATCGCCTCGGCGCGATGGGGAAGGTTATGTGCTTGACCATTTCAATACCACCTTACCCCGTCGCCCCGCCCGAAGACGGGAAGAGTTGCCGAGATTCTAGAGCGCCGGAGCAATTGCGTTGCCGCGCCTTTTACACACCAGCCTATGCTCGTCGGACTCTCGGCATTCGGCCCGGCCGTTGCCTTGTGCGAGCGACACCACAGTAAACGGCTCAATTGCTGAGCGTCGGAGGCAGCACGCCATCGAAGACTTGCGCCGGTATAGGCTACTTATTTGGGGCCGCTTAACGAGCGTCCAGAGACTTCTTAATCGCCAACAGGAGGTGATCCCGCATGTTCTGGTATCCCGCTTCTACGTATGGGTAGTTCTCCTGTATATCGATGTCTGCCTGATTCAGTGGTACTCCTAACTGTTGGACACTCTCGTGTAGTCTAGCCAGGACACCAGTGGGTTGGTGCTCTAGAAGGCCCTTGAACGTTTCGCGCAAGGCGAATACTTGCCCTTGCGTGAATTGAATCGCCTTCTTTGTTAATTCATCGTCAGGTTTGTCGTTGCCCTGTTCGTCTACCATGAGACCTCCTCGGCTGGGTGTGCCCTTTGGTTCGACGGCTACCATAGCAGGCCATCATGCTTCGGCGGAAGAAGGAGCCGTCGGAGGCCCCTTGCGGCGCTCTGGCCGCGCGCTAGCGTTCTAACATAAGTGACATTTGGTGCCGAGGGTGGGAGTCGAACCCACATGGGTTGCCCCAACGGATTTTAAGTCCGTCGCGTCTGCCGTTCCGCCACCTCGGCGCCTAGAGGCTCCCGCCGATTATAGACCCGCCGGGTGCGTCACCCGTTGTACGCGGGACTCTGGAAGCGCGCCGGGTTTAAGACGCCGTTGGGGTCGAGGGCGTCGCGGACGCGGGCCGCCGCCGCCGTGTACTCGGGGCCGTAGTAGCGCTGGAACCACTCGTAGTGCTGCGGGAAGATGCCCTGCTCGCCGGTGGTGCAGCCGAACTCCGCCTGGAGGGCGACCATCCGCGCTCGGATCTTCTTCGCCAGCGAGCGCATTCGGTCGAAGTCCCACGAGTCGGGCGCGAAGAAGACCGGGTGGAAGGTGCCCGCGCCGATGTGTCCGATCCGCACGCCGTAGAGGCCCGGCTCCTCGGCGCGGACCTCCTCGATCATGCGGCCTGCCGCCTCCATGCACGGCACCATCGCATCGAGGGGGCCGTCCATGACCCCGCCGAAGAGCGGGAAGAGGCCGAGTTCCTCGATGAGGTTCGTTCCACCGCCGCCGCTCTGGTCGTCGCGGAAGCTCATGAGCCCCTCGAACTCGTCGGGCGTCATCGCATCCGTCCGCGACGCGCCCTGCTCCCGCGCGATCTCGAAGATCGCGTCGCGCTTCGCCTCCGCCTCCTCGGCGGTGAAGCCGTCCGTGCCGATGAGGACCACCACGCTCGACGTCGGGTTGTCGAAGCCGCCCAACTCGAGGAACTGCTGGTCGAGCAGCTCCATGAGCCGCGGCGGTGGCACACCTTGCCGGTACAGTTGCCCGACGGTCCGGCCCGCCGCCTCGACCGAAGGAAGGAAGGCGGCGCCCCAGCGGGTGTTGCGCGGCGCCGGGACAAGCCGCAGCCGGAGGTTGGTGATGACCCCGGCCATCGCCTGGAAACCGGCGAAGAGCCACGTGAGGTCGACGCCGCAAGGACGCCGGTGCGAGCGCGTGCCCGTCTCGATGATCTCGCCGGTGGGCAGCACGACTTCGAGGCCCATCAGGTAGTCGCCCGGCTTCCCCGAGTGCGGGTCGACGGAGCGGCCGCTGGTGTTCATGCTCGCCAGCCCGCCCCACGTCACCGGCCCGACGAATTCCGGGTAGCCGAAGCCGTGCGGCTCCAGCGCCGCGTTCAACGCCTGCTCCGTGACGGCGGGGCCGATCTCGACGTAGCCTGAGTCGAGCGAGGGGCGTATCCAGTTCAGACGCCGCAGGTCGAGCACCAGCGATCCCGGCGGCTCCGGCCTCGTGATGTCGAGGGCCACCCAGCCTGTCCCCTGCCGGACGTAGACCGGCGTGCGCGCCTCGTTCGCCCGCTTGAGAATGGCCGCGACTTCCCCCGCGCTCTCGACCTGGACCAGCGTGATCGGCTCGGTCCGCTTCAACTCGGCAGGGATGCGGACCGTCTTGTACGTAACGCCCCGGATGATGGGGTCGGGGACCGTCTGGCGCACGCGGCCGGGATCGACGATGCCGTCGAGCAGCGCGAGATGATTCAAGCCCGTCCTCCCACCTTAAACCTCTCCCCCTCTGGGGGAGACTGAGAGAGGGCGCGCGCCAAAAGGCGCGCCAGCGACCCGAAGGGCGCGCTGCTCCCTCCCGCGAGAAGAGTTCCGCAAAGGTCTCCCCAGTATACCTACCCTGGCGCTTTGAGGGCGGAGGCGGTAAGGTTCGGCGGATATGCAAGAGACCGGCACACCAGGTTTCGTGGACCGGTTCCTGCCCTCGCTGCGGTTCAGGGACTACCGCTACCTCTGGACGAGCAGCCTGTCTGCCAGTGCCGCGGCGTGGGCGCTCATCGTGGCCCGGGGCTGGCTGGTCTTTGAATTGACCGGCTCGTCATTTTGGGTCGGCCTCACCACCTTCGCGGCGATGATCCCACTCTTTCTGGTGCCGCCGGTAGCGGGCTTTCTCGCCGACATGTTTCAGCGGAGGCGGCTCCTCGGCTACGTCTACTCGCTGCAGCTCGCACACAACGTGCTGCTCGCCGCCTTGGTGCTCACCGACGTCATTGAGCCGTGGCAGCTCGTCGTGCTGGGCTTCTTCAACGGCAGCGTGCGCGCCGCGCAGATGTCCGTGACCCAAGCCCTGTTGCCCAACCTCGTGCCCAGGGCACACATCCTCAATGCGGTCGCGCTGAACTTGGCGACGATACACGGATCGAGGCTCATTGGGGCGGGATTCGTCGCCGGCCTGCTCGTCTCCGACGCCCCCGGCCCGGCCTTCGCCATCTGCTCCGCCTTCTATGCGGTGGCTTGGTTCTCCAGCAGCCGCATCCAATCGACTTCGACGGGCGAGATGACAGAAGGGGAGAGCGGCCTGCGGAACTTCACGGCCGGCCTGCGCTACGTCGTAGGGCACCCGTTCATCCGGCCGCTCCTGATCGTCGTCTTCTTCCACTGCTCGCTGACGATGTCGTTCGAGTCGATGCTCCCCGTGCTCTCCGAAGACCGGCTCAACGCCGACGGTGGCTTCAGCTACCTGATGATGGCAGTCGGCGGTGGGTCGCTCTTCGGTGTGATGGCCCTGTCCGGCCTCGGCAATGTCGTGTCGCGGGGGCGCTGGATCTTCGTCACCGCTGCCGTAAGCGGTATCAGTCCCCTGGGCCTTGCCTTCTCCACGAGTCTCACGCCGGCGCTGGCCGGCGCCTTCTTCATGGGGGCCTCCCAGGCGTCCTTCATGGCGCTCACCGCCGCCTTCCTTCAGGAGATCATCCCCGACGCCATCCGGGGCCGGGCCATGGGCGTCTACACGCTCTTCCTCGGCGGCGTCATGGCCGTGTTCAACCTCATCAACGGCTGGCTGGCCGACGACGTCGGCGCGCCGGTGCTGCTCACCATCGCGGCGCTCGCCTTCCTCGGCATCGTGGCCGTCAGCCTCGGCCACCTCCCGCTCCGCCGCCTCTACGCCCGCGGCGAAGTCCTAGCCCCCGCCCCCGCCTGACGCCCCTACCCCAGCCCGTACAGCTTGACCGCGTTCCCCGCCAGGATGGCGTGCCGCTCGTCGGCGGGGACGCCGGCCATGTGCTCCTCGATTGAGGCCTGCGAGTCCGGCCAGATGCCGTCGACGTGGGGGTAGTCGTTGCCCCACATGATGTTGCCCACGCCCGTGACGTCGCGAGTGCGGACGCCCACCAAGTCCTGGATGTACGTCCCGTAGACCTGGCGGTGGAAGTAGTAGCCCGGCGGCTCCTTCAGCGCATACCCCGTGTAGTAGCGGTGGCGCTCGAACACCAGGTCCAGCCAGGGCACGAACCACGCCATCCACCCCACGCCGCTCTCCACGCTCACGAACTTGAGCTTGGGGTGCCGTTCCAGCACGCCGCAGCAGGTGAGGATGGTGATCGGCTCACACATCATCGTCTTGTTCACGCTCATGAGCACGATCGTGTCGCCGGCGAACTCCTTCGCCAGCGGCCCGCCGTCGACGTGGATGTGCGCCGGCATCTCCAGTTCCTCCAGCACGTTCCACAGCGGCTCCCAGAACGGGCTGTTGTACTGGTGCTCCGACGGCATCGCGTACGGCGTCTCCCGCCCCGGAATCGTGGGGACGAGTGCGCCGCGCAGGCCCAGCTTCCGCGCCCGCCGCGCCTCCGCGACGGCGAGGTCGGCGTCCCAGACCGGCAGGTAGGCGACTCCCACCAGCCGGTCCGGCGCGGCGGCGCAGAAGTCGGCGAGCCAGTCGTTGTACGCCCGGATCATCGCGTGCTTCAGCCCGAGGTCCGGAGTCGAGAGCGGCGTGACCCCGTCGAAGATCACGTCGGCGTCGACGCCGTCCCTGTCCTGGTCGAGTAGCCGCGCCGCCGGGTCCCATCCCCCGCGCAGACCATCCGAGAACGTCCGCCCCTGCGGGACCACGTCCGGCGAGGGCCGCCCCGCGTCGGCCGACACCAGGTTGAATCGCTGCTCCACCCCCTCGAACAGGATCGTCTCGACTTCCCCAAGCTCGGGGTGTGCCCTGCGCACCGGCCTCGGAGCGCGGTCGCGGTACTCCGGGTCGATTCGCTCCGCCCACATCGAGGGCAGCGGGTTGACGTGCGTCCCCACCGAAATGACCTGGTAGTCGCGGACCATGGTCTCCTCCTTGCCTCTCCGGGCCCCGCCATCATAATGACCCCCGTCCGCGGCCCCAACCAGGACTCCGGCGGCGACTTCGACCAAGCAATCTCTAGGAGGATGACATGACCACGCAGGAAACCCCCGACCGCTCCGAAATCAGCCCGAAGTTCCGCGAAATCACCGACGACCTGCTCTTCGGCGACGTCTGGGAGCGCCCCATCCTCTCGCCGCGCGAGCGCAGCATCGTCGTCGTCTCCGCGCTCACCGCCCAGTACCGCGGCGACCAGCTCAAGCGCCACATCCGGCGCGCCCTCCGCAACGGCTTGACGAAGGAGGAGCTCGGCGAGGTCTGGCTCCAGCTCGCCTTCTATTCCGGATGGCCCACGGTCGCCAACGCCATGCAGCTCGCCCGCGAAGTCTTCGACGAGCAGGCCTAGGCCCGCGCCCTCGTAGGGCGGTCTGTCGAGACAGAGCGACGTGGATCGGAAACGACCAGACGACATGCCGGAACCCGGCAGGGTCGTCTTTCCTCAGCGCGTAAAGCAAGCCCTGTTTCGGGAGCAGCGGGGCAGGTGTCGCTATTGCGGCCTGACCCACCGGATCCGCTTCTTGGACATAGACCACAAGTGGCCGGTGAGCCGGGGTGGCGGCAACGACGTGACCAACCTGCAGCTCCTCTGCAGAGCCTGCAACATGCGAAAGGGGATTCAGACCGACCAAGAGTTCCGGCAGCGGTACGGCCGTCTGCTACCCACCGATGGTGGCATTCCCAATCCTCCGGTGCCGCAGGCGCGGTTTGCCAACGAGACTCAGAGAACGAGGGCGGCGCCCAACGTGCGCCACATCTACCACCAACGGTTCTCAGCCTGGCGCGCTCGTAGAGATGCTACCGGTGCCTTCGTGCTCCTCGCGGTCATTGTCTTGATCCTGATTATCGTTGGGCTCAGCCGGCTTGCCGATTGATGCTCTCCCCAGCTTCAGGAAGACCGCCGCGGCAGCAGCACCGTCGCCGACCCCACCGTCGTCGTCTCGCCGCGCTGGTTGTCCGCCCAGAGCTCGACCTCGACCGGCGCCTCGCCCCTCACGGCGTCGCCGCGGCCCTTGGACGTGACCCGTCCCCGGAACCACTGCGTGTCGCCGACGATGTTCGGGCGGCGTATCTGGACCTCCAGCCGCCGGATGCGGCCGTGGTCGCCGGCCCAGTCGGTGAGCAGGTGCGCCGCCCACGCCGTGCGCATGCAGCCGAAGTCGTAGGCGTCGGGGAAGCCGCTCTGCCGCGCCAGGCTGACGTCCCAGTGCGCTCCCTCGACGTTGTCCTTGATGTTGTACTCGCGGTTGATGAGGACGGCGCGAGGGTTCCCTTGGCCGTACTGGTGGGCCAGACGGTTCGCCTGGCAGTACGCCGAGCCCCATCCCAGCACGAAGCCGATCAGCTGGGTCAACGTGAGCGGCCCCTTGATGAGCGGCGGAACGGCGTCACCCGCCTCGACGTCCTCCCAGTAGAGCGGCTCGGCTCCCCGGCGGCGGACGCGCTCCTCCTCGTACCCGCGCTCGATGGCCTCGATCTCGGCGTCGGTGTAGCGGTAGGGCTCCATCTCGCCGTACTTGGCCCGTCCCCGCGCCGCCTCCCGCTCGTAGTTGAAGCGGAGAATGACGTAGGACGCGACCAGCTCGCCGTCCTGGTTGTAGTAGGTGTTGCGGTCGACCTGCTCGTAGGCCGTGCCGCCGAACGCGCTGGGCCGCTCCCGGATGGAGTCCATGCGGAACACCGAGCGGAGCGTGTCTCCCAACCGCACCGGCCGGTGGAACTCCCACCGGTCGGCGGCCCACAGGCCGAAGAGGCCGGGAAGCGGCCCCCGCCGAAATCCGTCCTCGGCCGTGAAGCCCTTGTTCGAGAAGACGTCGGGGAAGGTCGGCGGCGCGATCAGGCCCCCGTACGGCGAGCCCGCCGCGTAGGCGTCGTCGAGGTAGAGCGGGTTGTCGTCGCCCACGCCCTCAGCGAAGTGGCGGATCGCGTCGCGGGTCGCCTCGCTGATCCAGCCCTCGCACTCGTACTCCAGTCCGACGTGCCGCCGGTAGAAGTCGAGCATCTCCGGCGTCGCCTCGCCGCGCTCCCACTCGAACGCCGCCATCGCCATCCTACCGGTCGGGGAAGAGCTTCATGCCCGGCGTATGCCATGGGACAGTGCTCACCCGGTTCAGGCCCGACTCGCAGATGTAGAGCGTCGAGAAGTCGGGCCCGCCGAAGGCAAGGTTGGTGAGACGCGCGTCCAGGGGTTCGATGGAGTCGATGCGCTTCCCGGCGGCGTCGAAGACGGTCACCGCCCCGCCGAAGTGGCCGCAGACCAGCAGGTTGCCCGCCGCGTCGAATGCGAAGCCGTCGGGGAGGTGCCCCTCCGGCAACTGCGCGTGCTTGCGGCGCTCGCCGATCTTCCCCGGCGACTTGATCTCGTGCGCCCACATCATGCCCGATATCGTCTCCGCCACGAGCAGCGTCCCGCCGTCGTCGGTGATGCCGATGCCGTTGGGAAAGGCGTAGTCCGTAGCAATTCGAGTAAGCTCGCGCTCGCTCGAATAGAAATAGACATGCCCGGGCCGCTGGTCTCTGCGCATCGAGCCGTGCGGGTCGGTGAAGTAGAAATTCCCTTCCGCGTCGAAGACGAGGTCGTTACAGCCCCCGAACGACGAGTCCTCGATGATGCGCTCCGTCGTCCCCGTCGCGAGGTCGATGCGCTCCACCCAGCCCGGGTCGTCGCGCCCGCCGTTGTTGGTGACCCAGAGCGCGCCGTCCGGGCCGATGGCGGCGCCGTTCGGAAAGCCGCCGGTCTCGCACAGCGTCGCCACGGTTCCGTCGGGCGTGATCCGCGACACGCACCCGCCGCCAAGCTCCACGACGTACAGGTTCCCGTCGCGGTCGAAGGCGGGACCTTCCGGTATCTCAAGGTCCGTCGCAAAGACTTCAACGTCGGGCATGGACCGCCTCCCTTCCGTTCGCCAGCGGCTTCGGTCAGACGACCTTGCTCACGTCCTCGCGCCAGGGCTGCCAGTCGGCGCTCATGGGGCTATCGGCGGGGTCCCACTGGCGCACCTCGATGACGAGCCCGCTGGGGTCTCGAATCACCGCCTGACGTCCGCCGAAGGAGAAACCCCGCGCCGGCTCGTTCACTACCTCGACCCCGTTCGCCTTGAAGCGCGCCACCGCCGCGTCGAGGTCGTCCACCGAGAGGCCGATGGGACGCGCCTCGGTGCCCTTGAACTCGCCGTCGTGGGCCGGCTGGACCAGCTCGATCATCACGTCGCCCAGGCCGACGTAGCTCAGTTGCCGCTCGCCGCCGGGGCCGAACCGCACGTGGCGCAGCAGCCGGAACCCAAGAACGTTGGTGTAAAACTCGATGCTCGCGTTCATATCCTTGGCGACGACGTGCACGTGGTCGAGCCGCTTGATCATCGGAGCCTCCCTCGGCGTTAGAGCTTGGCGGCGACTTCTTCGGCGAAGAGTTTCATCGAGCGCAGGGTCTTTTCGTGGTCGAGGCCGCCGAAGCCGAAATTGCCGCCGAAATAAGCGACCCCGTGCTCGTCGCGCAGCTCACGGAGTTGGCCCAGCACCCGCTCCGGCGTGCCGAAGAACCCGCACCGCTCGTGGAAGTCCTCGTAACGAGTCTCGGGGGGCCGTCCCAGCGCGAACCAGTCTTCGAGCGAACCGCCCCGGCCCTGGTTGCGCTCGACCTGCCACTCCAGGCACGACCACACCCACTCCAGCTGCGCCTCCGTGTCCTTCCGCACCTGCTCCTCCGACTCGCCAACGTAGACGTAGCGGAAGAAGGGAACGTCGGCCGAGTCGACGGACTTGCCGGCCTTCCGCGCCATCTCAAGATAGCCGCGATGCTGCTCCACGGCGGCGTCGGTATCGGGGAGGACACCGACCATGAAGCCGATGCCGCGGTCGATCGCCGCCTGCACGCTTTCGGGGTTGCGCACCGCCGCGTACACCGGCGGGTGGGGCCGCTGCACCGGCCGCAGCGGCAGACTCATCCCGTCAACCTCGTAGAAGGCGCCCTTGTGCGAGTAGACCGGCGACGTCCACAGGCCCAGCACCATGTCCAGCACTTCCTTCATCCGCTCCCGGCTCTCCTCGCGGGAGATGCCGAAGCCGTCGAGCTCCACGGTGCCGCCGCTGCCCACGCCGAAATCGAGCCGCCCGTTGCTCAGCACGTCGAGCATCGCCGTCTCCTCGGCCACGTGAACCGGATGGCGAATCGGTGCGACCGTGACCGCCGTCCCCAGCCGGATCCGCGAGGTGTGCGCCGCGATGTGCGTCGCCAGCATCAGCGACGAAGTCGCCAGCCCGTAGCGGGAGAAGTGGTGCTCGGCAAACCATACCGCCTCGAACTCCAGTTCTTCGGCCAGCTGCACCTGCTCCGTGGTCTCCTCGAAGACCTGCGCCGGGGTCTGCCCTCCGGGCCAGGGCACGTGATGAAAGAGCGCGTACTTCAAGAAAGTCGTCCTAGATTGCGGCGTACCGCCGTGCCGAGGCGAACCAGTCTACGATTTCTGAGCCCGTCGCCGTCCAGACGCTGCCGGAAGACATCATATGCGCCAGTGCCGCGTCGAGCCGCCCGATGCGGAACGCTTGACCGGTAAGCCAGGGGTGCAGATTGAGGACGAGCAGCCGTCCGTTCCGCTCTCCCTCCGCGCGCAGCCGGTCGAAGGTTTCCGTCATCATGCGCGCCCACCGCCCCACCTCGATCCGCCGGTCCCACATCGCCTCGACGTCGTCCAGGGGAAGGGTCACGGGAAGCGCATAAAGCTCCCCCTCGGGCACGTGCATTCGGTAGGGCTGCTCGTCGTTGACCCAGTCGCACACGTACCGGACGCCCGCCTCCGCGAGCAGTTGGGGCGTGCGCCTCGATTCGCCGTACTCGGGGCTCAGCCACCCCGCGGGCCGTTTGCCGGCCGCCTCCGTCAGCGCCTCCAGCGACTCCGCGATATAGGCGCGTTCCTCAGCCTCGTCCATTCCGCTGGTGATCATCCGGCTCACCGAGATGCCATGCCCGATGATCTCGGCGCCGAGGTCCAGGCAATGCTTCACCAAGAAGGGATAGTTCCGCGCCGTCAGGGCGTCCATCGCCACCGTCGGCGTGATCCCGTGGCGCTGCAGGGTTTCGAAGATGCGGAATACGCCCACGCGATGGCCGTACTCCCGGTGCGACCAGCGCGTGACATCGGGATGCGGCCGGTTTCCGTAACCGCCCGACAGTGTCGGCGAGACGTACGACCCCTCCGGTCGCCGCCATTCCAAATGCTCCAGCGTGACGATCACACAGAGGGCGACCGCGGCCTCCTTTGGCCAGCGCAGACCCGCGCTGTGGGCGTTGAGCGCGCGGTAGTCGTAGTGCCCGTGGTCGGGACCCGTTCCCAGCTCGGGCGCGACGTAATCGCGGTTGGGGCTCATGACGCCGCCTCGCCGTTCAGCCGCGCCGCGTGCGCCACCGCCTCGTCGTAGTAGTGCTCCAGGTAGTAGCGCGCGATCTCGTCCGTCGTCGCTTGCCACACGCCGTCGTGCGACAGGATGTAGTCGAGGACTTCTTCTAGATAGCCGATGCGGTGTGGCCTGCCGATCATGTACGGGTGGATGGCGATGCACATCAGCCGCCCGTTCTCCTCTCCCTCACGGTACAGCTGATCGAACTGCGCCTTGCACGACTCCGCGAAGTAGTCCGCCTCGAAGTGCGCGCTCATCATCGGCACGTCGTTGAGCTCGCCCGTATACGGAATGCACAGGAACTTCTTGCCGCTCCGCACCTTGATCGGCACCGGGTGGTCGTCGAACTTCCAGTCGGTCTGATAGAGGAAGCCCGCCTCCGACAGCAGGTCGGGCGTCCGCTCCGTATTCGACGCCCCCGGCCCCGACTGCGCGATGATCTCTCGCCCGTTGGTCAGGCGGCGGAACGCGGCCCGGATCTCTTGATAGAACTCCCGCTCCTCGCCTTCGTTGAAGTCGGTGATGGCGCGCGTGTTGTAGAAGCCGTGGTTCACGAACGTCCAGTCCCGCTCCAGCATCGCCTCCGCGACGTCCGGGAAGTGCGACAACACCCCGATGTTCAGCGTCGTCGAGCACTTGACCCGGTAGCGGTCGAGCACGTCCAGCATGCGCCAGAACCCGACCCGGTTCCCGTAGTCCCGCAGCGAGTATTGCTGCACGTCCGGGTGCGGTGTCCGTGGCCAGGGATTGAACGGCGCCGACGGCGGCAGGTACTCGTAGTGCTCGACGTTCGGCGCGACCCACAACGCCACCCGCGCCCCGTTCGGCCATCGCACGATCGGCCGGTCGATCATCGGCAGGTAGTCGAAGCGGTTGGGTTCGAGTGGCATGGCGGTATCGGCGGGCGGCCTAGCTCAGCTCCCCAAGCTCCTTCGCGGCCCTGACCTCGCCGAGGTAGTCCTCCAGCCCCTCTTCGAGCGTGTACGAGGGCTCGAACCCCAGCTCCTCCCGAAGCCGTCGCGCGCTCACCAGCCGCAGCGAGCCTTCCAACTCGCCGCTCACCTCGATCGACGCGTCGGGCAAGAGCGCCCGCGCGTGTGCCGTGTAGTCGCCCATCGGCCTCCGCTCCGCCGCCATGTTGAAGACCCGGTGCTCCGGCGTGGGTGTGTTGAGCGCGCAGTTCCACGCCTTCGCCGCGTCCTTCACGTAGATCCAATCGATCATCATCTCGTCCGGCGGCATCACGATCGGCTGGCCCAGCGCCGCGAACTCGGGCCGCACCATGAAGTGTTGCCGTGCCGTGCCGTACCGCTGTCCCCGGCCCAGCCCGAACACGGAGATCGGCCGCAGCCCGATCACGTCCATCCCGTACTGCGCGTGATACGTCTCCGCCAACTGCTCGATGAAAAGTTTCGCGGCCCCGTACAGCGTGTTGGGGACCGGTGGCGTCGTCTCGTCATGCTCCTCGTCGTTCAGCGACAGCCGGTGCCCATAGACGGCGACCGACGACGCATACACCACGCGCCGCACCCCCCGCAGCCGCGCCGCCTCGAACACGTTCGCCGTTCCCGTGCAGTTGATCTTCACCGCCCGTCGCGGACCCGCCGCGCTGCTGTCCGTGAGCAGGAAGGCCAGGTGCACCACCCGGTCCACCCCGTAGCGGTCGAGCGCCTCGATGACCTCCGTCGGCTCCGTCACGTCCCCCTGCACCACCGTGACGCGGTCTCCCAGGTCGGCGACCCGCCTCAAGTTCAGCGCCGCGTCGAAGAGCACGACGTCCGTCTCGCCATCGACCTCAACCAGGTGGCGCGCCAGATGCGACCCGAGAAACCCCGTCCCGCCGGTAATCAGTATTGCCATGGATTCCCGCCCCCGTGCCGGTGGCCCTTGCCTAGCCGGTGAAGAAGTCGAAGACGTTGGCCAGGGTGGATGTATCGCCCCGGTATATTTCGGTGTAGCCGCAATGGGTGCAGGAAACCGCCTGGAACTTCTTGTTCTGTACGTCGAAGAACCGGGAGTATTTGCCGGCCATGCGCAATTCTTCCGTATGCGACTCCGCATGACTGCACTTGGGACAAGTGAGGCTGATCCTGTCCGTCATCGGGGCCCTCCGGAGCTGCGGGGTTCGTCCGAGACAAGCCTGCTCTGAGCAATAGTAGGGATGCGCCAACCCTCCCGCAAGCGAATCCCACCGCTTGCGCCCCGCCCTGCCGCTCCGTAGAGTTGGCCCAGCGGCGCCGCGCCCAGGGCGGACCGCCGCAACCGGAGGACTGCAACCGTGGAATACAAGGACCTGATCGCGGAGCGGAACGGCCACGTCATGACCGTCACCTTCAACCGCCCCGAGACACTGAACGCTCTGTCCCAGGACATGCTCGACTCCCAGGCCGCCGTCTGCGAGGAGATCAACCGCGACGACGAGATACGGGTCGCCGTCTTCACCGGCGCGGGCCGCGGCTTCTGCTCGGGTATCGACCTCAAGCAGACCGACTTGACGAACAGCCGCCTCGACCACCTCGAAATCAAGCCCAACTACACCGTCGTAGGAAAGATCATGGACGTCGACAAGCCCACCATCGCCGCCGTCAACGGCCCCGCCGTTGGGGGAGGCCTCGCGCTGGCGCTCGAATGCGATATCCGCATCGCCTCCGACCGCGCCACCATGTCCGCCATCTACGCCCGCATCGGCATGCCCGTCCTCGACGGCCTCGGCGACCTGCTTCCGAGAACGGTCGGCCTCTCCCGCGCGCTGGAGATGCTCTTCACCGCCGATATCCTCGGCGCCGACGAATGCGAGCGCATCGGCCTCGTCAGCCGCGTCGTGCCCCACGACGAGCTCATGCCCACCGTCTACGACCTCGCCGAGCGCATCGCCTCGCGCCCGCCCGTCGCCCTGCGTCTCACCAAGAACGTCGTCATGACCCCGCCGCGCCGCTCCTACGCCGACATGATGTTTGCCCACGCCATCGCCGTAGCCAAGAACCAGAAGGTCGCCTCCCACGACATCGCCGAGGGTGGCCGCGCCTTTGCCGAGAAGCGCACCCCCAACTTCAAGGGCCTGCTGAAGGACGACGACGGAGGCGCAACCTAGTGGTGCCGCGCCTGCGCCTCCCCGCGGCGGTGCTCACCGCCGTCTTGATAGTGGCGGCCTGCGGCGACGCCGAGGCCCCCACCGCCCCGCCATCCCCGACCGCCGAGCCCGAGCCCACTTCCACCGCCGCGCCGACCTCTTCCCCGCCTACCCCCACGGCGGCGGCTTCTTCGGACGGTTCCGACACCCCGGCGCCCACGCGCATTCCCACACAGCAGCCAACGCCCGCCACAACGGAATCCAACACGCCGTCACCCGAGTCCGCACCGTCGCCCACGTCCACGCTTCCGCCCACTGATCCACCACCCACGGCCACGCCCAAACCGACCCTGCCGCCCCCGCCTCCGGGCCTGGAGCGCGACCCCGACTACATGGAAGCTCTCCGCGCCGCCGGCATCAGCACCCGCCGTTGGCTGACCGACTTCACCCTCCACACGGTGCCCTACGACGAGATACGCTCCGGCGGGCCCGGTCGCGACGGCATCCCGCCCATCGACAACCCCAAGTTCCTCACCCTTGACGAGGCTGGTGACTTCCTCAGGGACGAAGAACCCGTGATCGTCTTCGAGCACGCCGGCGACGCGCGGGCCTACCCCCTCCAGATCTTGACCTGGCACGAGATCGTCAACGACGTCGTGGGCGGCCTCGAGGTCGCCATCACCTTCTGCCCCCTCTGCAACTCGGCGATAGCCTTCGACCGAAACTTCGAGGGCGACGTCCTCGACTTCGGCACCACCGGCAACCTCCGCCGCAGCGACCTCATCATGTGGGACCGCCAGACCGAAAGCTGGTGGCAGCAGTTCACCGGCGACGGCATCGTCGGCGTCCACTCCGGCAAGCGCCTCGACATCCTGCCGTCGGCGATCAACTCGTGGGCCGACTTCAAGGTCGCCTATCCCAACGGCATGGTCCTCTCCCGCGACACCGGGTTCGCTCGGGACTACGGCATCAACCCCTACCTGGGCTACGACCGCGCCGACAACCCGCCCTTCCTCTACAGCGGCCCCACCGACGGCCGCCTCCCACCCAAGGAGCGCGTCGTCGCCATAAGCCTCGGAGGCGAGGACGCGGCCTACCCCTTCACCGTCTTGGCGATAGAGCGCGCCGTCAACGACGTCGTCGGCGGCGAGCCCATCGCCGTCTTCTTCAAGCCGGGCACGCGCTCGGCGCTGGACGATAGGATCATCGCGCAGTCCCGTGCCGTCGGCGCAACCGGCGCCTTCAGCGCCGTCCTCGACGGAGAGCGCCTCACCTTCTCCTTCGACGGCGAGAACATCGTCGACGACGCCACGGGAAGCGCCTGGAATATCCAGGGCCACGCCGTCTCCGGCCCCCTCGAAGGCAAGACCCTCACCAAGATCGTCCACGCCGACCACTTCTGGTTCGCCTGGGGCGTCTTCAAACCCAACACCAAAATCTACGGTGCCTAGCGCCCGCCCTTCCTTAACCTCCCCCTGGGGGCGCCCCTTAAGCCTCCCTCCCCCTGGGAGGGACTGAGGGCGGGCCCGTCCGGAAACCTCTTCTCCCACGGGAGAAGATTGAGATGAGGGGCCCCGTTATCACCACCACAGGCCCCCGAGGCCGGCTACCCTCCCCTGTAGGGGCGCGTCGCGACGCGCCCGCTCTCCACCCCCCGCCAAACCCGCCGTTGCCCCCCCCCCCCCCTGTAGGGGCGATTCACGAATCGCCCCTACCCGCCCCATCGCCCTTGACACCACCCTAGCCTTATAATTCAACCGCGCCCGGACACGTGCGCCGGGCGGAGCAGCGTCATGTACGAAGACATCAGCGAGACCAGCTCGGTCGAGTCGGCGGACATCCACGTCTGCATCTTCCCCAACCTGGAAGAGTTCATGGTCATCGACGTGCGGAACCCCGGCGAGCCGGACCTGCGCCTCGCCTCGGTCCACGACCTCCTGACCGACGACTACCTGAGCGAGTTGGAGCGCGAATTCAGCAAGCTGCTCCGCGCCGAAGGGCCCCCCTTCGTCAACTTGATGCTCCTCGCCGCCCGCGTGCAGGAGATGGTCACCGAGCGCGGCGTCGCCCGTCTCATCGAGGTACTCAGTGGCGGCGCGGCCGCCGGCGAACCGCCGCGCATCGCCCTCTTCCTCGCCGCCGGCCCCGTCCTCACCATGAGCGACGACGACCTCTCCCTCGCCTTCGACGCCTTCTTCAGCAACGTCACTCCCGCCGGCTTTGCCGCCCGCTGCGACGCCACCTTCAAGCGCCTCCTGACGCTGGAGAAGCAGCACCTGCAAGAGCAGCACAAGGACGAGCTTCGCCGCGCCGTCCGCGGCGAGTCCGACCAGTTCTTCACCCTCTGGCAGGACAACGCGCCCGGCGGCGGCTTTAGCGCTTCCTGAGCGCGACCCTGCTAGCCGGCCCGCGCCCGCAGCGTGGCGACCGCCTCGACGTGGTGCGTGTGCGGGAACATGTCCAGCGGCTGCACCCCGATCAGGTCGTAGGCTTCCGCGGTGAGCCGTTTGAGGTCGCGCGCCAGCGTCGCCGGGTCGCAGGAGACATAGGCGACTTTCCTGGGACGAAACTCGGCCAACGCGTCGAGCGCGCCGGGGTGACAGCCCGCCCGGGGCGGGTCGAGGATGAGCGCGTCGGGCGCTGCGTCGAGCTCCGCCAGCGCGTGCTCCGTCTTCGCCTCCACCAGCCGGACGTTGCTCAGGCCCTCCACGTTCTTCCGAGCGTCCGCCACCGCTGCCGCCGACTCCTCGACCGCGATCACTTCCTTCACGTGCGGCGCGAGCAGCGCGGCGAAGACACCGACCCCCGCGTAGGCGTCCACCAAGACTTCGCCCGGTTGCAGGTCGAGGCTCTCCCGCACTAGCTCAACCAAACGCTCGGCCTGCCGTACGTTCACCTGGAAGAACGAGGCCGCCGCGACGCGGAACCGCCGCCCCAGAAGCTCCTCCTCGTAGTGCGTCTGACCTGAGTCCACGCCGATGTCCAGCGATTGCAGGGTCGGCTGGATCAACCAGCTCCCCGACTTCGGGCCGTAGCGGATCGAGAGCTGTGTCGTCTCTCCCGCCTTGCCCTGAAGCTCCGCCAGCAGATCGTTGATGCCGCGGTCCATGATCAGGCACTCGTCGATGCGGACGAACCGCCGGTAGGTCCGGTTCACGAAGCCGAGCTGCCCTTCGGGCCCGATGGTGAACCGGGCGTGGTTGCGATAGCCCCAGGGGTCGTCGCAGCCGATGGCGGGGGCCACCGGCGGCGAGTCGAACCCGCCGGTGCGTTCGAGTTGCTCGCGCACCAGCCGCGTCTTCATCTCAAGCTGGTGCTCGTAGGCGACGTGCTGCCACTGGCAGCCGGTGCACTCGCCGTAGTACCGGCACTCGGCCTCGACGCGGTGCGGCGACGCTTCGATCACCTTGTCGAGGCGCGCTTCCAGATAGCGGCGGCTCTTCCGCCAGATCGTCGCCTCCACCCGCTCCCCGGGGATGGTATAGGGGACGAAGACGGGATCGTCGCCGCTGCGGGTGAAGCCCTCGCCCATGAACGACGGCCCCTCGATGTCAAGGGTCTCCGTCCGCGGCTCGATAGCCTGGTGTTTCTTTCGCCTCTTGCCCATGCGGGTAGTGCCCGTTCGCGCGCGGAGCCTCGGTCAGAACGGCCCGGGGCGGGTCTCCACTCGGTCGTAGCGCCGCCAATCAGTATGCATCACGCGGTGCTTGATGACCCAGCGCCCGCCCTCCCGCACCATCTTGTCAGCGTACCGGAGGCCGCCGGTCATGTCGTACTGGACGCCGTCCTTCTCGTAGCGCAGTTGGTCGATGGCGTAGGTCTCCACGTCCGCCTCGTCGCCGCGAAGGGTGACGGTCTGGTCGCCCATGAAGTGCATGGTCAGGATGAACCGCTCCACCACGCGGACGATCTTCAGGATCGCGTCACGCCCCTCGGCCGGCGCGGTCGGGCCGCCGTAGTCGGCGTAGGCATCCTCCGCGAAGCACGACGCCACCGCGTCGAAGTCGCGGCGGTCGAGACCTCGCGCGTACAGCGCCATGACATCCCGGATCGCTAGCCGGTCCGCCAGCTCCTGAATCGCGACCGTGCTCATCGCTTCCTCCCGCCGCCGCTATCCGATGCGGATCGGCTCCTCCTCGGCCTCGATCTCCTCCGACGGCCCGCGGTGCCGGGCCAGCGCGAGCACCACCGTCAGCGGCCCCAACCGCCCGATGAACATGGCGAAGATCAACGTGATCTTACCCCCAGCCGAGAGGTCAGGCGTGATGCCCGTCGAGAACCCCGTCGTGCTGAACGCCGACACCGTCTCGAAGGCGACCGGTATGAAGTCGAATGGCTCGAGCGCCGACATGATGAGAATGAAGAGGAAGACGATCATCACGCCGAGGAACACGATCGCGATGGCCCGGTGCACCTGCGTCTCCGGCAACACCTTGCCGAACGCGTGGACGCGCTTGTAGCCCCGCAGGTAGGAGACCGCCGTGGCGAACAGCGTGGCGAACGTGTTGATCTTGATGCCGCCTGCCGTCGACCCCGAAACGCCGCCCACGAACATCAATACCATCATCAGGAGCAGCGTCTGCACCGTCAGCCCGCCGATGTCGATCGTGGTGAAGCCGGCCGTCCGCGCCGACGCGGAAAGGAAGAACGAGTTGAGTGCCTCGCCGCCCAACGCCTCACCGCCTTGGGCGAAGGACGCCGCGGTCTCGAAGGAGCCGATGGCCAGCGTGCCCAGCCCCAGCAGCGCGATCGAGGAGACGATGGCCATCTTCGAGTCGAGCTTCCATTGCACCCAGGGGAACCGCGTCAACAGGAGCGTGACCATCGGTATGCCGAGGCCGCCGATGATGAACAGTGCCGAAATCACACCCAGGAGTTGGCCGTCCTGCTGGAACGAGGCGATGCCCCGCATGCCGCCTTCGAGGTCGAACCCCGCGTTGTTGAACGCGGAGACGCCGTAGAAGATGGAATCGAAGGTGCTCTTGTCGGAGAACGACGCCGCGAAGCGCGACGAAATGACGATGATGCCCGCCGCCTCGATGAGCAGCGTGATGCCGAGCACCCACATGACGAACAGCAGGAACCGGTTCGGATTGGCGCTCCCCAAGGTCTCGGAGACCAGGTCGTCGCCCATGTCGATCCTGCCCCGCACCATCAGGAGCAGGAAGGCGCCGATGGTCATGTAGCCGATGCCGCCGATCTGGATCAGCACCATGATCACGCCCTGCCCCGCTCGGCTCCAGTGGTCGCCGGTGTCCACCACCACCAGCCCCGTCGCGCTCACCGCCGACGCTGCGGTGAAGAACGCGTCGACCGGCGACGTGAAGCTCCCGTCCGCGCTGGCGAACGGAAAGATGAGGAGGACGCCCCCGATCACCGCCAGGAAGACGAAGCCGTAGACGATGTAGTTGAAGAAGGGCGCGTGCTCCCGCGCCACCGGCGCGTACAGCGACGCACCGTCCTCGTCGTCCTCGTACTCCTCGGGAGGAAGGTCGTCTGGCCCGAAGTCTTCGGGCTCGGTCTCGTCTGGCGGGTACGGCTCCTCGTCCCAGTCCGGCGGCGGCTCATGGCCGGCCCCATGCTCGCCGTCCTGATAGTCGCGAGGCCCGTTCGTCTCGTCAGGAGGCCTCATGGGGGCACGTCACCGCCTCAAATGACCTCGTCGGCCCGCAGCGCCTCGATCTCTTCCGCCGCCATCCCCAGCACGTCGCGGAAGACGAAGTCGTTGTCCTCCGCGTAGTTCGGCCCGCCGCGGTCGATCGGCCCGCCCATGTACGGCGGTGTCTCGCTGAACTTGACCGGGAACTCCTTCAGCGGCCAGCGCCCGATGGTCGACTGCTTCACCTCGGTGAGCCAGTTGAGGTGCTTGAGCTGCGGGTCGGCCTCGTAGCGGTCCTCCGCGTTCTGGCAGACGCCCGCCGGCACGCCCGCCTCCTGCAGCGCCTCCATCAGCGCGTACCGGTCCCGCGATGCCGTCGCCTCGTTCACCAGCGCGTCGAGCGCGTCTTGGTTCGCCAGCCGGTCTTCCAGCGTCGCGAAGCGCGCGTCTTCGGTCCACTCAGGATGCCCCAGGACCCGGGCCGCCGCCTCCCACTCCTCCTGCGTGTGGCATGAGATCGCGGTCCAGCGGTCGTCGCCCGCGCAACGGTACGCCCCCGACGGCGCAGCCGCCTTCCACGGCGACCGGTTCCCGTACCGCCGCCACGACGCCCCGTTCGCCGAGTGGTTCAGGATGCTCGTGCCGCTCAGCATGAGCCCGACTTCCACCTGCGACGCGTCGATATACGTCCCTAGCCCCGTCTGCTCCCGGCGGTACAGCGCCGCCAGCATCGCCGTCCCGATGTTGTACGCGCCGAACCAGTCGAGGAACGAATAGCCGATCCCCGCTGGCATATGCGGCTCCGGCAAACCCGACATCTCCGAGATGCCCGACAGCGCCTGGGCGATCGGCCCCACCGCGCGGAACTTCCCGTACGTCCCCTGCTGCCCCATCCCCGACTGCTGCACATAGATGATCGTCGGGTTGATCTCCCGCATCACCTCGTAGGGAAAGCCCCATCGCCGCATCACGTCCGGGCTGAATCCCTCCACCACGATGTCGCAGACCGAGATGAGCTGCCGCAGCAGCTCCTTACCCTTCGGCGTCTGCATGTTCAGCGAGATGCCCCGCTTCCCCGCGTTGATGTCGTTGAACTGACCCGCCTCGTTCACCCGCCCGTTTGCTGCCGAGGGCGGCACCTCGGGCGGAATCGGCGACGTCGCCGCCTCTCGCGCCGCCCGCCCCCCGTCCGGGACCGGAGCCGAGAACCGCAGGTCCCACCGCTCCTTCCACTCGACCTTAATGACCTGCGCCCCCTGCGACGCCAGGAATCGCGGCCCCCCGCCGCTCGCCAGCCACCACGTGAAATCGAGCACCCGCACGTTGTTGATCGCGAACGGCTTCCCCCGAACGCTCGTGCCGATGGCCGACTCGCACCCTCGCGGCTCCGACCTGAGCGGCCCACCATCGGTCGCTTCCTTCCGCGGGTCCTCCCCCAACACCGGCGCCCGCGGCCCCCGCCGCCACGGCACCGCGTTGTCCACCCACGGCGCTCCTGTATAGAGGAAGCGCTTCCCCAGTTCGGGGTGCTCTACCTCACGAAAGGTGTTCCGCGACCCCCAGTGCGGGTCGGCGACGTTCTCCTCCGGACGCCGCAGCGGCGCCCACAACAGGTTGAGCGCCTGCGCCTCCTGCCATGGCACTTGCTCCAGCCGGCACTTGCCGATCAGCCGGTGCGCCAGGTCGTTGACGTGCCCCGACACCTCCGGCCGCGCCCGGTACGCTGCCTCCTGGTACTTCTCGTCGTTGAGATCGTCCTCTTCCCCGTATTTCCGCAGCAGCGTCAGCACACCGTCGAAGACGTTCCGCGTCCGCGCGTCCATGCGCGGCATCACGTACCGCCCATCCTTCGTCTGCGCGATGCTCCGCAGCGTGTACGCCGCCGACGCGTGCCGGCACGTCTGCCGCAGGAACGGCTCCCGCGTATACACCCAGTGCGGGTGGTCGAGCTCCGAGTTCTTCGCGATCGCCTCATGGACCGCCGTGGAAAGCGCCTGCCCCTTCCCTGTCGCGTGCCGGTAGAACAGCGCCCCGATGACGGCCATGACGGTAAGCTGCCCCGTCACGTGGTACGTGTGCCACATCTGCGGCGCGATCGGCGGCGTGTCGTACGACCCCGTCACCGGGTCCGGGTCGTACCCGCAGTTCATCATCACCCCGCCGAGCGCGAGATGGACGAGGTCCGACCCCTTGTAGTCGTTCCACGGCCCCGTATCGCCGAACGGCGTGATCCGCACCCAGACCAGCCCCGGGTTCGCCTCGCGCGCCGCCTCGAAGGTCACGCCCAGCCCGTCGAGATAGCCCCGTGGCGTCGTCTCCAGGAAGACGTCGCTCCCCGCCAGCAGGTCCAGCAGCCGTCCCCGCTCCGACGCCGGGTCGAGCGTCAGACCACGCTTGCCGAAGTTGTAGTGCCAGAAATAGAGGCTCCGGTCGGGATCCGGGACGCCGCCATAGAACGGCCCAATCTGACGGGTAGCATTCCCGCCGGGAGGCTCCACCTTCACCACGTCCGCGCCGAGGCCGGCCAGCAGCTTCCCGGCGTACTCGCCCTTCTCGTCCGCCAACTCGACGACGCGCACGCTGTCAAGATAGCCGCCGCCCATGGGATGCTCGCCGTTTTCGTTTGTCATAACGTCCGCTTCGCGCCGGCTAGGATAGCAGACTTTCCCCCGCTCCTACGGGAGGAGAGGGCCCCGCCCGCCCCGGAGTCCGCTACCATGGAAAGCAGGCCCCGCCGACGCGGGCCGCCTTCCGCCGATGCGCACCGAGACCAAGCCGTCTCCCCCTGTCCAAGCCCCGAGGCCGGCATTGAGCGCGGTGGCAAGACCGCCGCTGCTGGTCATTGGGACGGCGCTCGTTATCGTCGGGCAGATCGTCTTCGTCCGGTCGGACGCCGAAACGCCCCCCGCGTTCGGCGTCTTCCTCCTCGCGTTTGGATGGGCGCTCTTCGCCCTCGGCTCCCTCACCCTCCGCGGCGGCAAGGAAGAGACCTGGGCCGGCGACTCGGACTCCGCCCCCGAGGCCAACGACGACAACGGCGGCAGAGACCGCCGTGTCGCGCTCGCCGCCCTCGGCGTCGTCACCCTCGCGATGACCCTGACCCGCCTCGCCTACGGCGCCACCACCGGCTGGGACGTGGTCCCCTGGCTCATCTCTCTGGCTGCCGTCGGAGCCCTGTTTGTCCCGCGCCTCACCCTTCCGGCCTTCTTGCGCGCAGGTATCGCTGAGCGGACGCAGGCCCTCCGCGTCTCCCTGCTCGCGCTCGTTCGTACCGCTTGGATCGACGTGGCCCTGATCGTCGCCCTCATGGGCATCTTCATCGGCCTCAACGCCCACGACTTGTCGAGTTGGCGCTACTCGGTGGTCGGCGACGAGTATGCCTTCTTCTTCGGCGCGTCGGAGATCCTCGACGGCGGCCTCACCCGCCCCTTCAACCAGAACGGCGTCTACGACCGCCACCCCGTTATGGACATCGCCTACCAGGCGGCCGTGATGAAGGTCTTCGGCGGCGGCCACGTTGGCTGGGTGCTCAGCTCGCTCATCGCAGCGGCCATCGCGATTCCCGGCGTCTATCTGCTCGGCTTCCTGCTTGGTGGCAGAAAGGCGGCGGCCGTCTCCGCCACACTCTTCGCCTCCAGCCACTACCTCTTCGCCTTCTCTCACCTCGGCTACAACACTCTCCACGCCCTCCCCGTGATCGTGTGGTCGCTCGCCTTCTTCGTGCTCGGACTGCGGCGAGGCAACCCGCTCTGGCTCTATCTCGCGGGCGTCGTTGCGGGCTTCGGCCTCTACACCATCTTCTCCGCCCGCATCCTCATTCCCGTCATGCTCGCTTTCCTCCTGCTGTCGCCGGCGAGGTTCGCCCTGCTCCGGCGGTCTTGGCCCGTGGGGCTGGGCTTCCCGCTGGCCGCGCTCCCCGCCCTGATCGTCAACCGTGGCGACCTCTTCTCTCGCATGCTCGATACCACCACCGCCGTCTACAACGAGACCGGCGACCGCTTCGCCCACCTCCTCACCGCCGCCGAGATCAACGCGCTGGCCTTCAACTTCAGCCCCCGCATCTCCCACTTCGTATCCGGCTCCCTCTTCGACGCGGTCACCGCCGTCCTCGCCGTGCTCGGCATCGCCTACGCCCTCGGCCGCCTCTCCCGCCCATCCTCCAAGCTGCTCCTCCTCTGGCTGCTTGCCGCCCTCATCACCTCAGGCGTGCTCTCGCCCTATCCCTACGTGGCCGTGACCCGCCTCCACCCCGTCATCCTCCCCCTCGTGCTGCTCGCCGGTCTTGTGACGGCGAAGCTCCTCGACCTCGTGCCGCCCCTCTCCCGCTACGACTGGGGACCGAAGTTCAGGACGGGCGCAATCGTCGTCTCCATCGCGGCGCTGGCGGCGACGGTGCTGACCTTGAACGTCGTGCGGTTCTGGTCGACGACGCCGGAGGTCTTCCACCACCACCGGGCCGCGGTCGCCGTCGGAGCCTGGCAGTCCGAGACGTGCGGCGGTGCAGTCGATGGTGTCGCCTTCGTCGGCCGCGACGCCGCACTCGTCCGGACCGTCATCGACTCCTACGACCCCGGCGCTCCGCTGCCCCGCTTCTTCGCTCCCGGGGAAGCCGAGTCCGCCGCACCGCTCGATATCGAGCCGCTGCGCTGCGTGATCTTCACCGACCCCGAGGACTCCGCGACGCAGTCCTTAACGGACGAACTTGTCCATCGCTACCCCGACGGCACACTCTGGCTCTTCTCCGATCAGTCAGAGAAGTCCAGCGTCGCCGTCTTCGCCCTTCCCCGGATTGACCCCGCTGCCCGCCACGGTGGGCTATGATGCCCGCCGGATATCCAGCCGCTGCGCCAGAGAACAGGAGGCCCGATTGTGGAAGAACCCCTGGAAGAGACCATCGGCCGCCTCCTCCGCGAAAGCGGCAAGACCATCGCCACCGCCGAGTCGACCACCGGCGGCTACGTCGGCCACCTGCTCAACAGCCCGCCCGGCAGCTCGAAGTACTACATCGGCAGCGTCGTCGCCTACCACACCCGCCCCAAGAAGACCTTGCTCAATGTGCCCGATGAGGTCTTCGCCGACGTCGGCTCGGTGAGCGCGCAGGCCGTGCTCGCCATGGCCCGCAACGTCCGCGAGCTCATGGACACCGACATCGGCGTCAGCGAGTCCGGCATCGCCGGCCCCACCGGGGGCAACGCCGACCGCCCCCTGGGAACGGTCTTCATCGCCATATCGACCCGCGACGGCTACGAGCTCGCCGAGCGCCACGTCTTCAACCAGGGTCGCACCGAGTTCAAGCAGCGCACCGCCGAGGCCCTCTTCGACCTCGTCCGCCACTACCTCTCCCGAAGCATCCCTCCCACTGGGAAGGACTAAGGGCGGGCACGCGCCGGCCTCTCGCGAAACCTCCCTCCCGCTGGGAGGGACTGAGGGCGGGCACGCGTCGGCCTAGCCTACCCGCCGGAGAGGGCCTCGATGAAGCGCGCGCTCCAGGCCGCCGACGTGTTCACGCTCACGTCCTCGTAGAGCGCCGCCCAGCGTTCCTTCCGCCACGCCAGCGGCATGTTCAGCGCCTCGCTGATCGCCCGGGCCGTCGCCGTGAGGTCGTAGGGATTCACGATGAGCGCCTCGCGCATCGTCTCCGCCGCGCCGCAGAACCGCGACAGCACGACCACCCCCGGATGCCGCTCGTCTTGCGACGCCACGAACTCCTTCGCAACCAGGTTCATGCCGTCGCGCAGCGGCGTCACCAGGCACACGTCGGCGCGCCGGAAGATTGCCGCGAGCTCGTCTTGAGCGTAGGCCCGGTACAGGTAATGCAGCGGCGTCCAGTCCGCCGTCGCAAACCGCCCGTTCACCCGGCCCACGATCTGCTCCACCCGCGCCTTCTCCTCCACGTAGTGCGGCACCTCCGAGCGCGACGGCGCCGAAATCTGGATCATCGACACCTTCTCGTGCAGCTCGTTGTGCCGCTCCAGCAGCGTCTCGAACGACAACAGCCGCTCCGGCACGCCCTTCGTGTAGTCGAGGCGATCGACGCCGACGATGACCTGCTGGCGCGGCAAGATGCGCTGCAGCAGGCGGCTCGGCTCCTTCCCCTCGTCGTGCTCGGCCCAGTTCTTGAACATCTCCGGGTCGATGCCGATGGGGTGCATCGCGACGCGCACCGGACGCTCCGGCCCGATGAAAGCCTCGCCCTCAGGGTGTCCGTCGAGTTCCTCGTTCAATGAGTCCAGCAGGTTCGCCGCGTAGCGCCGCGCGTGGACGCCGATCAGATCGAAGGCCGCCAGCCCGTTGAGAAGCTCGTAGGCCCAGGGGAGCTGCGCGAAGATCTCCACCGGCGGAAACGGCACGTGAAGGAAGAACCCCATCCGCTGCTTCCAACCGAGCCTGCGCAGTTCGCTGCCCAACAGGAAAAGGTGAAAATCGTGGATCCACAGGATGTCGTCGGGACGCAGCAGCGGATAGAGCGCCTCGGCGAAGCGCTTGTTGACCGCTTGGTATACCTCAAAGGCCCGCTCGTCGAGATTGACCCGGTGCGGGAAGCTGTGCAGCAGCGGCCAGAGCGTCTGGTTGGAGAAGCCGGAGTAGTAAAGACGGCTCTCCCGCCGCGACAGGTCCACCGTGGCGACGGTCAGGTCGCCCGATGTCTCCTCCTTCGGCGTGTTCGACACCCGCTCCGCTTCAACCGCGTCGCCGCTCCACCCGAACCAGAGGGTGTCGCGGTTCTCGACGGCGGGACGGACCGCCGTCACCAGCCCGCCCAGAGCGGCATGCGCGCGCCGCTCCTTCGCCCGCCCCAACGCTCCGACCGGCGGAACGCGGTTGGACACCACGACGAGCCGCCGCCCATCGCTCATCCCGCCGCCCCTTTCGCGTTCATCGGGGCCGAGCCTGTCTCGGCGGCGAGCCAGCGGTCGAGAAAATCGAGCAGGCCCTCGGGGGGCCGCACCCATGCGCCGGCGTCGGTTGGCCGCAATTCCTCGCGCACCAGCACGCCGAGCGCGCCCTCGGGCAACGTCCGGAAGGCGTCCTCATCGGTCAGATCATCTCCCAGATATGCGGCGACGGTGCCCGGTGGCGCGCCGCTGAGGACGTCGCGCACCGCCGCGCCCTTGTCCCGCCCCGGCGCGCGGAGTTCGATGCCGCCGTCGAACGGTCGCAGTTCGAGACCATGCCCTTCTGCGATCGTCGACCACGCCTTCCGCGCTGCCCTCTCGCGCGCCACAGCGATCTCCGCCGGCTCTCCCCGCCAGTGCAGTCCGATACTCCCCGGCTTCGACTCGCTCGCTTCTTCCAGACCCTGCTCTCTCATGGAGCCCCGGGCGAGGTCGAGACCCCGCGCCGCCGCTTTGGGCAGCGGGAAGCGCCGGACCTCGCTGTCGCTCGCGCGGTGCTCCCAGCCGTGCGACGCCCATACCTCGGGCGGCGGCTCGACGCCGAGCAGCGCGTCGACCTCGCCGAGGGCGCGTCCGGTGACCACCACCACCCGGCTCCGACCCGCAGCGAGCAGCGCCTCAATGCGCTCCCCCACGCCGGGATACGGCACGGCTTGGTCGCGCTCGGCGCGGAAGGGGGCCAGCGTGCCGTCGTAGTCCAGCATCAGTATGCGGAACGGGGCCGCGGCGACACGGTGGTAGAAGCTTGGGCCGGGGGGCGCCAACGCCAATCGGTTCACCGCCATGGACCCTCCACGCGCGCCGGAGAGGGATCGTCCGTGTAGGGGCGACCCTTGTGGTCGCCCACTCCCTGACCACCACCAACCGCCATCGAAACCGCCGCGCCCCCCTGCAGGGGCGAGTCGCGACTCGCCCGTTCCCCCGCAACCGGAGCCGTTACGCCAAGGTCCCTTCAGGAAGGGACATCTGGAGCGCGGTCCGAGGCGATTATAGCAAGGCTGCCTTCGCCGCCGGGTTGCCAATGTAACGTGTTTGTCACGAGATCGGCGCCCGCACCCCTAGCGAATCCTCCCGCTTGCCTTGATAATCGTTGCCGGCCTCGCCGCGTCACCCAGTCCCCTCCATGCACGCAGTCCAAGGTCTCCCGACCCGCACCCTCGCCGAGTATCGCGGCGTCATCGACGACAGCCTCATCGAAGAGGTGCGCTCGCTGGCCGGCGCGCTCAAGGGCGCCCGCATCGCGCACGTCAACGCCACCGATTCCGGCGGCGGCGTCGCCGAGATTCTGCACTCCATCATTCCCCTCTACCGCGATCTGGGCATCGACACGACCTGGCTCGTCCTCGACGGCGCCCCTGAGTTCTTCGACGTCACCAAGACGATGCACAACGCCATGCAGGGGCAACCCCACGAGTTCACCAAGGGTGAGTGGGACACCTTCCTGCACTTCAATGAGCAGAACGCCCTTGAGATCGATGGCGCGTTTGACGTCGTCTTCGTCCACGATCCCCAGCCCGCCGCCATCCGCCGTTTCCGCCCCGACGTCGCCTCCACCTGGATCTGGCGCAGCCACATCGACACGTCGTCGCCGAACATGCAGGCTTGGCGCTTCGTTACGGAGCAGGTCGAGGACTTCGACGCCGCCGTTTTCAGCCTCGACGATTTCGTCGGCCCCGGTCTCCAACTGCCCCACGTCGCCATCGTGCCCCCGGCCATCGACCCCTTCATCCCTAAGAACCGGCACTGGTCCGAGGCGGAAGCCCGCGAGGTCGTCGCCTCCCACGGCGTCGACCCGGACAAGCCCTTCGTCAGCCAGATCTCCCGCTTCGACCCCTGGAAGGACCCTATCGGCGTCATCGAGGCCTTTCGGCTGCTCCGGCCTAAGTATCCGGACTTGCAGCTCTGCCTGCTCGGCAACTTCGCCTCCGACGACCCCGAGGGCGAGGTCATGTACGCCAAGGTGCTCGACGCCGCCGAGGGCGAGGACGGCCTCTTCATCATCACCGGCCTCACCGACCTTGTGGGTCCCTTCCAAGCCCTCAGCGCCGCCGTCATCCAGAAGTCCATCCGCGAAGGCTTCGCCCTGACCGTTACCGAAGCGCTCTGGAAGGGCGTCCCCGTCGTCGGCGGGGCCGTCGGAGGTATCCGTCTGCAGATCGGCGGCGGCGTGGGCGGCTTCCTCGTCAACAGCGTTGCCGAATGCGCCGACAAGCTCGACTATCTCCTCTCTAACGACGAAGAGCGCGCCGCCCTCGGCAGTTCCGGCAAGGAGCACGTCCGCCGCAACTTCCTCATCCCCCGCCTCCTCCGCGACGAGCTCGAAATCGCCGCCCAAGCCTCCGCCGCCAGCAGCCCCTAACCCCCTCCCCGCTGGAGCAGCGCGTTTAAGCTCCTCCCCCTCTGGGGGAGATTTGCGTAACCCGCGGCGCCGCAGGGGATCGTCGGTGTAGGGGCAACCCTCGTGGTTGCCCAGGGGTGCGGGCGGGGTCTTCTCCCGTCCCCTCCGGCCTCTCCCCCTCTGGGGGAGATTTGAGAGAGGGCGCGCGCCGTCAGGCGCGCGAGCGCCCGCGGGGCGCTGCTCTTCTCCCTTGGGAGAAGATTGAGATGAGGGGCCGCCTCGTAACCGCCAGGGGTGCATCGAAACCCGCCACCGCCGGATCACCCCGGGCAACCACAAGGGTTGCCCCTACAGCAGGTGCCGCCTCGCAATCTCCGCCGCCCCTGTAGGGGTGCGTCGCGACGTGCCCATACCCCACCACCGGCACGGGTGCTTCGAAGCGCCGCCCGCGTTTTACCCGCCCGCGCCGCCCGCAAGAGACACGCCTGCCCCGCCCGCGCCGCCCGCCCTCCCGCACCTTCGCGGCGCACTCATGCCAAAAAAACGCTCACGAACGCTCATGGCGCTCACGACGCTCACCACGCCCTCTCTGTACGAACGCTCACGAGCGCTCACCAACGTTCACGACCGCACACCTGTAGCGCGTTCACGACGTTCACGAACGTTCACCAACGCTCACGACCCGCAGGCCCCTTAAAGCCGCGAGACCCGCTTGCGGGGAGCGGGTCTTCGGCGGGCGCCCAGAGGGCCGTTTCGGCCGCCCACGTGAGAGAACAAACGTTCGCTAGCCTAACGATAAACCCCCTTGACAAGGCCCGTCAAGTATCATCCGTCCCCAGAATTGGCTCCACGGGTGTCGGCGGAGCACCTTAAGCCTCCCTCCCTCTGGGAGGGACTGAGGGCGGGCCCGCCCACGCCGCCAACCCGTATAATTGACCCTGTCCCGAATCCCGGCGGAGGAGCCCGGCCCATGTTGACCAAGCGCATCATCCCCTGCCTCGACGTAGACCAGGGCCGCGTCGTCAAGGGGACCAGCTTCGTCGATCTGCGCGACGCCGGCGACCCCGCCGAGCTCGCCGCCTTCTACGACGCCGAATCGGCCGACGAGCTCGTCTTCCTCGACATAACCGCCAGCCACGAGGGCCGCGACACGATGCTCGACGTCGTCCGGCGTGTCTCCTCCCAGGTCTTCATCCCCCTCACCGTCGGCGGCGGCATCCGCACCATCGAGGACGCCCGCCGCATGCTCGAAGCCGGCGCGGACAAGGTCTCCGTCAACTCCGCCGCCGTGGCCGACCCCGAGCTCGTGCGGGAAGCCTCCCGCAAGTTCGGCAGCCAGTGCATCGTCCTCGCCATCGACGCCAAGCGGCTGGACTCCGCCCCCGCCTCGGAGTCAAGCAACGGCGTCGGCCTGCGCCCCGAGTCCCGCTGGGAGGTCTACACCCACGGCGGACGCCGTCCCGTGGGCATCGACGCACTGCTCTGGGCCCAACGCGGCGTCGAGCTCGGCGCCGGCGAGATCCTCCTCACCAGCATGGACGAGGACGGCCAAAAGAACGGCTACGACCTGGAGCTGACCCGTGCCGTGTCCGAGGCGGTGATGGTGCCGGTGATCGCGAGCGGCGGCGCCGGCGAGCTCGATCACTTCGTCGACGCCTTCGAGTTGGGCAAGGCCGACGCGGTGCTCGCCGCCAGCGTCTTCCACTACGGCCAGTTCCGCATCGACGACGTCAAGCACCATCTGGAGTCCCGCGGCATCCCCGTGCGGTTCTAGCGGCGCGGACGCGATGTCTTCCTCCGTCAATATTCGCTCCCTGCTCTCTCCTTCGGCCCTGGCCGGAAGCTCGTCGTGGTCGGCGGCCCCGGGGAGGACGACCGCCATCACCTTTGGCGGCGGCCTCCCCGACCCCGAGACCTTCCCCATCGACGACCTCGCCCGCGCCGCCGAAACCGCGCTCCGGGAGGACCAGTGGGCCCTCCAGTACGGCGGCCTCTACGGCTACGAGGATCTCCGCGGCCTCCTGGCCGAAAGGACTCGGAACACCGACGGCGTCGCCCTCGAACTGGAGCAGATCGTCCTCACCTCGGGGAGCGCCCACGCGCTCTCCCTGGCCTGCTTCGCCTTTCTCGCTCCCCGCGACGTGGTCATCGTCGAGGCGCCGACCTTCGCCGGCTCCCTGCGGGCCATCCGCTCCTACGGCGCCGATCTCGCCGTCGTCCCCATCGACGAGCACGGCCTCGACGTCGACAATCTCGAAGACCTGCTCGAACGTCTCGCCGAACGGGACCGGCGGCCCAAGCTCCTCTACACCATCCCCAACTTCCACAACCCCACCGGCGTCACCATGTCCCTCCGGCGGCGCGAGAAGCTCGCCGACCTCACGGCCCGCTACCGCTTCATAGTCGCCGAAGACGACGCCTACGGCGACCTCCGCTACGAGGGCGCGCCCCTCCCTTCGCTCCTCAGCCTCGATGAGACGGGTCTGGTCCTCAAGCTGGGTTCGTTCAGCAAGATCGCCGCCGCGGGGCTGCGACTCGGCTGGGCGGCGGGCGACGCCGACGCCATCGCGGCCCTCACCTCGGTGCGCCACGATATGGGTACCTCCGCCTTCATCGCGCGGACCGTCTACCAGTTTGCCAAGGACGGACGCCTTGCTAAGCACGTTGAAGGCCTGATCGAACACTACCGGCGTAAGCGGGACGCCATGCTCGACGCCCTCGACGAGCACTGCGCCGGTTACGCTTCCTGGCGGCGTCCCGAGGGCGGCTTCTTCGTCTGGCTGACCCTGCCGCGCGGCATGACGACGCGGAGACTGGGCACGCATGCCGCCGACGAGGGGGTGGGCTTCGTTCCCGGTAGCGCCTTCTACAACGCCAACGGCGGCGAGCGCTCGCTGCGGTTGGCCTTCAGCCACCTGCCGCTGGAGGACATCGAGCGCGGGATCGCGGGTCTGGGGCGGGCCCTCCGGCGCTGCGCCGAGGAATCGCCCGCCGGCTAGCTGCCCTCGTCTCGCAGCTCGCGCAAGTCTTCGAGCAGTTGCTCGATCTGCTCGATAATCCGGTCGAGGTCCGGATCCCCTTCCCCGGTCGCCGGTCTCGGCGTCGGCTCGGGCGCCGGAGTTGGCGGCGGCTCATCAACGACGTCGATGCTCCCGCCGATGGGCGTGGGCTGCGCGAGTCCGAACGCCACGAGCAGGCTCCGTTCCAGCGTCGGCTCCATCACCGGACGCTGGTCGTCGATGGCGACCACCACCCGCTTCAGCTCGGGGAAGTTCAGCGTCGACGCCTGCAGGTAGACCGGTTCGACGTAGAGCAGCGACTCTTCCAGCGGAATCACCAGCAGGTTCCCCCGGATGATCTGTGATC
This sequence comes from Dehalococcoidia bacterium, assembly GCA_034421515.1. Classification (GTDB taxonomy): domain Bacteria; phylum Chloroflexota; class Dehalococcoidia; order SHYB01; family SHYB01; genus DAOUKH01. The sequence goes on from DAOUKH010000022.1 coordinate 32,585, forward strand.
CCTGCTGCCCCCACAGCGTGAACTGCTGCGAGATACGAGGGTCGTTGTTGATGCGCGCCTCGACCTGCTGCGGCCCGTCCACCTGCTGGTCTTTGGGGAAGGTGAACGCCACGAGCTTCCCGTAGTCCTCCCCGTCGTTCCTCGCCGCGAGCCACGCGATCATGTTCGGCTTGTTCAACGGCGTGAACGGAAGGAGCAGCAGGAACTCCTCCTCCGTCTCGCCCGGGAGCGGCATCGAGACGTAATAGGCCTCCATCGGCTGCGGGTTGTCGTAGAAGACCTCCGACGGGCGGTCCCACAGGTCTTCCTTGGTGAAGATGGCGCGGGCGTCCGTCACGTGATAGGTGCGGAACATGAACTCCTGGACGTTGAACAACTCTTCGGGATAGCGGATGTGCGCCCGCAGCTCCGCCGGCATCTCGTCAATCGGCGTGAAGAGTGTGGGGAAGATCTTCGAATACGTCTGGATGATGGCGTCGTCGGGCTCGATTACGTAGTAGGTGACGTCGCCGGTATACGCGTCCACCACGACCTTGACGCTGTTCCGGATGTAGTTGAAGGCGTCGCCGGTCCGCTGCGAGTAGGGGAAGCGCCCCGTGGTGGTGAAGGCGTCCTGGATCCACCACAGCTTCCCGTCGACCACCACGAGGTAGGGGTCATCGTCGAACTCGAGGAAGGGTGCCAGCCGGTGCGTCCGGTCCGTGATCTCCCGGAAGTAGAGGATGCGGCTCTCCGGTGTCAATTCCCCGCTGATCAAGATGTTGAAATCGAGGAAACGCCACGCGAAGGCGGCCTGCCGCCAGAATGAGCCGATGCCCACCCCGCCCTCGCCCGCGTACTGCGTAAACGCGGGCGTGTCCTGCTCCGTCGGGTAGTCGAACTCGTCCGTGTTGGTGTTCACCAGCACATACTGGCTCGACCGCTCCCCATAGTAGATCTCGGGCCGGTCGACCTCGAACACGCCCTGGGGCGGCACGTCTTGCAGGAAGAAGTTCGGGCGCCCTTCCGCGGTGAAGCTGGTCACGGGGCTCATTGCTACCCCGTAGCCGTGGGTGTACTGGAGCCGCTGCGCCACCCAGCTCTGCGCCTCCGACGGCAGCCGCTCCGGCGCCAGCTCGCGGGCTGCGAGCATCACCTGTTGCGTCCGTCCGTCGATTTCATAGCGGTCGACGTCCACGTCCGCGAAGGTGTAGTAAGGCCGGAGGAACTGGATCTGGTTGTAGGTGTCGCGGAGGGGTCGGTGGTCCCAGAGCCGGATGTTGTCCACCGTGGCGCGGTTGTTCAGAAGCTCGTCGGCCTCGATTCCGCCCTCGACGGCGAACGGCTGCACTTCGATCTCGTTCAACTGGTACGCCTCGCGCGTCATCGCGATGTTCGACTCGATGTACGGCGTCTCCCGCGCCAGCTCGTTCGGCTGCACCTCGAACCGGTGGTACAACGCCGGATAGATCGTTAGCACCACGATCGAGGCGACCACCCAGACGCCGAAGCCAATGAGGGGCGCCCGCGGGTTCTTGAGAAATACGCTGACGACCGCGGCAACGGCCAGCAGCGACGTCAGCGCCATCATGATGCGCAGTGCGGTCAGCTTGGCGGTGGCGTCGGTCGCGTTCGCCCCGAACAGCGTACCGTCGAGGCCCCGTGACGACAGCACCAACTCGTTGATGTCGTACCAGTAGCTCGCCGCGACGTTGCCCGCCAGCAGCCCCACCAAGATCCCCAGGTGAAGCTTCGCTGCCAAGCTGAAGCGCCACTGGAATCCTTGACTGACGATGCCTGCGCCATAGATCCCGGCCGCGCCGAGGATCATCAGCAGAATCACGCCCAAGGACCAGGTCTGGAAAAAGCGGAGGAACGGCAGTTCGAAGACATAGAAGGCGGGGTTGTGACTCCAGAGCGGGTCTGCCAAGGGCGCGCCCATCGAGTCCGTGAAGGCCTGGCCCTCGATGAAGAGCAGCATGTTCTCCCACTGGCCTGACGCCGTGAGGCCGAACACCAGCGCGAAGAGCACCGCCGCGCCCGCTATCCCGATCCGGGTGAACCCCTGAACCAACACGAGGGTGTCCGGCGGCAGCACCGACGGCTCCCTGCTCCTGCCCAGCCGCTCCGCGATCCACGCGTTCAGCAGGAAGAAGAAGAGGAACGCCCCCGCGCCGGCAAAGAAGAGCCAGAGGCGGGTGAACAGCCGCTTGGTGAAGACTTCTCGATAGCCGAGGGAGTCGAACCACAGCCAGTCCGTCCAGACGTTCTTGGCCGCGCTCAACGCGATGAAGAGCAGAATGATCGCCAAGATGGCGAATCCCCATCGGGCGATCCGCCGGAGCGGGAGGTTCTGCGCGCCCCGGCCGAACTCTCCAAAAATGTCGACTGGGTCGCGGTCTCCTGGTCGTTGTGCCATGTGTTAGGTGATCCGCGTTCCGCGGACGTCCCCGCTCACCGCATGCCGCAGAATGCCGGGGCTCCTCCCATCCAGAATAAACGACTCCTCAACCCCTTCGAGGGCGCGCAGGCACGCCTCTGCCTTCGGGATCATCCCGCCCGCGATCACGCCGTCATGGATCAGTCCCCGGGCCTCTTCCGTGGTCAGGCCTGGGATCAGCGTCCCGTCCGCTCCGAGCACGCCCGGCACGTCGGTCAGAAAAATGAACTGGTCCGCGCCCAGCGCCGCACCCACCGCGGCGGCCATCGTGTCGGCGTTGATGTTGAGCAGCGTCCCCGTTGGCCCGTTTTCGCCGGCGAGGCACCCGATCGGCGCGACCACTGGGAGGAACCCCCCGCTCAGAAGGCAGTCCAACGGCTCTGGATCGACGCGCTCGATCTCGCCGACGAGTCCCAGAGCTTCGTCCTTGACCCTTGCGTAGGCGATCGGTCCGTCGGCGCCCGATAGGCCCACCGCCCGGCCTCCGGCCGCGTTGATGGCGTCGGTCAGCCGTTTGTTCACCAGCCCCGCCAGTACCGCGATCACGACGTCGATGCTCTCTTCGCTCGTGACCCGCAGCCCGTTGACGAAGCGGGTGGGAGTCCCCAGTCGGTCGAGCCAGTTCGTGACTGCCGCGCCGCCGCCATGAACGACAATGGGCAGATGCCCCTCGCCTTGCAGCCAGGCCAGATCGGCAACGGTCGTATCGCCCTCGCCCGCGGCGCCCCCGCCGATCTTGATGAGTATTCTTCTGCTCACGCCCGTTCACCGGCAGCCGGGAGGCCGCCCTACGTGGTGTACTCGCTGTTGAACCTTACGTACTCTTCTGTCAGATCGCAGCCCCAGGCCGTCGCCGCCGCCTCGCCTACGTTGAGGTCGGCCCGTACCGAAACGACCTCTTCGCGCATCGTCACCTGGGCCGCCTCCTTGAAGAACGGCACGGGCGCGCCCTGGTCGAACACACAGATTTCGTTCATATACAAGGCGATCTTCGACTCGTCGACGAGCGCACCGCTCCGTCCCAGCGCCATCATCACCCGTCCCCAGTTGGGGTCTCCACCGTGCACCGCCGCCTTCACCAGCGCCGAGCTTGCCACCGTCCGCGCCGCCCGCCGGGCGTCCTCATAGGAAGCCGCCCGCTCGACGGTCACTTCGATGAGCTTCGTGGCGCCTTCGCCGTCGCGCGCAATCATCTTGGCGAGCGGCACGCAGACCGCGTCGAGCGCGGCGATGAACTCCGCCGCCTCGGGCGTCCCCGCCTGAATGGGCTCGTTGCCCGCCGCGCCGTTGGCCAGGAGCAGCACGCTGTCGTTCGTGCTCGTGTCGGCGTCCACCGTCACCATGTTGAACGACCGGTTGACGGCGTCGCGGAGGGCTTCCTGCAGGAAGCCGGGCTCCACCGCGGCATCGGTGGTGATGAAGCTGAGGTGCGTCGCCATGTCGGGGTGAATCATCCCCACGCCCTTCGCCGCGGCGCCGACGGCACACCGCTTTCCTCCGGCCTCGAACGAGACGGCCGCCTCCTTGGGCTTGCTGTCCGTTGTCATGATCGCTCGTGCGAAACGGTTCCCGCCGTCGCCGGAGGTCTCGACCTTGTCGACCGCGAGCCGCACCAGCGACATCGGAAGCTCGACCCCGATGATGCCGGTGCTTGCGATGAGGACGTCCTCCTCCGGCAGGCCTAACTTCTCCGCCGCCAACGACGTCGCCGCCTTTGCGTCAATCAGCCCTTGGGGTCCCACGCACGCGTTGGCGCAGCCGCTGTTCGCCACCACCGCCTGGGCCCGCCCGTCGCTCACGCGCTCGCGCGTCAGCGTCACGGAGGGCGACACGATGGCGCTTTGCGTGAACATGCCGGCGACCGCGCAGGGGCGGTCGGAGACGAGGAGGCCGAAGTCGAGCTTATCCTCGCCGTACGTCTTCAGCCCCGCGAACGTCGCCCCCGCGGAGAACCCCTCCGCCGAGGTGACGCCGCCGCCCTCAATTGGGGCGATCGTCGACGTCATGCGCGTCTCCCTTAGCCTCAAAAAATCGTCCCCATACTATACACCGGCGGGTCTTTCTTTCAGGTGAGGGACACCCTTACGCATCCACTGCTTTCGGGCACAAAGAGGGCCTGTATTGGGGAGAAAGGGCCTGGGCGCTAGGCGATCGCCGCGAGGAACGTCTCGGACGAGATGACCCTGGAGTGCATGGGGAGGACCTTGGTCATGAGGACGCGCTGGACTTCCTCGTCGCGGTCGGCGCAGCAGTCCTCGATGACGTATTGGTCGTAGTCGAGGTCGACGCCCCAGCGCACCGCTGAGAGCACCTGGCCGCTGGTGCTGATCCCGAACATGGCGAGCTGGCCGATGTCGCGGGAGTGCAGGATGAGGTCGAGGCCGGTGCCGGAAAAGATGCCGGCGCGCTGGCGGTCGATGACGATGTCGCCGGGCTGGGGCGCGACGTCGGGGTGGACGTTCGTGTCCTCGGTGCCGCGCCGGAATCGCCCGCCGGCGCGGAAGTTGGTCAGGCTCCAGTTCCGCGGGTGGACGACGGGATGGTCGTCCTCGAACCCGAACGTGCCGTAGATGATGGTGACGCCGGCGTCGCGCGCCGCTTTGACCACTGGGACGGCGTTGGCGAGGGCCGCCCGGCGCGGCTCGTCGCTGACGATG
>DAOUKH010000023.1:0-137964 GCA_034421515.1 Dehalococcoidia bacterium
CGTCATGGACCGCTTGTTGCGGTTCATCGTCTGGAAGTAGTGGTTGACGGGCCGCTCGGTGGGGAGGTAGACGCGGGTGACGCGGCCGGGGTCGCCGTTGACGGGGTCTTCGACCTTGATGACGTCGGCGCCCATGTCGGAGAGCATGGCCGTGGCCCACGGCCCGTTCTGCCAGATGGTCATGTCGAGGACGGTGATGCCGTCGAGGGGTGAGTGCGCTCCGTTGGCCGAGGTCATGGAGCCTCCTGATCCGGTTGCGAAGCCCTGGAACGGGGCCGCGAGTCCGGGGGCGGGATGGGCGTACTCTAAGCGCCGCTCTGGGGGGTGTCAACGCGGCCCGCGACGGCCCCAAGCAGGCGGTCGGCGACGGGAGCGGCGAGGGTGACGAAGCCGAGCAAGACGGCGCAGACCGTGACGATGATCCAGTAGATGCCCATATCGAACTGGGCGAGGATGCCGATGACGAGTAGGGTCGCCGTCACGGCGGTCAGGCCGTAGGAGCCGAGCTGCAGCCGGCGTGGGAGGCCGGGCCTCGCTCCGAGGTGGGTCATCAGGGCGGCGAGGTTGGTCGCGACGGCGAGCGTGGCGATGGTCCCGGACGCTCTCCCGTAGCCCTCAGACAGGAGGGACTCCCCGCTCCACAGGAGAACGATGACGAGCACGGCGATGACGGCGGTCGAGGCAATCCCGGCCCAGCCCAGCGCCCGCAGGCCGCGTTCGAACGCGTAGGTGCTCGGTGCGGCGAGGAGGAGCATCGCCGCGATGGTGGCGAAGGTGGCGAGGACCCGCTGCTCCGGCGTGCCGAAGCTGCCGATGATGACGAAGATGACGGCGACGAGCGCGACGACGAGCAGAGCGACGAGCACCGCGGTCAACGCGATGCGCGTCGGCGTCCAGACGGTGGCGTGGCTCGGCTGCATGGGCGCATTCTAACAGGGGGCGCCCGTGTATCATGGGCGGCGCGCCGCGGAGGACGCGGCCCGTTGGGAGGCGACGACCATGCTCCGGCGCACCATGAATTTCAAACTTCGGCCGGGCGTGACCCGAGAGGAGCGCGGGCGGTTGGAGCGCGTTGTGTCCGAGGCGGCGGAGCACATCCCGGCGCTGCACGAGTCCGTGATTGCGCCCAACCTCAATGAGGGGGCCGGGCGAGACTATGTCTGGGAGCTGCTGGCCGAGGACATCTCGGCGGTGCGGACGCATCCGTACCACGACAACGAACTCACGCCCGCCGTCCATGCCGCCGTCGAGGCGCTCGACGTTGCCTACACCGACCCCATGGACGTGCAGGTCCCCGAGCCGGGTCTGCGGGACGTGGTGAAGGTGACGATGCTCGTCGAGCTTCGGGGCGACCTGCCTGAGGAGACGAAGCGGGAGTACGTGGACGGGATGGCAGCGGCGTTCGCGGAGATACCAGAGCTGCGGAACCAGGTGCTGAGCCGCGCGGTGCCGACGGCGGGGCCGACGCCGATTGGCGGGCCGGAGCGCTGGACGCACGTCGTCGAGCAGGAGTTCGCGGGCATGGAGGGGATGGCCGACTATCTCAAATCGCCTGCGCACGAGGCGCTGGCGGACCGCTGGCGCTGGGCCGATCCTGCCCCGATCGTGAACGTGCGGCGCGTCTTCTACCAGCACCCCACGAGCGTGCTCGCGTGGTACGAGCGCGTGGCTCGGCCTCCCGCTCTGCCTTAGCGGGGGGAGAAGGGGCAGGACCCCCGGCCCCACCGGCGCGCCCTGCGGGCGCGTGCCCTCTCTCAAATCTCCCCCAGAGGGGGAGAGGGAAGATCGCCCCGTTCCTCCCGTTCCCCACCATCGGCGGGAGTTGTGCAAAGGTCTCCGGGGGAAGAGAGGGAGGGAGGTTTAAGGCGGGACGCCGCCCTGCTACACTCCGGCCCGAAGTGGACGGGCCTCGGCGCGGAACGCAAGCCCGTTACTGTTGGGGGTCTGGCATGGCGGACTCAATCTTCGGGCTGGAGGGGAAGTGCGCCGTGGTGACGGGCGGCGCGCAGGGGATCGGCGCGGGGTGCGTTGACCTGTTCGCCCGCGCGGGGGCCAACGTCGTGATCGCGGACGTGCAGGCGGCGAAGGCGGAGGAGGTCGCGGAGCGGGCCCGCGCCCGCGGTGTCGGGGCCTTGGCCGTCGAGGCGGACGTGCGGGAGGACGCCGACGTCGCCCGGGTCACAGCCTCCGCCCTGGAGGCGTTCGGCGCGATCGACGCCGCGGTGAACAACGCCGGCGGCATTCCCGCCTACCTGGAGCACCGCGGCGCGAAGTCGATCTTCGAGGTCGAGTGGGACTACTTCGACGCTATCTTCGACCTGAACGTGAAGAGCGTGCTGCGCTGCGCGCAGGCGTTCGCCAAGGCGATGATCGACGGCGGGGTCAAGGGCTCGATCGTGAACATCACGTCGTTCCAGGGCTACCGCGCCTCGCCCGGGCTCCCCGTCTACGGCGCGGCGAAGGCTGCGGTGGTACACCTGACGCAGACGATGGCCTACGAGCTTGGCCCGTACGGCATCCGCGTGAACGCCGTCGCGCCAGCCTTCATTGAGACGGAGACGACGAAGGTGAACATGGCGCCCGAGCGCAAGGCGGCGTCGGCGCGGGCGATGCCGCTGGGACGCACCGGCGAGCCGGAAGACCTGGCGGCGATGGTGGTGACGCTGGCGTCGCCGCTGGCGAGCTACTACACCGGCCAGCACGTGATCGCCGACGCCGGCCTGGGCGTCACGTCGGGCCGTCCGCCGTCGCTGCCGTCGCTGCAGGCGATGCTGCGGGACCGGTGACGGACGTGAAGACGGATATCCTGCTCATCCCGTTCGGCACGACCTACCCGGAGATGCGGGAAGCTGCGCTCGCTGCCGAGGCGGCAGGCTTCGACGGCGTGTGGACGTGGGACCACCTCCGCGACGCCGACGGCGACACGGGGCGCGTTCCCGAGTGCCTGACGACGCTGGCGGCGCTCGCCGAGGCCGTCCCCAGGATCGCGCTGGGGTCGCTGGTGCTGAACAGCGGCCTCCGCCATCCGGGGGTGGTGGCCAACGTGGCGGCGACGATTCAGGAGATTTCGGGCAACCGGCTGATCCTCGGCATCGGCGCGGGCGGAGGAACCGACCTGCCCTACGCTCCCGAGCAGTGGATGCTGGGGATGGAGGTCGCGCCCGACAGGGAGCGCGCGGCCCGTACGGGCGAGGCGGCAGAGGTGCTCCGGCGGCTCTGGGCCGGCGACTCCTCCGCCTTCAAGGGGGAGCACTTCACGCTGCGGTCGCCGCACGGCTATCCGCGGCCGGAGGCGCCGCCGCCGATCGTGATCGGCGGGTTCGGCGGGCGCATGGCGCGGGTCGCGGGGCGCTTCGGGGACGGCTTCAACACGCCGGCGGGGCATCCGAGGTTTGCGGAGCTGGCCGCGCTCGCCCGTGCCGAGTATGAGCGCTCAGGCCGCGGACCGGACGGCTTTCTCCTCACCACTTTCGCGGGCCTGGACCCTGCCTACCTGGATGCGGGTAGTCCCCGGCGGCTGGCGTTGGAGGAGGCGGGCGCGGGGCGGATCATCCTGCTCGTGCCGCACCCCTATGACGTGCGGGCCATCGAGCGCGCCGGGCGGCTGCTGGCTGGGTGACTTTTCCTTCGGCTCCCGACAGGAGGAGGGAGGGCGATTCGTGAATCGCCCCTACAGGGGGTGATCCTCTGCTGCCTCGGCGTAGCCGATGTTGGCGGCTCCGCAGACGTTGGCGCACCCCTCCCCACTCCCCGCCTCCGACGCGCCTGCGGCGCGTGCCCTCTCTCAAATCTCCCCCAGAGGGGGAGAGGGAAGACCACCCCACTCCACCCGTTTTCCAACCAGTGGCGGGAGTTGTGCAAAGGTCTCCAGAGGGAGAGGTTTGAGGTGCGCCCTCTGCGGGGGAGAGGTTTGGTGGGCCGCACCGTGGGCGAGGGGCTGGGGTTCGATAGCCGTTGGTGGTGGCGAGGGGGCCCCTCATCTCAATCTTCTCCCAGGGGGAGAAGAGGTTCGGACCACCGCTCCCCGCCCCGGCCCGCCCTCAGTCCCTCCCAGAGGGAGGGAGGTTTAAGGTGCTCTCCCAGAGAGGGAGGGCTTAGTGCGCCTTCCAGTCGGGGTCGCGGCGTTCGAGGAAGGAGAGGGGGCCTTCGAGGGAGTCTTGCGAGAGGGCGACGCGCAGGCGGTAGCTCTCGGCGAGCAGCTCGGCCTCATAGGTGGACATCGACAGGCTCTTGCGGATCCCCATGCGGGTGCCGCGGACGGCGAGCGGGGCGTTGCTGTTGATGACGGCGGCGATCTCGTAGATGCGGTCCATGAGCTTGTCGGCGGGGACGACCTCGCTGATGAGGCCGAGCTCGTAGGCGCGCTGGGCGGTCATGCGCTCGTGCTTGCCCATGAGGGCGACGCGCATCGCGACGTTGAGGGGCACCACGCGGGCCAGGCGCACCATCTCGCGGCCCGAGACGATGCCGATGCTGACGTGGGGGTCGAAGAAGGTGGCGTCCTCCGACGCGATGGCGAGGTCGGTGGTGGTGATGAGGTCGAGGCCCGCCCCGGCGCAGATGCCGTTGACGGCGCAGAGGATCGGCTTGGTCATCTGCATGTAGGGGAGGGTCGCCTCCTGGGGCGCGTCCCACTGCTTCATCGAGTTGAGGTACGACTCGCCCCAGATGGCCTCGGCGTTCGTGCCCTGGGCGTTGGAGGGCATCTGCCCGACGTCGGCCCCGGCGCAGAGGGCGCGGCCCTTGCCGGTCACCACGACGGTCCACACGTTGGGGTCGTTCTCGGCCTCCCAGGCGGCCTCGGTGATCTCGCGGACCATGGTGTAGCTGATGGCGTTGAGCTTGTCGGGCCGGTTCAGCGTGATCGTCGCGACCTTGTCGTTGACGTCATAGAGCAGCGTTTCGTAACCCATCGGTTCTCCTTCGCCGCTCGGCATGGTCGGCGGCGCGCGTCGCGTCCGTGATTGTAGCGATTGTAGCCGACGGTGGGTGGAGGTTGGCGCACCCCTCCCAGCCCCCCGCCACCGACGCGCCCTGCGGGCGCGTGCCCTCTCTCAATCTCCCCCAGAGGGGGAGAGGCTTAAGGGTGCGCACCCGTCTTTAGGCTTGCCGAGGGGCTGTGCAGGGGTCTCCTACGGCGGGTGGGACGCCGCCGAAGGCGCGGGCGGCGGCCAGGTGTGGATGGCGAGCGAGAAGAGGACGCCGGCGACGCCCGCCCCCGCGAGGACGGCGTAGAGCGTCCGGTAGTCGCCGGTGTCCGAGCCGGCCGTCGTGCTGCCGACGATGGCGGCGAAGAGCGCCGCTCCCACGACGCTCCCAAGCTGCCGCGTCAACTGATAGAGGCCGCCCGCGCTCGCCGCCAGCCCCGGCGGGGCCGACTCGACGACGGCGCTCTGCATGGAGGCCTGCATCAGTCCAAAGCCGACGCCGACGAGGGCAAGGCCGACCCCATAGACGGCGTAGCCCGCGTCGAGGCCGAACAGGAGAAGCTGGAGCGGGCCCAGGGTGGCGATGATGCCTCCGACGACGGTGGGGATGCGCCGGCCCAGACTGTCGGCGAGCCGCCCGCCGACGATGGAGGCGGGAACCGAGGGGACGAGCAGCGCGGCGAGCATCGCGCCGGCTACGGCCTCCGACGCCCCGCGCACGCTGATGAAGAAGACGGGCGAGGCGATGGTGACGGTGTAGATGACGGTCTGGAACGGGTGTATCGCCGCGACGGTGGCGCGGATCGACCGTATCCGCGCCAGGGCGGGACGCACCAACGGGTAGGCGTAGCGCCGCTCCCAGGCCACGAAGCCCGCGAGGGCGGCGAGGGCGAGGCCGCCGGTGATGGTGGTGGGCAGTGCCTCGGGAATGAAGTCGGCGAAGAGCGCGAAGGCGAGCACCGAGCCGGTCAGCAGGACGACACCGGGCACGTCGAAGGGCTGACGCGACGGCGGCAGGGTCGGCCTCGGCGTTGCGGCGATTGCGAGGATGAGGGCAGGCACGGCGATGACGGCGCTGCTCAGGAAGGCCAGGCGCCAGGAGATGCCCACCAGCGGTCCCACCACGACCGGTCCCAGGGTCGTCCCGCCGATGATCGCCGACCAGACGAGGCCGAAGGCGCGGCCCCGTTCGCGCTCTCCATAGACGTTGCCGAGAATCGCCATCGTGTTGGGGCTCACCATGGAGAAGCCAAAGCCCTGGAGCAGGCGCAGGAACAGCAGCGAGGGGAAGTCCCAGGCGAAGGTCGCGGCCACCGACGCCGACCCGCCGAGGGTGAGTCCCATCAGGAAGACCCGCCGGTGGCCGTAGCTGTCGCCCAGGCGTCGCCGACGAGCTGCCCCACCGCCATGGTGACGAGGTAGGCGGTGACCAGCCACGTCACGGTGGCCAGCGAGATGTCGAACTCCTCGCGGATCGAAGGAAGGGCGATGCCGACGGCCGTGGTGTTGATGCCGGCGATTGCCTGCGAGACACCGACGGCGGCAAGGAACGGCCTGCCCCCGGTCGCGGACGGCCTCACGACGGTCCCCGGTCATGCCGCCGGCTTGTGGCGGCGGTTCCTGCCGACGCCAGGGCTACGGGCTCGGATCGAGGTTGAAGACGCGGACGGCGTTGTCGACCAGCATCTTCCGCTGCTCGTCCTCGGGCACGCCTTCGAACGAGCGCTGGATGTACTCCCGGGAGTTCGGCCAGGTGCACGTCGGGTGCGGGTAGTCGGACTCCCACATGATGTTGTCGACGCCGATGTGGTAGCGGTTCTCGATGCCGATGCGCTCGAACCAGAAGTTGACGTAACACTGGCGGTGGAAGTAGTCGCTCGGCTTGATCGTCATGCCCTCGCGGGAGAGCTTCTGCCGCTCCCACTGGTGGTCGGCGACTTCGAGGAGGTAAGGCACCCAGCCGAGGCCGCTTTCGGAGGAGACGATCTTGAGGGCGGGGAAGCGTTCCATGATGCCGGAGAAGAGGACGGTGCTCATCACCTGGGTGTTCGCCGAGATGGCGCGGGTCGAGTTCTCGGCGAGGAAGAACATGGGGCCGTTGTCGCGGAAGGCCTTGTTCTTGAGGCCCATGCTGCCGCCGGAGCCGATGTGGAGGTTGAGGGAGAGGCCGAGGTCTTGGCAGATGTCCCAGAGGGGATCCCAATACTTGTCGGCGAAGTGGGGGTACTCGTACTGCTGAGGAAAGGCGAAGCTGATGCCCTTGATGCCCCGCTTGTGGGTGCGGCGCACCTCGCCGACGGCCTTGTCGACGTCCCACATGGGGACGATGGCGAGGGTGATGAAGCGGCCGGGGAAGGGGTCGGCGTACTCCTCGATCTGGAAGTCGTTGAAGGCCTGGATGGCCTCGAGGCGGTAGTCTTCGTCGAAGTCGGGGTTGCTGAAGGTGCCGCCGGCGACGCCGGCGATGTTGCCGAAGAAGGTGTGGACGTCGACGCCGTCCTGGTCCATCGCTTTGACGCGCGCCGCGGGCACGTAGGCGATGTCGGGGACTTCTTCCCAGCGCATGGGCGTCTTGGCCCTATCGGGCAGGGAGCCGTGGACGATGGCCACGCCGATGTGATTGTAGGGCTCGCCGTAGATGAACCAGGCGTCGTGCTCGTCGTCGATTGGTTTGAGGTGGGGGACCTTGTCCCCCCACTTCTTGGACATGCGGTCGGTCCAGGTGTGGGGGGCTTCCTGGAGGTGATCGTCGGTCGAGATCACGTTGTACTGCATCGCGCTCGCTCCGTGTGAAGTGCCGCCCTTCGGCGCTGTCCGCATGGTAGCACCCGCGGGGGCCGGGCGGCGGGGTCTGTGCTACCATTCCGCCCAATCATGGGCCTTCAGAGGCCGTGACGGAGGGGTCGCGATGTTGAACGGCAAGCAGGTCATCGATATCGACGGACACGTCAATATGGAGTGTCTGCCCAACTGGGCGAGCTACTTCTCCGCCGAGGAGGGCGAAGAGCTTGAAGACGCTCTGCTCGCTCATCGCCTGCAGCCCAACGACAAGGGAGGGCGGCACCCCAACGACCGCGGCACGACGAAGGAAGAGATCTACGAGTCGATCCGCAACCGCAACCGGAGCACGGGCGGCTGGTACCCGGACGTGCGGCTCAAGGATATGGACTCCGAGGGCATCGACCAGGCCCTGCTCTTCTGCACCGAGATGGGGATGAACAAGGATTTTTACGCGCCTTCGGTCGCGCAGGGCTACAACAACTGGCTGTACGACTACTGCAGCGAGGACCCCGCCCGGCTGCGGGGGGCGGCACTGCTGCCGCTCGGCGACATGGACGACGCCCGCCGCGAGCTTCGCCGGGCCGTCTCGGAGCTCGGCTTCCCGACGTTCTTTATGAAGCCGTCGGTCGACAATATGCGGCCCAACGACCCCTACTTCCACCCGCTCTACGAGGAGGCGCAGGACCTCAACGTGCCGGTGATGTTGCACATTCCCCACGGCGCCTTCCGGCTGCTGATGCGGGAGTTCGGCTACGACTTCGTCAGCGCCCACGCGGTGCTGCACCCCTTGGGGATGATGCTGGCCGTGATGGACATGATCTACGGCGGCATACTGGACAAGTTCCCCAGGCTGCGCATCGGCTTCATGGAGGGGCAGGTGGGCTGGGCGCCCTGGCTACTGTGGCGGCTCGACGAGCAGTACGAGGAGTACATGCACCGGCCCGGCATGCAGGCGACCTTGAAGAAGCTCCCTAGCGAGTATCTCGCCGAGGGGCGCATGTTCTTCAGCTCCGACCCCGAGGAGAAGTACCTCGCCTTCGCCGCGGAGCAGCTCGGCGCCGACCACATCGTCTGGGCCAGCGACTACCCGCACTCGGACGGCATCTTCCCCGGCGCGCTGACGACGTTCCTGGACCAGGACGGTCTCAGCAGCGAGCAGAAGGAGAAGATCGTCTGCGACAACCCCGTCGCGCTGCTGAACGGGCGGAACTAGGCGGTGTCCAAGAGCCCCGCGTGGGCTAGTGCGAACCTGTCGCGAAGATTTCGCCCTCGCTGATGCCGAATTCAGTGAGCGCCCTCACGAGCAGTTGCTCGGCGGCGTCGACGTGGAGCGCGGCCTGGGCGAGGTTGGCGTTGGCCTCGGCGAGCAGGTCGGTCTCGGGGCGGGTTTCGAGGCGGGCGTAGGCGTTCATCGCCTCGACGTAGAGGGGGAAGGCAACCTCCAGCACGGCGTGGACGTCGCCGAGGCGTTCCGGGGCCTCCAGGGCTTCGACGCGCTCCGCTAGCGCGGTGAACGCCGCGCTGAACTCCAATATCTCGGCGGCGCTCGCCTCGGGGTCGAGGTTGGGGCGGCGGGAGCCGAGGAACGTGTCCCAGTCGGCGGCCATCCGCCGGTCCTCGTCGACGATTTCGAAGACGGCCCGGGCATAGGCGCCGGCGGCTTCCATCTCCACCTCGAACGGCGTGGGCTTCAGCAGGAAGTCACGTACCGCCTCTTGGAACTCGTCGATGGAGACGCCGAGGATGCGGCGGAAGGGGACGTCGAGGTCTTCGGGCTCTTCGATCACGGCGTGCAGCAGGGGGACGAAGGCCTGCTCGCCGTAGGCGGCGGCGATGTACTGCACGGCGGCGAAGGACTGCCCGTACATCTGCTTCAGGCGGTCGAGGTCGCGCTCCGAGTTCCAGGTCGCATAGTCGCCGAGGGTGCGGAAGTCGATCCACTGGTCCAGGTGAATCGCGCGGTGGGCATGGCCGCGGACGAGACGCGCCCACTGCCGTTCGTGGTCGCCGGTGTACTCCACGGCGGTCTGATACGCGAGGTAGTCGGCGATTCCCTCGACGATCCAGAGCGGGGCGCGGCGGTCCTCCTCGATGGCGCCGATGACGAAGTGGACGAGCTCGTGGGACGCGATGTGCCGCCAACTGTAGAACGGCGCCGCCATGTCGATGTAGATGCCGGGGCGCGTTCCGCCGAGGAGGGCGATGCCGGACTCGAAGCCGCTGGACCGGGACGAACCGGCGGCGACCATCTCGCGCTGCACGGCCTCCCCACTGGGAAGCAGGTAGACGTCGATGGCGCCGAGGTCTTGGCCGAGGGCATCTTCGATCGGCCCGATCGACTCCGCGAAGTACCGGGCCATGACGGCGACCTGGGATTCGAAGAGGGTGTCGTCGAAGTAGATTCGGGCTTCGGGGGTGTGGTAGAGCTTGAACTGGGATTCGAGAGAATCGACGACGGGGGCGTCCATCGTCATCTCGGCGAGCGTCCACGCCGCGGTGGCCTGGCTGCCGGTGCTCCCCAGGACCTGCGCCGTCCACTCACCCATCGCGTCGCGCGACGTCGGCTTCGTCCAAGTGGCCTCACCCGCCGCGTCGGCGCGGCCGCGCCCCGCGGGGCGGCGCTCCCCGTTTGGCCCAAGGTAGAGGACGGAGAACTCTTCAAGCGGGCTGAAGCCGCTGAGGGCGAATTCAACGTCGAGTCCGACCAGCATGGGGATCGACCCCTCCCCGGTGGAGCCGGGGCTGACTTCGACGAGGCCCCGGACGGGGACCGGCGCCAACGTGGGGGGAGGCGTGACGTGCGGCGTCGGAGAAGCGGTTGGGGCGTCTTCTGGGGTTTGCTCGCCCTCGGGGGTTGCCTCGTCCGCTGCGGTCGCGGTGGGGGATGCTTCGGTGGCGGGAGGTGCGGTGGGGAGATCGCCGCCGGTGGGTGTGGCCGCACCGTCGGAGGAGCAGGCGGCGACCGCGAGCACGGCGGTCAAGGCGGCGGCGAAGGCCGAGGCAACGGGGAGGCGCTGCACCACGCGGGTCGGGGCGGTTGTCAGAATCTCCATCGCGAAGCGGTCCGGAATAGGCCGCGCCGCAGCGCGGGGCTTCTGCGTAAGACTACGCGCCCCTCGCGGGCGGCGGATTGGAAATCCGACCCGCTAGGCCTTGGCGAGGCCGCGCAGCTCCTTGGGCAGGAGGAACGTCACGTTCTCTTCGATGACCTCGACCTCGCGGACGTCGAGGGAGCCCCGCTCGCTGAGGTAGTCGAGCACCTCGGAGACCTTGATCTCGGGAGTGGAGGCGCCGGAGGTGAGGCCGATCGCGGTCTTGCCCTCGAGCCAGACAGGGTCGATCTCGGCGGCGTCGGCGATGCGGTGGGCCTCCACGCCGTAGGAGCGGGCCACTTCCATCAGGCGTATTGAGTTCGAGCTGTTCGCCGCGCCGACGACGAGGATCAGGTCGACGTCGCTGGTGATTTCCTTGATGGCGGTCTGCCGGTTCTGCGTGGCGTAGCAGATGTCGTTCCGTATCAACATGTTGGGGAAGCGCCGCTGCAGCGTCTCGACGATCTCGAACGTGTCGTCGATGCTCAACGTCGTCTGCGTGAGGCAGACCAGGCGGTCCGGGTTGGGCGGCTGCACGACGCTGGCATCCTGTACGTCTTGCACGAGTTGGATGTTGCCCGGAGCCTCGCCCATCGTGCCCACGATCTCGTCGTGGCCCTCGTGGCCGATGAGCAGGATCGAGTAGCCGTCTTTGACGTACTTCCGCGCCTCCAGGTGCACCTTGGTCACCAGCGGACAGGTGGCGTCGATGGAGGTCAGGCGCCGCGCGTCGGACTGGACGCGGACGGAGGGGGCCACGCCGTGGGCGCTGAAGACGACGACGCTGCCCTCGGGGACCTCTTCCTCGGACTCGACGAAGATGGCGCCCTTCTTGCGGAGGTCGTCGACCACGTGCGGGTTGTGCACGATCTCCTTGCGCACGTAGACGGGCGGCCCGTACTTGCCGAGGGCGATCTCGACGACGTCGATGGCCCGCTCGACGCCCGCGCAGAAGCCGCGGGGGTTGGTGAGTACGACGCGCCGTTTCTCTTGCACCATGATGTCCTACCTGAAAGGAGCGGCGTTTGCTGACGGTCTGAAGTGTACCATAGCCGCCTGGGCGCTCAGCCTCCCGTCACTGCCGGAGCAGTGCGAAAAAGAACATCCCGCCGGGTTCGGCGGGATGCGTTCGATTGCATGGTCGGGGAGAGAGGATTTGAACCTCCGACCTCTTCGTCCCGAACGAAGCGCGCTACCTAGCTGCGCTACTCCCCGGCATCGCGCCGTGACCGGCCTTAGGCGAAGCCGTCGCCCCAAGCGTCGTCGAAGGACGGAAGGAGGTGTCCGCTGCCCGACGCCAGCGCGCCGAGCTTGTAGGAGTACCACTCCGCCTGCACCTTGGGCGGGACGGTGTCGGAGTCGAGCCTCAGCGTTTCGTCCGTCTCCACCGTCCAGTAGGGACGGATCAGGTCTGAGGTCCTCCACTCCTTGTCGCCGGCCCGGTCCACAGCGTGGTTCATTATAGCAAAGCATGGGTCCGCTCCGATGCAGTCCGGGCCGCCGAAGGGACGTGGTGATGGGGCCGCGGTTTGTGGAATGGGGCCGCGCCGACTACACTGCGCACTCGGTTTCCGCGCGGCGGCAAGGGCCTCGCGCGGCCGCGCTGAATCGGTGCGGGAGAGCAGGAGGATGCGATGGCGGACGTCTCGGCGATGAGCTTGGAACAGCGGATCGACCGGATGGAATCGACGGAGCAGATACGGCAACTCGTCGCCCGCTACGCCCTGGCCCTCGACACCCGCAACTTCGACGACATGGTGGAGCTCTTCATTCCCAACGTGCAGGTAGGGCGCGACGCCTTCGGGCGGGACAAGCTGCGCGCCTGGTTCGTCAAGACGATGAGCAACACCAAGAGCAGCATCCACTTCGTGGGCAACCACATCATTGACCTCGACCCCGACGACCCCGACAAGGCGCGGGGCGTGGTCTACTGCCGCGACGAGCTCGACCGCGGCGACATCTGGATCGTGGGCACGATCCAATATTGGGACAGCTATGAGCGGCAGGAGGGCAGGTGGTACTTCCGCCGCCGCAAGCTCATGCGCTGGTACGCGGTGGACGCGCTCGACCGCCCCGGCCACGCCAAGGACGTGACCGTGGACAGCGGGGGCGGCAGGGCGCTCCAGGTGGGCCAGCTCCCCGAAGCCTGGCCGAGCTGGGAGAAGTACTGGGCGCAGGACGTCCCGGCGATTCAGTAGGGACGGGAAGAGACCACCCCGCCCCGGCCCTCTCTCAGTCTCCCCCAGAGGGGGAGAGGTTTAAGGTGCTCCCCCTGCGGGGGAGTGTTAGGCGATGCCCGCCCCCAGGCAAATGGGCGCCGCGCCTGGAAGGCCCGCGGCGGTGATGAGGGGCCCCCTCATCTCAATCTTCTCCCGTGGGGAGAAGAGGAAAGACCACCCTGTCCCGGCTCTCTCTCGGTCTCTCCCAGAGGGAGAGAGGTCTAAGGCGGTCTCCAACAGAGAGGGAGAGGTCGGAGGGGGAGAAGACCCCGCCCGCACCCCTGGGCAACCACGAGGGTTGCCCCTACATGGACGGTCCGCTGGCGGCGCTGCGGGTCCTGAAAAGGTCTCTAGGGAGATAGGCTTGGAGTGCTGGCCAAGAGGGCTCAGCGGAGGGCGTCGCGGGCTTGGATGATGTGCTCGGGGACCTCGGTTGGGTAGTCGTGGGATTCGAGGGGTTCGAGGGTCATGGGGTCGATCTCCTCGAAGATGAAGGCTTCGCCGCCCTCGATGAAGTCGATATGGCGGCCCTTGGCGTGGGCGGCGATGGCGATGTCGATGAGGTCGGCGATGGATTCCTTGAGGTCGGGCGTGTCGAACTCGTAGAGGGCGAGGTACCTATCGGGGGGCCCGCCGGGGATCACGTTACGGAACCGCCGCGCCGTGACGAAGCCCTTGGCGGCGCTCAGGTCGGGCAGGTGGGTGTGGGTGTACCAGCGGTTGTACTCCTCTTCGCGCTCGGGGTCGGTGCAATGCGTGAACACCATGAAGAGCCCCTTGGGCATGGCTGACCTCCTTGTACGGATTCGCTCGCTGCGGGGTTGAAGGGACCATCGATGGCGTCAAGGCAAGTTCGCCCAGTCCCTTAGCTGCGCCATGCGGTCGAACGGGAAGGCACCGGCCTTACCGAGCCGGATCACCTCATCATGCGCAGCAAGTGCCCGTTCCACGACGTGTTTGGAGTAGTCCATCTCGAGGCGGTTCTCCTGAAACTCGTCGCAATCAAGGGTCTGAATTGAACCGTCCACGCGGCAGCATACGTCAATGTCTAGGTCTGTCCATTCAAGGATGGCGCCGTCAAACTTTGCGGGCATGGCGATGTTGGCATACCACAGATAGCGGTCGATGCTTGGCTCTAGGAAGTGCAACACGTTGTACCAGCGATCCGTGAAGTACAGTTCGATGGCGTCCTCGGTGATCGCTTCCGGCCGGTCGATTCCTCTGTCGATCGGTGCGCCGGCAGCAACCTGTATGCGTACCATCGGGCCCGCGACCTCAAGAAGCCGGCCGGCGTAGACCTCACGGGTCTCCCCGTCATACTTCGTCGAGACGACCCTAATCGGCCGTAAGGCTACTTCCTTCACGTTCGGCTCCAAGATCCGAACGCTGGCCGGTGGTCAGCAAATCGCCCTTGATCTTGACCTTGTGACGCAGGCTGCCAATCAGTCCGGCGCTTCCCGGTTCGATGGGAAGGACGCGCGCTACCGGCTTGCCGTACTTGGTGACGATCAGCCCATCAGGGCCGAGCCGGTCCAAGAGTGCCGGGCATTGCTCCCTGAACTTCGCGGCTCCAATCGTCTTCATGACGGCTCTCCTTCCGGCAGTCGGTCACTAGCGTTCTTCATTCTACCCTTGAAGTCTGCACAGCCCGGTCCGCGCCGTCGGCTATAATCTGCGCCGTTCAACCCGGATCCCGGCAAGGGAAAAGCCGCATGCAGCTTCAGTCCACGCGCATCAGCCTCGACGACGAGTACGCGGTGATGCAGTACTTCTGGGAGCAGGGCTGGACGGATGGGCTGCCCATCGTCGCGCCGACGCCGGAGCGCGTCGAGGCGTTCGTCGCGGCGGCGGGCTTGGAGCCCGAGGCCCTGGTCGGGGCCTACCAGACCCGGGCCACGGCGCTTACCGCGGAGAAGCTGGCGGTCAACGCCGTCATGGCGGGCTGCAAGCCGGAGTACATGCCGGTGCTCGTCGCCGCCTTCGAGGGGCTGACCGACCCCGCCTTCCGCATGAACCACATGGCGAGTCTGGGCAGCCCGTGGCCGCTCATCATCGTCAACGGCCCCATCGTCAAAGAGATCGGGATGAACACGGGCCAGTACGTGATGGGCGGAGGGAACCACGCCAACGCCACCATCGGCCGGGCGGTGAGCCTGACGATGGCCAACTGCTTCGGCGCCAAGGTGGGCGGCGTGCAGCGCGGCTGCCTGGGCAACCCGAACCGCTGGTCGTTCTGCATCGCCGAGAACGAGGAGACGCCGTGGACGCCGCTGCACGTCCAGCGCGGCTTCCGGCCCGATGAGAGCGCGGTCACCGTCTTCGGCTCGATGAACGGCTTCGACCAGTTCGTCACCCCCAACTTCAACGAGCCGGTCTTCCTCTGCGAGCTTATGGCGCAGCGCATCGCCAACGGCTTCTTCACCCTCGGCTCCTACGTCGTGGTGATGGCGCCGACGTACCAGCAGCACTTCCTCGACGCCGGCTGGTCGAAGGACGACGTGACCGGCTACCTGCTGAAGCACATCAAGCGGTCGGTGCGCAGCCTGAAGATCGACGGACGGTGGGAGCGCTATGGCACGCGGCTCTCGTCTGAGCCGCCGGTGGTGGAGCCGGGCGATGAGAACCGGTTCGTCCACATGCGGCACGACGAGGAGTACCGCAAGATCGTCTGGCAAGATGCGGAGTGGCCGCGCAAGATGGACTTCCTCATCGTGGTCGCCGGCGGCGAGGCGGGCAACTTCGGCGGCTACCTCGCCCCTTACCCGCTGGGCACCGAGCCGGTCACGAAGAAGGTCGGGACATAACGGGAGGAGAGTCGGGATGGACGTGCTGACGCCGATACTCGAACCGTCGAAGGACGGCGACCGCCTCGCCGCCCGGCTCCCAACGCTGGACGGGAAGACCATCGGCATCCTCTGGAACAACCGGACGCACGGCGACCGGCTCCTGGCCCGGATCGAGGCCACGCTCAAGGACGAGTACGAAGTCCGCGCCGTCATCAACCGGCAGAAGGAGTACTTCGGCGAGCCGATGAGCCCCGAGCTGCTAGAAGAGCTTGCCGGCTCGTGCGACGCCGTCATCACCGGGGTCGGCGACTGAGGCTCCTGCTCGTCGGCCCTTGCGGTCGATGCGACGATGCTCGAAGACCGCGGCGTCCCTACCGCCGCCATCGGCCCCGATAAGCTCGTGCTCAGCATTGGCCGGGCGATGGCCCGCCGCCACGGCTACAACGACTACCCGTTCGTGGTCATCGACTACCCGTACGCCGAGAACCTGACCACGGAGAGCCTGGAGCTGCACCGCCGGAAGGCGTGGCCCCAGGTCCAGGCCGTGCTGCTGGAGGAGACCTCCTAGCCGATGGGCAGCCTGGCGGACGAGGACGCCTACAGCGGTCTGGAGCGGCTGCTCCGGGCCAAGCGCGGCGAGGCGCCCGTCGTGCCGATGCTCGAACTGCTCGGCATCGAGATCGACGAGGTCGAGCGGGGCCGGATCGTGCTCACCTGCCGCCCCACCGAGGAGCACCTGAACCGCGTGGGGACGGTGCACGGCGGCTACACGGCCTCGGTGCTCGATACGGCGGCGGCGCTCTGCTTCCTCTCCACGCATGAGCCGGGGGAGCGTTCGACGACGGCGGATCTGACGATCAAGTACATCCGGCCGCTCTTGGCCGGAATGACGGACCTCCGCTGCGAGGGCGAGGTCGTCTCCGCGGGCAAGCGCACCGGGGTCACCCAAGCCCGCATCGTCGACGGCGCGGGCAAGGTCTACGCCTACGCCGTCAGCACCTGCCTGAAGTTCTAGGCGCGCTTTAGATGACGTTCTGCTCGGCGAGGGCCTGCCGGTCGCTTTCGGTCATGCCGAGGATTTCGCCGTAGACGAAGTCGCTGTCCTCGGCGTAGTTGGGATGGCCGCGGCCGACGGTGCCCTGAGGGCGCGTGGGGGTCTCAGAGAGCTTGATGGGGAACTGGCGGATGGGCCATTCCCCGACCTCGGTGTTGGTGACGGGGACCATCCACTGGTCGTGGCGGAGCTGCGGGTCGCGCTCGATGCGGTCGGGGGCGTTCTGGCAGACGCCGGCGGCGACGCCCGCGTTCTGCAGGCGCTCCATGAGCTCGAAGGCGTCCCAGGACTGGGTGGCGGCGTCGACGGCAGCGTCGAGGGCGGGGGCGTTCTTCAGCCGCGCCTCGAGCGTGGCGAAGCGAGCCTCGCCGGCGAGCGCGCCAAGTCCGAGCACGCCGGCGGCGGCCTGCCACTCTTCTTCGGTGAAGGCGGCGATGGCGATCCAGCGGTCGTCGCCCTTGCAGCGGTAGGCGCCGTGGGGGGCGGCGGGCTTCCAGGGCGAGGCGTTTCCGATGCGCTGCCACTGCCGCCCGTTGACCTGAAAGTCAAGCATGGCGGTGCCGGTGAGGAGGAGGCCGGGCTCGCCGAGCGAACCGTCGATGTACTGGCCCTTGCCGGTGCGGGCGCGGTAGTAGAGCGCGTTGAGCATCGCCATGGCGCAGTAGTAGGAGGCGCTCCAGTCGAGGTAGAGGTAGCCCCAGCCGGAGGGCGGGTAGGGCGTGGGCATGCCGGCCATCTCGGTCAGGCCGCTGAACGCCTCGCCGACCGGGGCCGAGGAGAGGAACTCTATGTACTTGCCCCGCTTGCCGAAGCCGGGCTGCTGGACGTAGATGATCGAGGGGTTGACCTTGCGCATGTCCTCGTAGGTGACGCCGAAGCGCTCCAACATGCGCGCCGTGAAGTTCTCCACGACGACGTCGCAGACCTTCACCAGTTCCAGCAGGATCTCCGCGCCCTTGGGGTCGTTGAGGTTGAGGCCGATGCTCATCTTGCCGGGGTTGACCTCGGCGAAGCCGGCCCCGGCGTTCACGCCGACGCGGGTGGGGATGAGCGATTCGCCGCGGAGGACGCGCTCGCGCTCCTCGCCGACGGGGATGCCGCCGAAGCTGCGCATCGTGTCGTAGCGGCCCTTCCACTCGACGCGGATGTCCTGCGCGCCCATGGCGGCGAGGATGCGGGGTCCCGCCGCGCCGGCCACGACCCAAGCCAGGTCGAGGATGCGGACGTCCTCGATGGCGAAGGGCGGGTCGCCGTTGGCGCGCGGGCCGGGGAAGGCCGGCGCCTCCTTCGGCTCCGCGGCAGCGGCCTGTTCGAGGTCGGCGACCAGGGCGGCGTCGTGCTCGCCCAGGCGCGGGGCGCGGGGCCCGGTGCGCCAAGGGCATTCCTCGGAGAGCCATGGCGCGTTGACGTAGGAGACGCCGCGGTCCAGCTCCTCGTGCTCGACCTCGGTGAAGGTCGTCCGCTCGCGCCAGTGGAGGTCCTTGAGGTTTTCCTCCGGCTTGCGGATCGGGGCCCAGTGGAGCCGCCGCTCCTGGCCTTCCTTCCAGATGTCGCGGTCGAACTTGAACTTGCCGACCCAGGTGCGGGCCACGGCGTGGAAGTGGCGGATGACCTCGGGGGTCATGACATATTCGAGGTTCTCGTACTTGGGGTCGGTGAGGTCGTCGGCGCAGCCGTACTTCTCCAGCATCTCGACCCACTTCTTGTGCTCGCGGCCGATCATGAACTCGGCGGAGACGAAGGCGAGAATGTGCCGGCCGTCCTTCGTGGTGGCGAGGGTCTCGGGGACCATGCGGGAGGAGCCGTAGCGGGCGGTCTGACGCAGGACACCTTGGCGTCCGAAGACCCAGGCGGTGGTGTCGGTGCCAGTGTTGCAGCTGACGGCGCGGTGGATCGAGGCGTCGATATGCTGGCCCCGGCCGGTGCGCTCGCGGTAGAGGAGCGCGCCGAGGATGGCGTCGAGGGTCTGGCTGCCGACGATGTGGTTCGAGTGCCACATCTGCGGCGCGATGGGCGGCGTATCGTAGAAACCCTCGGGTGTGGGATCGTAGCCGGTCACCATCATCACGCCGCCCAAGGCGAGGTGCACGATGTCGGCGCCCTTCCAGTCCTTCCACGGCCCGGTCTGCCCGAACGGCGTGATGGAGGCCATGACCAGGCGGGGGTTGATGGCGCTCAGCGTGTCGTAGCCCAGACCGAGGCTCGCCAGGTAACCGGGCGGATGGCTCTCGAGCAGAACGTCGGCGCCGGCGGCGAGCTCCTTGAGCCGCTCGGCCCCGGCGGGGGTGGCAACGTCGAGGGATAGGCTTTGCTTGCCGAAGTTGTAGTGCCAGAAGTGGAGGCTGCGTTCGGGGTCGGGGACGTCGTCGACGAATGGGCCGATCTTGCGAGTGGGGCTTCCTTCGGGGGGCTCGATCTTGAGTACGTCGGCGCCGGCGCCCGCGAGGAGCCGGCCGCAGAACTCGGCCTTCTCGTCGGCGAGCTCGATCGCCTTGATGTCGAAGAGGAAGCCCTCTCCCATAACGTCCTCCGTGGGCGGCGCTATTGCTCGAAGCGGCGTTTGATCTTGGCGAAGTCGAAGCTCGCCGTGTCGTCGAGGCCGACGGTGAAGGTCGCGCCGCCCGGCTCTGGGGCGCGGGTGACGGGGTCGGGGATGCCGTCGAGCGCCGCCTTGGCCTCCGCGTCGTCGGAGGGCGTGGCGTGACCGTGGATGATCGCGCCCTTGATGGTGTAGTAGCCGGTGTCCTCGGGGTGCTCCTCGAAGACGCAGACGACGCGGTCGTCGCCCGCGATGTTGGCCGCGGAGCTCGACGAGGCGGGCACGCGGAAGTGCAGCGCGCCGTTGCTGAGAACGGTCGCGGCGGCGTCGCCCCAAGGGCCACCCTCGGCGTCGAGGGTGCCGAGGATGCAGCGCGTCTGGGTCGAGACGAAGGCCGCGAGCTCGTCGGGGGTCATCTTGATGGTGGGATGTTCACGCGGCATGGTTAGCCCTCCCGCACGTTCTGAATCAGGCCGGCTTTGTTCGCGGTGAGCTCCCAGATCACGCGCACGCCCCGCTTGATCCGGCCTGCGGTGTCGCCGATCTTGCGCTTGTCCTCGTCGGGAATGTCCGGCTGCTCCTGGGAGCCCTCCGACCGAGGGTTGCGGGCCCACGCGAGGCCATCGGTGACCCGCTCGGCGAATACCTCGTCGACGGTGAGCTTCCTGCCCGTGGCGCGGTAGACCGTGGCCTCGAGGTCGACGTCGTCGGAGCGGTTGGTGATGACGCAGCAGATGCGGGGGTCGCGGTCGAGGTTCTTCGACTTGATGCTGGCCTTGTACATGTTCAGATAGAGGAAGCCGCCGTACCAGCTCGCCATGGGGTGGGCCGTCGGCGAGCCGTCCTTGCGCTTGGTGATCATGAAGGTGCGGCCGTTGTTCTTCATGAAGTCCTGGGCATCGTCGGGGACGGCGTAGTGGTCGTGGTGGCTCATGGGCTGCCTCCTCGTCTCGGTATTACGGAGCGGGCGCGGCTGCGCGCCGGACGATGGGCCGCCGGCGCGCCCGCCACTATGCCACAAACGGCGCGCGCTTCCTACTAGGACGCGCTTGGCGTCGCCGCGGCGCCTCGCCTAGAATGAGCGGCGCCCCAAGCCGAGGAGCATTCCATGGACTACAAGTACATCTCCAGTGACGACCACATGGACCTCTGCTACGTGCCCCAGACGCTGTGGCAGGACCGCGTGCCGTCGAAGTTCAAAGAGGCGGCGCCACAGGTGGTCCAGACCGAGACGGGGCCGGTCTGGTTCCGCGAGGGGAACCCTTGGGGCATCTACGGGACGAAGCGGGCCGACGGCCGCAAGGTCGTCTTCGACGAGGTCGGCCTACCGGAGGAGCCGGAGCCCGACGTCTGGCGCCCTTCGACCGCCAGGTACCGGCTCGACGACATGGATCGCGACGGCGTCTACGCGCAGGTCATCTACAACTTTCTCAACTGGAGCTTTGACGATGGCGCCCTGCAGGCCGCCTGCATGCACGCGATGAACGACTGGCTCGCCGAGTTCGCGTCCGTTGCGCCGGACCGCCTCGTGGCGCTGGCGAACCTCCCCTCGGCCGGTCCTGATCTGACGCTGGCGGAAGTCGAGCACGTCAACAAGATCGGGCTACGCGGGGCCATCTACGACGTCCATGGCGCGACGACGCCCTTCCACGAACCGGCGTGGGACCCGGTGTGGGCCGCCGCCGCGGAGGCGGGCCTCGTGGTCAGCGTCCACATCGGTCAGAGCGGGCCGATCGTCAGGAGGAAGGACTGGCAGTTCCCGATGCGGACGGCGCTGGTGCAGCTGCAGATGACGGAAATCCTGGCCCAGGCGATCTTCTCCGGCATGTTGGAGCGCAACCCGAACTTCAAGCTCGTGCTCGGCGAGTCGGGCATCGGCTGGATCCCCTACGTGCTGGAGCGGCTGGCGTTCGAGCGCAAGAACTATGGCGCGATGATCGACATCCCGCTTTCGACGGACCCCCGCGAGATCTTCCGGCGGCAGGTCTACGCCACCTTCCAGGAGGAGGCCATCGGCGTGAAGCTGATCCCGGAGATCGGCGCCGACAACGTCATGTGGGCCTCCGACTATCCCCACGCCGACGGCACCTTTCCGCACACCGAGGAGGCCGTCCGGCACATCTTCGCCGGCGCCAGCGACGACGTCGTCCGCAAGGCCACCTGGGATACGGCGAAGGCGGTCTACCGCATCAACTAGCGGGCCGTGCCCAAGGGCTACAATGGGCGCATTATGGCGCGACCTCCGGTCTACCTCGACCACATCGCCACGACGCCCTGCGCGCCTGAGGTCGTGGAGGCGATACGGGCGTATCTGTCCGGCCCCCTCTTTCACAACCCGCAGAGCGCCTATCCGCCCGCCGAGGAGGCGCTCGATGCCGTCGAGGCGGCGCGCGTGTCGGTGGCCGCGCTGATCGGCGCCGCGCCGGGTGAGGTCACCTTCACCTCCGGGGCCACGGAGAGCAACAACTGGGCCATCAAAGGGCTGCTCATGCCCGGCGCGCCGGTCCGGGGGCGGCGGGTGGTGACGTCGGCGGTCGAGCACGTTTCCGTCCTCGCGCCGTGCCGGACGCTGGAGCGTGCGGGGTTCGAGGTGGTCACGGTTGGCGTCGACTCCGACGGCGTGATCGACTTGGATGCGGTCCGCGCCGCCGTGAACGAGGAGACGGCCCTCGTCACCATGACGCTGGCGAGCAACGAGATCGGCACCATCGAGCCCATCGCCGAAGTCGGGGCGGTCTGCCGCGAGCACGGCGCGCCGCTGCACGTCGACGCCACGAACGCGGCGGGAATCATTCCCGTCGACGCGGCTGGGCTGGGCGCGTCGCTGATGACCCTCTCGGCGCACATGTTCGGCGGGCCGAAGGGAGCGGGCGCGCTGTATAGTAGACGCGGGCTTCGCTGGCCGGCGCTCCTCGAAGGCGGCACCCAGGAGTCGGGCCGGCGCGCCGGCACGGAAAACGTTCCCGCCATCGTGGGCTTCGGCGCCGCCGCCGACCTGGCCCGCGCCCACTTGTTGGAGCGAATGGAGGCCGCGGGAAGGCTGCGCGACAGGATGATCGACGCCTTTCAGGCGTGGAACGGCGTCCGCGTGACGGGGCATCCCGAACGCCGCCTCCCCCATCACGCGAGCTGCGTCGTCGACCGCGTCGAGGCGGAGAGCCTGCTGCTGGAGTTGGCGATGAACGCGAACGTCTATGCCGCCAGCGGGACGGCGTGTTCCGGAAGGACGGAGACGGCCTCTCACGTCCTCGAGGCCATCGGCCTGGGGACGGAGATGCGCTCCGGCTCGCTCGTGGCCAGCGTGGGCGCGGAGACGACGGAAGACGAGGTCGACTACTTCCTCGCGGAGTTGCCGCGCGCCATCGAGCGGCTTCGGTCGCTCTCGCCGTTCGCGTGACGGCGGATGTCAAGATGACAAGCCTGCAACCCGCCGCGCCGGACGAGACCCTGGACACGATCGGCCTCTGCTGCCCCGTACCCGTGTGGGAGACGGCGAAGCGCATCCGGTCGATGGTGCCGGGCCAAGTCATCGAGGTGCTGTCCGACGACGAGGGCGTCGAGGAGGACTTCCCGGCGTGGTGCGCGAGGACGGGGAACGCGCTGCTGGCACTGACCCACGAGGGCGGCGTTTACCGGGCGCTGATCCGCAAGGCATGAGGAGCGCGTCGCGGCCGGTATGAGGGCCTTCCAAGACGCCGGAACGCGGAAGTGGCTCGTCTTCGGGACGATCGCCATCGGCACCTTCATGTCGGTGATGGACATGGGGAGCGTCAACGTCGCGCTGCCCAGCATCGCCGATCACTTCGACAGCGACCTCCCGACCGTGCAGTGGGTCACCATCGGCCATGCGCTGATGATCAGCATCCTGCTGCTCCCCATGGCGCGGCTCGGCGACACGACCGACCGCAAGCGGGTCTACATGACCGGGCTGGCGATCTTCTGCCTCGGCGCGCTGGCCGCGGGCTCCGCGCAGAGCATAGGCATGCTCATCGGGGCGAAGCTGTTCCAGGGGATCGGCTCGGCAATGATCCAGGCGAACGCCATGGCGGCGGTGCTTTCCGTCTTTCCCGGAGCGGAGCGCGGCAAGGCCCTGGGCTCCCACCTGAGCGTCGTCGGTGTGGGATTGATATTTGGGCCGGCCCTAGGCGGGGCGCTGGTGACCGGCCTGGGCTGGCGCTCCGTGTTCTTCTTCAACGCGCCCCTTGCGCTCGTGGCGCTGCTGGCGTCGGCGGTCGTGCTCAGCTCCGCCGTGCTCGCCCGCGACAAGCCGGTGGGCCAGAGCGCGCGGTTCGACTGGGTCGGCGCGGCGCTGTCGGGCGCGGTGCTCCTCGTCTTCCTGATGATCATGACAAACGGCCACCGCGCCGGCTGGCTGTCGCCTGCCGTCATCACGGGATTCGTCGTGATAGGCGCGGCCATCGCCACCTTCATTTGGTGGGAGCTGCGGACCGAGGACCCCATGCTCGACCTGCGCCTCTTCAAACGGCGGCTCGTCGCCTTCGGGGTGAGCGCCGGCTGGCTCTCCTTCATGGGGTCGGCCTCCATGATCTTCGTCATGCCCTTCTACCTGCAGAACATCCTGGGCTACAGCGCGCGGGAGGCGGGCCTGATGCTGATCCCCGGTGCGGCGACGCTGGCGATCATGGGCTCGGTGAGTGGGCGGCTCTCCGACCGCTTCGGCTGGCGGCTACTCAACATGGGCGGATTGAGCATGTCCGCCGCCGGGCTGTTCAGCTTCGGAATCCTCCTCGACGAGGACACTTCGCTCGGACTGATCATTCCCCTCATGATCCTGAACAGCGCCGGCGTCGGGATGTTCAGCTCTCCCAACAACAGCTCGATCCTGAGCGCCGTCCCGCGGTCGCGCTACGGCGTCATCACCGCGCTGACGCAGCTCATGCGCAACTCGGCCAACGTTACCAGCATCGCGTTGGCCACCGCCGTGATCGTGGTGACGATGGCCTCGTTCGGTTTCGAACCGCGCCTCGACGCCGTCACCGAGACCGGCGGCGACGCAATCGCGACGGCATTCATCGCCGGCATGCACCGCGCCTTCTTCGTGATGGGCGGGCTCGTCGCCCTCGGCGTCATCTTCTCCTTCTTCAAGGGCGACCGTCCCGCGCCCGACGTTGGGGCCGCCGCCGGTGCGGAGCAAGAGGAGCGGACGGCCGTTCCCGTCGCCGGGGCGGCGGGCAAGTCAGGCTAGGCCCGCGAGGGCCGCTTCGACGACGCCCTTCATGGCGAGGAAGTGGGCGCGGTTCCGGGCGTCTGTGTTGCCGGCGCGGGCGTTGGGGTAGGCGGGCAGGTGAATGAAGCCGGCGGGAGGCCCCAGCCCCAGGCTGACGTAGAGGGCTTCTTCGCAGAGGAAGCGGCCGGCGCCGCGGCTGATGACGTGCTCGACCCCCGCCTTATCTAGAGCCCGCTGGAGTATCGCCGACAAGTCCGACGCCTGGGTGGCGGGGCCTCCCGGTTCCGACTCCGACGGCGTACCGGCTCCGGGCCGTAGGCCGCGCTCGTCGGGTCGGCGGCCCCGCCGGTTCCGGGCCGTGGTCTCGACGCGGACACTCCCGTTCGCGCCGCACTCTCCGAGGCCGACGACGGCGATGGCCCGATTGCCTTCGTCCTCGATCGCGGCGAGCGCGCCGGCGGCGGCCGACAGCGGGGCGTCCCAGTGCACCGGTATGAGCAGGGCGTGGACGGCGGCGGCGCCGATCACGGCGCCGTCGAGGGCGGCGGCGACGTCGCCGGAGACGTTGGCGGCGCGTCGCCGGAAGGGGAGGAAGCCGGTGAGGAGGATGCGGTCCATGCCGTTTGCCAGTGTACGTTACCGGCCTGGGGTGCGAAGGAGGCGAGTTTTGGTCGCCGGTGGCGGTGATGAGGGGGCCCCTCATCTCAATCTTCTCCCGGGGGGAGAAGAGGTAAGACCTCCCCGCCCCACCCCGGCCCTCTCTCAGTCTCTCCCAGAGGGAGAGAGGGAAGACCCCCGCTCCGCCCGTTTTCCAACTATCGGCGGGAAAATGAGGAAAGACCGCCCCCCGCAGCCCCTCCGACGCGCTTGACGGCGCGTGCCCTCTCTCAAATCTCCCCCAAAGGGGGAGAGGTTTGAGGGGCGCTCCTAGGGAGAGAGTGAGGTTGGTGGGGAGGGCGACCGCGAGGGGCGCCCCTGCGGGAGGGGGCGGTGGCTAGGCGTTGGCTTGGAGCCACTCGAAGGCGGCGATGGCGGCGGTGACGCCATCGCCTGCGGAGTTGGCGAGCTGCCGGGTGGACTGCCAGCGGCACTCGCCGGCGGCGAAGACGCCGGGGATCTCGGTGGCCATGCGTAGATCGACCTTGACGTGGCCGCCGCCGTCGGTGGGGATGGAGGCGGCGAAGGGCGCGGTGGCGGGCTCGGAGCCGATGTAGGCGAAGATGCCGCTGACCTCGAGCTCGCGCTTCTCCTCGGTCTTCATGTCGCGCAGCGTCAGGCTCTTCACCGAGTCGTCGCCGTTGATGGCGTCGACGACAGTGTCGTAGAGCACCTCGATCTTGGGGTTCTCGGCGACGCGGTCTTGGAGGACCTTGAGGCCGGTCAACTCCTCGCCGCGGACGATGAGGTAGACCTTGCTGCACATGTTGGTGAGGTAGAGGCCCTCGTCCATGGCGGAGTCGCCGCCGCCGATTACGGCGACGGCCTGGTCCTGGAAGAACATGCCGTCGCAGGTGGCGCAGTGGGAGACGCCGCGGCCCTCGAGCTCGGCCTCGCCGGGGACGCCGAGCTTCCGGTGCTCCGCGCCGGCGGCGATGATCACGGTCTTGGCGAGCCACGATTCGCCGTCGCCGAGCACCTCGATGGGCTGCTTGGAGGTGTCGATGCCTGTGACCATGCCGAAGCCGTATTCGAGGCCGGCGCTGCTCGCCTGCTCTTCGGCGCCGGTAATGAGGTCCATGCCGGAGACGCCCTTGGGGAAGCCGGGGTAGTTCTCCACCAAGTCGGTGTTCAGGATTTGACCGCCCATGATCATCTGCTCGATCAGGACGGTCTTCATGCCCATCCTCGTGGCCTGCACGCCGGCGCTGAGGCCGGTGAAGCCGGAGCCGATGATGGCGAGGTCGTATACGTCGCTCACGGATGTCCTCCGTCGCCGGATGTGGCTGGGGAGACTATACCGACCGACCTTCGGGGATGCTAGGCCCCAGAGGGGGCGCCCCGCGCGTGCCCGCCCTCAGTCCCTCCCAGAGGGAGGGAGGTTTAAGGTGGTCTCCCCCAGAGGGGAGAGGTTTAAGGCGCTTCCCGGAACCGGGGCGTGTACCAGTGGCGGTAGAGCAGCACGCCGCCGCAGATGACGATGGCCGCGATGGAGATTGCCGCCGCGACCGGGAAGCCGCCGGCCACCCAGTTGCCGATGCGCAGCCACTCGAGCCCGAGCCGCACGCCGCCGTACCAGACGCCGTAAATGAGGACGATGTCGCCTTCCTTCAGCCGATCGGCGAAGCGGCGGGCGACGTAGAGCATGACGCCGAGCCCGGCAAGGTTGAGCAGCGACTCGTAGAGGAAGAGCGGGTGGAACTGGGAGAAGGTCTCGTAGCCCGACGCCCGCTTCGAGGCGTCGATGTTGATGGCCCACGGGAGGTCGGTGGGCGTGCCGTAGAGCTCCTGGTTGAAGAAGTTGCCCCAGCGGCCGATGGCCTGGCCGAGGATGAAGCCCGGCGCGCCGATGTCGAGCCAGTGCATGAGAGGCAGGCGTTGCCAGCGGGTGTAGATGGCGAGGCCGAGGATGGAGCCGATGGCGGCTCCGTAGATGCCGATGCCGCCCTCGTTGAGATAGAAGACGCGGATGACGTCGTTCGAGTAGAGCTCGCCCCACTGATCGATGACGTGGTAGGCGCGGGCGCCGATCAGGGCCATCGGGAGACAGATGAGGAGGGCGTTGAAGACGTGGTTGGGGTCTTCGCCGCGCCGCTTGGCCTCGATGGCGGCGATCCACGCGCCCATGCCGAGCCCGACGGCGACGAGGACGCTGTACCAGCGGAGGCCGAAGTTCCCGACCTCGAAGATGTACTCCACGCGGCTCCCTCTCGGCGGCGCAGGCCGCCCCGTGCATTCTACGGGATGGCGGCTAGCTCTCCGACTTCGCCCACTCGATCAGGATGTCGGCGACTTCGGGGCGGGTGAACTCGCCCGGCGGCCGCTCGCCGGCGCCCAGGAGCTCGCGCACCTTTGTTCCCGAAAGGAAGATCTGGTCGCCCTCGATGCGGGGGAAGGTCTTCGCGGTCACCATGCCCTGCGCCTGGATGCTGTAGGCGGCATGCTCGAACTTGAGCGGGGTGATGGCGATCTCGCCCGGCTCGAACTCGTCGAAGATCTCCTGCGCCTCGTAGGTCCCGTAGTAGTCGCCGACGCCGGCATGGTCGCGGCCCACGATGAAGTGCGTGCAGCCATAGTTCTGGCGCACCAGCGCGTGGAGGATGGCCTCGCGCGGCCCGGCGTAGCGCATCGCCGCCGGCATGACGGTGAGCATGGTGCGCTCGGAGACGTAATACTTCTCGATGAGCGTCCGGTAGCAGTCCATGCGGACGTCGGCGGGGATGTCGCCGGGCTTTGTCTCGCCGACCAGCGGGTGGATCAGCAGACCGTCGGTGATCTCGAGGGCGCACTTGGTCAGATACTCGTGAGCGCGGTGGATGGGGTTCCGCGTCTGGAAGGCGGCGACGGTGCTCCAGCCGTGCTCGGCGAAGGCGGCGCGGGTCTCGGCGGGACGCTTGCGATGCTCGGTGAACTGCTCGCCGGGCTCCCGCTCCGGCGTCACCGTGATGACGTCGATGGGGCCGGCGACCAGCCAGTCGCCCTCGCCCAAGACCGCCTCGACGCCGGGGTGGGCCGCGTCGTCGGTGCGGAAGACGTTGGGAATCTCCAGCGCCTTGTCGTGGGGATAGACCTCCTCGACGTCGATGACGGCGAGCAGCGTGCCGTCGTGATGTTTGAGCACGGCCTTGCCGCCGACGTTCAGCGTCTGCTTGACGGTGTCGTCGACGGCGAGGGTGATTGGGATCGGCCACACCGTGCCGTCGGCGAGCCTCGCCCGGCGGCAGACGGACTCGAAGTCGGCCTGGCCGACGTAGCCGGTCAGCGGGCTGAACGCGCCGATGGCGATCATTTCAAGGTCGCAGAACTGCTTGAAGCTCAGCGTGATCGCGGGCAGGTCCGCGGCGGTCGACCGCAGCTCAGCGGTCTTGGCCGCGCCGGCGATACGGTCGACGAGCGCGCCGCCGTGGGGCGCGATGGTGGCGTGGGGAATCGTGGTCGTGGACATGTCGGGGCGCGGTCTCCTGAAGCGGGGGTGCGGACACGCCCGCCGCGGCGAGCGCCATCGGAGAGTATACCAGCGTGGGGGTGCGCCCTAGTAGATCACCCGCTCCGCTTCGAGGCGGTCGAGCTCAGCGTCTCCGGCGCCCATGAGGTCGCCGAAGACGCGGCGGTTGTGCTCGCCGAGGAGCGGGGTCGTCGTCCGTACCGATCCCGGCGTGCCGCTGAACTTCCAGTGCACGCCGTAGATCCACTCGGGGCCGAGGGCGTGGTCGACTTGCAGCCAGGAGCCGCGGGCCTTCCAGTGGGGGTCGCTGTAGAGCTCGCGGGAGCCCATGACGGGGAAGGCTGCCACACCCTCGGCCTGGAGGCGCTCCGCCGCCGCGTAGTGCGTGCGGCGCTTGGTCCACGCCGCGATGCGCTCGTCGAGGGCATCTTCGTTGCGCTTGCGGCGGTACTTGTCGGCGAAGCGCGGGTCGCGCCCCCAACGGGGCCGGCCGAGGGCGCGGAGCAGCCCGCGCCATTCCTCTTCCTCGTAGACCGAGATTGAGACCCAGCGGTCGTCGCCGTTGGAGGGGTAGACGTTGTTGGGCACGCAGAGCAGGTCGTGGTTGCCGTCGGGGCCGTGCAGCCTGCCGTTCCACTGGTAGTCGAGGAAGAGCGGGCCCATCGTCGCCGTCGACATTTCCCACTGGGAGAAGTCGACGTGGCAGCCCTGGCCGGTCTCGTTGCGGCGCCGTAGCGCGGCGAGGACGGCGTAGCAGGCCATCAGGCCAGCGAACGGGTCGATGATCGACATGCCGAAGTTCGAGGGACGCTCCCCGGCGTAGCCCTGGACGGCGTCGAGTCCCGCGAGGGTGCTGATCACCTGGCCATAGGTGTTGATGCGCCGGTAGGGCCCCCACTGCCCCGCCGCGGAGGGGGAGACCATGATGAGGTCGGGCCGGTAGGGGCGCAGCGAGGCGTAGTCGATGCCCAGCTTGGCGACCGTGCCCGGCGTCCAGTTCTCGGTCACCACGTCCGCGGTGCGGACGAGGTCGCGTAGCCGCTCGCGCCCTTCGCCGGTCTCCAGATTGACCGTGATGCTCTGCGTGTTGCGCAGGAGGTTGTGGAGCCAGAGGTTGTGGTCGGGGTCTTCGATGCCGTCCATGAACGGCGGGATGCCGCGCAGGGTCTCCAGCCGTTGCCGCGAGTCGACCTTGATGACTTCGGCGCCCATGTCGGCGAGGAGGTGCGACATGGTGGCGCAGACCCAGTACCAGCCCAGGTTGAGCACGCGCAGGCCGGCGAGGGGGAGGTTGCCGCTGCCGTTGGACGCCGCGCCCTGCATCAGATGACCCCCGCCCGCCGCAGTAAGGGCAGCTCGGCGCGTTCGAGGCCGAGCATGCCGCAGTAGACCGCCTCGTTGTGCTCGCCGAGGCGCGGGGCGCGTCGCTCGACCGACCACGGCGCCAGCGTCTTCGACGCCGGCGTCTCGCTCTGATCTTGGCCGAAACGGAAGGGCGGCCCTGGGATGCGGAGCGCAGCCGAACGTTCGCCGGGCAGGTCGACGAAGAATTCACGCTCGGCGAGGTGCTCGTTGGCCATGAGGTCGGCGACGGTGTAGAGCGGGGCGGCGGGCGCGCTGCGGGCTTGGCACCGGTCGAAGATCTCCTGGGCCGTGTTCGCCTGCAGCCAAGGTCGGAGCAGGTCGTAGATTTCACGGGCGTAGACGGCGCGCTGACGTCCTCCGCCGAGGAAGAGGTCGGTGGTCGCCCAGTCGGGGTTATCCATCGCGTCGACCAGCCCCGACCACTGCTCGTCGGTGAGACACATGAGGTAGACGTAGCCGTCCTTGCAGGGGAGGAGCGCGGTGGGGGCGTTGCCGTCCATGCGCAGGCCGACGCGGGCCTTCTCGGCGCCGTTCATCAGATAGTCGCTGACCTCGACGGCGATGTAGAGCATGGCGATGGTCTCGGCCTCGGCGATGTCGATCGTCTGGCCGCGCTCCGTCTTCTCCCGCGCGTGGAGGGCGATCATCGCCGCCGCCGCCACCGAGACCGCGCCCCAGTGGTTGGCGTGGTAGTGGGCGCCCCGCAGCGGCTCCCGGTCGGGCGCACCCATGTAGATGTGGGACGAGCCGCTGCCGTGCCAGCTCGTCAGGTCGTAGCCCCGGTAGTTGGCGTAGGGGCCGGACCGGCCCAGGCTACTCACCGCGACGGTGATGAGCCGGGGATTGTCGTCCGCCAGCGTCTCGTGGCCGAGGCCGAGGGCGTCGAGATCGCCGGCTTGCGTGCCGTCGATGAGCACGTCGGCGGCCGCGGCGAGGCGGCGGAAGAGCCGCCGCCCGGTCGCGGACGAGGGGTCGAGGGTCACGCCGAGCTTGTTGGCGTTGTTGAAGAGGTGCTGCGCGCCGGCCTCGGCGTCGGGGGCGTCGCCGGGGAAGGGGCCGTGTATGCGT
The DNA here is from genome assembly GCA_034421515.1 of Dehalococcoidia bacterium. Lineage (GTDB taxonomy): Bacteria > Chloroflexota > Dehalococcoidia > SHYB01 > SHYB01 > DAOUKH01. The sequence continues at coordinate 31,123 of DAOUKH010000023.1, forward strand.
CCCGGGTCGCCGCCGTCGGGCGACTCGATCTTGATGACCTCGGCGCCCATGTCGGCGAGCAGGCGTCCGCCGTAGGCCGCGTTCAGCCACGGGCCGTATTCGACGACGCGGACATTCTCCAGCGGGCGCACGGTATGGGCGGCTCCTTCCCTCCGTCGGATTTGAGCCGCGCCGGCGGCTTTTGTCAAACGACGCCGGCGTGTTCCGCGGGGCGCACCGCGCGCGTACAATGCGCGCCATGCCGACCGACGACCCCCTCACGCCGGCCAACGGCGCCGACCTCGCCACAGCGCCTTCCGCGGGCGGCGAGCACCTCGGCATGGTCGTCAGCGGGTCGTTGACCAAGGGCGTCGACGTCCGGCTCGAAGGCGGCGTTCCCATCGAGGACGTCTCGGTGGGGCGCTTTGTCACCATACAGGCCGAACGCCGGCGCTTCTTCGGCGTCGTCACCGACATCTCGCTGGGGCAGACCGACCCCGCGATGGCCCTGACCCCGCCCGACGTGGACGATGAGTTCATCCGGGCCGTGGTCAGCGGGGCCAACGCCTTCGGCCTCGTCCACGTCGTGCCGTACCTGATGCAGACGGGCGCCGTCGGGCTTGACGACGGGCCGCTCCCCGCGAAGACCGTGCCGCCGCACTTCGCCCCGGCCCGCTACAGCGCGGCGCAGGAGATCGAGGCGATCTTCGGCGAGAACGACGACGACCACCTCTGGGTGGGCAGCCCGCTGGACATGGAGGAGGCGCCGATCTGCCTCGATGCCGACCGGCTCACCGAGCGCAGCACCGGCGTGTTCGGGAAGACGGGCACGGGCAAGTCGTTCCTCACGCGGGTGCTGCTCGCCGAGATCGTGATGAAAGGGCAGGCGGTGAGCCTGGTCTTCGACATGCACAGCGAGTACGGCTGGGCCTCTCCCAGCGAGTCGGGAGCGCAGGTGAAGGGGCTGAAGCAGCTCTTCCCCGGCCGGGTCGGCGTCTTCACGCTCGACGACGAGTCGACGCGCCGCAAGGGTGCCAGCGCCGACTACGTGGTGCGCATCGGCTACGACGACATCGAAGCCGCCGACGTGGCCTCGGCGGCGGGCGTTCTCGGACTGAACGAGACGCAGGTCCAGGCGATCGAGCGGCTGGAGAAGCGCCACGGTCGGAAGTGGCTGCGGACCCTGCTGGCCGCGGACGGTGTGGAGGAGCTAACCGACCTCGCTGGCGGGGTCGAGCACGAGGCGACGCTCGCGGCCGTCCACCGGCGCGTGCAGCGCCTCGGCTCGCTCGACTTCCTGACCAAGGAGCGGCCCGAGGACTCGGTGCGGCGCATCATGGAATATCTGGAGGCGGGCAAGCACGTTGTCCTCGAGTTCGGACGCCACCGCAACAACCTCGCCGCCTACATCCTCGTCGCCAACCTGCTGACGCGGCGCATCCACGAGGCCTACGTCGACCGTGTCGAGGCGTCGTTGGCGGGGAGCGGCAAGCCGCCGCCGCACCTGGTGATCGCGGTCGAGGAGGCGCACAAGTTCCTCAGTCCAGGCGTGGCCGGCTACACGAGCTTCGGCACCATCGCGCGGGAGCTGCGGAAGTACAACGTCACGCTGCTCATCATCGACCAACGCCCAAGCGGCATCGACCATGAGGTGCTGTCGCAGATCGGCACCAAGCTGACCTGCCTGCTGGAGGATGACCGCGACATTGACGCCGTGCTCGCCGGCGTCTCAGGTCGCGGCGAGCTACGGGCCGTTCTCGCCAAGCTGGAGACGAAGCAGCAGGCGCTCATCTTCGGCCACGCCGTGCCGATGCCGGTGGTCGTCCGCACCCGCACCTACGGCCCCGACTTCTACAAGAGCGTGGGCTACCTGGAGCCGGAGGAACGCCAAGCGGCTCTGGCGCGCGACGTCGACGACCTGTTCGGGAGCCGGTAGCAGCTAGCTTCCCACGCGGTCGAAGTGCGGGGGGTTGGCCCCGCCCCAGGAGGAGGCTAGGAATACCTCTATGCGCCGAGTCAGCCTACTAGCATGTCTAGGCTGCGCCAATACGAAGTAGACGCGTGAGGTGCGGCGCCTGAAACGAAGCGCGATGGGCTTGGCACCCCGGAGCCGGTGACGCAACTCTCCACTTCGCCTGGCGATTTGCTCCTGAGCGTCTCCTTTGCGCCCAAGATGATGGTAGACAACGAGACTCTTGCCGAGTTCCCAGCACCGCAGCAGATCGTCGTAGTAGACATACTTGGGCCCCTTTAGGCTCAAGCGGCCACGGCTTGCAATCTCCAGGCCGTTATCAGGATCGGCGAAGACCAGGTCTGCGTCCTTGATGCAGCGCAGCCCGGCATCGAGCCATTTGCGCCGCTCCTCCGATCGTTCGCTCCGCGCAGTGTGGTCGAAGTTGAGGGGAGTGTTGTAAAGGGCTGTGCCCTCGGGCAGCGCGCCGCTGTTCTCCACTGCGGCCACTGAACGGTTGCCGCCTCGTACGACCTGCCGCATCTTCTTGAACAGGTCGGGGTCGCAGTCGGCAAGGAGCCGCTCCTGGGGCGATGGCCCGGCGCCGCAGCCGAGGTCGAGGTACTGCGTGTGTCCACCGTCGGGCGAAGTGTCCTTCCCATCAAAGAGATACCAGAGCACGCCTAGCTGCAGTGCCGGAGCATGCTCGTCCGTGCGACAGAGCCAGCGCAAAAGACCATACTTTCCGAAGTCCCCAACGTCGCCCGCGTAGCCGTCTTGCATCGGTGCGGTTCTCTGTCGTCAACAGAGCGGCGTGACTAGCGCCTAGACCTTCGCCTTGATCTTGGTGAAGTCGAAGCTGGTGATGTCGTCCAGGGGGACGGCGTAGACCGTGCGGTCCGCGGCGTCGCGGTCGATGGGGTCGGACGGGAGGCGCGCGGCGAGGGCCGGGTCGTCGAGGCGCTGGGCGTGTCCGTGGATTGTGACGCCCTTGATCTCGTAATAGGTCGGGTATTGGTCGTTCATGCAGACGACGCGGGGGTCTCGCTCAATGTTCGCGGCGGCCCGCGTTGCACTGGGGACGGCGAAGATGAGTTGCCCGCCCTCGATAAGCGAGGCGGCGACGTCGCCCCAGGGGGAGCCGTCTTCGTCGAGGGTACCCACGACGATCCAGGGCTTTGCGCCGATGAAGTCGGTGAGCTCCTCGTTGGACATGGCGATGGACTCGCGGGGCATGGCTAGCGCACCTCCTCGAGGAATCCGGTCTCGTTCGGGGTGACTTCGAGCACGATGCGCTTGCCCGACTTCAGCCGTTCCTCGGTCCGCGAGGAGAGGCCGGTGCTCACACCTTGGCGGACGCCCGCCCGTGAGGGCATCTGGGTGGCCTCGACGACGCGGTTGACGCCCTTGAACTGCACGGCGCGCACGTCGTCGTCGGAGTCGTAGCCGTTGAGCACGACCCAGGAGGTGCGCTCGTCGCGCTGGGCGTTGCGAGTCTTGAAGCTCTTGCGGTAGGTGGTCACGCGCATACGGCCCCCGTCGTACCACCCGGTCATGGGATGGCCGGTCGGCGAGCCGTCCTTGCGCAGCGTCAGGATGAAGGTGCGGGTGTGGGCCTTGAGGAACGTCTCCACTTCAGGGGAGATGGGCGCGCCCGCGGGACCGTCGCTCATGTGCTGCCTCCTTGGCTTGGCCGACCCGATGGTAGCATGTCGCGGTCGGGCGGGAGGGGGCGGTTCATGGTAGGATGGCCGCAACTGAAGCCAGGGCAGGCTTGACCGGGCCTTAGAGGGACGGTCGAGCTACGGAGAGGGCATCGCCATGCCGCGATGCCGTGGGGAGTTGTTTAAGGGGTAGGCCATGGCGGAGTACGACCTCGTTATCCGCGGCGGCACCATCGTCGATGGGAGGGGCCTCCCTCGGTACAAGGCCGACCTGGCGGTGAAGGACGGCCGCATCGCGAAGATCAGCGGCAGGATTGCCGCCGGCGGCGCCCGAGAGCTCGACGCGAGCGGCTGCATCGTGGCCCCGGGGGCCGTCGACCTTCACACCCACTACGACGCGCAGCTGAACTGGGACCCCTATTGTTCGCTGTCGGGGTGGTTCGGGGTGACCTCCCTGACCATCGGGCAGTGCGGCTTCGGCTTCGCCCCGACGAGGCCGGAAGACCGCGAGCTCAACATGCGGATGATGAACCGCGTCGAGGCGATCCCGCTGGAGTCGATGCGTCTCGGCATGCGGTGGGACTGGGAGACCTTCCCGGAGTACCTCGATAGCCTGGACAAGCAGGGCCTCGGCCTGAACATCGGGGCCCTGTTCCCGTGCTCGCCGCTGCGGGCCTACATCATGGGCATGCTGCCGGCCCGCGAGCGGACGTCGGCGACCGACGAAGAAATCGACCTGATGAAGCGCCTCTTCCATGAGGCCATGGAGGCGGGAGCGTTCGGCTTCTCGGCGAACAAGAGCGCCGAGGACCGTCCGGACGACGGCGGCTATCTGCCGACGCATATCCAGTCCGATGCGGAGTTCCTCGCGCTGGCCGAGGTGTTGGGCGAGTTCGGCGTGGGGCACATCGGCTGGACGATCGGCTATCCGATGTTCGACGACCGCCCGGCGCAGTACGAGCTGGTGAACGAGATGGTGCGGCTGAGCGGCCGGCCGGCGCATATCAACTGCATTTCTCCGACGCCTGAGGACGAGGCGTGGGTCGCGTCGGCGCGCGCCGACGGCCTCCCGCTGGTCATTCAGCAGCCGACGATCTTCCCCGACGCGGTCTTCAAGCTGACCGAGTACAACCTGTTCGACGTCTACCCCAACTGGATTCAGCCGTTGGTCGGCAGCCGCGAGGAGCGCATCGTCAAGCTGCGGGACCCTGAGACCCGCGCCGCGATGAAGGGGGATCTCGACGTGCAGGGAAGCCTCACCAACCGGACGGACTGGAACCGGTTCTACGTCATGGAGGCGGCGCACGAACGGAACCGCAAGTATGAAGGCAGGACGATCGCTGACCTCGCGGCCGAGCTGGGCAAGCACCCGGTGGATGTCTTCATCGACCTGGCCTTGGACGAAGAACTGGAGACGGAGTTCGTGGCGAATGCCGGGGCCGGCGACCGGGACGATGCCGAGCTGGCCCGGCTCATCATGAACCCCTTCAGCCACATCTCGCTCTCGGACGGCGGCGCGCACACGCGGTTCTTGACGGTGAGCACGTGGCCGGTGAACTTCCTCTCCACCTGGATCAGAGACAAGGAGATCATGACGCTCGAGGAAGCGCACGTGAAGATCAGCGCCTACCCCGCGTGGTTCGCCGACTTCAAGGACCGGGGCACGCTGCAGCTTGGGGCCTGGGCGGACATCATCGTCTACGACCTCGACGCGCTGGGCTTCCTGCACCCGAAGCCGGTGTTCGGCTACGACTTCCCCGGAGAGGAGCGCCGCATCATCCAGAAGCCCACCGGGCTGCGCTACACCATCGTCAACGGGACCGTTACCTTCGAGGACACCGAGTGCACCGGCGCGCTGCCCGGCAAGCTGCTCCGCAGCTACGACATGGTGGGGTAGTCTAGGGCCGAGATGACCACTGCACCGCTCGACTACCCACCGGCCATCCAGGCTGAAATCGACGACTACCGCAGCCTTCTGGGTCAGGAACTGACCGACGGCTACGCATTCAATCGCGCCGCGACCGCCGACGCGATCCGCCACTTCGCCTGGGGCATTGGCGACGACAATCCGCTGTGGAACGAGGAGGACTACGGCGCCAAGAGCCAATATGGCGCTCTCGTCGCGCCGCCGATGTGGATCTATAGCTGCTACCAAGCCGGCGGTCTCGGCCTGCCCAGCTTTACCGGACTCCACATCGGCACCGAATGGGATTTTAACCATGTTGTAAGGGCGGGGGATGAGATTCGCGGCGTCCATATTCGGACCGAGCTCAGTCCGAAGCCGGTACGGCATGCCAAGCGGGCCCTCTATCAGGCCACGCTCAACCGCTATACGAACCAGCGGGGCGAGGTCGTAGCGGAGCGGCTGTTGAAGGAGCTGCGCTTTTTGCCGGAGGACATCTCCCAAACGCACTATATGAGCCAGCCGCGGGCGACCTATAGCGAGGACGAGATGCGCCGGATCACCGAGGACTACACCGGCGAGACGCGGCAGGGGGCGGCGCCGCGGTATTGGGAGGACGTGGAGGTCGGCGACGAGATTCCGATGATCGTCAAAGGCCCGTTCACGCCGCGGGACTCGATTGCCTACTACATGGGTATCGGCTCGCGGTCGCACGTCGCGCACAAGGGCTTCTGGATCGAGCTCCGGCGCACCCATCCCGACCGCATCATCATCGACCCTGAAACGGGCCTGCCCGAAGAGCGGCAGATGCACCACGTCAAGGACAGCATGGCCCAGGCACGAGGGATGCCCTACTGCTTCGAGGTGGGGCCGCACCGCGTGGCGAACATGGCGCACGCGGTGACGAACTGGATGGGCGACGATGGCTTTCTCAGGAGCTTCAACGCCCGGCTGCGCCAGCCCACTTTCGTTGGCGACATCTACCGCGTTCACGGCAAAGTCGCCGGGAAGGCGAACGAAGACGGGGAACCACTGGTGACGCTCGATCTTGAAGCGATCAACCAGGACGGGACGCTGGTCTCGCCGGGACAGGCGGTGGTGAGGCTGCCGTCGAAGATGTCCGGCGCCTAGCGAGGAGCGGCGTCAGATCAGTGCGCGGCGTTCGATGAGGTCCGCGACTTCGCCGGCGGTCATCCCGATGAGGTCGCGGCAGACGTAGTCGTTGTGCTCGCCCCAGAGGGGAGCGCCGCGCCGGATTTCGCGTGGGACGCCTTCGAGATTGAGCGGTGAGGGATACGTCCACGCCTCTCCGATGACGGGATGGCGGACGATCTGGAACGAGCCGCGCGCCTGCAGGTGCGGCTCATCAAGGGCGTCGCGGACATCGTTGACCGCCACGGCAGGAACGCCGTGCTTGCGAAGCGTGTGCGCCGCTTCGTGCTTCGGGAAGCGCCGCGTCCATTGCGCAACGTGCTCGGTGATTTCGGCGGCGTGGGCGCGCCGTCCCTCGTCGGTCGCGAAGCGGGGATCGTCGGCCCAAGCCGGATGTCCCATTGCCGCCGCGAGCCCGCGGAAATGGGTATCGGTGCGCACGGCGATGGCCAGCCAGTCGTCGTCCGCGTCGTCCTCGCCGAGGCAGCGGAATGAGCCGTGCAGAGCGACGAAGGGGTCGCGGTCCTCGGGCTTGACGGGAAGGACGCCGTTCATGGCGCTATCGAGGATGGCCTCCGGCATCGTGTTCAAGGCGACCTCGGCTTGGGCCACGTTGAAGTAGGCCCCTTCGCCGGTCTCGACGCGCCGCCGAAGGCCGGCGAGCATGAGTGTCACACCCACCATGGCCGAGACGTAGTCGGTGTAGACGAAGGTGGAGGCGGCGGGCGGGCCGCCCTCGAAGCCGGCGAGTGCGGCCATGCCGGTCACCGCTTCGAGGAGCGGGCCGTAGGCGATGAAGTCCTTGGCGGGGCCCGTGTCGCCGAAGCCGTTGAGTGAGAGCATGACGATGCTGGGGTTGGCCCTGCGAATCACGTCGTAGGGAACGCCGAGGCGCTCCATGGTGCCGGCGGCGAAGTTCTCGACGACGACGTCGCTGAGCGTCACGAGGCGCAAGAAGGCGCCGCGTCCTTCATCGGTGGTTAGATCCAAGGTGAGGCTCTTGGCGTGGCGGTTGACCTGGTTGTAGTAGTAGCTCCGTTCGGGGCCTGCCTCGCCGCCTGCCATGGGCCAGTTGCTACGGAGGTTGTCGGGCCGCTTCGCGGTCTCGATCTTGATGACCTCGGCGCCGGCGTCGGCGAGCGTCGCCGCACCGAAGGGCGAGGCGATGGCCGCGCCGAGTTCGATGACGCGCAAGTTGGTGAGGGGGAGGGGAGAGGCCGCCGCGACCCCACCTACGACGCTTTGGCTCACGGGCGAGGGCTGCGGGGCCTCCTCGACGTGCCCGGTGTGCTCGCCGGGTCCGGGCGCGGGCCCCGGCGTTGTCCACGTCTGGCCGCGCCAGCGGAACGGCGGGCGGAGATGCAGCATCTCGCCGAGCCGCGGGTGCGGCGAGCGGACGAAGACCTCGCGCGCCTCGAAGTGGGGGTCGGCGAGCACCTCTTGCATCGTCCGAGCGGGGCCGATGGGGGTGTCCTTGGCCTGGGCGCGGACGTAGAGATCTTCCTTGGCCTGCTCGTCGAGCCAAGGCTGCATGATGTTGTTGAGGTCTTCCTTGTACTGCGCCCTGATCCGGCGGTCGGTGAACATCGGCGCCGTGGCCCACTCCGGCGAGCCCATCATTTCGACGAGCCGCTGCCAGTGCGCCTCTTGCACGAGGAAGATGCTCGCCCAGCCGTCCTTGACCCGATAGAAGTCGAAGGGCGCCATGCCGTGGATGCGTTCGTCGCGGGCGGCGATCACACCCTCCGCCGAGAACTGGTTTAGGGGGGTCGCCAGCATGGGGATCATCCCCTCGACCTCGGCGACGTCGGCGTAGCGGCCGTGTCCGTCCGCACCGCGCGCCAGGAGCGACAGCACCGTCGCCGCCGCCGCGCAGTAGCCGCCGATGATCGCGGCGGGACGTCCGGGCAGGGAGAGGGGCGGCTGGGCCACGCTCTCGACTTGCGGCGGCGTTACGAAGCCGGCCCCGCTCATGTGGAAGGCGACGGATGGGTAACCCGGCGCTTGGGCCAGTGGGCCGGAGCGCCCGAAGGCGCTGACCGACGTGACGATGAGGTGGGGATGATCCCTTCGCAGGCGCTCCAGTGCGGCCGCGACGGCGGGGTGGTAGTCGAGGTGTCCTTCGACGATGACGTCGGCGCGGGCGGCGAGGCGGTCGAGGACAGGGTCATCCGCTTCGATCGTCACGCTGCGCTTGCCCGCGTTGAGGTGCTCGAAGAGGAGACTGTGCCGCACCCCGTCGGGGCCGGTCTTGAACGGCGGCAGGCCGCGGCCGGGCTCGCCGCCGCGCGGCTCGATCTTGATGACGTCCGCGCCGAGGTCGGCGAGCACCTTGCCGCAGAGCGGGGCCGTAAGGGCCTCGCCCCATTCGAGCACGTTGATGCCGGTGAGGAAGGACATAGGCGCAGTCAGCCGATGGTCATGGCGTAGTTGCCCCAGCGGTCGATCTCGGCGGTGTCCTGGGGCCAGACGACGATGGTGGTGAAGGGCTCCTCGATGATGGCGGGCCCCTCGACGCGGACTCCCGCGCCCAACGAGGGGCCGTCGTAGACGGGCGTGTCAATGTAGCCGTCGAAGTAGGCGCGGCGGTAGAGCTTGGGGGTCGGCGGGCCTTCGGCGGGGCCCGCTTGGGGAAGAGTGATCTTGCTGCCGGGCAGCGCAGCGCGAAGGCGGAGCGAACTGATAATGGGCGCCTGATCGCGCTGCGCGTAGGTGTGGGACTCTTCGTGCAGGCGGTGAAAGCCCTCGGCCGCCCTTTCGAGATCGGCTCGGACGACCGCGCCGGCGGGGAGCGGCACGCTGAGGTCGAACTGCTGGCCGGGGTAGCGCATGTTGGCGAAGCGGGAGAAGTCGATATCGCCGCCGCCGAGGGCGCTCATCTCCGCGTCGGCTGCATTCTCCATTTCTTGCAAGAGCGCGTTCACGCGATCGAGGTCGGCCTCGGGGACGCCGACGATGTATGACCGGGTGCCCTCGACGAGGCGGTCGGAGATCAGCACGCCGAGCGCGGAGAAGGCGGGCGCGGCCTTGGGCACGATGACCTTGGCGATGCCCATCTCGCGGGCCTGGACGCCGGCGTGCACCGCGCCGTTGCCGCCGTAGGCGACGAGGGTGAAGTCCTTGGGGTCGTAGCCCTGCTCCGACGAGGCGCGGCGGATGGCGTGCGCCATGTTGGCGTTGACGATGCGGAAGATTCCGTAGGCCGCCGCCGTCGCGTCCAGGCCGAGTGGGCGCCCGACCTGCTCTTCGATCGCCTCTTGTATGCCTTCGGCCCGCAGCTTGAGCTTGCCGCCGGCGAGGGCGTCGGGGTTGAGGTAGCCGAGGACGAGGTTGGCGTCGGTCACCGTGGGATTGGTCCCGCCGCGGCCGTAGCAGACGGGGCCGGGCTCGGCGCCCGCGCTCTCGGGGCCGACCTGGAGGGCGCCGGCGACGACGCGGGCGATGGAGCCGCCGCCCGCGCCGATGGCCTGCACGTCGATTGAGGGCAGGCCGATGAGATAGCGGTGGCGCCAGTTCCAGAAGGACTTGACGGCGGGCCGGCCTCCGCGGACCAGGCAAACGTCGTAGCTGGTGCCGCCCATGTCGACGGCGATGAAGTCCTCAATGCCGGCGGTGTCCGCCACGTAGCAGGCACCGGTCACGCCGCCGGCGGGCCCGCTGCCGATGATCGAGACGGCCTTGCGCGCCACGTAGTCCGTGGTCATCACACCGCCGTTGGAGAGCATGACGAGGAGTTCGTGAGCGAAGCCGGCGTCGCGGAGCTTGGCCGTCAGTGTGTCGAGGTAGCGGCGGATGTGGGGCTCGATGTAGGCGTTGACCAACGTGGTGCTCGTGCGCTCGAACTCCGGCGCCGAGGGCATGACCTCGTGGGAGAGCGAGACGTGCGCCTCCGGGTGCTCTTCGAGGATGAGCTCACGGGTACGCAGCTCGTGCGCCGGGTTGACATAAGAGAAGAGGAAGGTGACGGCGATGGACTCGGCGCCCTTGAGCTTGAGCTTCCGCGCCGCGGCGCGCACCGCCTCTTCGTCGAGCTGCGTGAGCACCGTTCCGTCGAAGTCGAGGCGCTCGGGAACGTCGATGCGCCGCCGGCGGGGGGCGATGGGGACCGGGGGCGGATAGGCCGGGTCCCAGATGTTCTCTTTCCATCCGCGGCGAAACTCGATCTGGTCGCGGTTGCCCATCGTCGTGATGAGACCGGTCACCGCGCCGTTCATCTCGATGAGGATGTTGTCGCCGGTGGTGGTCCCGTGGACGATCTGGTCGGTGTGGCCGAGCAGTCCCCCAGTGTCGAGCCCCTCGGCCTCGGCGAGGTCGGCGATGCCCCGCATGACGCCGTCCGACTGGTCGGATGGTGTGGAGGCGGTCTTGGTGAAGGAGATGGAGCCGTCGGGCCTCGCCAGGACGAAGTCCGTGAAGGTGCCCCCGACGTCGATGCCGATGCGATAGCCCATGCGCGGGTGATTGTAGCCCCGCCGGATAGGGTGCGCACGGGTGCGGGGGCCGTGTGTCCGCGGGTGTCGCTAGCCGAGCTCGCGGAGGCGTTCGTCGAGGCCGGCGACGCGGGTCTCGTATTCGGCGAGGCGGCCTCGCTCTTTCTCGACGACGGCGGCGGGGGCCTTCGAGGTGAAGTTCTCGTTGGCGAGACGCTGTTCGAGGTTAGCGATGAGCTTCGCCAAGTCGGCGCGCTCCTTGCCCAGCCGCTCGCGCTCGGCGTCGAGGTCGACGAAACCCGCCATGGGCACGATGACGCGAGTCTCGCCGAGCACGGCCACGCGTGCTTGGTCGGCCGCGGGGGCCTGTTCACCGTCCCCGTAGACCCGGAGGGGTTCGGCCCGCGCTAGTAGCTCGATGGCGGTTCGGTTGCGCTCGACGACGTCGTGCTGGGTGGGGGCGTCGACGATGGCCTCGACGCCGCGGCGGGAGTCGGCCTTGAGCTCGGCGCGCGCGTTGCGGACGGCTTGGACGACCTGGATGACCAGGCCGATTTCGGCTTCCGCGGCCTCGTCGATGAGCGCGGGATCGGGCTCGGGATAGGGGGCCGTCACGATTGAGGCTGGGCGCGCGTCGTCGGAGGGAAGGCGGCGGACGACGTTCTGCCAAATCTCCTCGGTGACGAAGGGCATGAACGGATGGAGGAGGCGCATCGTCGTTTCGAGAACGTGGACGAGAACAGGCAGCGGCGAGACTACCGTGTCGTCTTCCCGGCGCAGACGGATCTTGGCGAGCTCGATGTACCAGTCGGCGTATTCGCTCCAGAGGAATTCATGGATTTCCCGCTGCGCCTCGCCGATCTGGAAGTCGTCCATCATGCGCCCGACGCTTTCGACGGTCCGCTGGAGCCGGCTCAGGACCCAGCGGTCCTCGGGCGGCAAGTCGGCGGGGATGGTGGGATCGGCGCCGCCGGCGGCGTCGACGGCGCCGAGGACGAACCGCGACACGTTCCACATCTTGTTGGCGAAGTTGCGGCTGGATTCGAGCTTTTGCTGCGTCAGGCGGGAGTCGTTGCCGGGCGACGAGCCGGTGGTCAGGGCGAAGCGCAGGGCGTCGGCGCCGTATTCCTGGATCGTGTCCAACGGGTCGACGATGTTCCCCTTCATCTTGCTCATCTTCTCGCCGGAAGCGTCGCGGATGATGCCGTGGAGGTAGACGGTGCGGAAGGGGACGTCGCCGGTGTTCTCGATGCCCAGCATGATCATGCGAGCGACCCAGAAGAAGAGGATGTCGTAGCCGGTCTCGAGGACGCTTGTGGGGTAGAAGTGGCGGAAGTCGTCGGTGTCGTCGGGCCAGCCGAGTGTCGAGTGCGGCCAGAGACCGGAGCTGAACCAGGTGTCCAGCACATCGGGGTCCTGCTCGATATCGGCGCCGCCGCAGGCGGAACAGGCCGTGGGGTCGTCCATCCCCACGGTCATCCCGGCGCAGGCCCCGCAATGCCAGACAGGGATGCGGTGGCCGAACCAGAGCTGGCGGCTGATCGTCCAATCGCGGATGTTCTCCATCCAGTTGGTGTAGACCTTGGTGAAGCGCTCGGGGACGATCTGGATGTCGCCGTCGACGACGGCGCGGTAGGCGCGGCCCGCGATGGAGTCGGGGTCGTCGTGGGAGCCGACCTTCACGAACCACTGCTTGCTAATGAGTGGCTCGACGACGGCCCCGCTGCGCTGGCAATGGCCGATGGAGTGGGTGTGGGGCTCGATGCCGTCGAGCAGGCCGAGGCGCTCGAACTCGGCGACGATGTTGTCGCGGGCCACGAAGCGGTCTTGGCCCGCGAAGGGGCCGCCGTGCTCGTTGATCGTGCCGTCCGGGTTCATGATGTTGATCAGGGGGAGGCCGTGGCGCGCGCCGATCTCGAAGTCGGTGGGGTCGTGGGCGGGCGTGACTTTGAGCGCGCCGGCGCCGAACTCGGCCTCGACGGCCTCGTCGGCGACGATGGGAATGGGCCGGTCGATGATGGGGAGGACGACGTTCTTGCCGACCAGCCCGGCGAACCGTGCGTCATCGGGGTGCACAGCGACGGCGGTGTCGCCGAGGTAGGTCTCGGGGCGGGTCGTGGCGATCGTGACGTGGCCCGAGCCGTCTTCGAGCGGGTAACGCATGCGCCAGAGATGGCCCTCGACCTCGCGGTGTTCGACTTCGAGGTCGGAGATGGCGCTCAGCAGCCCCGGCGACCAGTTGACCAGACTCTCGCCGCGGTAGATGAGGCCCTTGTTATAGAGGTTGACGAAGGTGGCGCGGACGGCGCGGCTGGGGCCGGGGTCCATGGTGAAGCACTCGCGAGACCAGTCGAAGGAGACGCCGAGGGCCTTGTGTTGCTGGGTGATCCGGTTCTTCGAGAGCTCGACCCACTCCCAGACCTTCTCCAGGAAGCGCTCGCGGCCGAGACTTTCCTTGGTGAGTCCTTCCTTGGCGATCTCGCGCTCGACGACGACTTGGGTGGCCGTCGCGGCGTGGTCCGTTCCCGGCAGCCAGAGGGCGGAGTAGCCCTGCATCCTGCGTCGGCGGATGAGGGCGTCCTCGACGGCCGCCGTAAGGGCGTGACCGATGTGGAGCACGCCGGTCACGTTGGGCGGCGGGAGGATGATGGTGAACGGCTCTTTCGAGGGGTCGGCCTCGGCGTGGAAGAGGCCGGATTCCTCCCAGAAGTGATAGAGGCGTTCCTCGACGGCGTGAGGGTCGTAGGTCTTGGGGATGGGCTGGGGGGTGGTGGTCATGGTGTGCTCGCCGCGTTCCATTGTAGCAAGGCCGGGCCGGGCGCCCTCACATGCCTGCCCGTACGGCCCAAATCAGCGGGCCCGGACGTGGTTTAACGCCGGCGGGTGGGGTATAATCACGGCCCGCCGAGAGCCTGCCGAGATGCTTCAACAGAAGCGGGAATAGGATGGCGCGGGCCTAACGGAAGCCAACCCAAGCACGCGAGGGTACCATTCCGTGAATCACGACTATCAGGCGTTCATCGGGGGTCCGCGCGTCTTTTCGGGGAGGGCCAACCCGCAGTTGGCCCAGAGCATTTGCGACTACCTGGAGACCCCCCTGGGCCGGAGCGACCTCTTCGAGTTCAGCAACGAGAACATCTTCGTCCAGTACCAGGAGAACATCCGCCAGCGGGATGTGTTCATCGTCCAGTCGCTGGTGTCGCCGGTCAACCGCAGCATCATGGAGCTGCTGATCATGATCGACGCGGCAAAGCGCGCCTCGGCGGGCCGGATCACGGCGGTGCTGCCCTACTACGCCTACGGCCGCACCGACAAGAAGGACCAGCCGCGGGTGCCGATCACGGCGCGCCTGCTCGCCGATCTGATTTCGACGGCGGGCGCCGACCGCGTCATCACGATGGACCTCCACGCCGGCCAGATCCAGGGCTTCTTCAGCGTGCCGGTCGATGAGCTGACAGCGATCAATATCCTGCGCCGGCACTTTGAGCAGAAGAATCTCGACGACCTCGTGGTGGTCGCGACGGACGTGGGCATATCGAAGCGCGCCCGCGATCTCGCCGAGCGCTTGAACGTCCCCCTGGCGATCATCGAGAAGCGCCGCGTGCTTGGGAAGCCCGAGAGCATGAACGTGATCGGCGACGTGAAAGGGAAGACGGCGCTCACGTTCGACGACGAGATCGATACGGCAGGGTCGTTGCTTTCGGCCGCGAAGACTCTTCAGGATGCCGGGGCGAAAGAAATCTATTCCTGCGCTACGCATGGCATCCTCTCCGGCCCCGCGCCGGAACGTATCCTCGAAGCCCCGATAACCGAGATCGCCCTCACCGATACGGCGCCGGTGCCGCCGGAGAAGCGCAACGGCAAGGTGAAGATGCTGTCGGTCGCGCCGTTGTTTGGGGAGGCGATCGCCCGCATCCACCGCGGCGAGTCCGTGGGCGCGCTGTTCGAGTAACAGCGCAGCTCTCCTCCCCTTCGGGGGCGTCAGTTGAGGCGTCCAATGCCGCTGCCGTATGCGTATAATGGAACAGAAGGGCGCGCCGCCGCGCGAGGTGAGCGCAGGCCGCTAGTTTGGCGCCCGAATCCAAGGCTGTACTTCTAATGCTGAAGCTTGGGAAAGTCCTCGGCGACCCCAATGAACGGGAGTTGAAAAGGCTCCGCCCCGTCGTCGATGAAGTGAACGACCTCGAATCTGAGTTCGAGGCGCTGAGCGACGAAGGCCTGCTCAACAAGACCGAAGAATTCCGCGACCGCATCGAGGACGGTGAGAGCCTCGAGGACGTGCTGCCGGAGGCCTTCGCGCTCGTGCGCGAAGGGGCGAAGCGGACGCTCGGCCAGCGGCATTACGACGTCCAGATCATGGGCGGCTGCATTCTGCACCAGGGCAAGGTCGCCGAGATGCGCACCGGCGAGGGCAAGACGCTGGTGGCCACGCTGCCGGTCTACCTCAATGCGTTGGAAGGCAAGGGCGTTCACGTCGTCACGGTGAACGACTATCTGGCGCGCCGCGACGCCCAATGGATGGGCCAGATCTACCAGAAGCTCGGCCTGACGATCGCGTGCCTGCAGCACGACAACGCGCTGCGGCTCACGGAGGGCGGCGAGCTCGAAGCGGTGGGCCGTCAGGACGCCTACGGGGCCGACATCACCTACGGCACGAACAGCGAGTTCGGCTTCGACTATCTGCGCGACAACATGGTGCACGACCTGAAGCAGCTCGTGCAGCGGCCCCTGAACTATTGCATCATCGACGAGGTCGACAACATCCTCATCGACGAGGCACGGACGCCACTGATCATTTCGGGGCAGTCGAACGACTCGGCGAAGGCGTACCAGCAGTTCGCGCACCTCGCGCCGTCGCTGCGGCTCGATGAGGACTACACGATCGACGAGAAGCTGCGGTCGGCTTCGCTCACCGCCTCCGGCATCGAGAAGCTGGAGCGCCGCCTCGGCGTCACCAACCTGTACGACCCATCGAACTACATCCTCACCCACTACGCCGACAACGCGTTGAAGGCCCACGCGCTCTACCGCAAGGACCGCGAATACGTTGTCCGCGACGGCGAGGTCGTCATCGTGGACGAGTTCACCGGCCGGCTGATGCCGGGCCGCCGCTACTCCGACGGGCTGCACCAGGCCATCGAGGCTAAGGAACGCCTGAAAGTCCGGGCCGAGTCGATCACGATGGCCACGGTCACCCTCCAGAACTACTTCCGCATGTACGAGAAGCTGGCGGGCATGACGGGAACGGCGGCGACCGAGTCGGAGGAGCTGTACAAGATCTACGAGCTCGACGTGCTCGTCGTGCCGACGCACATGCCGATGGTGCGGGACGACGAGAAGGACGTGATCTACACCACGGAAGAGGCAAAGTTCAAGGCGATCGCGGACGAGATCGAGGAGCACAATGATGCAGGGCGGCCGGTGCTCGTCGGCACGGTCTCCATCGAGAAGTCGGAGCTTCTGAGCGGGCATCTCAGGAAGCGCGGGATCGCGCACGAGGTGCTGAACGCCAAGCACCACGAGCGCGAGGCGGCGATTGTGGCCCAAGCGGGGCGCGTCGGCGCGGTGACGGTCGCGACGAACATGGCGGGGCGCGGAACGGACATCGTCCTCGGCGGCGCTCAGGCGGACCGCGAAACGGGCGAGTGGCAGGCGGAGCACGACAAGGTCGTGGACCTAGGCGGCCTGATGATCGTCGGCACCGAGCGCCACGAGGCACGGCGCATCGACAACCAGCTCCGCGGCCGCGCGGGTCGCCAGGGAGATCCCGGCGAGACGCGCTTCTATCTCTCGCTAGAGGACGAGTTGATGCGGCGGGCAGGCGGCGACACCGCCAAGAAGTTCATGGACTGGGCCGGCCTTCCCGAGGAGACGCCGATTGAATCGGGGATGGTCTCTAAGGTGATCGAGAATGCCCAGACCAAGGTCGAAGGGCACAACTTCGACATCCGGAAACATTTGCTGCAATACGACGATGTGGTCAACAAACACCGTGAGGTGATCTACGGCGAGCGCAGGAAGATCCTGGAAGGGGCCGACGTCAAGGCGAACATCCTCGATCTCGTGGAGAAGGAACTCGACGTCCTGGTAGCCACCCATCTCGTGGGCGAAGACCTGGAATCATGGGATGTCGAAGCGTTGCTGACCGGTCTTCGAGGGATGTTCCCCGTGCCGCGAGACCTGACGGAGGAAGCCCTCGCCCGCCTGAGCAAGCAGGAGGCGCGGAGCGCCGTCCAGACCTACGCCCGGAATCTCTACGAACAGCGGGAGGGCGAGGTCGGCGCGGAGACGATGCGGGCGCTGGAACGCCTGGTGATGCTGCGCAGCTTCGACGTGCACTGGATCGAACATCTGACGGCCATGGAGAATCTCCGCCAAGGCATCGGACTTCAGGGCGTGGCGCAACTCGACCCGCTGGTGGCGTATAAGCGCCAGGGCCACGTGATGTTTGACGAGCTTATGGACCGTATCCGCCAAGACGTGGCGCGCATGATATTCCAGGTCGGGGTACGGCCGGCGGCGAACGGCGCGTCGGCGGGAGCGGCGGCGCGACCCGTGGCGGTCGAGCAAGCGCCGGAGCAGCGGCAGATGGCGGCCGCGGCGGGACGCCGGACAAAGGCCGCCGGCCGGAGCAACAAGATCGGACGCAACGATCCCTGCCACTGCGGCAGCGGCAAGAAGTTCAAGAAGTGCCATGGAGCCGCCGCATGAGCATGCAGCCTTCGTCTCCCCTGCGGCTTGATCTCGTCGGCGCGCAGTGCGCGAGCCTGGAGATGCACTTCTTTGTTTCGCTGCCCGAGCCGGTGCGCCAGGAGCTGGCGGCCCTCGGCACGCGTGAGGCGGAAGATGTCGAGGACCGCATCTTCTTTCATGAGGACTACCGCCACGAGACTCAAAAGGTGCACAGCTGGGGCGAGGTGCAGATCGTGGCCGACGGCGAGAGCGAAGTCGCCATCGAATACCTGGTGGAGAGCGAACTCGACGACCAGAGCGAGCTTCACCAGACGGACTTCACGCTGTCGCATCTGTTCGGTGCGCTGGAGTCGCTGGACAGCCGAATCGAGGCCGCGTTCACGCTGCGCTTCGACTTGGGACCGGCGTCCTCGGGTCGGCTGCTGCGGCTCTTCCCTTACAGCGCGAGCATAAACAGTGGTCTCTCGGTCGAATACCGTGGCGCGCACGTGGCGATCAAGTCGCCTGAGGGCGACGCCTTCGACGTGTGGTACGACCTGCGCCCCGACGACACGATGGAGGCGACGGTGAGGTTCGCGCTCAAGGAGCGTCCCACCGCCGAGCTCCCCGGCCGAGGCCTGGAATGGGGCCGAAAGGCCCTGGGGCGCGTGCTCGGACCGTAGTCCCGGTTTCCTCGCCTCGTCCGGAATGGCCGCGGGCGCCCCTTCGCCGCGAGCAATCTCGGTGTCCTCCGCGCGACGCGTCGTGATAGTCCGCAAGGGGAGCGGTCAGGGTCGCTGACTTGCTATAACGTGGCTGCCTCGATAGAATTGGCTTAGGTTGGGGATTCGTCTAGTGGTAGGACAGCAGACTCTGGATCTGTAGGCCCTGGTTCGAATCCAGGATCCCCAGCCATTTGTGGCGCATTGGTCTAGCGGCCCAGGACGCCGCCCTCTCAAGGCGGAGGTCGCGGGTTCGAATCCCGCATGCGCTACCATTCTTCCCCCGTGTCACCACGTCGGCTATGCGGCCGAACGCGCCTACGTGCGGGTCTGGAGCTTGACTCGCAGGTCAGTCCGGGGGTGACTCAGGCGCTACGTCTTTGGGGGGCTAGGGTTCTGTAGCGACGGTGTGGGTCGTGACGCCGCACGCGACTTTGATGCCCGTCGAACTTCTGAGCTTGTGGGCGAGTGGGCAATCTCTGATAATCCCCTGACTGAACACGTTGTCCGGTGGATTGAGGCGGTAGGAAGGGGTGTTTATGAAGCTCAAGGATCAAGTGGCGCTCGTGACGGGATCGGGCCGGAACATCGGGCGGGCGATCGCGCTCGCGTTCGCGAAGGAGGGCGCAGACGTCGTCGTGAACGCCTTCGAGGACCGGGCATCGGTCGAGGCGGTAAGCGAAGAGATCCGGGGAATGGGGCGGCGCGCGCTGCCGATCGTCGCCGATGTTGGGGACGAGGAGCAAGTGCGATCGATGATGGCGGAGGTGATGGACCACTTCGGGCGAGTGGACGTCGCAGTGAACAATGCGGCCATACGGCCCGGGAATCCGTTCGTGGACATCCCCGTAGAGGAATGGCGCCGCGTGCTAGCGGTCAACCTCGACGCGGGATTCCATATCTGCCAGGCCGTGTTGCCAGGGATGATTGAGCGGAAGAGGGGAAGTCTGATCTTCCTAGCCGGGCCCAACGCGTGGGGCCTGTCTCCAGGGCGTTGTCATGTGGCGGCTTCCAAGGCCGCGATTGTGGGTCTGGCAAAATGCCTCGCCATGGAGCTGGCGGCCTCGGACGTCCGCTCCAACGTCATCTCGCCCGGAATGATCGAATCGGACCGCCCTCCGCCACCGGAGAGCATGCTGGCGAAGGTTCCTCTCGGACGCCTAGGCACGCAGGCAGACATCGCGAACGCAGCGGTGTATCTGGCCTCAGAGGATTCCGCCTACGTCACCGGCCAGGTCTTGTTCGTGAACGGCGGAGACTACTGGCAGTAGCCGACCAGGCGTCCCTCGACTCTTCACGTCGTCGCGCGCACAAGCGCCTTGATGAAGTCATCGGCGCTGGTGACCGCCGCTTGACTGGGGAAGATGGACGCCATGAGGGCGCGGTGGGCTTCCTCATTCCCGTCGCCGCAGCAGTCCTCGAGCACCACGAGGCCGTAGTCCATATCGGCACCAACCCGGACGGTCGAGAGAACCGCGCCGCTGGTCGCGATGCCGGCCAGTGCCAGCGTTTGGATGCCTGCGCTTCGAAGAATGAGGTCGAGGTCGCTGTGTAGGAAGGCCGACGTCCGGCGCTTCGGCACGATCGGTTCTTCCGGCCGAGGACGGAGCTCATCGATGATGGCCACGCCCGGCGAGCCTTCTAGTTGAATGCGATTGGCCTTCTTCTGCATGAGGCCCGCGTCGCGCGGATTGACCTCCGGGTAGCCTTCGCGGTAGCTCCTGGCTGAAAAGACGACCGCGACGCCAGCGCCGCGGCATGCCTCCAGCACCTGGCGGGTCCGTTCGACAAGACCGGTCTCACGGGCGCTTGGCAAGTACTCCAGCGTGAAGTTCTGAAAGTCCATCAGGACAAGGGCGGTCGTGGCGGGTTCGATACTTAGAGCCCTCATCTTTCGCTCCTTTCGGCGAAATGCCCTGCGAAGGGCCGCGAAACGTAATTCATTCCTTGACAGATGACGATAGCGGTCAATAGTATGCCCCCACACGCCCAAGCCTTCTAGGTGGCTGGGCATGCCATCGCGGGGCGGTTGGGCGGAACGCCCATTGGGGGAGGGGTCGAGATGCGCAAACTCAAGTCTTTGACGTTCGTAGTCGTACTTGCCGTTGTTGCCGCGTTGGTGGTCGCGGCTTGCGGGGCCGATCCGACTCCCACGCCCGCGCCGACCGCGACCTCGCCGCCCGCTCCGACGGCCACGCCGGCGCCGACGCCCACCCCGCCGCCACCGCCCACCGACGCGGGCGTTTCCAGGGGCGGAACTCTGACGCTTGGCGATAGGGGCTCTTCCAGTGGCCTTGAGCCAATCCTCAGCCGCTTGCCCGCCAACCTTCGCTGGGCGGCCCCGATGTATACCCGTCTGATCCAACTCGATGAGAACGATGACTTGGCCCCGCTGTTGGCCGAGGACTGGACCGTTGAAGAGAACGGGACCCGCTTCACCTTCAATCTGCGGGAGGGCGTCAGTTTCCATGATGGGACAGCGCTGACTGCGGAGGACGTTGCCTACTCCTGGGACAAGATGGCCAATCCGCCCGAGGGTACGTCGAGCCTGTTCAGCTCCGTCTTTGGGCCGATCATCGACAGCATCGACGCGCCGGACGCTGCCACGGTAGTTGTCACCACGGGAAACACCGTGGGGTGGTTCCTTGGACATGTACCGGTCGTGAGCATCGTGCCGAAGCACGCGCACGAACCGGTCGCGGCCGATGGCGGTTTCACCGATACCGGGCTTGGTAGCGGGCCGTTCGTGTTCGACTCCTACACACCGAAGGTGGAGTTGGTCATGAGGGCCAACCCCGACTACTTCGAGGACGGGCTTCCGTTCCTTGATGAGATACGGTGGCCGTTCATCGCTGAGAGTCAGGCGATGATCGCGGCGGTAATCTCCGGCCGTCTCATGCACTCGGGGTCGACGGACCTGACGCAAGAGCAGGTGGATGCGATCAAGGCGCAGCTCTCCGACCTGCAGGTCTACAACGCGCCTCGGGGCATTACGATCGGCATCGGCTTCAACCACAACAACCCCAACCTCGCCAATCCCAAGATACGCGAGGCCCTGGTCATCGCTATGGACGAGCGCGACATCATCGACGTCGCTTATCCGGGCGGTGTTTTCCCCGGAACCTTCTTCCCCGGAGCCGGGAGATTCGGGATCCCTGAAGACGAGTGGAACGACTACGCCATGTACGGCTTTGGCATGTCAAGAGACGAACGACTCGACATGGCGAAGCAGATGCTCGATGAGGCGGGCGCTACGGACCTGAGCTTCTACTGGGTGAGCCGGGCAAAGAGCCCGCACCTGAAGGTCGGAGAGGCGGCGCAGGACCTCTTGCGGCGCATCGGCGTCGAGATCGAGCTGGAGGCCTTCGCCGACCAGGCAACTCTTTCGGCCTTTACGAAGAGCGACCCCTTCGACATCGTGACGTTCTGGGGCGGCGTAACGGCGTTCGGCGAGCCGGAGCACTTCCTGTCCGGGCTCTGGTCGTCGGAGGCACCCGCCTTCGAGGATGGCGGTCGCAGGCCGTCCGGCTATACGAACCCTCGCATCGACGAGCTGCTGGCCGAGCTGAAGGTCACTATCGACATAGCCAAGCGCATGGAGATCACACAGGAAGCCGACCGGGTGCTATTGGCAGACGCTCCCAGCAAGCAGTTCGGCTTCCTGATGCTGGTGAACGGGGTCAACCCGCAGGTCCGCAATCTGCGCGCGGCACCGCTCGCTCACAGCCTCTGGCTCTTGCGGGACGTGTGGATCGACACCAACTAGCGCCCATTGACTCGGGCGTGAGACGTCTGGACTGGCCTCTGGAGAACCGCATGGCGCGGGACTGACCACGGGGAATGAGCGACGTGGACCAAAGCTGGCGGATCACTGAGGACATGATCGCGTGGGTGCGAAGCCTGATCGGCGTCGAGATGCGCCCGCAGAGCTTGTACTTCAACACGCAGGCATCGCGCGACACGATTCGTCACTTCGTCGACGCCCTAGCCGATCCGAACCCTCTCTACCGGGACGAGTCCCACGCTAAGGCGTCGCGGTATGGGGTGCTGGCTGCACCGCCGAGCTTCCTCTATTCCGTCTATCTCCCCGGCGGCGGCATGGCGAACATGGGCAACTGGTTGCCGCCGGGCAACGGGATGGACGGGGGAAACGACTGGGAATGGTTCGCTCCGATCGTTGAGGGAGACTCCTTCACGTACTCGGAGAAGATCACGAGTGTTGTTGAGAAGCAAACGCGCATGTGGGGCCGGGCCTACCGCATCGACAGCGAGGTCGAATTCTGGAACCAGCGGGACGAGATGGTCGCGAAGGGTACGGGATGGGTCTTTCGCCTGGACCCCGTTGAGGCGCCTGCCGGCGGACGCCGTCCCGTGCATACCTACACGAACGATGAACTGCGGCAGATAGTGGAGGGTTATCGCAACGAAACGGTCCGTGCAGGGGAGCCAAGGTATTGGGAAGACGTTCAGCCCGGCGATGAATTGCCCCCCGCCGTCAGGGGCCCGCTGGATGCTCAGGACTTGACCGCGTGGGTGGTTGGGGCCGGAACGAGCTCGCTACAGGCTCACCGGCAGCTCGCCTACCCGGACGTCCGGCCGGATTGGAAGGAATCCCTCGGCAGGCCCGTGGAGTACGCGGTGAGCGAACCCACCTGGATCGACCGAGGTGACGAGCGCGAACACTACAAGGCCATGCTGGAGCATTTCGACCCCGCCGGTGCGGAGCAGCGAGGCGTGGGCGCGCCGTTCGACTTCGGGCCGCAACGGATGTCCTGGCTCATCATGCTCATCACTCATTGGCAAGGGGACGAAGGGTTCCTGAAGCGGTTCTACTGCGAATTGCGGGACATCAACCAGTTGGGCGACACGACGTGGCTGAGAGGCAATGTCGTGGACAAGACCGTGAGCAACGGAGAGCACCTGGTCGACATAGCGTGCCGAGGTGAGAACCAATTGGGCAAGGCGACCATCATAGGGAATGCCACGGTCGTGTTGCCCTCGCGCCGAGGTTGACGGCGTTCCCCAATACCGACAACCCCGCGGGAGGCTGGATGGCTGGCCGTCCTCTAGAAGATGTCACGGTCGTCGAGTACGCCGAGTCGATCGCGGCCCCGTTCTGCGCGCGGCTCCTCGCGGACTTCGGCGCGACGGTCATTAAGGTCGAGCCGCCGTCCGGCGATCCCGCGCGAAGGCTGGGACCCTTCCCGGACGATGTCCCCCACCAGGAGCGGAGCGCTCTCTATCAGTACGTGAACCGGGGGAAGGAGGGCGCCACCCTCGACATAGCCTCGCCGACCGGCAACGCGCTACTGCTGGAGCTCATTGGTCAGGCGGATATCTTCGTTACGTCTCTTAAGGCAGACGAGGCGCGGGCGCAGGGCCTCGACTACAAGGCCCTGAAGAAATCGAGGCCGCCGCTCCTGCTCGCGGCCGTGACGCCGTTCGGTTGGGCGGGGCCATATCGCGGCTACGAAGGCAATAGCGCGACGCTTTCCCACGCCGGAGGGTGGGGATACATCAATCCACGGCTGGCTCCAACGAAGGAGATTCCGCCGTTGACTCCACCGGCCCACCTGGCGGAGTTCTACGCAGGGCTGTGTGCCGCGAGCGCCTCCATGATGGCGTTCTTCCTGCATAACCGGACCGGGACCGGGCAATTGGTGGACGTCTCGATACAGGACACCGCAGTCAATCTCATGTTGCTCAATTTCGCCCGGTACTCGGGCACCGGCGAGGTGGACAGCCGCGTCGGGCGATCATTCGGGGCGCCATTGCACGTCGTTCGTTGCAAGGATGGGTACGTCTATGCCCAGTGCGAGACCCAGGAGCAGTGGGAGCGGTTTGTCGAGTTGATGGGTAGCCCGGACTGGGCCAACGACACGCTCTTCGCCACCAGATATAGCCGCGCCGACAACTGGGAAGCCCTGGAACAACTGATGGACCCGTGGTTTCTAGACCACACAATGGATGAGATATACCATGAGGCGCAGCGGCATCGGATTCCCTTTGGCCCGGTGGTGACGGCGGCCGATGTCCGGGAGTCGCGGCAACTAGCGGCCCGAGGGTTCTTCGTTCCGGTGGAGGACCCGGACATGGGCCCCGCCAGCTATCCGGGAAGTCCAGTCGAAATGGGAAAGAGCCCGTGGCACGCCGGAGGACGAGCGCCGAGGCTCGGTGAGCATAACGACCCCGTATTCTCCGGCCGGCTCGGCCTTTCCGAGGCGGACGTGATGGACCTTCGCCAGACAGGCGTGATTTAGCAGAGACCCCTTCCGGAGACCTCCGTCCGCGAACTGGTAGAGGGGGAAGCTGGAGAGGCATGACAACGACAAACGGAGCCCTCGACGGAATTCGCGTCCTGGACTTGGGTCGAATGATGGCCGGGCCCTACTGCGGCAAGCTTCTGGCCATGATGGGTGCCGAGGTCATCAAGATCGAGAACGAGGCTCGTTTCGACACGACGCGCATTCTGCCCCCGGTGGTCGAAGGGCACGCGGGTAAGAACGGCAGCGTCAGCTACAACACCCTGAACACCGACAAGAAGAGCCTCCTCGTCGACCTCAGTCACCCGGCGGGTAAGGAGCTATTCCTCGACCTCGTACGCTTGAGCGACGTGGTGCTGGAGAACTTCTCGCCGAGGGTCATGCCTAAGCTTGGACTCGATTACGAGTCGCTGCGGGCCGCGAAGCCGGACGTCATCCTCGCCTCCCTTTCGGGCTTCGGCGCAACGGGCCCCGAGAAGGACTACATGTCGTATGCGACCGTCATTGAGGGCTTGTCCGGCATCACTGCTTTGAATGCCTTTGCCAACGGCGACCCCTGGGGCGGCGGCCCCCCGTTCCCCGACTACTTCATGGGTGCGACGGCCTCACTGGCTATAGCCGCGGCGCTGACTCATCGGGACCGCACCGGCGAGGGACAGTTCGTGGATGTCTCGCAGCTGCAGTCGGCCGTGATGCTCTTTCCTGAAGCCGTGCTCGACTTCGATCTGAATGGCCGCGTTGCCGGGCCCGTCGGGAACGTGAGGGAGGGATCTGCTCCCGCGGGAGTGTACCAATGCGCCGGGGAGGATCGATGGATCGCCCTCGACGTCACGACCGACGAGGAGTGGAAGGGGTTGTGCGAGACGCTTGGCGAGCCCAGGCTTGCCGCCGACCCTAGATTCGCGACCGCTGCCACAAGAACGCAGAACGCTCGAGATATCGAGGACTGGCTCGTCGAGAAGACGAAGTCGTGGGACGCCGACGAGCTGTTTCACACACTCCAGCGCCGGGGCGTCAAGGCTGCCATATCAACGAGCGTGAAGGACCTGCTCGACGACCCGCACATGCAAGTCAGAGGGCTTCTCACCGAAGTCGACCATCCGCTCAGCGGCAGGGGGATCTCAGTTCACGCGCCTTGGCGGCTGGAAGAGACGCCCAGCCGCATCGAGAAGGCTGCTGCCCGGCTGGGTGAGGACACCCGCCCGATCCTAAGCGAGCTCTTAGGGCTGCGTGAGACTCGCATCGACGAGCTGGAGCACGAGCGGGTAGTGGTGTAGTGGTGTGGGGCTCGACCTAGCCGGCGCCGCATGGCGTAGAAGCCACGGCTTTGCGCGCCGGCAGCCGTTAGGGTTTGTTGGAGCGGTCCTCCTCGCCGCGACGCTCGTCATGGCGATCTTCGGGCCCCTCATGGTGGGCGACCCCGCCCTCTTCCGATTCGACGAACGCTTGCTCGCCCCGTCGTGGCAGCACCCGTTGGGAACCGACGGCTTCGGGCGGGACGTGCTCGCGCGCATCGTGGTTGGTGCGCGGACCGAAGTGATCGTTACCGTGGCCGCAGTGGTCCTCGGTTCAGGCACAGGAGCCATTCTCGGCCTGATCAGCGGCTACTACGGCGGAAAGCTCGATGACGTCATTCAGCGCATCGTCGACGCCCTGATGGCATTCCCGGTGCTGGTGTTGGCTTTGGCCATTGTGGCGGTGATGGGAGCGGGGTCCTTCAGCATCATCGTCGCGATCTCCGTGCCCTTGGCGGCGAGATCGAGCCGCGTCGTGCGGGCCACGGCGCTCAGCGTCAAGACCTCGGAGTTTGTCATGGCCGCTAGGGCGGTCGGCGGCAGCGGGCCTCGGATCATGTGGGCGCACATAGCGCCCCAGTGCCTGGCGCCCTTCGTTGTGATCAGCACGGCCATGCTTGGGATAGCGATTCTGGCGGAGGCGGCGCTGAGCTACTTGGGGTTCGGACCACCGCCGCCATCGGTGTCTTGGGGCGGCATGCTCTCATCCGACGCCACGGAGTTCTTCCGAAGGGCCTGGTGGATCGCCGTATTCCCCGGTGTCGCCATCAGCCTCTTGGTTTTCGCAGTGAACATGCTTGGAGATACCCTGCGCGATGTGACCGACCCTCGGTTGAGGAATATCGCGGCAGGTGGCGGTGAGGGCCTTCAAGGTGGGTGAGGAAACTCTAGGCGCTATGTGTGTTTCGAACCAAGCGACCCCTGGGCGAAAGGGGACATAGCCGTGCACCGGTACATCGCACGACGGATTGCATCGCTGTTCGTGGTGCTCGTCATCATGTCCGTGGTGGTGTTTGTCATCTTACGGGCGTTGCCGGGCGACGTTGTCGACGTCCTCCAGGGTGAAGAATCAGCGACTCTCACCACCGAGCAAGAACAGGCGCTGCGAGAGCGGCTCGGGATCGATAGGCCGCTCCACGAGCAATACTTCTCCTGGATCGGCGGCATCCTGACCCGTGGGGACTTCGGTTCCTCCCTCTACACACAACAGAGTGTCAACACCCTGTTCCAGCAACGCCTGCCCGTCACGATACTTCTGACCGTCTACAGCATCGGCTTCATGGTGCTGATTGGCATTCCCCTAGGCGTCATCAGTGCGCTGCGAGCCAACTCCCCTGTCGACCTCCTCGCCCGGATCGTCGCCGTCCTAGGGCTTTCTGTGCCAAGTTTCTGGCTCGGGATCTTGTCGCTCATCGCCCTCGTAACGTGGCTGAACTGGAGTCCGCCGCTGGGTTACAGCGGACCGATCGCGGATCTGTCCGAGCACGCGCAGCAGATGGTGCTGCCATCCGTGATCGGCGGGCTAGCCTTTGGCGCAATCTTGGCCCGGATGACGCGGTCGAGCATGCTGGAGGTGATGGGCGAGGACTACATCCGGACCGCGCGGAGCAAGGGACTAGCCGAGCGGTTCGTCGTCGCCCGCCATGCCGCGCCGAACGTCATGCTCCCCGTCCTCACCGTTATCGGCATACAGGCGGCCGCCGTGATCGGGGGAGTCGTGGTGCTCGAGAGTGTGTTCAGCTTGCCCGGCTTCGGGACCTTGATGATCGACGCGGTGCATAACCGCGACTATATCGTCGTTCAGTCTTCGCTCATGCTGGTCGCCGCGGGCGTGATTCTGATCAATCTCGTAACTGACATCCTGTACGCGTACGTCGATCCTAGAGTCCGCTACGACTAGGGGGCCCAAACCAACCCATCGCGGTGGAGAGGGTATGAGCCAGCGCCCCGGGTCGTGTTCGCGGCCCGCGCTCGCGTGGTACTTGGTGTGGTGCTGGGGTCGAAGTCGGGCGGCTCCAACAGTGGGGACGGAACGGGACGAGGTGGGGAAGGATGCCGCCGCTAGCTCCCCTTCCACTGGGGCGGGCGCTTTTCCGTGAAGGCCAATGGCCCTTCTTTGGCGTCCTCCGATTGGTTGATCTGGGCGTAGATGACGTCGCCGAACTTCTGCGACTCTTCCATCGCCAGGCGACGCCAGAAGTGCATCATCTTCCTAGTCGCCTGCACGGCGAGCGGTGCGTTGGCAGCGATGGCCTGAGCAATCTCGATGGCGCGTGGCATCAGCCGCTCGGGCGGAACGATCTCGTGGACGAAGCCGATGCGGCGCGCTTCCTCCGCAGACATGGTCTCGCCGGTCAGGGCGTAGTACATGGCCTCGCCGAAATGCGTCACCCTGGCGAAGTGATGGATGCCATAGATGGCGAGGATGCCGCGCTTCACCTCCGGCAGGCCGAAGGTCGCCTCCGTCGAGGCGATGCGGATGTCGCAGTCCATCGCCTCCTCCATTCCGCCGCCGAGCGCGAGCCCGTTCACCGCCGCGATAATGGGCTTGGGGCTTCGTGACAGGATGCCCGGCCCTCTGGGTTGGTCTGCGGTGTCGGCGCGCTCCCCGGACAAGTCCCCATCGCCGTCTTCATTGCGCTGGGCCATTTCCTTCAGGTCCGCCCCCGCGGAAAAAGCCCTGCCCGTGCCGGTCACGATGGCCACCCACATGTTGGGGTCGGCGTTGAAGTCGGCCAAGGCCTCCCGGCGCTCGGCGTTCATCTGGCGGCCGAAGGCGTTGAGGCGGTCGGGCCGGTTCATGGTGAAGACCGCGTAGTGTTCGTCGTCGTGCTTTTCGTACATCCAGTACGGCATCGGGACGCTCCTCGCTGCGTTATTGGGACTAAAGGCCCGCGGCCCGCTCGCGGTAGTGCGTATCCAGTTGACCGTGGACTTGGCTCATCCGGCCGAGCTCGGTTACCAGCGAGTCGAGCTTGCCGCCCGGGATAGCCATTAGCATCAAGTCATCCTCAACGGCTGCGTTGATCCGCATGCCGACGCAGCCGAAGGACTGCGCCGTCCTGCCCTCCGCCAGGGCTATGGGAACGGCCGCGCAACCCGGTCTGCCGTAGACGCCGGCATGTCCCGCGGCCCAATTCATGAGGCCGGAACTTTCCGCCACGAGCATCGCTTGCCGCGGCGTGGTCCAGACCAAGGCGAGGTCGGGGTCGACAGGGAACCGGCTCAGGGGACCGTAGACGATGCCGGCGGACGCCCGGTCGTTCTTGGGGACCTTCTCCACTTCCTCTTCACGCACGTAGGACGTGCCGCACATCATTCCGACGTCCTCCATCAGCCGCCCCATCGTCTCCTCGGGTAGGGGAAAGCCCATGACCATCGCCCCTAGGGCGCAGTTGAAGTGATCGGACGCGTCGGCGTAGAAGACGCCGGTCTCGGCTTCCCGCCAAAACGCGCAGGTGGACGGCACCGCCTTGCCGATCCGGGAGACACCTTCCGGCTGCGCTTCAACGAAGGCCAGGCCGATTATGGGCTTCTCCAGGGAAAGTGTCCGTTCGATGAATCCCGCCGCTTCGCCATGCTGCATGCTCTACCTCCCTTGTGCACCGGCGCGAGGGTCAATTCCTGGGAAGCCCCAGGCCCCGCGTCGCTATGATATTCCGCTGGATTTCGGACGTGCCGCCATAGACCGTCAAGTACAAGGAGCGCCGGTAGCCGCTCTCGATCCTGCCCTCGAGTGGGGCCCGTGACTCGCTGCTTCCGATCTGGCCCCATAGGCCGAGCAGACGCATGCCCAGCAGGAAGAGGCGCTGTTCCATCTCGGTGCCCAGCAGCTTGACCACCGAGGCCTCTTGGTTGGGGACCAAGCCCCGGCTCTGTTTCCACGCCACGTTGTAGCACATAAGCCGGCAGGCCTGGATTTCGACCGCCATGTCCGCGATCCGATGTCGGACAATCGTATCGTCCCAGGGCGCGCCGTTCGGGCTCCCCGTTACGTGGTAGCGGGCGGTCATCTCTTCCAAAAAGCGCCTCGCCCTGGCGGGAACGCCGACACCGGACCGTTCAAAGTCAAGCGAGGCGGCTCCCACGTACCACCCCTGGTTCTTTTCTCCCACAAGATTGCGCTTCGGTACGCGAACCTCGTCGAACGTGACCAAGCTACGGGAGCCGTCGTACATCATGGGAAACGTGCTGACGGAGATGCCGGGGCTGTCCATTTCGGCGAGGAGGAAGCTGATGCCGCGGTGCTTTGGCGCGTCGGGGTCGGTTCGGACGAGCATGAACATCCAGCCGGCGCCGTTGTGCGCGCCGTTCCAGAGCTTCGCTCCGGTGACCACGAAGTCGTCGCCGTCCTCGACGGCGGCGGTCTGCAGGGAGGCAAGGTCGGAGCCGGCGTCGGCCTCGGAGTAGCCCTGGGCCCAGTCGATGTCCGCCTGGGCGATCTTGTTCAAGAAGAAGCGCTTCTGTTGGGAGGTTCCATGGATCATCAGAACCGGGGCCAGAATGTTCACGCCCATCCCCGTGGCGGGCACGCGGCGGTAGGCGGTCTCCTCGTTGAAAACGAGCTGGCGCAGGTGCGGCGCCGCGTTGCCTCCGTACTCACGGGGCCACGCCATCGTGAGCCAGCCTCTTTGCGCCAACTTCCTCCGGAACTGTTGGATGAGCGGGGCGTGTTCGGGCTCCTCGGCGTCGACGTCCAAGGCCCGCCAGTCCCACGGAAGCTCGCGGTCGATGAAGCCCGCAAGTTCCTCTCGGAATGCTTCGTCCTCGGGGGAGAAGAGGAACTCCATGGTCGTTTCGGTGAAGGGGTCGTGGGGATTCTACACCGCGGCATCGACTTCGCGTTGTGCCGCCCTAGGCCGCGGGCTATACTCGGCCCAGCGTACGGTAGGGGAGCGAGGCAAGATGAGCCTACGGGGCGCGGCCGCGATCGTCGGTATCGGCGAGCTTCCAACCAAACGGAACTATCCCGGGCGGTCGGCCTATTCTCTTTGCATTGAGGCCGCGAAGCTGGCCATCGACGATGCCGGCCTGCGCAGCGACGACATCGACGGCCTCATCACCGCTGCCGAGGACTTCAGTCCGATCACGCTGGCGGAGCGATTGGGGCTTCGACCCACCTTCCTAGAAGGCAGCCACCTCATGGGGGCCAGTGGGGCCCAGTCGATTGGACTGGCCGCCATGGCCGTCAACGCGGGCCTCGCGAACTACGTGCTTTGCGCCTTCGGGGGGAGCAGGGACCCTGCCCTTGGACAGGGCGGACATGGATCGGCCGCGAGCATCAAGACGGAGTTCGAGAGCCCCTACGGGCCGGTGGTCGCGGCGAACGGCATCTACGCGCTGATCAAGCAGCGTCACATGAACAAGTTCGGCTCGACGGACGAGCAGTTCGCCAAGGTCGCCGCCGATCAGCGGTTCAACGCCCTCACCAACGAGAATGCGGTCTTCCACGGCAAGCCCATCACTACCGCCGAAGTGTTGAACTCTCCATTGGTCAGCGACCCTTTGCATCTCTTGGAATGCGTCATGCCCTGCGCGGGGGGCTTCGCCTGCGTGGTGACCTCGGCGGAGCGGGCCAAGAACTTGCCCCATCCGCCGGCATTCATCCTTGGGGTAGGCTCACACTCCACGCACGACCTTATCTGGCAGAGTCCCGACATCACCACGACGCCCGTCGAGGTGTCGGCCCGGAAGGCCTTCGACATGGCCGGCTACGGTCCGGGGGACGTTCAGTTCGCCGAACTCTATGACTGATACACGGTCCTCGCGGCCGTGAGCCTCGAAGATGCCGGGTTCTGTGAGAAGGGTGAGGCCGGGGCCTTCTACGAATCGACCAACACGACCTACAAGGGCAGCTTCCCCGTCAATACCGACGGCGGCCAGCTATCGGGCGGCCAGATCACCGGCATGGGCGGAGGTTTCCGGCAGGTGGTCGAAGGGGCGCGCCAGATCATGCGCCGGGGCGGGGAGCGCCAGGTACCGAAGGCCGACCTCTGCACGATAAACGGCTGAGGGGGCGACGCGAGCGTGATGTTCACGCTCCTGCTCGGATCGGAAGCAGCGGAATAAGGCGCCGATGAGCGACGACGGCTATTCCAAGCCCGTCCCGATACCCGCGGACCCCGAGCTGACCAAGCCCTTCTGGGAGGCGGCCAAGCGTCACGAGCTGGTCATCCCACGCTGCGGCGCCTGCGGCCGCTTTTTCTTCTACCCTCGGCACGCCTGCCCGCACTGCCTGTCGTCGGACTGGGCGTGGGAGCCGGTGAGCGGGAGGGGCCGCGTCTACAGCTTCACCCTGGTCAGACGGCCCGCCAATCCTTCCTTCATGGGTGATGTTCCCTATGCCTATGCCGTCGTCGAGCTCGACGAGGGGCCCCGCATGGTGACCGGCATCGTCGACTGCCCACTCGAGGCCATTGAGATCGACATGCCTGTGCAGGTGAAGTTCGACGACGTCACGCCCGAGTGGACGCTGGTGAAGTTCGCCCCGGCCTGAGCGTCTCAGGTCCCCTGGGTGGGCGGCGTTGTTGCTATCGCGCCGAAGGCGGCCAGCCATTCCACGACATCCGTGGCGACCCTGCGCTCGAAGCCGTCGAAGGCGTGATTGCAACGCTCGTACCAGCGTTGGGTAACGGCAGGCGAGCGAACGGCCGCGGCCTCCAGTTCGTGCATGCGGGCGCGGTCGTTGAAGTTGTCCTCGGAGCCGGACAGCATCATGATCGGCACGTCGACCTCGGCGATCCGCTTGGAATGGGCGGCGATGGTTTCGGGGGCCCACATTTCCAGCCAGCAGTCGGCCCGCATCACGATCTGCATGAGCGCGTTATAGGGATCGGGGTGAGGCCGCTCCGACCACTCGGCGATGACGTGATCGCCCTTGCCCGCCGCGACCAATTCCCGAGCCCGCTTCACCGTCGCGGCGTATTTCTCGTCGCCGAGGCCGCGGCGCATCCAGTCGGCGTGCTCGGCGGTCGGGGCCATGTGCACGTTGGCGACGACGAGCGGGTTGCGGAACAAGGCCTGGTGCAGGGTGACCGAGATGCTCCCGTTGCTGTGTCCGCTGGTAACGACACGCCGGTAGCCCCGCTCGGCAAGAAAGCCCACCCACGTGTCGATGTCCTCGGCATCCATTCGCGGCGGGGCGGTCATTCGGCCTTCGGCTCCGCTCCGTCGGAGTCCTACGCTGAGCGTCGCCAGGCCGTGCTCCGCGTACACCGGCGCCAGCATGCCCGCGACGTTGCGGAACGGCACCGATCCAATGCCGTGGACGTAGATGACGGCACTGTCCGTGGCGCGAGACTCCGCCGGCGTCCAGAGAAGGCCGACGAGGGTTCGGCCGTCCTTGGCCGCGACGGTGACGACTTCGGTTGCGGGGGGTGGGCCAACAGGAGGGAGCGCCAATCCATGGGCCCACTCGACCAGGGCCCCGGCGGTATCCTCCGCCGTCTCGGCTTGGACTGAATGGACGGCACGAGAGACCACAGCCTTCCGAGCGAGCGTCTCGGTCCACGACGTATCGCCCCCGACTAGCAGGAGCGGGGCCATGATGGTCTCGATGGCGCGGCTGAGTCGGGTATCCGCGGTCCTCCCCCACCAAGCTAGGAAGAGGCTTGAAGGCTGGAAGATCTTCATCATTACGCCATCCGGCCCGGTGGCTTCGAGGTCGACGTACTCGTGCACACCGGCGCCATAGCGAAGTGCCCGCGCCGCCGCCTCGAGTCGTTCCCCATAGCCTGCCGCGCCGACGGCGTCGGAAAGCCAGTCGCTGAGGTCGCGCGCCGGTCGCACCAGCGCGACCCCCTTGACGCGGAGATCGGGCCGCTTCGCGGCGAACCGCGCCACGCTGAGCGCGCCGACCTCTTCCCCCACGAGAAAGACGTCGGTGAAGCCGAGCGCCGCCATGTGGTCCAGGGCGAGACCCAAGTCGGCGCTGTCGTCCTCGGGGGTCGCGACCGCCTGCCCCTCGATGCCGCGCCGCCGCAGCGCGAAGCTGAGAAAGCCGTACCCTTGCGCGGCGAGGGCCGGGCCCAGCTCCCGGGGCAAGGGATCGGAGTGGTAGCCCGCCCAACGGTGGGCGAAGAGGAACGCCGGGCCGCCGTGGCCGCGGCTCTGTCCACGCGGCAGGTAGAGCAGGCCGTTGGCGATCGGGAACAGGCGCGCCGTCGGAACGGCCTCTCGACTGTTCCAGATGGTGATCGCCTGGACGGTGTACGCGTCGCCCATATCTAGTCGAGATTGGGACGCGCCGCCCAAGGCCTGGCCCGTTCGAACGCGGCGGAGACCTGTAGCACGAGAGCGTCGGCGCCTCTGGCTCCCACGATCTGCAGCCCGACGGGCAGCCCCTCCGACGTGAATCCGCAGGGCACGGTGGCGGCCGGGTTGCCCGCGAGGTTGAAGGGGTAGGTGAACGGCGTGAAGCCGCGCCAAGGGTGCTCCAAGGTTCTGCCGCCGATCTCTTGAGGGAATTGGCCGTGGGGGAACGCGGCGGCGGCGAGGGTCGGTGTCAGCAGGATGTCGTAGCGATCGAACCAGTCGTCCATCCGGGCGGTAAAGACTTCGAGCCGGCCCATGGCCAGCGCATAGTCCGCGCCGGTGATGGACTTGCCGGCACTGACCCGATCCTTGACGTAATCGGTCAGCAGGTCTCCCTTGGTCTCCAGGACTGTCTCGTACATGGAGAAGAGCGCCGATATGCCGATGGGCTCGTAGATGTCCCAGGGGTCGTCGAAGGCGATCGTCGGCGCCTCGACCACGGCTCCCAAGCCCTCGAAAGCACGCGCAGCGTCCTCGGCCATGCGCGCGACCTCCGGGTCCACGGCGGCGTATCCGAAGTCGGGTGACCAAGCCATGAAGAGCCCGTCGATGCGGTCATGCAGGCCTGCTTGGAAGTTGGGTGGGCGCTCGCGCCGCGCGATGGGGTAACGGCGGTCGTACCCGGCGATGACCCGCAACAGGAGCGCCGAGTCCTCGACGGTGCGGGAGAGCGGCCCCTGCTGGCCGAAGGCGCTGAATACGGGACGGGGGCCCGACGCCATGGGCACAAGCCCGCGGGACGGTTTGTAGCCGAAGACGCCGCAGAAGGCGGCGGGGTTGCGGATGGAGCCGGCCATGTCGCCGCCAAGCGCTACGGGGCCGAGCCCGGCGGCGACCGCCGCGGCCGCGCCGCCGCTGGAGCCCCCCACGGTCCGGCCAACGCCCCACGGGTTGTTGCAAGGGTCGCCCAAGCGGTTCTCCGTGGTGCTCCACGCCGCGAACTCGGGCGTGTTGGTCTTCCCAAGGATGATTGCGCCCGCCTGCTTCACGCGCTCCACCACGATAGCATCCTGAGTCGGGACGTTGTCCTTGAACAGGAGGGAACCCATCGTCGTGCGGATCCCTTTGGTGGCCGTGAGATCTTTGAACGAGAGGGGGACGCCGTGCAGGAGGCCGGTCGGCACCTCCCGCATGAGGACGTCTTCGGCGGCCTGCGCCGCGGCAAGCGCCTCGTCGCCGCAGACGGTGAGGTATGCGTTCAGCTTGGGGTTGAGTCGGTCAATGCGGTCGAGAAGAGCCCGCACCACCTCCACCGGTGACACGTCCCGGTCGGCGATCATCCTTGCCAACCGCGCTGCGGACACGAATGCGAGGTCCGGTGCCATGCTTCCTTCTCCCTCTATGCCGGCTGCAGTCCGGTCGGCGGCGCGGCGACGAAAATCGTTTGTGCAATCCTTCACAATCTACGAAACCGGTCACGAAATCGGCGATTCATTGTCATGATACGTAAGGATTCGCTTGACAACAGTTCGAGGCTATGTTACTAGATGCGAGCAACACTGCCCCGCCCTCGATTGGATCTGTTGAGAGGGGCACAGCTTCGGGGACGACGCGCACGCGCGCGCAGCGCCCGCACTCAGGAGGCCGCAAGATGGCTCCCGCTATTTCTCGAAAATTGATGGTGGTTTTCGCTGTAGGCATCGTCATCGCGCTGGTTGCGTCGGCATGCGGCGGGGCGCAAGGGCCGCCAGGGCCGGCAGGGCCGGCGGGGCCAGCGGGTCCGGCGGGGCCGGCAGGACCGGCGGGGCCCGAAGGGCCGGCAGGGGCCGAAGGGCCGGCGGGTG
Organism: Dehalococcoidia bacterium; assembly: GCA_034421515.1. Classification (GTDB taxonomy): domain Bacteria; phylum Chloroflexota; class Dehalococcoidia; order SHYB01; family SHYB01; genus DAOUKH01. The sequence continues at coordinate 67,251 of DAOUKH010000023.1, forward strand.
CTCAAGCACCGGCACCGGGTGAGGCCCCGGCTCCCACGGCAATGCCGGAGCCTACGGCCACGGCAATGCCGGAACCAACGGCGACGCCGAGGCCACAGCCGACGGCTACGCCGCCTCCACCCACCCCGACTGAGGGTCCCAGCATCAAGCGCGGCGGGACACTGATCCGCAACGAGCGGAGGGACCCGCCGCACCTCGACCCGCACGCCTCGGTCGCCGCGATTGACCTCTTCTACATATCGCAGCTTTACAGCACGCTGCTCATGAACCCCGTTGGTACGGAGCTCGTTTGCGACTTATGCGAGTCCTGGGAGTACGTGGGTGACGGCACGACCGCCGTATTCAATCTCAGGGAAGACCCCACCTTCGCCGACGGCTCGCCCGTTGAGGCGCAGGACGTCGTCTATAGCCTTAGGAAGATGGTAGGCCTTGTGCCCGATGAGGCCCAGTCCACCAAGTGCGGGGCGATGAGCGTCTACCTGGCGGAGGGCAATCCCTTCGAGGCGCCGGACAGCCGGACGGTTCAAATCAACCTGGCCTACTCGGCCGCCGCGTTCCCCAAGTTTATCGCCATGAACTTCTGCGGCATCGTGCAGGACGGCACCCCCCGGGACGACCTCAAGACCGAGGCCATGGGGAGCGGTGCCTTCGTGATCGGGCGGTGGGACACCGGGGCCGTGGTCGAGATGGAGGCCCGCGCCGACTTCTGGAAGGAAGGCTTCCCCTACCTGGACGCCTTTGTCATTCCGATCATCTCCGACACGCTCGCCGCGACCGCAGCGGTGCTCACCGGGCGGCTTGACCGGGCCCGGGTGAGCAGTGCGGCGGACCAGCGCGCGGAGTACGAGAGGTTCGTGGCCGAAGGTAAAGGGGAGTGGCAACTGGAGCCGTGTAATTGCATCTGGGGCGTCGCCATGAATACGACGCGTCCGCCCTTCGACAACCAGAAGCTCAGACAGGCGGTGAACCTCGCGCTCGACCGTGAAAGCCACGACGCGATCGTGCGCAATGGGCAGGCGTCCGTAAGCCTCTACCAGCCGGGCTTGTGGCCCGGCGCGCGAACGGCAGACGAGATATGGAACAAGATTCCAGGGTGGGCTACCGGAGACGCGAAGGAGGCGGAGCTCGAGCAGGCGAGACAGCTCGTGGCCGAAGCGGGCTATCCCGACGGCATCGACGTTACGATCCTGCACAGCGACTATTCACGCTCGATCACGCGATGGGTCGAGTGGGTCTCCACCCAGTTGCCCAGAGTCGGAATCAACGTGACCGCGGACACCTACGCGGACCGGGCAAGCTTCTTCGAGCAGTTCAACAGCTTCGGGTTCGATATGGTCTATTTCGCGTGGGTGACGGGATTGCCCGAGCCGGACGTGTGGATCGGTCAGTTCTTCAGAAGCACCGGGAGTTCCAACATCACCGGCTTCAACGACCCAGTTGTCGACGAGATGTTCGTGGAGCAGAGCTCGACGCTCGATCCGCAGAAAAGGCTCGAGCTGGTGACCCAGATCGAAGACAGGATCCTTGAGCAAATGCCCATCGCCCCGGCGTCGGACAGCTTCTCGAACTTCATCATGTGGAACCACTTCATGGGCTATGACAACGCCAACGGAGAGTTTTACCATGACAGGGCGGAGTGGCTCTACGATGGAAGGGTGCAGTAGCCCTCGGCCGCAAGCAGGCGTTTTCGCAAGACGACCCCTTGGAATGGCCCCCCGAAAAGGGGGGCCATTCGCTTAACCTCGGAATGCGATGAGCAACCCACGGACTGCATTCTTCATACGCAGAATCCTGCTCGTGGTTCCCACACTCCTGGGAGCGACGTTCCTCGTGTTCCTCCTCATGCGTGTCGTGCCGGGAGACGTCGCGTACCTGATCCTGCTCGGCCCCGCAGCCGACGTCGCCAGCGCGCGGGTTGATCTCGACGAGCTGGAGCGGCTCCGCGAGCAGCTCGGGCTCAACCGCCACATCATCGTGCAGTACCTTGACTGGCTCGGGGACGTTGCCCAGGCCAGCTTCGGCGAGTCCATAGCGACGGGGAGGCCCGTGGCCAACGAGATCGGTAAGGGAATGCTCCTCTCCGTGCAGATCGCCATCATGTCCGTGGCCTTCGGCATCCTCATGGGCATCCCGTTGGGCGTCGCCTCGGCCCTCAGGCCGAACAGCATCATCGACCTGGTATCGCGCCTCTGGAGCATCACCTTCCTCGCCGTGCCGAACTTCTGGCTGGGGCTCCTGGTCTTGCTCATAGCGCAGCGGTTCTTCGACTGGTCACCGCCGTTCGGGCGAAACCTTCTGTGGGACAACCCAACGGACAACCTCTCACAGTTGGTCTTCCCCGCCCTCATCATCGGCACGGCGCTCATGGCGATCGTGGCGCGCATTTCGCGGTCGTCGCTACTCGAAATCCTTGGCGAAGACTACATTCGGACCGCGAGAGCAAAGGGATTGTCGAACCCCACGGTGGTCGTTCGCCACGGGTTGAGAAACGCCCTGATACCCGTGGTGACGGTCATGAGCGTCAGCTTCGGCAACATCCTCGGCGGCACCGTCGTTATGGAGAACATCTTCGCCGTGCCCGGACTTGGTAAGCTGCTGCTCGATTCCATTGAAGTGCGGAACTATCCCGTCGTGCAGGGAATAGTCTTCTGCCTGGCCGGCATCTTCATCTTGATCAACCTGGTGGTGGACTTGATGTACGGCTGGCTTGATCCAAGGGTAAGCGTCCAATCGTAGGGGTCGGTCCTAGTGATGCGGATGTCAAGAGAGCGGTCACCCAACGGGCCCACGGCGGCCATCGCATCGTGGGCGCTCGACCGCGCGGCCCGCACGTGGCGGCTGATGCGCCTGCACCCCATCGGCTTTATCGGACTCTTCATGGTCACGGTCATTGTGGTCCTGGCAATCGGCGCCGACGTCTTCAGCTTCACCGACCCCAATGAAGGGGACTTCCGGGTGCGGCTCCAAGGCCCCGGTCTGGACCACTGGTTTGGCACCGACGATTTGGGGCGGGACCAGTGGTCCAGGATGGTGCATGGAGCACGGCTCTCAGTGTTCGTGGGCTTCGCATCAGTAGGTTTCGGGACGCTTATCGGCCTCGCGTTAGGGGTGTCCGCGGGGTACATGGGCGGCCGGCTGGACAGCGTGAGCCAGCGGCTCGTCGAGGTCATGCTCTCCCTGCCCGATCTGCTCATGGCCTTGGTGCTGGTGGCGACGCTGGGGAGCGGCCCCGACAAGGTGGTCCTAGCCCTAGCCATCATCTTCATTCCAACTACGGTCCGCGTGGTACGGGGCACCGTCCTCTCGGCCAAAGAGAATATGTACGTGGAGGCCGCGCGGGCCCTGGGGGCCTCGCAGTTCCGTATCATGTTCCGCCACATCCTGCCCAACGTGACCGCGACGTACCTCGTGCTCGCCAGCAGTTTCCTGGGAGTCGCGGTGCTGATCGAGGCGACGTTGAGCTTCCTGGGGCTCGGCGTTCCGCCGCCGCATTCGTCCTGGGGGCGCATGCTCTCCGGCTCCGCCAGCGACTTCGCCGTGACCGCACCCTGGATGGTAATCTTCCCAGGCCTCGGCATCTCATGGTTGGTGATCGGATTCAACCTGTTCGGCGACGCGCTGCGCGACATCTGGGACCCGCGCTTGGGACGAGGGAGGCGGGAGGTCTGACGGGTCATGAGCGACGCGACACTATCTGCCATCGAGGCCAGACTTGAACGCTACGGCGCGCGGCTGCCGCCGGCCCCTCAACCCGCCGCCAACTACGTCGAGGTCGTGGTCACGGGGAATCTGGCGTTTGTGTCGGGGCACCTCGGCAGAGACGCGGAGGGAGCCAGGGTGCCGGGAAGGCTGGGTGCGGAGCTGACCGTAGAACAGGGCTACGACGCAGCGCGGCACGCGGCCTTGGCGGCATTGGCGAGCCTGAAAGGGCATCTGGGAAGCCTGGACAGAGTGGTTCGCATCGTTCGGCTCTTCTGTGTGGTGAATTCGACTCCCGAGTTCGCCGAGCAGCACAAGGTCGCGAACGGCGCCTCCGACCTCTTGGTCCAGGCCTTTGGCGAGACGGGGCGGCACGCCCGGGCGGCCGTTGGCGTTGCCGCCCTGCCATTCGGCGCCTGCTGCGAAATCGAGCTCGTGGCCGAGGTCGTCTGATGGGCAAGGGGCCATCGGCCCAGGCAAGGAGTGAATACACTATGACGACGGATGCGGGGATCTACGGCACCTACAATTTTCAGTATCCGAGAATGACCGACGAGGAGGTCTGGGCCTTCCTCGAGACGCCCGAGGCGCAGGACGTCTACCTCGCCACCTGCGGGAACGACCACATACCGCATTGCACGACGATCTGGGTCTACACCTATGAAGGCAAGATCTACTTCAACTGCTTCGCGAAGCCGTTGAAGAAGAAGGTCCGCAACATCATGGAGAACCCTAACGTGTGCCTCACTGCCGCGGTCACGCCCAACGGCGACGGTAACCAGGTCTATGGGGCGGCCATCACCGGCGTGGCCAAGGTCGTCGACGACCAGGAACTCATCGCGGCGGTCCAGGCGCACATCAGGCAACGGGCCGAGGCGGCGCAGGCGGAAGGAGCTCGTCCAGGGCCGACGTCTCCGTGGGCCAACATCATGCGGGACCTCGAGCACCTTTGGGTCGAAATCACCCCGACGAAGATCCTTTCCTGGGACAAGCGGAAGCGGCCGCAGGTGTTGGAGGCGGCCGGCTCGTCCGCCAAGTGAGGGGCGGGCCTCTCACGCATGACGGCATCGACCCCAACTGAAGCCCGGCCGCCGTCGGCTTTGGGGCACCTCCGGGTGCTGGAACTTGGGGGGCCGGTGGGCCAACACTGCGGCAAGCTCCTTGCCGACATGGGTGCGGACGTCGTCAAGATTGAGCCCCCGGACGGCGACCCCGCCCGTATGACGGGCCCGTTCGCCCAAGGCGTCGAGCACCCCGAGGGCAGTCTCTACTTCCTGTATTTCAACACCAACAAGCGGAGCCTTGTCCTCGACCTCGCCTCCGACGCCGACCGGACGCGGCTGCGCCGCCTCGCGGCTACGGCGGACATCGTGTTGGACAGCTTCCCTCCGGGATTCCTGGACGGTCGCAGCTTGGGCTATCGGAGCCTGTCGCGGATCAACCCGGCGCTGGTTATGACGTCAATCACGCCGTTCGGCCTGACCGGCCCCTATCGGGACTTCGCGGGGTCGGACCTGGTGGCGCAGGCGATGGGCGGTCTGATGTACGTCCAAGGCGACGATGCCAAGCCGCCGTGCGCCGCTCCCTTCGACCTGGCCTACCAGCTTGCCTCCCGCCACGCCGCCTTCGCCACCTTGGCGGCCCTCAATGGACGGCGGAGCACGGGCCGGGGACGCCACGTCGACGTGTCTCTTCAGGAAGTCGTGGGGCATCTGCTCTTCACCGTGGCGAAGTACGCTTTCGACGGCCAAATCGTGCGAAGGGCGGGGCGGCTCATCACCAACGCCCCGCCGCCAAGCGGCTACTACCGGTGCAAGGATGGGCGGTGGGCCAGCGTCTCGGTGATCTTTCTGCGCCACTGGCAGGTACTGGCGCAGTGGATGGGGAACGAGGTGCTGAAAGAGCCTCTCTGGGAAGACCGCGACTACCGCTACGCTAACCAGGACCTCGTCATCGAAGGCATGCAGGAGTTCGTGAGCGGGTTCGGGTTGGAAGAGTTCGTCGCCGCCGCGCAGGAGCGGGGACTGTCCGCCATCCCAATCAACACGCTGCAGGACGTCGTGGAGAGTCCCAAGAACCGCGCCCGGGAGTGGTTCGCCGAGGTCGCGCATCCCCGTCTCGGGGCGCTCCAATTCCCCGGAGCGCCCTACAGGATGGGTGGGACTCCCTGGCATGTGTACCGTCCGGCGCCGTCTCTCGGACAGCACACCGAAGAGGTCGTTGCAGAACCGGAGGCGCAGCCCGCGCACAGACCTGGAGCTCCGGCGACCGCAATGCCCGAGCGGGCGCCGCTGCATGACGTGCGCGTGCTGGACTTTACCCGCATGTGGGCGGGGCCCCTCGCCACCCGCTACCTGGCCGACCTTGGGGCCGACGTCGTCAAGGTTGAGGTCGAGCACGCTCCAGACGAAGGGCGCAGCGGGGAACGGCTGACGCCCATGGTAGGCGAGCTCAACCGCGGCAAGCGGAGTATCACCGTGAACTTCAAGACCGCAGCGGGCGTCGAGGTGTTGAAGGAGCTGGTCCGTCTCAGCGACGTGGTGATCGACAACTCTCCGCCGGGGCTCCTAGAGCGTCATGGGCTCGGCTACCAAGCCCTGAGGCGGGTGAAGCCGGACATCATCGCGGTGGGCATGCCCGGTTTCGGGTCGGATGGCCCGTACGCGAACTACGTGGCGTTTGGCCAAGAGATGATGTCCGACTCCGGCCTCGCCGTCCTGTGGGGTTATCCTGACTCACCCATGGAGTGCAGGGCGAAGGTGTATTACACGGACTTCGACGCAGCGGCCGCGGCCGCGTGCGCCGTCATGACGGCCCTCGAATACCGAGCGCGGACTGGAGTCGGGCAGTACGTCGAGGTGGACGGCTCGGAAGCCGCGACTGCCAACACCGGGGTGGGACTGCTGCACTTTCTGGTCAACGGCGCACAGCTTGAGCCCATGGGCAACCGGAACTTCGCCGCCGCCCCGCACGGCTGCTACCCCTGCCGGGGTGACGACCAGTGGTGCGTCATCGCCTGCTACACGGAGGCGCATTGGTCGGCCCTCTGCGACGTCGCCGGCAACCCCGGTTGGGCCGCGGACACCCGCTTCGCCTCGCTGGGGTCCCGGCGGCTTCACCAAGACGCCTTGGACGAGCGCATCGGCGAGTGGACGAGCGGCTACACGCCATATGAGGTCATGGAGTTGCTGCAGGAGGCAGGCGTGCCCTCAGGCGTGGTGCAGTCCGGGGAGCAGCTCTACCACGACCGGCACCTCCGCGCCCGCGGCTTCATCGCCGAGATCGAACATGCCCAGCCTTGGGGCTGCATGGAGCATCCCCGTCTCCCAGCCGTACTCTCCGGGGAGCCGGCGCCGCTCAGGGGCATGCCGGCCGTCGGCGAGCACAATGACGACGTGCTCACCGGCCTGCTCGGTTTGAACACCGCCGCCAAGGGCGCATCGTAGCCGGCCCGCCCGAGGCTACGCTTCACCCAGCAGCGTGAGCCACTTTCGGCGGTCCCACGAGAAGATCTTCTCAGGGATGATCTCGAAGAAGGCGTGCTCCGCCTTCACGTGCTCGGTACGGAACTTGGCGCGGGCCTCGGCGTGCCGCCCTTCGTCTCCCGACGCCATGTACTTGGCGTAGAAGTGCCGCTGGAACTCGTCGATCTCGTCCAGGCGCTCGATCACCCGTGCCTTGCCCAGGATGGTGACGCCGAACTGATCGAAGCCGTCCATCTGATTGTCGACGGTGCAGGAGACCCACGGGAAGTTGAGGATGTCGCGGGTCTTCTTTCGCATCGGCTTCTTGTACGCCTTGAAGTAGATCTTCCGATCGCGGCTGAAGAACCAGATGATGCTGTTGCTGGGCATGCCGTCCTTGCCGACCGTGGCCATGGCCATGGTCCGAACAGTGGGCGATTCGAGAAACGCCCAGACGTCCGCGTCGTCCATCGGAAGGTACGGCTCTTTTTCGTACTGCTCCACCCACGACTTCGCCACGGAACGCCTCCTTCGCCCGACTCCTCGTTCAGCCGATCACGGCGATGGCTTCGATCTCTAGGTTTAGACCCGGCTCAGCGAGCGCGGAGACTTCCACCAGCGAGTTGGCCGGATGTTGACCGTCGAAGTACTCGTCGTAGAGCGCGAGCTGCTCGTCGGGAAGGGGCCACCAGTCGCCGATGTCGGTCACGAACGTGGTGATCTTCACGATGTCCGTCGGCGTCCCGCCCTCGGCGGCCACGATGCGGACCAGCTTATCGAGGACCACTTTCAATTGTTCGATGGCCGGCCCCCCTTCCGCAGGGGTCTTCATTGCGGTGCAGCCGGAGATGAAGAGCTGGTTTCCGGCCCGCACCGCTCTGGCGTAATTGGGGCCGGAGGGTGAGATATCGGGGTAGTTGCGGCGCAGCTTTTCCACTAGGGCCTCCTTCGACCTGTTCCTTCAGTACGGGCGCTACCTCGGACAGGGTGTTGCTCGCACCGGATACCGCAGCACGCCGGTACCGGGAATCCTATCAGCCTGAGCCGCTTCTGTGTCTTCCGCCAGCCCGCGTGGTGCTCGGCGGTGGCGCCAACCGTTGGCCCGCGGTGGTGGGGTGTTCGCTAGTAGTTCGCTTTGTGACGGATTGCGCAATGTTGCTCCCCTTTTGGCGCCGTGATACCGTGCCGCGGCAAGGCCCCACTGCCGGTTGGGGCCTTCTGAAGCGCGGGTGGTGGGGCCGGCCGATAGCAGTCGGCGAAGACCCACTCAGGAACCAGCTTGAGGAAGGTGCATCCCATGCTACGAAGAACTCAGTTGCTCACCATCGTTGCGGTGGCCGCGGTCCTCACGCTGATCGTGGCGGCCTGCGGGGGAGAAGCCGCTCCACCGACACCCGCCCCGACGGCGACGCCGCAGCCGACGGCGACCCCGATATCGGTAGAGCAGCCGACGCCACAGCCCACGGCGACCCCGATATCGGTAACGCAACCGACGCCGCAGCCGACGGCGACCCCAATATCAGTAGAGCAGCCGACGCCACAGCCTACGGCAACCCCGGTATCGGTGACGGAGCCAACGGCGCAGCCCACACCAACGCCGCAGCCGACGGCGACGCCGATACCGACGCCGGACGCTAGGCGCGGCGGCACGTTGGTCCTCCCCTCACTGGGCGACCCCGGCAGGGTTGATCCGGCGACCGCTAGGTCCATCACCTTCCTAGGCGTCTGGGCCCCCCACGTCTACAACAACATCATCACGTTCAACTGGGAACCGCCCATGGGAGAGTTGATCCCCGACCTCGCCGAGCGGTGGGAGGCGGACGGGTCGACCTTCACGTTCCATTTCCGGGATGATGTGTCGTGGCACGACGGCCAACCCTTTACGGCCGGCGACGCCATGTACTCCCTTGAAAACCAGACGGGACGGGTCGCGCCCCATCTCCAAGACATCGTGTCCATGAGCACGCCCGACGACAGGACGCTAACGGTGACTCTTGAGCAGCCGCGCGCGTCGTTCCTCGCTGCTTTGGGCATCCTTATGAACCCGATCTACGCCGAGCACGTCCGCGAGGCCGCAGGCGGGAACTTGGACAGCGGTCCGTCAGTCGGCACCGGTCCATTCACGGAGGGGGACTATAACAAAGGGGTCTCCGTGGAGTTCCTGCGCAACGATAGCTACTTCAAGGAGGGTCTGCCCTACCTGGACGCGGTGAAGTTCATCTTCATCAGGGACTTCAACACACGATTGGCAGGCTTCAAGGCGGGCAGGCTCGACATGCTCGGCGCCGCCGCCACCTACGTCGTGAACCAGAGCGACATCGACGATCTGCGGAGCACCGTGGTGGACCTGGTCCCCTGGCCGCATGACCCGCTGGCCATCAATCTGGTGGTCATCAACACCAACGTGAGCCCGTGGGACGACGTGCGGGTCCGGCGGGCCGCGTTCCTGGCCATGGACCGCTCGGCCGCACTGAAGGTCCTGCCGGGCTCCACCAGAGTGGCGGGGCCGCTGGTGGGCCCGGCGGGGTGGGGCCTGTCTGACGAAGAGCTGACCACGATCCCCGGCTACCGGTCAGGCGATGAACTGGAACAAGACCGCGCGGAGGCCAGGAGGCTGTTGGCGGAGGCGGGCTACCCTGACGGGTTTGAGACCGAGCTCCTCACCACCAGCGTGGAATACATCGTCGCCGAAGGAGAGTTCGTCAAAGACCAGCTCCAACGCATCGGAATTAGCTCGGAGCTGCTCGTGCTTCCGGCCGCCGACGCGACGGCCCGCCGGACCGACGGCAATTTCGAGGTCAGCCCCGATGGCTGCAACGTTGCCTTCCCCGATCCGGATGGCTCCAGCTGCGTCTTGGTCGGCGGCAAGAACCTCCTCGATGATGCGATGATGCAGGACCTCTACCGCCAGCAAAGCGCCGAGACCGACCCGAACAAGCGCCGAGAGCTCGTGGTGCAACTCCAGCAACGGATGATCGAAGTGGTGCCCGGAATCCCGCTCACCTGGAGGGGCCAGTTCTGGCCGGTCCAAGGCGAGGTGAAGGGCTTCACGCCGCCGGTTGGGCACTGGAGTTATCAGCGCTGGGACCACGTCTGGCTCCAGGAATAGGCGGCGCACCAGGGTTTCGGGCCAATCGAAAGAACTCCCCACCGCCTTGATTCGTGGATGCACGGGTCAAGGCGGTTGGGATTGGCCGCCTTCGCGGGTCCGGGGCGAGTGTGGGTCAAAACACCGGGGTCGGACGGCGCCAAGCTGACGCCACGGCAAAGACCGGGCCGAGGGGATTCGGCCCGAAGGGCGCCGTCCCTCATGATTGAGCTTTCGGGAGCGAGCAAGCAATGAACATAATTTGGATCGTCGCGGATACCGTCCGGCAGGACCATATCGGGGCGTATGGCAACAAAGAGATGCGCACGCCATCGCTCGATGCTCTGGCGGCCAAGTCCGTCCGGTTCGCCAACCACTACGCGGCGTCGTTCCCCACCATGCCGGCCCGGGCCGATTACCACACCGGCCGCTGGAGCTTGTCCTTCATGACGTGGGGTCCGCTCCCGCCGGGTCAGGAGACCCTGGCCCAGCTGCTGGTTCAGGAAGGCTTCACGACGGCCGCATGCGTCGATACTCCCTTCTACCAGCGGTCGGAGATGAACTATGACCGGGGATTCCAGGGGTTCTTCACCTACCCGGGCCAATTGATGGGGGGCTACTACTGGACCGACCCCGACAAGTTTCCGGCCAGCTTCTCCCGGGACGAGGAGAAAGGGGTCCAGACCTGGGGCACCTACGTGGCGCGGAACCACGAGTCCTGGGACGCGCGCGCCGCGTGGCGGCACGAGGAGGACCGTTGCGCACCCCAGACCATGAAGCTGGCCATGCACTGGCTGGAGCGCCATTACAAGGAAGACTTCTTCCTCTACGTCGACACCTGGGACCCCCACGAGCCGTGGGACGCTCCTAACTACTACACGGAGCTTTATTGGCCCGGCTTCGACGGCGAGACGACCTACCCGATCTACGGGCGGTGGAAGGATACGCCGGGGGTTACGCAGGAGGTGGTCGACAAGGCTCATGCCGCCTACTGCGGCGAGCTCACGATGGTCGACACCTGGATCGGGCGCCTGCTCAGGACGGTCGAGAACATGGGCCTCATGGAGAAGACCGCCATCGTCTTCACCGCCGACCACGGGTTCCAATTCGGCGAACGGGGGATCTTCGGGAAGATGTCGCCGCCTGTGCGGGCCGACGGCACGCGGGTCAATTGGTCGGACAGGGGGGCGAGTTGGGGTCCCAATCCTCTCTACAAGGAAAACGTCCTCGTCCCGCTCCTGATCTACATCCCCGGAATCGCGCCGGGGGTCTTTCAGGGGCTCACCTCGGCGGTGGACATCATGCCGACGGTGCTGGACTTCCTGAAGCAGGATATTCCGGCATTCGTGCAGGGAAGGTCATTGTTGCCTCAGATGCGCGATACGTCGCTGCCGGGCCGGGAGTTCGTGGTGAGCAGCGAGCCCTTCACCAACCCGGGCGATCCCGTCCGCTACGTCGACAACCTTCTTCGGCGGAGGGCCGGGATATCTATGACCACGGTAACGACGGATGAGTGGTCCTTCCTCTACGGGGCCGAGCCCCAGCAGTCCGAGCTGTATCACCTGCCGTCGGACCCGAAGCAGCTCAACAACGTCATCGCACAGCACCCGGACGTGGCCAAGGAACATCACCAACGGCTCGTGCAGTTCATGCGGGATACGAACGTAGCGCCGCACTTGTTCGAGGCGCGCTCCGAACTGCGTCTCTAGGGGGCCAACCGCTGAACGTCCTCTAGCCCGCCAGACTACTCGGTAGGGGAGACGGTCATGAATGTCATTTGGATCGTTGCGGACACCGTTCGTCAGGACCACGTCGGTGCGTACGGGAAGCGGGCCATGCACACGCCGGCGCTGGACTCGTTGGCGGCCAAGTCGATCCGGTTCGATAGGCACTACGCCGGCGCATTCCCCACGATGCCGGGGCGGGCCGACCATCACACGGGCCGTTGGACGCTGTCATACATGGGCTGGGGCCCGCTGCCGGACGAGGCGGTGACGTTGGCGCAAGTCCTGGGCCGTCAGGGATTTACGACGGCCGCCGTCGTCGATACGCCCTTCTACGTTCGCGGTGGGATGAACTACGACCAGGGCTTTGGCGGCTTCTTCATGAACCAAGGCCACTTGATGAGCGGCACCCACTGGGAAGAGGACCTCGACCCGCCGCCTCCGCGGCCGGGCCAACCGCCCCTTGTGGGCCATGCCACTCGGATGAACAGCCAGCACGAGTCCTGGGACCTGCGCGCCGCCTGGCGGTACGAGGAGGACCACTGCTCTCCGCGCACCTTCACGATGGCCATGCGATGGCTGGAGCGGCACTACAAGGAGGACTTCTTCCTCTACGTGGACACATGGGACCCCCACGAGCCCTGGGATGCGCCTCCCTACTACACGGAACTCTATTGGCCCGGCTACGACGGCGAGATCATCTACCCCATCTACGGCTACTGGCAGAAGGAGCCGGGCTTCTCAGAGGAGAAGCTGAAGAAGTCCCATGCCACCTACTGCGGCTCGGTCTCCATGGTCGACACATGGATAGGCCACCTGATCAGGAAGGTCGAGAACCTGGGGCTGATGGAAAAGACCGCCATCATCTTCACCACCGACCATGGCATCTACTTCGGGGAGCACGGCGGCCTCTTCGGGAAGATGTTCCAAGCCGACGGCGGTGCCATGGACTGGTTGGCGCCGGATGCGACCTGGGGCCCCAACCCGCTCTACGAGGAGAACATCCTGCTTCCGTTGATCATCCACGTTCCGGGAGTCACGCCCGGGAGCTACAACCAACTCACGTCGGCCGTGGATGTCATGCCTACGGTGCTGGATGTCTTGGGACAGGATATCCCGGATTTCGTCGAAGGCATCTCGCTGTTGCCGAAGATACAGGATCTCTCGGCGCCGGGCCGGGACTTCGCCATTAGCAGCGAGCCCCTGACCAACCCCGGCGACCCCGTCCGCTACGTCGACAACGTGCTCCGGCGGAAGGGGCCGTACTCCACGATTACCATCAACGCCGGCGACTGGGCGCTGCTCTACAACCCCGAGCCGGGGTTGTCCTCGTTGTATAACCTGCAATCGGACCCGCGGCAGGACCAGAACGTCATTTCCGCCCGACCGGAGGTCGCCAAAGAGCTGCACCAGTACCTCGTCAAGTTCATGCGGGATACCAACGTCGCTCCCGATCTGCAGACGCCCCGCCTCGACCTGAAGATTTAGCGGAGGGCACAAATCCGCACGAGCTCCGCGCCGGCGTCCGTCGAGGGTAACAAGAGCGCCGCGCATGGGAGCGGCGGCAGTGGCCGTTACGGCCGGCCTAGCTCAGCGGGCCGCGGGGCCTGGGTCTCAGGGCCGGACTGCCGCCCCACAAGGCCGGCCGAGGACCGGATAGGAACAATCCAGGGCTAGCCCCATGCAGACCTATCTGACCCGGCGCCTCCTCCTGATGATTCCCACGGTGCTCGTGGTCTCGCTGGTCATCTTCTACATGTTCAGGCTCCTGCCGGGGGACGTTGCCCTGAACTTCCTCACCGACGGCGGCAGGCTGACGTTGGACCGCGACCAATACGACGCACTCCGCGCACAGCTCGGTCTGGACCGCCCGCTCTTCGCCCAATACCTGAACTGGCTTTGGGACATGGTGCGCCTCAACGGCGGCACGTCCCTGGTCACCGGCGAGCCCGTGTTCAACGACATCGCCAGGAAGCTCCCCGTGACGGCCGAGCTGGCCGCGCTTTCCCTGCTCATCAGCTTCGCGATCGCGATCCCCGTCGGAGTGATCGGGGCGATCAAGCAAGACTCCGTGTGGGACTACCTCGGCAGGACGTTCGCCATCTCCGGCTTGGCGATGCCGAATTTCCTGGTCGGCGCGCTCGTCTTCCTCGTCCTGGTGAAGTACTTCCAGTGGATCCCCCCTCTGGAATTCGTGTCGCTTACCGACGACCCGCTGGAGAATCTGACGCAACTGATCTTCCCCGCGTTGGTGCTGGGGCATAGCAATTCGGCCGCTTTGGCGAGGATGACGCGCTCCGCCATGTTGGAAGTCCTGCGTCAGGACTACGTACGCACCGCACGGGCAAAGGGGCTGCCTTCGCGCGTGGTCATCGGACGGCACTCGCTCCGTAATGCCTTGCTTCCGATTCTCACCGTAGCCGGCGTACAAGCCGGCACGTTGCTGGCTGGAGCAGTGATCGTGGAGGATATCTTCGTGCTCCCGGGTATCGGTTCGCGCATGGTCGACGCCATCTTTGGCCGGGAGTGGATTACGGTCCAAACGATCGTGACGCTGTTTGCCGTGATGATCTTGACCCTGAACGTTGTGATCGATGCCCTGTACAGCTGGTTGGATCCGAGGATTCGGTACGAGACATGACGGAGCGGTCTGGTGTCTAGCCGAAGGATGAGGAACTTGGGCCGCGCGACGCTCAACGTACTTCGCACGGCCCGCGCGAAGCCGCTGGGAGCCGTTGGCGCCGTCGTCGTGTTCGTCGCCGCCGTGCTCGCGGTCTTCGGGCCCCTGATCGCTCCCTTCGACCCCCTAGAGCCGCACTACGACAATCTCTTCGAGGAGCCCGGCGGGACGTTTCTGCTCGGCACGGACAACTTTGGCCGCGATCAACTCAGCCGGCTCATCGTCGGCGCCCGGCCCGTGCTTTTTGTGGCGGTGGTCTCCGTGGTCGTGGGCAGCCTCATCGGGGCGTTCTTGGGGCTGGTCAGCGGTTTTCGCGGAGGGTGGGTAGACCTGGGAATACAGCGGGTCGTCGACGGGCTCCTCTCGTTGCCAACGCTGATCCTGGCCCTATCCATTGTCTCTCTCTTGGGGCCTAGCGATATCAACGTCGTCATCGCTCTCGCGGTTGTCGTCGTGCCGATAGCGAGCCGGGTGGTGCGTTCGGTGACGCTGAGCGCCAAGGAAGAGGTCTACGTGGAAGCAGCCCGATCGCTGGGGGCCTCGGACGCAAGGATCATGTTCCGGCACATTGCGCCGAACACGCTGGCTTCCCTGATGGTGCTCGTCACGAACCAGATTGGATGGGCGATCGTCGTCGTCGCGGCCCTGAGTTTCCTCGGCGTTGCCTCGCCGCCGCCTGAGCCCTCATGGGGGAGGATGCTCTCCGAAGGGGTCCGGCAGCACGCCAACACGGCGCCCTGGCTGACGATTTCCTCTGCCCTGTTCATCACCTTCGCCGTTTTCGGCTTCGCCGCCATGGGCGACGCGGCACGCGATCTTCTCGACCCCAGACTCAGAGGCGCGGACGTTCGAGTGTCGGGGCCGTAGTTCCGTACGGGGTTTAGCGCCCTTCCAGGAGCCGCGGGTCATCAGGCTTGCAAGCATCGCTGTCAGAGAACCCGTTGAAGGATGCAGGCGATTTCGAGGTCTCACCCGGCACAGGGCATGCGACGATTCCGCGCGGCTGGTCGTCAAATCGGCGTGATGGTCCTCACGCCCGCGAGAAGGGGAAGGCGCAATCCTTGACGGTCATTGTCACGGCCGCTAGTTTCATTTCGGTTGGCTCGGCGGACTAGCCGGGAGATGGGAGGCGGGAATGGTGCAGGTGTTGGAGCTCGATCACATCGCCCTCAACGTGCGTGACATGGATGCCGCTTTGGCGTTCTACGTGGACTTGCTCGGTTTGGAGTGCCTGAGGTTGGAAGAGTTCAGAAGGGGCGAGGTACCCTTCGTTTCCGCTCGGGTTACCGGCGACACGATCCTCGATTTCTTCCCGCATGAGGGACCTGTGGAAGGCCAGAATCAGGACCACTTTTGCTTCGTCATCGCCGAGACGGACATGCATGCCTTGTCGAGGCGGCTCCGCGACCGGAAGGTACCGATCGTGCAGGACGTGATAGACCGTTGGGGCGCGCGTGGCATGGGGGTATCGCTCTACGTCAACGATCCCGACGGCAACATGGTGGAGCTTCGCTGCTACAAGGCGACGCAGGCGTAGAGGAAGTTACCGCGCAAGCTCGCGCTGTATCAGCCCGAGGTTTGAAGGGCTGGGAGTGAGTCCTCCGGCTTCGACCCGCTTGATGAGCGCGGTGATCGCCGCGTTGGCCGGCGCGGGGACGTCGACTTCCTTGGCTCTGGCGGCCACGTACCCGTTCAGGAAGTCGATCTCGGTCTTTCGTCCTTTCAGGATGTCTTGAAGTAGCGAGGCTCGGGTCTCTTCTGCCGCCTTGGCGCCCTGAAGCATCATGGCCTTTTCGACCCTGCGGACATCGCGGCCCTCCGCGGCGTCGGCGAAAGCGCGCGCCGGCAGGCCGCGAATCTCACCGATTCGATAGCCGAGCGCCTCGCCCACCCGCACGACCTCGCCTCCCAGCCTGAGGGCAATTCCGCGTGCGGTCGGGTCGTGCGTCATCGTCTTCGTCGTCATCGTGGTCAAGCCGGCGAGCGCGTTCGACATACAGTTCATCACCAGCTTCGACCAACGTTCGCCCATGATGTTGTCGGAGACGCGTGACTTGCCCACGGAACTCATGATGCCGGCCAACTCCTCGATCCGGGGGGTGACCCTCCCGTCCCGTTCGCCGACCGTCCAGGCGATGCGGTCGGGCAGGTTGTTCCGGCTGGGACGCCCCGGCCCGCCCAGGCTCGCCGTCAGCGTGACGACACAGGGGATTTCGCGATGTTGCCCCACCATTCCGGCGATGAGGTCGTCGCACATTCCGTTCTGGCAGCCAACAACATAGCCGTCTTCCTTCAGATACGGTTCGATGAGCTTCGCCGACCACTGCGTGTCATAACCCTTGACGGCGAGGAAGACGACATCGAACGGCTCTCTCACGGTGCAGACCTCGAAGAGGTGCAGCGCCTTCACCGCTATGTCGAAGGTGTCGTCTTCGCGGGTCGATAGGCGGAGGCCGTTGGCTTTCATGGCCTCCACGTGCTCAGGCCACTGATCGATGAGGGTGACGTCTTCGCCCGCCATGGTCAGGTAGCCGCCAAGGCTTCCGCCAATCCCTCCGGCACCGACAATGGCCAAGCGTTTTCGTGTCATACGTCCCTGCTTACGGCATCCACTCCCCGCCATTTACGTGGATGGTCTGCCCGACGATGAAGTCGGCGTCGTCGGAGCACAGGTAGAGGATGGCCGCGGCCACGTCACCGGGCCGGCCGATCCTGCCGCGAGGGATGCGCTGGAGGCGGGCCTTCATTGCTTCGGAGTCTTCGCCGGCGCGCTCGGCCTCCCGTTCCGCCGTCATGATGGAGCCGGGCACGACACAGTTGACGACCACGCCGTTGGCCACGACTTCCACCGCCAGGGCCCGCGTGAACCCGACGAGGCCGGCCTTGGCGCCGGCGTAGTGCGTGAGTACGCGGCCCCGGAGCCACGGCTGGCCGCTCATGGCGATGCTGCCCACGGTCACGATACGCCCTTCCCGGCGCGGCTCCATGGCGACGACAGCGGCACGGCACAGGGCGAAGACGCTGCGAAGGTTGTTCGCCATGACGCGGTCCCATTCGGCGTCGGAGAGGTTGTCGATGGTGAGCCTGGTCTCGGGCATCTTCAGTCCGGGGAGCGTCCGGCCGATATTGCCGTGGATTGCGGCGAGCGCGTAAATGGGGCCGAAGGACCGTTCGGCCGAAGCGATCACCGCCTCCGCGCTATCCGGCTTGTTGAGGTCGGCGGCGAAGGCTTCTACCTGGGCGCCCTGGGCGGTCAGGTCGCCGGCCAAACGGGAGACTGGATCATCTAGGACGTCGGTCGCCAGAACCGATGCCCCTTCCATGGCGAACCGCCGGGCGGTCTCCGCCCCGATGGGTCCGCCTGCGCCCGTGACGATGACGGTTCGGCCTTCGAATTGGCGGCCCGGCTTCATAGTTCGCGTTGCTCCCAGGGTTCGATCCGCACGATAGAGTCGCCTTGACCCTCCGTCAAGGTGCACCTACGCTGCGGTATCCACGAGGTCTTTCACATGAGCGCGACCGAGCTTTGCCGCCTGACGTTGGGCGAGCAGTCGAGGCTGATCGAGAGCGGGAGGATTTCTCCTGTCGAGCTCACGCAGGCGTGCCTCGACCAGATTGACGCCACGGACGCCTTGATGCGGGCGTTCATCACCGTGAC
Source organism: Dehalococcoidia bacterium (assembly GCA_034421515.1). Classification (GTDB taxonomy): domain Bacteria; phylum Chloroflexota; class Dehalococcoidia; order SHYB01; family SHYB01; genus DAOUKH01. Next base: position 85,564 of record DAOUKH010000023.1, read on the forward strand.
GGGAGACGAAGCTCTGCGCGACGCCAAGCAAGCGGAGCCGGCCATTGTGCGAGGTGGTCGCCTAGGGCCCCTCCACGGCGTGCCGATGGCGGTAAAGGACCTAATCGACGTGAAGGGAGCCCGCACCACGTGCGGGTCTCAGACCCAGCCCGATTTCGTTGCGGAGGCCGACGCGACGAGTGTTCGGCGGCTGCGGCAGGCCGGGGCCGTGATCGTGGGCAAGACGAACCTCAATGAGTTCGCGCTGGGGGCAACGGGCCAGAACCCGCACTACGGTGACACGAAGAACCCCTGGGACCGGCGCCGTATCTCCGGCGGCTCCAGCGGCGGCTCGGGCGCCGCCGTGGCGTCCGGATCCTGTGCTGCCGCCCTGGGAACCGACACGGGCGGGTCGGTGCGCATTCCGGCGGCGCTATGCGGCGTTGTGGGAATCAAGCCCACCTACGGCCGGATCAGCGTGCACGGCGTGGCGGCGTTGTCATGGTCGCTCGACCATGTTGGAGTGCTCGCGCGCGGGGTAGAGGACGCCGCGCTGGTCCTGAACGAGCTCTGCGGCCCCGATCCCGCCGACCCGACCTCCCTGGACGTTCCCACGCCCGACTTCACCGCGGATATCCGAAGCGGGGCGGGGACGATGACGATCGGCGTGCCCCAGGAATTCGTTTGGGACATGTTGACGGCCGACGTCGAGGTGGCGGTCCGTGAGGGTATCGAGACGCTTCGGGCCTGCGGAGCTGCGGTCCGTGACGTTTCCCTGCCGCTTTTTGCCACAACCACGGAGGTGTCCGCTCCCATCCTGGGCGCCGAGGCCTTCTCGGTGTATCGGGACGTTATCGAGAACCACGGCGACATGATCGACCCCGTGGTGAAAGCGCGATTCGATCTGGGGGCCGGCGTTTCCGCAGTCGCTTACATCACGGCGCAGCGAGACCGCGCCGCTCTGAGAGCACAGGTCAACCGGGCGCTGAAGGATGTGGATGTTCTGGCGTTCCCGACCTGCGCGGCGGCCGCAGCGGAATTTGGACAGACGGAGGTGGCGATTCGGGACGGATCAATGCCGGCGCTCGATTCCCTGACGCGGCTGACCCGCCTGTCCAATCTCACGGGATTCCCCTCGATCTCAGTCTGTTGCGGCTTCGGGCAAGACGGCATGCCCATCGGCATGCAACTAGTCGGCCGGCCGCTCGATGAAGCAACCCTCATCAGGGTTGCGTATGCCTATGAACAGGCGACGGACTGGCACATCCGTGCGCCCGACCTTTCTCCGTTCGCCGATTGACTCGAACCCAAGACTCCTTGTAGGCTCGGCTGCCGGGATCTCTGGTGGGGGTGCGTTCATGCTGCTCGTCAAGTCCTATTGGGTGATACCGCCGATCGTCGACGGGACGAAGAGTCAGACCAGACGGTTCGAAGACCCGAAGGTCGAGCCCGGCACGATTCACGCGGCCAAGCGCTTCAAATCCGATCCGGCGTTCGCTCGGGTGCGTATCAAGCGGGTCTGGAGGGAGCCGCTAGGGGCCATCACCGACGAGGACGCCAGAGCGGAGGCGTACAACGACCGAGTCGACTTCCTAAGGGGCATCTGCCGGGCGCATTGCAACCGCGGGACGCTCGGCAAGACGCCGAGGGAGTGGATGCAACTCCTCGACGACATGATCGCCGGTAGGGACAAGGGGCCGACGATCTGGGCGGTGGAGTTCGAACACGTCCAGACGCTATGGGACCCTTCGGCCGGTGAGCCGAGGCCTCCGAAACGGAAGCGCGCTAGAGCCTAACGCGTACCGAGCCATCTTCTTGGATGAGCTCGGTGTCGCAGCCGACACCGCGGCAGGACGCCTCCACGAAGGAGCACCAGTCCTTCCAAAGCTCCGGGTTGCGTGAGGGGTCGATAGGGAAGGGCTGGCCCTCGCCGGCGATCTGACACGGCGTCAGTGTCAGCGACTCCAGGCTACCGCCGTTGATTTCGGCTTTCACGATCACGGTCTTCTTCTGGTGCGCCGATGAGATCGGGGAGTGGAAGGCGTAGGTGGGGTCGGCCTTGCGCTTGTAGAGCTTGTCGACGGCGTACTGGTAGTCTTCGTAGCCCTCGCGGTACTTGGTCGCTACCGAGAAGTCGCCGAGGCAGTAGAAGATGGGCTTTCCCTTGTAGAGTTCGATGGCTTTGAGTATGTGCGCGTGGTGGCCCAACACCATGTCCGCCCCGGCGTCGACGGCGGCGTGGGCAACGACGGGCTCGTAGTCGGCCAGTTCAATGAGGAGGTTGTGAATCCCCCAGTGGAACGATGCGATCACGTAGTCGGCATTGGCGCGGACGTTGGCCACGTCTTCCTGCATGTTCGCCACGTCTTCTGGGTCGGGGACGGTGACGACCTGTGGGGGTGTGCCTGGCTGCCAGTCGGTCTGTCGATAGAAGGTCGAAACTCTCAGGGGTGCGGGGCCCGGGCGTTTCGGGCCGGCCTCGTGGCCCCAGGGCACGACGGACACGTAGGCCAGGAAGGCCACCCGAGTCCCGTTGCGCTCGAAGATGACAGGCCGGCGGGCCTCTTCCAGGTTCCGGCCAGCGCCGACGGGATGGATGCCGTGCTGCCGAAGCCATTCGAGGCTTTCAAGCAACGCCTCAGGGCCGTAATCTCCCGAGTGGTTGCCGGCAACGGACATCACGTCGATGCCGGCGTGCGTAAAGGCGTTCACACTGGAAAGCGGGGCCAGCATCACGCTGGCGTAGCCGCCCTGGGGGCATCCGCTCCGGGCGAGGTTGCCCTCGAGCTGGGCGAACGTGATGTCGCCCTCGCGGAGGATTGGGGCGACGTGCTCAAGGACCCACTCCGGGTCCTCTTCGCGCATGATCCTGATGTCGCCGACGGCCCTCAGCAAGACCCTTCCCCGTTCCATCGCGCACCCCCGGTCCGGCTGGTTCCGCCGAGTGTGCCGATTGTAATGAAGGGCCGCAGGGGGGTCAAAACCGGGGCCGTGCTATGATCCGCCCGGGTCGAGGAGGTCGATATGATTAAGGTGCGGGAGTTTTGGAAGGACGCCGTCTTACAGGGGAAGAAGACCCGCTCCTACCGGCCGTGGAAGCGTCCGTTCAGGGTGGGGAGCCTGCACGAGTGCAAGCCTGGGCGTTTTGCTCCCGGATTCGCCTGGGTGGAGATCACGAGGGTCTGGAAGCAACCCTTAGGCGACGTTACCGAGGAGGATGCGAACAACAACGGCTACCCCACGCGCGCGGAGATGCTCGAGCACTTTTGCCTGACGTACGCCAAGGAGCGTGCGATGGGTAAGTCCAGCGCATGGTGGAAGGAGACCCTGCGGCAAGTGTTGGACCGCACCGGGCAGGGGCCGGACGTGTGGTGCATGGAGTTCCGCGTCGCCGACCCGCCGGCGAAGGGGAGCCGGTACCGGAAGGGGTAGCGAGGCGAGCGTAGGGTTCGGGCGTCGGTCATTGCTGACCCGCGAGCCGGAAGTGAGGGAGGGTGACGCCGGAGTCGAGCCGCGTGAAGACGACTTCGACAGCGTCGCCTATCTGTATTTCTTCCGGGGAACCGCCGATCAGATTGCTGAGGATCCGCAAGCCCTCTTGCTCGGCTAACTCCACGACGACGATGATGAATGGAAGCCGGTCCTCGAAACCGCGGAAGACTTGCGGGGGCGTGGACGCGAGCTCGGCGACTCTGGTGACGGTCCAGCTGTAGACGGTGCCCTTCCCGCTGAGCCGAGTCCATGCAGCGCGTGCGCTCTGGCATGCGGGGCAGGCTGGCATAGGCGGGAAGCGGTAGTCGCCGCAGTCCTGACAGCGTTGGCACACCAGTTCCTGCCGAGCGCAGGCCTCCCAGAACGGCCTGCTCTCTTCCGTGATCTCCGGGGATGGAGTGGGCATCGTTCCCTAGGTTCCCAACAAGACGGCGCTCGCGCCGGTGCGGTCGGATCCCGTCGCCAACGCGACCTGGACGTCGCGGACCTGGCGTTCGCCGGCTTCGCCGCGAAGCTGGCGCACCGCCTCGACGATATTGCCGAAGGACTGCATATAGCCCTCGGCGATCGAGCCGCCGTGAGTCGTGATTGGAGTGCTTCCGCCGAGGGCGATGGCGGGCGAAGCGGCGAATGGGCCGCCTTCGCCTTTGGGGCAGAACCCGTAGTCCTCCAACTGCAGCAAGACTTGGACGGTATTGGGGTCGTACAGCTCCGCGACGCTCACGTCCGCGGGCTCAAGCCCGGCGCTTTCGAAGAGCTTGGGAGCGACGTGGGCGTGGTGGGAAGTGCTGAGGTCGGGGGGGCCATAGTAGGCGATTGGCGCCGGGCCCGTTGCCTGGGCGGCGCCGAGGAGGAAAACGGGCGGCTCCCTTAGGTCGCGGGCGCGGCCGGCGGAGGTGAGGACCACCGCGGCGGCGCCGTCGACATGAGCCGAACCGCCGATGTCCATCGCTCTCAGCGGCTCGATGGTGTAGGGGGAGGCAAGGTATTCGTCGAGGGTTATCGGCTCACGAATGAGGGCCTTCGGGTTCAGCGAAGCGTTGTGGCGCAACGTGACGGCTATGGCGCCGAGGTGCTCTTCTTTGGTGCCGTAGAGGGCCATGTGCCGCCGCATGTGCAGGGCGTTGACGTTGTGCTCGTTGCCGAACCCGAAGGGTGCGAGGAATTCGGCGCCCAGGACGCGGTTGCGCCCCGGAGGGCCCGCACTGCCGGGGGCGATGCCGCCCTCAGGTGTGTTGGGCTGGGCCCGGTAACAGACAACGGTGCGGGCCATGCCGGCGGCGATGGCGGAGGCGGCGTGGGCGATGATAGCGGGGCCCGCCGCTCCTCCCCAGCCGGCGGCACTGGTGAAACTGAGGTCGGGAATGCCCAACGTCGTCACGAGCTCGGCGGCGGAGGTCGAGGTGTCGGTGACGTAGTGCGCCATGCCGTCGACGTCGGCGGGGCGCAGTCCGGCGTCGTTCAGTGCGTTGGTGATGGCCTCGGCCGCCAGAGACGTGCCGCTGCGTCCGGAATAGTGCGTGTAGGCGGTGGCGCCGAGGCCGACTATGGCAACGGTCCGGGAGAGGCTCACGGGAGGCCGGTCCGCTACCGCCCGGCCGAGGCCACGGCTTGGCGGCCCTGTTCGAGGAACTGGCGCGCGCCGGTCATGAGCAACCTTGCGTCCAACGAGGTGATGTAGCGCGAGCCATTCTTGACGTATGTCTCGAGGTCGGCATTGGTGGTACCCAGCACCCGGTCAGACTTCGTCACGAGGTCGAAAACACGGTCTACGGCCTTCTGGACTTCGGGGTGGGTGCGCTGACCGGGATAGCCGAGGCTTTGGGAGAGGTCGGATGTTCCGATGAAGAAGACGTCGACGCCTTCAACGGTGAGCAGCTCTGGCAGGTTCTCGACGCCTTCCTTGCTCTCGATTTGGCAAACGATCATCGTCTCGCGGTTCGATGCCTCGAGGTGATCGGCCCGGTCTTGCGGGGTGTTGGCGAACTGGGCGGCGCGGGCGAACCCCATGCCGCGCATGCCCATCGGGTGGTACTTGACCGCGCGGACCGCGGCGCGGAGCTGGTCTACGGTATCGGTGTGCGGCGCTTGGATGCCCAGGACGCCGACGTCGAGGTAGCGAACGATTTCGGTCTCGTCGACGTGTTGAATGCGGACCAAGGTGTCGATGTCGGCGGCGTCGGCGGCCCTGACCATCGCTTCGATGACCGCGATGTCCATCGGTGCGTGCTCGGCGTCGATGATGACGAAGTCGAGACCGGCGTAAGCCAGGAGCTCGACCACGCCAGGGGAAGGGATTCCAACGAACGAACCGAACACTACCTCGCCCTTGGCAAGCTTGGCTTTGGTCTTGTTCTTACGCATGGTGCGATGACGGAGTTGGGCCGCGGTCGGTTAGAACCGCAGGGTATCGCCGGCCTTCATCACAATCGGCTCGGTCTCGGTGCCGGACAGGTGCTCGATGAACTCGCCTTCGAAGTCCCGCTCCCAGGAGGTGGGGTCGCGCCAGTTACCTGGGTAGTGATGGGGGATGGCCCACTGGGAGTGCAGATAGAGCTTGCAGGCGAGGCCGGCGGCGTAGGGGTCCATGGTGAAGCGATCGCCGATGGGCAGCAAGGCGAGGTTCGGCTGGTAGAGCAGACGAATGATCTCCATGTCAGTGAAGAGGTTTGTGTCGCCGCCGTGGTAGAGGGAGAAGCCGGAGCTGAACCGGACGACGAGGCCGGCGCCGCCGTTGGCGTGCCACGCCGGAACGTAGGAGAACTTCATGTCGTGGACGGTCTCGGTGCCACCGAAGCTGAGGTGGGTGAAGACCGACCGGGTAAGCCCCTCCTCCTCCATCATCGGCCGCGTATCCACCGAGCAGATGACGTGCGCGCCCCGCCGCTTGGCTAGGGGGACGACGTCTTCCATGTGGTCGGTGTGGGGGTGGGTGAAGGCGGCGACGTCGCACTCGACATTGTCGAGGTCCTTGTATTCTTCCGGGCAGTATGGATTGTTGACGAGCCACGGGTCGAGGATGAGGACCTTGCCCTCAGGCGACACTACTCTGAACGTGGAGCGCCACAGATAGGTGATCTCGACGTTGTATTCCCCGGTCGGCTGGGCCACGGAACTCTCCTAGTCCTCGACGAAGGCTACGACGCGGGCGAAGGCGGCCTCGCCGCCGACAAACTTGAAGGGGAAGCAGCCGATCATGCACCGGGTGTTGAGCACCTCGTCGATGTCGCCGCCGAGGTTTTCGACGTGGGTAATGCCATGGGGGAAGGGCAGCTTGTGCATGACGTATTCTCGGCTCTTTGGAAAGACCTCTTCGAGCTTGACGCCCTTCTTACGCTCGAACTCCTCGACGATGTCGGGGCGAAGACCGGTGATCTGCGTGTTCATCGGATGGTCGCCGGAACCGCAGTCGACGGCGGTCCACCGGAGCTCCATCTCCACGAACCACTTCGCCAACTCGATGTAGCCGCCGGGATGGCGGCAGTAGTAGGTCTCCTCGTTCTGGTCCCGCTCCCCCTCCGAGAAGTGGTGGAAGCCCGTGTGGATCAGGACGATGTCACCCTTCTTGACGTCCACCTTGTTGGTGATGTGCTCCGGGCGGATGATGTCGAACTCCCCCACCTCGTCACTGACGTCCACGATGACGCCTTCGCCGTAGAGCCGCGTGAGCGGCATGCTGGCGATGTCATTGCCGTTGGGGATGATGTGCATCTCGGAGTCCATATGGGTCCCGAGGTGCAACGGGGCCTCGATCCACTGGCTGACCACCGCCGTCCTGGAGAAGCGCTGCGTGTAGTAGATCTTGGGAGAGGCATAGCCCATCCAGGGCGGGGTGTGCATGGACAGGGGATTGCTCAGGTCGACAGCTCTCATGGCGTTCCTCCCTCGAGTGACGTGAACTCGGGGCTAGCAGCAGGCGATGGCCTTGGGGTGGAGCTTCTTGTCCAAGAAGCGCACGGTGTCGTCATCGGTCGCCTCGTCGAGGAGCAGGTCCACGATTTCCTTGCGGTTCACCTGCCACTCGTGGACGAGCTCGCCGAGCCTTGCCATGTCTGGGACGCGCGCCTGGGACATGTCGTAGGTCAAGCCGTAGCCGGGAGGCGCATCCTCCCTGTAGCGGACCACGGTGGGGTTCTTGAGCACGTCGGCCATGTGCTGCAGGCGCTTCCGCACGCTGTAGATTTCCCCGAGGAGCAGGTCGTATTTCCAGATGAGCCGCCTGGCCCGGTCGGGGACCGACTGGGGAATCGGATCGTGGTCGTGTTCGGGCTCTGGAAGAATCTCGTAGCTTTGACTGGGGAGCGCGACCACGGTCTGGCGGGTTTTGGGCATCATCATCGGAACGCCTCCTTAGGGCTGCGTGACGGGTCTGCCGTTGCGCGGCGTCATTCGGGGAAGGAAAGCGGCTGCTCGCCCAAGGCGCCGACGACGCGCACGTGAAGCTTCGAGTCGAGGTAGAGCGCGGTCTGTTCGTCGAGGTCCGGGTCGGCCAGCAGGTCGATCAGCTTCTGCCGGGTCTCTTGCCATTCATAAAGCGCGTCGCCCAGCCGGTCGAGGTCGGGGGCATCGTACTGCGACATATCGAAAGAAGTCCCGTAGCCAGGCGGGGCATCATCTCGATAGCGCACGGTGACGGGATTGGCCAAAACCGCGGCCATATGGGTGAGCCTTTGGCGGGCCCTGTGGACCTCTTCGAGCAGCGCGTCGTATCGCTTTACGATCTCGGCGGCTTCAGGAGACAGGTTCTTCGCGACAATTCCGGCCATGCTCGCCCCCTAACCTCTCTTTGCTACGGCCCCTTCTTCAGCCTCTCGATTGCTTCGTCCGCCGTCATGACTCGGGCGACTCGCGGGAAGACCTTCCCCATGCAGTAGTCGTGGGCCTCGTCGTCCTTGGCGCTGCAACAGTCGGAGAGTACAACCATATTGAAATCGCGGTCCTTGCCGTCCCGCACGGTGTTCTCGACGCCGGCATTGGTGGAGATGCCGCCAACGAGGACGGTGTCGACCTTCAGGTGCCGCAAGTACATGTCGAGGTTGGTGGCGAGGAAGGCGTTTCCCCGCCGCTTGTCGATGACGAAGTCGCCGGGCTGTCGACCCAACTCGTCGACGAAGTCGGTGCCGGGCGCGGAGTCGACTAGGATTCCCTGACTCTTGTGCGTCGGGGCGCCCCTGAGGCTCTGCTCCGTAATAACGGTCGGCTCATCGATATAGCCGGGATGGCGGCGGGTTTGCACGAGAAAGACCGGCATCCCGACCGAGCGGGCGTAGTCGAGGATGCGCACGACGTTCGTCAGGAAGTCGGGGCTTTTGGCGAATCGAGGAACGGTGTCCTTCTGCAGGTCCACCAAGACCAGACCGGTCTTTGTCGGGTCGAGCGTGTTCTCCATGAAGTCTCCCTTGGAGCGATCGTGGAGAGGTCGCCGTGCAGCCAGTCCAAACCTACGAGAAGCCAACCCGTGGTGTCAAGCGCCGCCACGCGACGTTCTGAGGCCGGCGAAGAGCGCCGTCACGCTATCGGCCTCCTCCAACGAGGCCACTAGGGCTAGGGTTCGCGCGACCGCTTGGGCGCCGATGACCGGCTCGGCGAACCGGCCGAACTTTCCGACGGTGTCCGCCCACTGCATGGGAGTGTCAGGGTGACCGACGTAGCCGTCGGCAACGAGGTGATGCGCCTCGCCGTCGGCGACGATGCCGATCTCGGCGTAGGAGTCTTGGTAGCCTCCGCGCGGTGAAGATGCCGGAATGCCCATCAGTTGGACTTGTTCGGCCAGCTGTCGAATGACGGCGTCGCCGACGGTGTCTTCGCGGAAGGTGCGGGGGTCGCCCACGTCCCGGGCAAGGGCCGCCGCGATGGTGAACGGGAGACTGTACTGCATCCCCATGACGGTCGTCGGCCGTTTCTCTCCGTGCTTCGCCAGGGTGGCCTCACTCGTCGTAACGGCGATGCTTCGAATCTTCTTGGGATCCGGCTGGTGCTCCCTTCGAAATCGGTCCACGGCATGGACGGCCCCGTGAAAGCTGCCGTGGCAGGCGAAGGGGCGCATCAGCAGGTGCAGCATCCGCCATTCGCGGCCGAGCTCGTTGGTAATCTCGTCCGGTTCGGCGGCGGCGGAGTAGGCGTTGAGGAAGCCGTGGGCGCCCTCGAGTACCGTCGTTGGGCCCGTCATTCCCATGCTCGCGAAGAGGGCCGCCTCCAGGCCCATCTGACTCCCACGTCCCACGTGGAGCCGCTTCGTCATCGCGCCTTCGAGCTTGAACTCCAGGAGCGATCCCCCATGGGAGCCGGCGATGCCCAAGGCATGGGCGGCGGTTGCGTCGTCGAGCCCGAGGAGCCTGCTCGCGGCCGCGGCCGCGCCGAAGGCGGCGTTTGTTCCCGGTCCGTGGAAGCCTCGCACGTCCTCCACGGACCGGGTCGCGGCCAGGCCAATTCTGCAGAGGGCCTCGTAGCCGATGACCAATGCGGCGAGGAATGCCTTTCCGCCCAGGGCCTCCCGCTCTGCCAGGGCAGCCGCGGCGGGGAAGACCGCCGCGCCGGGATGGCACGAGCCTGGCAAATAGCCGTGGTCGGCCTCGAGCGCGCCGATGGCGACGCCGTTGACAAGTGAGGCGAGCGATGGCGATGTCTGCCAAGAACGTCCGAAGACGGAGCATGCCGCGGATGCTTTCGCCGTGAGGGCGAAGTCGGCCGCCATTCGCGGCTCCGGTCGGTTCGCGCCGGCGACCCCGCAAGCGAGGTTGTCGAGGATGTACAAACGCATCCGGTCGACCACCTCTGCCGGTAGATCGTCGTACGTCGTCTCGACGATGAACTCGGCGAGGTCGCGCGTCTGCCCCATGGGCTAGGCTCCGCCGGGGCGAGCCGTCCACCGGAGGTGCGCCGAGTCGAGCACTTCCGGATTGACGAGGTTGGGCAGGGACTCGCCGCAAAGGAAGCGTTTGAGTGTGGCGGTGTAGAGCTCGGACTGGTGCCGCACCTGGTCCGACGAGGCGCCGCCGATGTGCGGTGTCGCGATGACGCGCTCGTGGTGAAGCAGCGGATGGTCCGGACGAACGGGCTCTTCGTGAAAAACGTCGAGCGCGGCCCCTGCGATCCACTGCTCCTCGAGCGCTGTCTGCAGCGCCGCCTCGTCGACGAGGGCCGCCCTCGCCGTGTTGACCAAGTAAGCCGTGGACTTCATCGCGCGGAGCTCCGCCACTCCGAGCAAGCCCTTGGTCGTGTCATTCACGGGAGCGTGGAGCGAGACGAAGTCGGACTCCCTGAGCAGGCGGTCGAGCGGGACGGGCTCGACGCCCAGCCTGCGCGCGGCCTCGCCAGACACGAACGGATCGTGGCCGATCAGGGTCACGCCGAAGCCCGACAGCCGCCTCGCCGTCTCCGCGCCGATGGCGCCGAGCCCGATGAGGCCGACGGTGCGCCCCGCAAGCTCGAAGCCGGTGAAGTTGCGATAGACCCACTCCATGGGACGGTCGCCGGCCTCCTCTACCCAGCTACCGATCCCGGCAACGGCCGGGGCAATCCGGCGGGCGCACATGATGATGAAGGCGACGGTGAGATCGGCGACGGCCGCCGCGTTCATGCCGGGCGCGTTGCAGAGAAGAATCCCACAGCGGGTCGCGGCTTCGAGATCGACGGGAGGATTGCGCCCTGCGAACACCACGAGCTTCAGTGCCTCGGCGGCGGCGTAGACGGCGTCGGCCATATGGACGACGGGGTCCTGCTCCTCGAGAAGCAGCACGTCCATACCGCCGAGGCGGCGGACGAGGTCGGCCGACGACCATCGCTCTCCGGGCTGCCACTGGGCTTGCTCCAGGTCGACCAGCCGCCGGAGCTCCGCCGCGGCTGGCGCACCCAACCGGGCCGCGGCCAAGACTCGCGGCCGATCAGCGACTCGCTTTGCGGTCAAAGGAAGGCTCCCCCGTTGACCATGATGACTTGGCGCGTGATGAAGGAGGCATCGTCCGTGGCCAGAAAGGCGCACATCGCGGCCACTTCTTCGGGAGTCCCCAGCCGGCCCATCGGTACCTTAGCGACGTGGCTTCGTTGAGAGAGGTCCTGCGCGGCGTACCATTCCGGGTGGGCCCGCTCGGTATCCGTGGTACCGGGGACGACGCAGTTGGCACGGATGTGGCGATCGGCGAACTCCGTGGCGAGCGCCTTGGTCAAGCCGATCAGCCCGGCCTTTGACGCGGCGACGTGTGCGCGGTCGGCGCTAGTCCCAAAGGCCGCCGGCCCGCCGATGGTGATGATCGAGCCCCGGCCGACTTCTAGCATGTGCGGCACGAAGACCTTGGACAGATAGAACGCCGCATCGAGGTTCACGGCCATGGCGCGGCGCCAAAGCTCCGGGGTCAGCTCTAGCAAGGAAGCGCCTGGCCTGATCGCCGCGTTGCTCACTAGGATTTCCACCGGCCCCAGGCGGTCCTTGACCTCCTGCCCCAGACGCTCGACCTCGGCATAGTCGGCGACGTCGGCCGTGAAGGCCATGGCGGCTCCGCCCTTGGCCGCGGCATCTTGGGCCGTGGCCTCGGCCGCCGCGGGGTCGGTCAGGCCATGTACGGCGACGCCGGCGCCCAAGTCGGCCAGGGCGAGGACGATAGCGCGGCCGATGTTCTTGCCGCCCCCGGTAACGAGCGCGACGCGCCCCTCCAGCTTACGAGTCATCCGACGCCTCCCAGGCGGCCGCTGCCGGAAATACGACGCCCAAGTCGGCGCCTATGCTCCGTAGCTCGCGGACCAGCGCGTCATGCAGCGGCACCCCGTCGCGTCCACGCTCTGCGGCGCGGAGCCACTCGATCTCGCCCGGATAGTAGACCGTGTCGAACCCGGGGCGGCGCGCCGACTCCTTCCACTGGGCGATCACGTCGTCGACTCCAGCCTTGAACGCGCCGACGTCGGTGAACCGTGCAACGTCGACCGCAAGAAAGAAGTGTCCGACCTCCGCAGCGAAGGCGCCTTGGCCCACCTTCAGCGACTTGTTGGCGGTGAAGGGACCGCCGCCCAATAGTCCTGCCAGCACGGAGAACACGAACATAAGGCCCGACCCCTTGTAGGCGCCGAACGGGATCGCGGCATGGGCCCGGGCCGGGTCCACCGTTTCGTTGCCTTCGGCGTCGAGCGCCATGCCTTCTGGGATTTCCGCCCCTTGTTCGGCGGCGAGCCGTACGTTCCCGAATGCGAGCACGCTCGTGGCCATGTCGAGCACCGGCGGGTCGTATTGGGCGCTGGGTAGGGCGAACGCCATGGGGGTATTCGGCGCGATCGGCTCCCGACTTCCCCAAGGGGCCATCACCCTCGACGTGGTGGAAACCGTGATGCCGACCATGTCGTGTTCAACCGCCATCAATGAGTAGTAGGCCAGCGCGCCCTGGTGGTTGCTGTTGACCACGTTCACCCATCCGACGCCGGTCTCCCGCGCCTTGTCTATGGCGAGCCGCGTAGCCCGAACGCTCGCGACCTGCCCCGCGGCGCGGTCCGCGTCGAGCACGGCCATCGACGGCCCCTGCTTGACCGTCTTCATCGCGGGACATGGGTTGATGACTCCTTGGCGCAGCCGGTCAGCGTAGATCGGCAGCATATCGAGGCCGTGGGTATCGACCCCGCGGAGGTTGGCATGTACCAGTACGTCGGCGGTGATCTTCGCATCGCCTTCCGGCATGCCGAGGGTGCGAAATACGAGGGCGGCGAAGTCGCTAAGGTCTTGCCCAACAAACCGACGCTTGCCACCGCTCGGGGCGGTCATGGCGCTCCTCCGGCGGCGGTTGACAAGGATTCGCGCGGGGGACACCATTGCGGCACCTCCGGTGTGCCGGCCGCCACTCGGACCCCGGCCGGGAACCGCGACTCGGGGGCGCAAGCGGTGCAAGGCCCCTCTCCGTTCCTCCCCCTGTCCACCATCCGCGTGGTCGATTTCGGTCGACACGTGGCGGGGTCACATGCCACCCGCATTCTAGCCGATCTCGGCGCCGAGACCATCCGCGTCGAGAGCTTCCACTCCTACGATCCAACACGGGCGAGCAATCCGATACCGGGCGGAGAACCGGGAAGCCTGGACCGGAGCGCCTTGTGGATCAACATCAACCGGAATAAACGGAGCGTTTCCCTCAACCTCTGGCACCCGGAGGCGCTGGGCCTTCTGAAGCGGCTCGTGTCGCTCTCCGACATCCTGGTCGAGAATTTTCATCCGCGTGTCACGGAAGCGTGGGGCCTGGCGTACGAGGACGCTCGCAAACTGAACCCGGCCCTGATCTACGTCAGCATCACCGGGTTTGGTCACCAAGGCCGCCATCGCGACTACATCACGTTCGGCCCCACGGCCCAAGCCCTGACCGGCCAGACCTTCATGAGCGGTCTCCCCGGGAAGGAGCCGGCGGGCTTTGGATTCTCCTATCTCGACCACATGGCCGGATACAACGGCGCCATCGCCGCATTGGCTGCGTTGGAGCATCGTCACGAGACGGGACGCGGACAGCACGTCGACGTATCGCAGATCGAAACGGGGGTAGCCCTTACCGGCCCCGCGATCCTCGACCGGTGCGTCAACGGACGCGCGTACCGAAGGGCAGGCACCCCTCCCGGAAATAGGAGCGCGCACCGCCCGGCCTGCCCAGAGGGCATCTTTCCGTGCCGGGGAGAAGACGCGTGGTGCGCCATCACGGTCCAGGACGACGCCGCATGGAAGCGTCTCGCCGGGGCGCTCGGGAGTCCGGCATGGATGGAGGATCCGCGCCTTTGGGAGACGGCCAGGCGCCTCGCCCATCGTGACGAGGTGGAGGACAACCTGGCGCGCGAGACGCGGCGCTTCGGCAAGTTCGATCTGATGGCCATGCTGCAAGCCGCAGGGGTGGCGGCGGGCGTGGTGCAGAGCCCGGAAGACCGGGCGGAGCGAGACCCGCAGCTCGCCGAGCGCGGCCTCTTTGCGGCCTTCCGGCACCCCGACCTGGGTACGTGGCGGACGGACGGGCTGCCTTTCCTGGTCTCGGGCCGCCGGGCCGGCGGAGCGGTGCGTCCGCCGCCGCGCATCGACGGAGACAACGGCTACGTGCTGGGCGAGATCTTGGGACTTCCCGAGAAGGAGCTTCGAGCCCTGGAGGCCGAAGGAGCCATCTCGTGAAGAGGGAGGCCGGCGCGACGCGTGGCCCTTTGCAAGGCGTCAAAGTGCTGGATCTGACCGACGAGCGCGCCCAGTTCTGCGGGAAGGTCTTGTCGGACCTCGGCGCCGACGTCATCCTCGTCGAGCCGCCCGAAGGGTCGGACGGTAGGCGGCTTGCTCCGTTCGCAGGCGACGCCCCGGACGGCGAAGGCAGCCTGTACTTCTGGAATTGCAACGCCGGAAAGCGGAGCGTGACGCTCGACGTGCGGTTGCCTCACGGGGCGAAGCTGCTGCGCGAGCTCATCGCGCCGGAGGCCGACGTGCTCATCGAGTCGTACGACCCGGGCTATCTCGACGGTCTTGGGGTTGGGTACCCAGACCTAGCCGAAACCAATCTGGGCCTGGTCTTCGCCTCGATTACGCCGTTCGGCCAGACGGGCCCCTACAAGCAATACAAAGCGTCGGAGTTGGTGCAGTCGGCATTGGGAGGCATCGCCTATCTGTGCGGCTACGACGATGATTCCGGCGTGCCCCCGGTCGCACCCAGCAGCGAACCCGCGTCGCATCTGGGGGCCCAGTACGCGGCGTTGGCGGTCCTCGCCGCCTTGTGCGGCCGGCGCCTCACCGGCAAGGGGGCGTTCCTGGACATCTCCATTCACGAGGCGGTGAACTGTTCGACTGAATGGGCCATGCCGACGTACTTCTCCCTTGGGAAGAACGTCCGCCGACAGACGGGGCGGCACGCAACGCCGGAGCCGACCCAGCCCTGGCAGTTCAAGTGCCGAGACGGGAAGCATGTGAACTTGTTGGGAGTGCTACCTCGAGATGGCACGAGCTGGCGGAAGCTGCTGTCCTGGATGGACGAGCACGGGGCGGCGGGAGACCTCACGAGCCCGGAATACTCCGATTTCGTGTCGGGGCGGCTTCGCGCGGGGGCTTGGCGCGACGCGGACAAGACGCCGGAGGGGCGGCACATCATCGAGACCATCGTCAGGTTCGTTGAGGGGCTGGACAGCGAGGAGGTCTATCATGGCGGGCAGCAGCGAGGTCTCCCGTGGAGTGTGATCAGGGCCCCGGACGAGACGCTCGGGGACCCGCATCTTCGTGACCGTGGCTTCTTCACCTCAGTCGCGTATCCAGACTTGGGGAAGGAGGTCGTCCATTCCGACGTTCCCTACCGGTTCAGCGGGAGCCCCGCCGGCGTCCGGGGCAGAGCGCCCCGCTTGGGGGAGCACAACCGGGACATCTACGGCGGCGACCTTGATCTCGACGAGGCTACGATGGCTTCTCTGCGAAACGGCGGGGTGATCTAGCTCGCCCAGGGGCTGCGGCATGGCCTTTCTCGACGAACGGTACTGCATTGTCGGGGTCGGTGAGACCGACTACTCCCGCAACTCTGGAAGGACGACGCACGCCCTCGCCGTCGAGGCCGTCCGGCGGGCTGCCGACGACGCGGGTCTGGCGCCCTCAGAGATCGACGGGCTCATGTGCTACCACGAGAACGATTCGGTCCAACCCTATTTCGTGGCAACCGATCTTGGAGCCACGCTCAGCTACTACATGGACACGCCCGGCGGTGGCAACGCGGCCGAGGCGCTGATCGGGACCGCGGCGGCGGTCATCGACGCCGGTCTGGCGAACGTGGTGGGCATCTACCGCTCGCTAAACGCCCGTTCCGGCATGCGCATCGGCGGAACGGGCGGCGGCTTCACGTCGGCGCGCAAGGGGAGCGGCGAGGCCCAATTCTGGCTGCCCTTTGGGCACAGCAGCGCTCCAGCGACCTACGCCCTCTTCGCCCACGCGCACATGCACCGCTACGGTACGACGAAGGAACAGCTCGGCGCGGTGGCCGTCAGCGCCCGCCGCAACGCCGCTCTCAACCCCAAGGCGGTGCTGCCCGGCCCCATAACGCTGGAGGACTACTACGCTGCGAGGCCGGTGGTCGACCCCTTCAACGTGATGGACTGTTGCCTCGAGTCCGACGGCGCCTGTGCGCTGATCGTGACCTCCGTGGAGCGCGCGAGGACGTTGCGGCAGCGTCCCGTCTACGTCAGCGGCGTCGTGGGCCGGGCGTGCGCGCCCCTGGCGAGGTGGCTGTGGGCCCAAGAAGACCCGCTCGACTGGCCCGGGCGCGAAGCGGGCGACCGGGTCTTCGAGATGGCGGGAGTGACCCGCCAGGAAATCGACGTGGCGGCGGTCTACGACTGCTTCAGCTTCACCGTCATCAACGAGTTGGAGAATCTCGGCTTTTGCGACAAGGGGGAAGGCGGTGCGTTCGTAGAAGAAGGACGTATCGGGCTGGAGGGTGACTTGCCGTTGAATCCCAACGGCGGACTTCTGGCGGAAGCCTACGTCAACGGCATGAACAACGTCGTCGAGCTTGTGCGGCAATTGCGGGGTACGGCCGACGCCGGCGGGGACTCCGGGAGCCGGCAGATAGTCGACGCCGAAGTCGCCCTGAGCGCGGCGAGCCTCCCCATGGGGTACGCAAGCGCCATGATTCTGCGGAGATAGCCGTGGCCGCGTACACGAAGCCGCTGCCGACCCCGGACCCGGACACGCAAGCCTTTTGGGACGGTTGCCGAGCGCATAGGCTGTTGATTCCGAAGTGCGTGGCGTGTGGGTGGCTCCGATGGCCGCCGCGCCCCGGCTGCCCTTGGTGTCATTCCACCGACCGCGAGTGGATTGAAGTCAGCGGGCGCGGCACCGTCTATAGTTACGTGGTCTTCCGAAGGGCCTTCCTACCGGAGTTTCGAGATGACATCCCCTACGTGGTGGCGATCATCGAGCTGGAGGAGTCTCCGGCGGTCCGCATCCTCAGCAACGTGGTTGGTTGCAAGCCGGAGGATGTCGTCTTTGGGATGCCGGTGCGGGTACGGTTCGAGGATGTTACCGGCGACGTAACGCTGTTCAAGTTCACCCCCGCCTAAGTCCAAGGAGACTTCGAATAATGCGCCAGATTCTCCGAGCCGGACGTCTCATCGACGGGCTTGGAATGCCCGTTCAAGAGCGCGTGGCCGTCGTGGTGGAAGGGGAGCGGATCGCCGCCGTGCAATCGTGGGACGACGCGGCGCCCCGCCCCGGCGACGCCGCCTACGACCTCGAATCGATGACGCTTCTGCCCGGCTTGAGCGACCTTCACCTGCACATGTTCGGCGAACGGCCGGACGTACGAAGGCCGTTCCGGGTTTCGACCGAGGGCTACCGGGCGATCCGAGCCTCGGCGGACGCCGGCCGACTGTTGTGGGCCGGCTTCACGAACGTGCGTTGCTTGGGCGGTCTCACGTCGCCCGCCTTGCGCGATGCGATCGACGAGGGTGTGGTTCTGGGACCGCGCATGCTGACGGCCTTTGCCTGGATCACGCAGACCGCGGGGACGTGGGCCGACTCGCCGTGGGTCCTCGTGCCGTCACGGGCGGTGGACGGAATCGATGGCTGTCTCAAGGGAGTGAGGGAGAACGTTCGGGACGGTGCCAACGTCGTAAAGATCGGCGTCTCCGGGCCGGGCTGGGACACCAATCCCATGTTCACCGAGGAGGAGCTCGTCGCCCTTGTTGATGAGGGACACCGGATGGGCTGCCAGGTCGCGGCGCACGCCATGGGGAACGAGGCGATTCGGCGCGCCGTCACTGCCGGCGTCGATACGATCGAGCATGGATACGGTGGCGACGAGCGGACCTATGCGCTCATGGCCGACCGGGGGACCGTCCTGGTGCCGACGCTGACGCTCAGCTATTTTCAAGCGCACTTTGGTCAGGAGCGGGGCATTCTCCCCGACCGCCAGGAGCGGGCCAAACGGATCCTCGACGAGCAGGTGGCCAGTGTTCGTCGGGCGAGACGGGCCGGGACCGCCATCGGCACGGGGACCGATAGTATCGGCGCGCCGGTGGTCACACCAGAGGAGAGCGTCGAGGAACTCGTGCTGCTCTCCGAGTGCGATCTGCCCAACGCACACGTCATCGCCGCTTCAACGAGCGTGGCTGCCCATGTCATGGGAACGCCCGACGACACAGGAGCTGTCGCGCCGGGGAGCCTCGCCGATCTCATCGCTGTGCCCGGCGACCCGCTGCAGGACATAACGGCGCTGAGGGACGTCCGTTTCGTGATGAAGGGCGGGGTCGTGGTCAAGGGAGAAGGAGCCCTTGGTCCGTCGGAGCCATCGCCGTGACAAGTGCAAGCGAAGGAGAGGGCCGGGCCCTCCAACGTGCCGCGCTCGACCATCTCTGGGTCTACATGCGCGAGCCTGCTGAGATGGCGGAGAAAGGTGAGCCGCAGGTCTTCGCCCAGGGCGAGGGCGTCTGGGTCACCGACACCGAAGGGCGCAGGTTCATGGATCCGATGTCGGGGCTGGGGCTCAAGAACGTCGGGTATGGGCGGGCCGAAATCGCGGAAGCCGCGTTCGAGCAGATGCGCCAGCTTTCGTATATGCCGTCGGGGACGGTGGCGCCGCCCACGGTCAAGCTCGCGGAGAAGCTTGCGGCAATGACGCCGGGCAGCCTCTCCCGGTCCTATTTCGTCTCCGGCGGGTCGGAAGCCGTAGAGACGGCGCTGAAGCTGGCCAGAGCCTATCATAAACGCCAAGGAGAGGCGGGGCGGTACAAGATCATATCGCGCCGCGGCTCCTATCATGGCGCGACCGCGGGCGTCATGCCGTTGGGAGGCGCGCCGCGGATGCGGCGCGCCGATTACGAGCCGTTCGCGCCCGGATTTCTCTACGCCCCGCAGCCGCACCTCTACCGCTGCGAGTTTGGCAGCACTAGTCAGTCCGAGTGCGCGACGAGGTGCGCGCAGGCCATAGAGGAGTTGATCATCTTCCACGGGCCGGAGACCGTAGCCGCCGTCGTCGCCGAACCGATGGCGACCTCGGTCGGGATCGTCGTGCCCGGAGACGAATACTGGCCCATGGTTCGGGAGGTATGCGACCGGTACGGCGTCTTGCTCATCGTGGACGAAGTCATGTGCGGCTTCGGAAGGACCGGCACGATGTTCGGTGGTGACCACTGGGGTGTCGTTCCCGACATCATGACGCTCGCGAAAGGGCTTACGTCGGGGTACGTGCCGATGGGGGCCGCCGTCGCCAAGAAAGAGATCGCCGACCTGTTCATCGGCAGCGAAGATGTGAAGTTCGTGCACATGATCAGCTTCGGGGGCCATCCGGTTGCCGCGGCGGCGGCCTTGGAGAACATCGCGATCGTCGAGCGCGAGGGTCTGGTCGGCAACGCGGCGGCGATGGGAGCGTATCTGCTCGACGGCTTGAAGGAACTGGAAGAGAAGCACTCCATCGTCGGCGAGGCCGCCGGCAAGGGTCTCATGTGCAGCCTGGAGCTCGTGCAAGACAAGGGCACGAAAGCGTACTTCTCGCCCGAGGCCGAGATGGGCGATCGGCTTACCGGGCACTTCAAGGCGAACGGCGTGCTGCTCCGCGGGGGCGATACCGTGCGCATCATGCCGCCACTGTCGATCTCGCGCTCGGAGGTCGATTTTCTGATCCGAGCCATCGACCATAGCCTTGCCGCCGTGGAGCGCGAGCTCGGCGTCTGAGCTTTCGCCGCGACTGCCGCGGCCGGGGGGAGTTTCGTTGACAGCTTTCAGAGGGCACGCCTAGTATTCGAGCCCCGTTAGGGGAGCGCTCTCAGCATCGATGAGGGCGCGGTGAGCGTAGGGCGGCTATGCAAAAGTACATCGTTAAGCGCCTGCTCCTGGCTATCCCGACGCTCCTGATCGTGTCGCTCATCATTTTCACGATCGTGCGCCTCCTTCCCGGCGACGCGCTCGACGCCGTGCTCAGCGACATCGTCGACCGTAGCGCCGCGGGGGGGACCAAGGAGCAGATACGGCACGAGCTCGGTCTCGACCGGCCATTCTTTCAGCAGTACTTCACGTTCCTGGGAGGTATCGTTCAAGGAGACTTGAGTAACTCCTTGTTCGACGGGAGCTCCGTGATGAGCCACATCAAGCCGCGGATTCTCGTCACGGTCGAGCTTGCGCTGCTGACGATCTTCTTCTCCATCATCATCGCCATCCCGATCGGGATTCTTTCGGCGATCCGGCAGGATACGCTTCTGGACTACTTTCTGAGGAGCATGGCGATCCTGGGCCTGGCGGTGCCCAATTTCTGGCTTGGGGTCATGGTGGTAGTGCTTCCCGCCCTCTGGTTTGGCTGGACGCCGCCGGTCGTCTATACGCATGCTACGGAGCATTTCGGCCGGCACATTCTGCAGTTCGTGCTTCCTGCGTTCATCTTGGGGGTGTTCTTCTCTGCCAGTGTCATGCGCATGACGCGGGCCATGATGCTGGAAGTACTGCGGCAGGACTATATCCGAACCGCGTGGTCCAAAGGCCTACGGGAGCGGGTCGTCGTCATCCGTCATGCGACGAAGAACGCCCTGATTCCCGTGGTCACGGTCTTGGGGCAGGAGGTTGCGTTCCTGGTGGGCGGGGCCGTGGTCATTGAGTCGATCTTCGGCCTGCCGGGGCTGGGCCGGCTTCTCCTGGACAACATAGAGTTTCGGGACTACCCCATCGTGCAGGGTATCGTCCTGCTGATGGCTTTCGCCATCGTGATTATCAACTTGGTGATTGACTTGAGCTACGCCTGGCTCGATCCAAGGATCAGATACTCCTAAGATCGGCATCGCGACGACCTCATGGCACAGAAACCTCAAGAGCTTGGCCAGGGGTTGCTAGGGGGCCGGCTCCACCGGCTGGGACGCGCCGCCCGCGAGGGGCGGCGGCTGGTGGCGTCGAAGCCCCTCGGGGCCTTTGGCGCCCTGATGCTCTTCCTTACGCTGATGGCCGCCGTGTTCGCCGGCTTCATCGCGCCTTTCGATCCTGCGGAGCACCATCTTGCCGACGCGCTGCAAGGCCCGAATTCGATCTACTGGCTCGGCACCGACCAGTTCGGGCGAGACATGTTCAGCCGTATCGTCCACGGCGCGCGGGTCTCCATCTACATTGGCCTCGGCGTTGCCGCGCTGGGAACGTTGGGAGCCACCTTCCTCGGTCTGGTGAGCGGCTACTTCGGGGGCGTGTTCGACCTCGTCATTCAGCGATTTGTCGACGCTTTTCTTTCCTTTCCCGGTCTGATCCTGCTCCTCGCGATCATGTCCGCCCTCAACCCGAGCATCGCCAACCTCATCTACGCGCTGGCGATACGCGTTACCTTCGCCAACGCGAGGATCATCAGGAGCGGCGTCGTCAGTGTCCGGGAGAACCAGTACATCGAAGCCGCGCGGGCTGTTGGTGCGTCACCCACGCGCATTATCTTGTTCCACATCCTCCCCAATGTCACCGCGCCGGTCATGATCGTGGCGACCCTGACGTTGGGAGTCGCGATCTTTTCCGAAGCTTCCCTAAGCTTCCTGGGCTTCGGCATTCCCCCGCCGACACCTACATGGGGGCAGATGCTGAGCCGGGACGGCATCGCCTTCATGATTACGGCCCCGTGGACCGCAGTGGCGCCCGGAGTGGCGCTCACGGTGGTCATCTTCAGCGTCAACATGCTCGGCGACGCGATGCGGGACATTCTGGACCCGAGATTGAGGAGAGCTTAGGAGGGAAGGGGTCTTCTGAAGCTTGACACCGGTTCGGCCCTTGGCTAGCATTTCGGTTTCCATAGATTAGAGATTGAATTCGACGAAGAAGCCGACGGATACGCGGGGAAGGGAGAGTTCAATCATGAAGAAGTATCGGATTCAGGTTATTGCCGCCCTCTGCGTTGTCGCGGTGCTGATTGTGGGAGCCTGCGGCGGGGCCGACCCGACGCCGACCCCGGCGCCGACTGCGACCCCTCAACCCACGAGCGCTCCGGCGCCAACGGCAACCCCTGAGCCAACGGCGCCGCCTCCCACGGAACCGCCGACGGGGCCGAGGTCGGGCGGCTCGCTCAACCTGCCGATTCCGCAGCAGTTGAAGTCAACCGACCCGCACACCACCCCGTCGTCGGGGAAGGAAGTCTGGCTTCAGGCCAGTGACGTCCTGGTTGAGGTGGACGACCAGAACTTCCAGCTTCTGCCTGGACTCCTGGAAGGTTGGTCCGCGGATGGCGCCGTCTTCACGCTGAACGTGCGCAAGGGTGTTCAGTGGCAAGACATCGCTCCCGTGAACGGCAGAGAGTTCACCGCCGACGATGTCATCTACAACCTGCAGAGGATCCGAGGCGATTTCCCGCTTGAGGGCAAGAAATGGTACCGGGCGGGGACGGTCTCGAACGTCGAAGCACTCGAGGCGGTGGACTCGCATACCGTGCGAGTGACGCTCAAGCAGCCTTCGATCGCCTTTATTGGAGGCCTCGCGACGGTGTTCAGCCCAATGGTGCCGAAAGAGCTTGTCGACCAGTGCGGCGGCGGCCTCGATCCGGCGGAGAGCTGCACGATAGGGACCGGCCCGTTCATCCTAGAGTCCTTCCAGGACGGCATCAGTGCCTCGTGGACTCCGAACCCGAACTTCTGGAAGGAAGGTTCCGACGGCCAATCCCTCCCGTACCTGGACGCTGTGGAGTGGACCTGGTTCGGCGACCCGGCCACCATCATCGCGGCGATTGCTTCGGGGCAGTCGGCGATGTACCAGAAAGCAGGGAACGCCGAGATCCTCTCGCTCAAGGCCACGAACGCCCGTGTCGTGCTCTGGCCCTACGACAAGACCGTGGTATGGGAGGCGCACTTCAACCACGCGAAGCCGCCGTTCGACGACATTCGCGCCCGCGAAGCAATCAACCTCGTCCTCGAGCGTCGCTCGAGTCTCGACGCGGTCCAGGGCGAGGCGCCCTGGAGTTGGACCTCTTTCCTGCCGACGATCTACGGGGACTTCGTCCTTCCCGAGAGTGAGGTGATGAATCTCCCGGGCTTCCGCGACGACAAGACGGAGGACGTGGCCAGGGCACGGATGCTCTTGGAGGAGGCGGGCTACGGGCCGGACAACCTCCTGAAGTTCAAAGCGTTTGCGTCCGAGACATCGACGTGCGGACGAGAATGCCCGGTCTTGATCGCGGACCAGGTCAATAAGCATCTGGAGGGCTTGGCGGAAGTCGAGCCCGGTCCGGTGCCGCGCGCTGAGCGGTCGCAACGGCTTTCTGAGAGGGACTACCTGTTCTTCTATGCCGCGCTGGCTGCCGACTTCCCGGATCCCGGGCCGCTGCTGAGAGCGTGGTTCCACTCTGAAGGAGGCCGTCAGCTAAGCGGCTACAACAACCCGGAGATGGACGCTCTGCTCGAGGAGCAAGACGCCACGGCGGACCCCGCTAAACGACGGCAGCTCATCCATGACATCCAGCGACTCGCTATCAAGGACCAGGTCCGGGTCGTCTGGGGCAACACTTGGTCGATCATGGTGATGATGCCGGAGGTCAGGGGTTGGACTCCCGGGCCTGACGTCCTGGGCGGCGACATCTTCTACGACCTCGACGAGGTATGGGTTGGCGACACTCCGTCTCCAAGCTCGTGGCCGATCGTCGTGGAGCGAGGGGAGAGCTATCCCTAGCAAGCAGCCTTAAGCCGATCACGGGGCCCCTCCACTCGGAGGGGCCCCTTCTTTGGCCTAGGGTTGGGAAACACTGGAAAGAGTGCACACCCGTGGATTGGGAGTGACGCTTCCCGCGCCTTGCCTCAAGCGCGTCCGCCTATAATCGTCACGACGCAACTCCGGCACAGGGAGGCCTCGCATGGCTAACTTCGACCTTCACCACCTGCACCACAAGGCAACGGACGTTGAGGCGGCGGCACGGTTCTATATCGATTGCCTCGGTGCGAAGGAGACCGGCCGGAGAGAGGACTGGATGATCGATGTCGATCTCTGCGGCGTTCGCATACGGATCACGACGTTTCACGCGCAGTCGCCTACCGAGCAGGCCCACGGACTGGAGCACATCTCGCTGGACACCGATGATCTACCGGGCGTGATCGCGGCGCTGAAGGCTCAGGGCCTGCCGTTCACGGAGCAGCGCGACCCGGACGGGAAGATGTCATGCTACGCCACCGGCCCGGACGGCACCCAGATCTACATCCTGCAAGGGCACGCCGGACACAAGTACTAGGCGCCCGCCCACGCGGTTCTGAGGGATCCGGCCTTCGCGGGCCGCGCCGATCCCGGCCCGGCCTGCCGCCGAGCGGTCTACGAGAGGCTGAAGCCGAATACTCGCGCGGTGTTGGAAAAGGTGATCTTGCCGACGTCCTCATCGGAGACGCCGTCGAACATCTCGCGGATTACTCGCCGTGACTCTGGCCAGGTGCATTCGGTATGGGGGTAGTCCGAGCCCCAAAGCAGGTTGTCCACTCCGATGAGCGACCGCATGGCCACGGCGGTCCAGTCGTCTTGGAAGCTCACGGAGATGTTCCGGTGGAAAAAGTCGCTCGGCGTCATGTCCCCGTTGAACCGGCCCCAGATCCCCTTGCGTTCCCGGTAGCGCAGATCCATGCGGAAGAGCCAGTGCGCCACCCAGCCGCCCTGGTTCTCGACGCTGACGACCTTTAGGTCTGGATGCCGCTCGAACACGCCCGACATAATCATGGACGTGAGCGACCGTTTGATCCAGTGGTCGCCATTGATGTAGACGAGTTCCAGCGGCTCGTCGGGGTCCATGGTCGGGTCGTGGTGGTACATAGGGATGCCGTCGCGCACGGTCCGGTTCGATCCGGAGTGCAGGCAGAGGGGCATATTCAATTCGGCCGCGGTCGACCAGAAGGGTTCGTATTCGTCCCGGTGATAGCCGCGACCGTGGGCGGGATGGACGCTGATGATGGCGGCCTGCAGGCCCAGCGCCCGGGCCCGGCGCAGCTCATCCACGCCTCCCCGGACATCGTCCAGATTGATCATGGCGGCTCCCTTGAGCCGCTCCGGGTAAGGACGGCAGAACTCGGCAATCCAGTCGTTGTAGGTGTGGCAGATCGCGGAGAGGAGACCCGAATCTTCCAACCGCCAAATGCCGCCCACGCCCCGCGTAGGAAAGATGACGGCGCCTTCCACCCCGTCGAGGTCCATATCCTTGACCGCCTCGTCGGGGTCATATCCGCCTGGGCGTACGTTCTCCCAGCGGTCCTCGAGCGATATCTCATAGGGCCGGTCCGTCCGGTAGCGGTCCCCCGCGTGGGTGGCGGTTCCGAGCGAGCCTATCGACCGGTTGTCTTCGACGACGTACCAATCGGCGGTATCGCCGCTCACCAGCCGGGGCGCGCGGTCCCGGTATTGCGCGTCGATTCGACTCGTCCAGAGGTCTGGAGGCTCGACGATGTGATTGTCGGCGGATAGCAGTCTCAGCGTGTCCTGCTCCATAAACCTTCCTCCACCCTGGACTCGTCCGGCGCGTCGCCTTGAGGATCGGCTAACCCGCCCGCAGACTTTTAGTTGACCCCGTCGATCGAGAAGCCGTACAGCCGCACGGCATTGTCTCGCGTGATCTTGGTCTTGTCCTCGATGGGGATGCCTTCGAAGATCTGGTCTACGATCTCGCGGGATCTGGGGAACGTCGACTCCGCGTGCGGGTAGTCGGCGCCCCACATCAAGTGGTCGACACCGACGTGGTGACGCGCCTCCACTCCCATCGCGTCCTCTTGGAAGCTGATATGAACATTTCGGCGGAAGAAGTCGCTGGGGATCGCTTCGTCCTTGAAGCGCCGCCCCTTCAGGCCGGCCACGCGGTTCTTGTACGTATCGTCCATTCGATTCAGGAGGTAGAGCGCCCAGCAGATTTCAAACTCCGCGGCGACGATCTTCAAACGGGGGAAGCGCTCGAATACGCCACCGAATATCAGGGCCGCCAGCGAGATGCGCAAGTCTTGCGCTGAAGCCGAGAAGACCACGGGGTCGAGAGGCGCCCCCGGGATCCCAATATCGGGGCGCCACCGCTCGGAGCCGACGTGGAGGGTCAGCGGGAGGTCGAGCTCCTGCGCCGCCGCCCACAGAGGCTCGTAGTTGGCGTGGTCGTACCGAACGTAGGGGCGCACCGGAATCATCGCGCCGGCCAAACCCATCTTGGCCACCCGCCCGAGCTCGCTCACGCATTCCTGCATGCTGTCGACGTTGAGCATGGCGATTCCCTTGAGCCGGTCGGGATAGGGGGAGCAGAAGTCGGCCACGTGGTCGTTATAGGCTCGTATGCATGCCGAGCACAGGTCCGTGTCTGCGATGCGATAGAGCTGCAGGCCGACGGTGGGATAGAGGATGGCGGCGGCCACGCCGTCGAGGTCCATGTCCTGCACGTGCGGATGAGGGTCGAGCGCGCCGGGACGGATATCCTCGACGCGGCCGTCGAGCGACAGCTCCTGCGGGTTAGTGAACCTGACCCCGGCCTGGTATCCGGTGGCCCGGACGCTATGGATCCTGACCCCATCGGCATGCCACTCGTCATACTCGCCGACGCGGACCACTCTCGGCGCTCGGTCCCGATAAGCCTTGTCCACCCGCGTCGGCCAGAGGTCGGCCGTCTCGAGGATATGAGAATCCGACGAGACGAGCGGACAACGCTCTACGAGTGTTCCGGTTGGTGCAGTTCCAGCCTGTGTGCTCATGTAGTTGCTTTCCCTACGCAGCATCGAAAAAGGCGATCACGTTGCCGCGGGACCAATCCCGGCCCCACGGAGGCGAGGATCAAAAAGGTCCCGCATTGCATCACCAACCATGATGAAGCTCAAGATCGTCACGAAGATGATGACACCGGTAGAGACCCCCAACCACGGTGCTAGCGTGGCGAATTGGGTCACCCCGACGTTGAGCATGCCGCCCCACGAAGGAGCCGGGGGTGGGGCGCCGACGCCCAAGAAGCTCAACGAGGCTGCGATGACTAGCGCGGATGCGAACTGATTTGTCATCAAGACGAGCACCGGGGCCATCGTGTTGGGCGTGATATGCCTACCCATGATGCGCAAGTCGGAGGCCCCAATTGCCCTCGCCGCCTCGACATAGACTTCCTCTTTGAGGCTGAGCACGGTTGCACGAACCAAGCGATTCGCGTACGGAACGTTGATGAACCCAATAGCGATCGCGACGTTCAGGTTGCTAGGACCGAGAGAGGCGACCAGCGCGAGCGCCATGATCAGCGCAGGCATAGCCATCACGCCGTCCATGAAGCGTTGCACGGTGAGGTCGAAGGGCCCGCCCCAGAACCCGCTCGCCAGACCCACGAGGCCTCCCAAGACGACTCCCGCCACGACGGAGCCGAACGCGACGAAGAGGGCAGGCCGGGTAGCGTGGACTAGCCGGCTGAACTGATCACGCCCGACCTCGTCGGTCCCGAGCAGAAACGTAGAGTTGGGCGACTCCAGTCTCAGGGCGACGTTGGTTTGTACCGGTGGGTGCGTGGCGATCTGGGACTCGAAGATGGCTATTACGATCAACGCGAAAACGACGAAGACGCCGACCGCGCCCAGCGGTTTCGCCTTCGCCAGCCACCACGCCCTGGCTCCCCAATAGGGGATGGCGCGGCTAGTCCAGCCGAGGGCCGGCGGGATCTTCCCGACCATGGAGCCCTGCCAACGCATCTACGTTACCCGCGTCTTCATGATTGGTATCGAATCCTCGGATCGAGGAACCCGTAGATCAAATCGAGGGCTAGGTTGAGCAGCAAGACCCCCGCCGCGATGAGGAAGACGATTGTCTGCACGACTACCCAGTCTCTGTCCCGTATCCCATTGAGCAGCTGTGAGCCAACCCCCGGAAGCACGAAGATGGTCTCCGCGATGACGGATCCCGCCAACAGGTTGGCCAGCTGCAGCCCCGCTAGGGTAACCACCGGGAGTAGCGCGTTGCGGAGCCCGTGCCGCACCACCGCTATGCGAGGCGCAAGGCCCTTGGCATGAGCCGTCCGCATATAGTCCTGGCGGAGGACCTCGAGCATCGATGAACGGGTCATTCTCACGAGAATCGCCGTCTCGTGCAGCGCAAGGATCGTGGCAGGCCAGATGACATGGGCGAGGTTGTTCATAGGCGCCTCGAGGAACGGCGTGTATTCGAGGGGTGGAAGCCAATTGAAGTAGACGGACATGATCAGGAGCAGCATGGAGCCGGCCAGGAAACTCGGCAGGGCAAGGCCGCAGACCGTGAAGAGGCGTCCCAGATAGTCCCAGAGGCCGTCCTGCTTGACCGCGCTCATCACCCCGATGGGAATCGAGATGACGATGCCCATGATGGAGGCGAGAATCGCTAGTTCCAGCGTCACCGGAAGGCTTTTCGCCAACTCTTCGAAGACCGGCTGTCCGGTGACCAATGAGTTGCCGCCATCCCCTTGGACGAGGCGCCAGATCCAGTCGCCATACCGCTCTACCGCCGGACGGTCCAGCCCAAGCTCCTCGAGCGCCCGCTCGTACTGCTTGACGCTCATCGAGGATGTGCCGCCTTCCGTCACCTGAATGAGGGCGGCGTCGCCGGGCAGCAGATGGAAGATGAAGAAGATGATCATCGAGACGATGAGGACCGTCGGGATGATCAGCAGCAGCCGGCGAACCGTATAGCCAGTCACGCCGAGACGGCTCCCCGGGGCGTCGTTGTTCTCCCGGCGCTAGGGCGCCGATGGGAGACCCAGCTAGGGAAAAGCACGGAAACCACCTTCGTAGGCCGCGCCGCGGGCCCGCGGTCTAGTGCTCGGGAACGTCGCCGGGACGCCAGTGCGGATAGACGCCGGCTCC
This sequence comes from Dehalococcoidia bacterium, assembly GCA_034421515.1. Taxonomy (GTDB): domain Bacteria; phylum Chloroflexota; class Dehalococcoidia; order SHYB01; family SHYB01; genus DAOUKH01. The sequence continues at coordinate 114,739 of DAOUKH010000023.1, forward strand.
AGTCAGGTAAACTGGGCCTTTCCAATTCCGCTGCGCCCGTTCGCTTAGCGCCTCCGCCCATGCCGCGACCTTGGGAAGCGCGGCTTCGACCTCTCGAAGATCGATCCGCGACGCCAATTCCGTGGCGCCCGCCTCGATGAGCATCGGCACGAGCCGGTTTCGCAGCTGGGCTATCGACCACTCGACCATGTCGCCGGACGCCGCCGGGTCGTACCACATATGCTCTTGGCGCTGGGTCGCCCAGTTGATGTAGTGGTAGTGAGGCCGGATCAGCAGGCAGTCGAAACGAAGATGCTCGGGGGCCCTGATCCCGGACGATCCCTCGAAAACATGGATCGTCAGCCCGTGATCGTTGACTTCATCGGTCAACTCGCCCTCGGCGTCCCTCTGGCATAGGAACCGGTACTCGACGGCAAACGTGATCGGGCCGGCCTCGACGAACTGCGTCCCAACCTCGTCGGCCGGCTCAAGTTTCTGATCGTTAACGGGCTCGGTGAACTTAATCATTATCCTGCCCGATCAACCTCGGGTGCACGGACGTCCGTGCACCCGAGGTTCGAGACTCTTAGCTAAGGTTTCTCTACTCGTCGAACCAAACGTGGTCCCAGTTGGAGTCGGTCCACCCAAGCGGTGGATAGAGGTTCCGTACCTTAGGCTGGAGCGCCCAGAAGAACTGTTGCCACCCCACGGTGATGATGCTCATCTGGTCGATCATCCGCTCCTGAAGCTGCCTGACCAAGTCCGCCCGGGCGTCAGCGTCCCCTTCCACGGACTGGCGCGCGAACAGGTCCAAGATTTCGGCATCTTCCAGCTTCGTGAACAAGCCCGGCTGGACAGCGAGGAACGCTCCATCGGGATCGGGGAAGCTGAGACCGACGCCCTGCACGTTAAGTTCGAAGTTTCCTTCGTTCCTCCTCGCCACGTCCTCCGCGCTTGTGACGGGCGCCCCGGAGGCCCTGATCCCAGCGCGGCTGAGGTGATCGATGAGGACCACCTGCGAGGTGCGGTGATACGACGTGGCCGAGCTAATCAACTCGACGTCGATGCCGTCGGGGTAGCCGGCCTCCGCGAGCAGCCGCTTGGCCTCCTCAACGTCCGCCAGGTAGCGGTCTCCGTCGCCGTAGCCCGGAAGCGCCAGGATTTCTTCCTCAGACAGACCCCATCCGGGAGGTCCTACCAGGGGACCGGACGGCCTCGCCACGTGAGGAAGCTGGGCCATCTCATGCCGGTTGATGGAGAGCGAGATCGCCCGCCGTATGTTTACGTTGTCGTACGGCGCCTTTTGCGAGTTGACCACAATGACCAACTGGTTCAGGGCGTTGAACGGGGCTGCCTGGAGGTTGGGCACATCGCCCCGAAGATCGTTTATCTGTTCCTCGTTTAGGGTCGATGCGGCAGTCCCGAGGACATCGAGCCGGCCCGTACGGAAGAGGCCCAGCCGCGTCCCCTCTTCGCCAATGACGAACGTCTTGATGCCGTCGAGGAAGGGAAACCCTTCCATGAAGAAGTTGTCGTTCCGCACGAGCCCGTAGGACACACCCCTGTCGAATTCGTCGGGGTCGAGCATGAAGGCGCCCGTGCCGATGTTGGGGCCATCGGTGAGGTCGCCACCGGCCGCCTCCCAGGTGTGCTCGCCGAACATGATGATGCGGGTATGCGCCAGCAGGCTGGGAAGCGACGCCTTCGGCACGCTCAAGTTCATCACGAGCGTGGTGTCGTCCGGCACATCCATGCTGGTGACGATGTCGAACTGTGAAGCGAACCGACCGTTGTTCTTATCAATCGAGAACGCGGCGTCCGACGCGGTGAACGGCTCGCCGTCGTGGAACATCACGCCTTCGTGGAAGTTCAGGGTCAGGGCCATCCCGTCGGACGAGAATTCCCACGTCTTGGCCAAGCTTGGAAGAACCTTGTCTCGAGGCGGCTCCCAATTGAACCGCAGCATCTCGTTGTAAACGTTGGCGCCGACCCCATAGTTGAAGAAGTAGCCCGCCAGGCTTGGGTCGCGATTGCCGATGTCCGCGATCGTCGGTATGTTCAGGACGCCGCCGTACTCGCCCTCCGGCATCATCATCGCCGCCGTGGGCTCAGGCTCAGGCGTCGCCGTCGGCTCCGGCATGGCCGTGGCCGTGGGCTCCGGCGTGTCCTTCGGCATCATGGCGTCGCCGCCAGCCGGTCCTTGCGGCCCTTCTGGTCCTGCCGGCCCCGCTGGTCCTGCCGGCCCTGCCGGTCCCGCGGGCCCCGCCGGTCCTGCCGGTCCCGCCGGTCCTTCAGCCCCCGTGCAAGATGCAACGATGAGGGCTAGGACAGCAAGCCCAATAAAGATGCCAAACAACCTCTTGGAACTGAACCGCATGGCTCGCCTCCTTGCCTCTACACACCGCCACTTCGGCCTTGATTCGAGCCCAAGCGGCACTGCGCCGCAAAGCCACAGCCAATAGGCTTCCGGTGGGCTCCGGGTGGGGTCGGCGGAATATACCCTCCCTTGTTTTCCCCTGTCAAGCTCTCCTACAGGGGCGAACTCTTCGAACGAACGGTTACGCGAGTGGTGAGTAATCGGTGGGTCGGAGCAGGGTGTTTTCGCTGCGTAGCACCCACGGTTCGTCGCCTTCCGTTTCCGCGACGAGTTGCAGGACTTCCTCATCCGACAAAAAAGCTGCCCATTTTTCCTCGCGGTCTGCGAGGCTCTCGTAAGCCAGAATGTAGACGAGGCGGTGGTTGGTCTTCCCCCCCACTTCGGGGGTCCATGCCGCGGTCACCTCGATGCCGTGCTTCCGGAACAGCGGAATCATGCGCTTGGCCATCCGCTCGTGGAGTGCCGGCAGCTTGCCGGGGACGACGTCGTAGGTGCGCAGTTCGTGGATCATGACCGGCCCACAGCGTGCGCTAGAAACGGCGGGCTTTCGGGCGTGGTCAAAATCTGCCCTCCCCCGCGATGGGATGCGATTGAACCAGGACTTACGGGATGGCTTCTTCGTAGCTGCGTAGCAGCTTCCCGGGCAGCTCGTCGGTGCAGACGCTGTCTTCGAAGGTGACCGTACCGTTGACGATGGTGTAGCGGAGCCCCTTGGCCTTTTGTATCAGCCGGCGCTCGCCCCCGGGGAAGTCGTTGGAATAGATCGGCCGTTCGTAGAGCAGTCCGAGCTCGTCGAGATCGTAAATGATGATGTCGGCTGCTTTGCCAACCCGTAGCGTACCCCGGTTGTGGTAGCTGGCGATCCACGCGGGATAGGCGCTGATCTTGTAGTGGGCCTGCTCCAGGGTGAGTGTTTCGGTATCGCGCGCCCAGTGGGCCAGGAATTCGACCGGCCACCGCGCGAGCACACTGAACCGCGTGTGTGCGCCACCGTCGGAGACCGAGATGTGCGTGTACGGGTCCTTGATGCCCTTGGCCATCGATTCCTCGACCTCCGGCCCCTCGTTGCGGAAGCCGAACTCGGTGCGCAAACCCTCGTCGAGCGAAAGGTCGATCAGGGCCTCCACGGGGTGTATCCCGCCCATCGCTTCGGCGAGTTGGGGAACCGTCAAGCCTTCGTACCGGTAGTTCCGTTCGTGGACAACCTGTAAGACTCTGGTCTTCTCCCAATTGGTCCTCGGATGGAGCGGGACCTCCGCCTCGCGCTTCATTCCCTCCCGAATATCGGACTGGCGCAACTTGGCGGACCGTTCCTCCGGCGTGCCCACGAGCCCCCGGGCCCAACTGGGCATGTAGTCGAATTGGTTGAATTCCGCGAGGCTAAACCGCGTGTCGACGAATGCCCCCACGCGCTGGTGGGCGACGGGGAACCCCTCGGACCGCCGGTCGGCGACCCATGCTGCGCCGGCCGGACCGGGCCCGGTGCCGATGTGAAGCGGCCGCCCGCTCGCCTCGAGCATTTTCGTCAGAACGGCGAGCTGCCCCTCCTGGTCCGGGGAGATGCCCATGGTCCAGCCCATGAACCCAACGCCATACCTGCCCAATATCTCGGCGAGGGCCAGGGGCTCTTCCGCCGACGCGGCGTGGCTTGGAATGGGCCCGCCGTCCTCAGCCCGGTCTTCTTCGTTCTTGTCCACCGCGAAGCCGAAGGCTCCGGCCCGCATGCCCTCATCGAAGAGCGCCTTCATTTGGTCGAGCTCGTCGGCGGTGACCTCCCGTCGCTCCCGCGCCGGCAGCATGCCCATGACGTAGCCCCGCAGGGGGGAAAACGGGAAGAGCGAGGCGACGTTCAATCCCAACCCCTGACCATCGAGGCTGTCGAGGAACTCAGGGTAGGTCTCCCAGTCCCACCGGATGCCGCGCTGCATGGACTCCAGGGGTATGGCCTCGATGCGGTTCATCATGCGCATAGACAGATCGCGGTCGTCCGGCCTCACGGGAGCAAATCCGAAGCCGCACTGGCCGATAGTGACCGTGGTGACGCCGAACCAGCCGCTGAGGGTGGCGTAGGGGTCCCAGTTCAACTGGGCGTCATAGTGGGTGTGCAGGTCGATGGCGCCGGGAGCGACGATGCACCCGCCGGCGTCGATCTCCTTCGCCGCCCCGGCAGGGATCTTTCCGCTGATCGTGACGATGCGGCCGTCCTTGATCCCAATGTCGCTCCGGTACCGGGGGATCCCAGTGCCGTCGACGATCGTGCCCCCACGGACGACCGTATCGAATTCCTGCATCCCCTTGCCTCCTGCCCTACGCCGCCCGTTCCCAGTTGTCGGGCACGGTGAACCCGAACACGTCGGCCGCATTCAGATAGGTGATGCGGCGCACCTCTTCATCCGGGACGCCTTCAAAGATCTCCCGAACAACCCGTTGCGATTCCGGCCAGGTACATTCGGTATGAGGATAGTCGGAGCCCCAAAGCAGATTCTCGACTCCAATAAGGGAGCGAAGGGCCGGGGCCGTGGGGTCGTCCTGGAAGCTCACGAAGACATTCTTGTGGAAGTAGTCGCTCGGCATCATGCCGCTATCGTACCGGCCCCATCGTACCGGGCGTTCACGGTACCACAGGTCGAGCCGGTAGAGCCAATGAGCCACCCAGCCTGCCTGGTTTTCGACGCTGACGACTTTCAGCCGCGGATGGCGCTCAAATACCCGCGACAGAATCATTGACGTCAGCGACCGCTTTATCCAATGGTCCGCGTTGATGTAGACGACTTCCAAAGGCTCGTTTGGATCCATGGTGGGATCGTGGTGGTACATGGGAATGCCGTCGCGAAGGGTGCGGTTCGAGCCCGAGTGCAGGCAGAGTGGCATGTCGAGGTCCTCGGCTGCCGCCCAGAAGGGCTCGTAGACGTCCTTGTCGTATCCCCGTTCGTGCGGCGGATGCACGGTGATGATGACCGCCTCGAGTCCTAGGCCCTTCGCTCGGGTGATTTCCTCGACCGCCCACGGGACGTCGTCGAGGTTGATCATTGCCGCGCCCTTCAGCCGTTCGGGGTAGGGAGCGCAGAAGTCGGCGATCCAGTCGTTGTAGGTCCGGCAGATCGCGGACAACAGATCGGAGTCCTGAAGCCGCCAGATGCCCCCCACTCCCCGCGTGGGAAAGACGACCGCGCCGTCGACGCCGTCGAGGTCCATGTCCTTGATGGCCTCTTCGGGCTCGTACCCGCCCGGCCGCACGTTCTCCCAGCGGTCTTCAAGCGAAATCTCGTACGGTTTGTCAGAGGTGAGGCGAAGTCCGGCATGCGTCGCCGTGCCCAGGGAACCGATGGACTTGTCGCCCTCGACGACATACCAGTCGGCGGTGTCTCCTTTGACGAGGCGAGGGGCGCGGTCGCGGTACTTGGCGTCGATCCGGCTCGTCCATAGGTCCGGCGGCTCGACGATGTGATTATCGGCGGACAGGAGTCTCAACGCGGTCTCCTTCATCTCCCTAAACCTCCTCGTCCCTGCGTGCCTGCGCTACGAGCCAAATGAGAAGCCGTAGAGGCGGGCGGCATTGTCCCGCGTCATCTTCGCTTTCTCCGCTAACGGAATACCCTCGAAGATTTCGTCCACGATTTCCCGTGAGCGTGGGAACGTTGCCTCCGCGTGGGGATAGTCCGCGCCCCACATCAAGTGGTACGGTCCGATATGTCTGCGCATCTGGACGCCGATCGCATCCTCCTGAAAGCTGATGTGCACGTTCCGACGGAAGAAGTCGCTGGGAAGCGCACCGGTCAGAAAGCGGCGGCCCTTGAGCCCGGCGACCCGGTGCTGGTAGGTGTCGTCCATACGGTGTAGCAGGTAGAAAGCCCAAGAGATCTCGAACTCCGCGACCACGATCCTCAGATTGGGATGGCGCTCGAAGACGCCACCGAAGATGAGCGCGGCTAAGGAAAGCCGCAGCTCGTGCGCCCATGCCGACATCGCCACGGGGTCCATCGCCGACGCCGCGATGCCGGTCTCCGGGGCCCCGCGCTCGGTGCCGATATGCAGGGTCAGCGGGGTCTCGGACTGCTCGGCGGCGGCCCACAACGGTGCATAGCTCGGGTGGTCGTAGCGGACCTTCGGGCCGACCGGGATCATCGCCCCTGCGAGGCCCAGCGACCGGGCGCGTTCCAACTCTCGAATGCTCTCCTCCACGCTGTCCACGTTGAGGATGGCGATACCCCTGAGCCGTTCGGAGTCGTGGTCGCAAAATTCCGCGACGTGGTCGTTGTAGGCGCGGACGCATGCCGAGAGCAGATCGGAGTCCTCGACCTTATAGAGCTGCATGCCAGCGGTGGGATACAGAACGGCGCCGGCCACGCCGTCCAAGTCCATGTCTTGGACGTGGGCGTCAGGGTCCAGGGCGCCGGGGCGGATGGCTTCGAACTGGCCATCGAAGGAGAGTTCCTCTGGCCGTGTGAACCGGACGCCCGCCTGGTACCCCGTGCCTCGGATGCTCTGAAACTTGACGCCGTCGGCATGCCACTCGTCGTTGCCGGCGACTCGAACGACTTTGGGGGCGCGGTGCCGGAAGCGCACGTCGACGCGCCGAGACCAAAGGTCAGCCGGCTCGAGGATGTGCGAGTCCGACGACACGAGGGGGCAGCGTTCAACCAGCGAGGAAGCGACGTCCAGCCCCGCGGTCTTAGCGTCCATGGGCAGATCCCCCGAGGCTCCCACTCTTACCGCGCCTTTCGTCCTCTAGTATCACGCGCCTCTAGGGCTGTCAAGGAAACGCCTGTACTTCGGAGGTGAAGGAGCGGCTGAAGCGTGTCATAACTTCCGTCACAAGGAACGATGACCGGGCCGTGTAAACATGATTCTCTTCACCCGCTTAGGCGCAGCGTCCAAGTGCGCGGAGGTGTACAATGGCGGCCCGCCGGGGGCGGCGCGGCGTCAGGCTGTGAGGGTATCGACCCTGAGTTCAGACTGCACGAGGAGCGAGAGGTCACACCATGAAGAACGGTTTCCGCGTACTCGACAGTGACATCCATGTGATTGAGCCGCCGGACATGTACGAGCGCTATCTCGATCAGAAATACCAAGCGCACGCTCCCACATTTATTCCGTCGCCCGGGCGCAGTTTTCGGAACAACTGGCTGCTCGAAGTTCCCGGCGAAAATCGGAAGGTGCAGCAGTACGCGATTCGGGAGAAGTTCCGCGAGGCAAGGGTGGCGCGGGTCGGCCACTATCTCAAGGACGCCGAGCAAGACGGCTACGGGCCGGACAGCATGCTGCGGGCCATGGACATGGAAGGTGTGGACGTCGCCGCCCTGTTCCGCACCTGGGCCCAGGGACACGTCTCCTTCGATGCCATGGAGCCGGAGATGGCGGCCGCCCTTTGCCGGGCGTACAACAACTGGCTCGCGGACTACTGCAACAAAGACCCCGACCGTTTGAAGGGCGCCGCCCTGGTCTCTCTCCATAGCATCGACCTGGCGGTGAAGGAGACGAGGCGGGCCGTGAATGAGCTCGGGATGGTTGGGATAACGCTGGAGCCCAATCCTCTCAACGGCAAGTTCTTCCACGACGCCGAGTGTGCTCCCTTGTGGGCCGCGGCGCAGGAGCTCGACGTTCCCGTTTGCCTCCACGACACCGCCGTCGGACACAACGCCACGCATCACGCGAACTTCATGCGCAACCATCCAAGCCCTGGGGTCTTCGGCAACACGTTCGCCTTCCCGTTCGGGCTGATGCAGGCTGTGGGCAGCTTTTCGATGGGAGGCGTCCTCGAGGTGTTTCCCAGGCTGCGGGTAGCCTTCCTCGAAGGGAACTTCAGTTGGGTGCCCTGGCTGCTGTGGCGCCTCGACGAGCAATGGGAGATGTACGGCCCCGGGGAGGACGTGGAGCTTTCGAAGAAGCCCAGCGAATACTTCCTCAGCCAGTGCGTGGTCTCCGTGGAGGCGGGCGAGGACATCGCGAAGTATGCCTTCGAGGCCATTGGCGATGAGAACGTCGTTCTTTCGACCGACTTCCCTCATTTCGATTCGCCGTTTCCCCACGCTATAGAGACTTTCTTGTCCCTCCCAGGCATCAGCGACGAGACCAAGCGCAAGGCCCTCTGGGACAACTGCGCCCGGCTTTACGCGATGGAGGATCCCGTTCCGGCGATCTGAGCCGCCTGAGAAGCCGGTCATCGCAGGGCAGTATGTGGCGGGGCCGCTGGGCTCGCTTGTCGATGGCGGAGCGGCGCCAATATACTGCCGCCGTCATGGCGGACCTCCCGGGCATATATTCGATGAGCGTGACTCCCTTCCGCGCGGACGGGGGCCTTGATGAGGACGCGCTTCGCTCCCACCTTCGGTATCAGGCCGCGGCCGGCGCCGGCATCTATCTGGGAAGCTACGGGAGCGGCGAGGGGCACCTGTTGCGGGAGCGAGAGATCGAGCGCATCTACGAAATTGCCGTAGAGGAGTTGAAGGGAAAGGTGCCCCTGTATGCCGCGGCCCTGGGATTCACCGAGACCGACTACGTCATCCACCAGGCCCAGCGGGCCGCGGCTATCGGCGTCGACGCCGTGCAGATCCATCCCCCGCGGCCGGGGACGCCGGTCCACCGTCCCACGCCTCCCGAACTGGAGCGCTTCTACGACGACGTCTTAAACTCCGTGGCGACGCCGGTCCATCTCTCGAACCAGACCGTGATGGTGGGAGGGGAAGTGCCCGTGGCGTTCTTCGCCAAGCTCGTGGAGACGTACGGCCATATCCAGATGATCAACAACACGAGCCAGGACTTGAGCTACCTCGTGCGGCTGCTCGACGCGCTGGATGACAAGGTGCTCGTCAGCGTGGGGATGGTCACGCAACTGACGACGGTGCTGGAGTTGGGCGGCCACGGCTCCCTCTGCTTCGAGCCGAACGTTGCGCCCAGGCTGACCATGTCCGTCGTGGAAGCCTACCGGTCGGGCGACCATGCACTCGCCCTCGATAGGTTCGCACATCTGATGCGCCTTAACGAAATCCTCATGAAGTATCAGAACCCGCGGTCACTCAAGGCCGCGCTCCGGCTGCTGGGGCTGCCCGGAGGCTACCTACGGCGGCCCTACCTGGACCTGGACGAAGCGGCGCACGAAGACATCCGGGCGACGCTCAACCATCTTGGGATAAGAGAGATCGAAGGACTCTCGTAGCCCCGGCCCACTCGCGCTCCGCCGGCGGGCCCAGCTTGTCTTCAAGAGTAAGGAAGACGTCATCGCGCGGCAGTTCGGCTCGCGGTCGTTCACTACGCCGCACAGCCTAGCCGCGCTGCCGGCCATGACAGTGCCCTGCGGCTTCAACTCGGTGGGGACGCCGGTCGGGCTCCATATCGCGGGAAGGCCGTTCGGCGAGCAGACGGTGCTGGACGCGGGCTTTGCCTTTCAGTCGGCGACCGGCTGGCACGAGCGGCGCCCGGAACTGTGAGCCGCGCCGGCTCAACAGCGGGCCGCCGTGCGGGTTCAACGCGATTGGTGGAAGGCCCCTTGTATGACGTCGGTGGGGAAGAGGGCGGGTACCTGGCCGGTTGCTGCGTACTGGTAGAGCGCCGCCTTGTAGATTCCCGCCAGGGCCGCAAAGGCCGCCGCAACACCGGCCGCTAAGACGGCGCCGATTCCGACCGCGGTAATCGTGCCGGCCGCCCCTAGGGGTGAGAGGGCGGCGAGCAGCAGCACGAAGATGCCGACGACGACGAGCAGGGCGAGCAAACCGGCAAAGCCTAGGCCGAAGTGGCCCCCCAACTGCTCGCCCCACGTGCGGCGGAGCATTGAGAACGAGCCCCCGAATGCGCCGCCGAGCGGACGGCCCTCGATCACGATCAGCGGTATGACGAAGAAGGTGATGACCGTCCAAGAGCCTTTCAATATCGAGCCGACTATCCAGCCAAGCACACCGCTCTGCTGCCGCACTAAACCGGAAATGATGCTCAGGATGATTCCGACCGTCCCGGCAACGACGGCCCACATAAAGATCGTGCCCACGCGGGCCCAAGCTCCCTTCAGGCCGGAGCGGACATTGGGGTCGCCGCCGGTCAAGCGCTCGTGTGCGGCATAGACGAGGGCGCTATTGAAGAAGATGACGACGAACGTGGCGAGGATGTAGACCGCCGCGGCAAGGAGGATGTCCAGTCCGGCAAGCGAGCCGTCGTCGATGCGGTCGGACGCGCCGATTCCGATCCATATCCCCAGAAACGCCAGCACCAGAACGACCACGCCGGCCGCGGAAAGGACCGGGAAGAGCATCAGCTCCTTATCGGCCGCGAGCACGCGGAGGCAGACCTTGAGGAGCGTGATACTCCGGCCAATGGACCTGAACATGAGTCACCCCCTGCGTGTGGCTAGGAGCTGGGTGAGTCGGCGCTGCAAGTGTCGAAGGACGGGGAGCGCCTGTCAACGGCGGACGGGGTCGTCTTCGATGTTGGCAAGAGCCGTTAGAAGCTCGGCTTGGTGGAAAACGGAGTCAGCTGGAGCTCGTGCGTCCAGCAGGACTTGTCCTGCGTGTGCAGATAGTAGAAGGCCTCGGCGATCTTCGCGGGATTCATCAGCAGTTCAGGTTGCTGCTGGGCATACGGGAGCGCCCGGGTGCCGGGGGAATCGATGGTACCGTCGATCACCACATTGGCAACGTGCACACCGTATTCCGAGTATTCCTCCGTCAACACCTGCGCCAGCGTCCGCGTGAGAGCTCTCGGGTAGTACAGCGACTGTCCGGTGTACCGCTTCCTCCCCCGCAAGGCGTAGGGCGTGTTAGAAAACAGGATCGAACCCTCGCCTCGCTCCCGCATCGCGGGCAAGACCTCTTTAGCCACCAGGAAGGGTCCGCTGCTCGCGATGTGCTGCGTGGTCTCGTACATCTCGAACGAAATGTGTTCCAGCAGTTCCTGTTCCGGCGGAAGGTCGCGTCCTTCCATATAGCCTGCGCTATAGACGAGAACGTTTGGGTCGCCGGCCTTGTCTCGGATTTCGGCGAAGGCCTTCGCTATGGAGTCGCGAGACGAGAGGTCCAACTCGACGATCATGCTTTCGCCGTCCTGTTCCCGGATTGCGGCCTCCAGGGCGGCCGCGTTGGAGGCATTGCGCGTGGTCAGGACGATGAAGAAGCCCTCTTTCGCAAACTTCTGGGAGATGGCCCCGCCTACGCCCCAGCGCACGGCGACGGGCAACTCGCTGTCGTCGAGCGGCTTACCGTGGGCAAACCGGGTGTTGCGCCCGTCCGACTGCCATTTGGATGTCGCTCCAACCACGACGGCGACTGGTTTCCGGCTTGAGTTCATGGCGGGTTCCCTTCGTGGGGTTGTCGCCTGCCGGCTGCAAGTTCCACTGGCCTGCCATGCGGCGTGTTCAGGTAGGCCCTGCGCCATGCCTCCTTGCGCTCCGACCCCTCCGGCTCCGACACAAGCCCCCGCTCCCTGCAGAGCCGCTCCAGGGCGCGCAGCCAGTGCCGGTAGTAGGTGTCGCCGACGTCCGGGTCGCCCGCTCGCTGCGCCGCGCGGATCTCCTCGCTCAGCGTTGCGGCCCACTCGTCCCACGTGAAGTGGCCCGCGCAGGAAAGGTGCACCGCGAGCGCGAACGCCGACGCCTCCCAGGGCTCCGCAAACGTCGGGCTGCCGTCGTCGCCTAAAGGGATATGCCCGAGGCCGCCGATGTCGCCGGGGGGTTGTGCGCTTGTCACGGCGCAGGCCCCAGGTAGTCTTCCCAGAGGTCGACGTAGACGGCGCTCTTGGCGTCCGCCAACTCGCCCCACAGCTCGCGCGCGTCGAAGCGCACGCTGTAGAGATGGCGCCCCTCGACCACGCCATCCGCGCTGAGGTCCGGATACACCTGCGACCCATAGTGCTCGTCGACAGTACCGACGTGACCGCGGACGTAGCGGGGCTCGCGCGTGTGCCCGTGGGGATGGCGATTGCGAGCCCGCACGCGGTCGCCCGGCACGAAGCGGGCCGGCGCCGGCGCGGGACGCCGGTAGTTTGTGGTCGTGAAAGGCATGGCCCGCACCCGGTCGGCGCGCATCACCCGCTCCAAGATGGGCCCGAAGACGGCCGATGACGCCCTTCCTTCCCGCAGCTCCTCCGTCGAAACCAGGCCAACGTCAACCAGTTGCTTCTCCAAGGCTGCGAACCAGATCTCATAGTAGGAAAAGGCGAGATAGTCCGCGGGCTCAAGGTTCTCTCTGGTGTGGCGGACCATGTCCAAGTTCCACAGACCGAGACCCCCGATGAGCCGGACCATGGCGTACACCCGGCCCTCCCACGCCTGGTGGAAGACCGGCTCCTCCGACTCCGCCTCGGGCCGCACCGGCCCGAAGCCCTGCATCCCGCCGAGGTCGTGGACTCCGTTCATGGCGTGCCCGTCGTTGCCGGCCGCTGCGCCTCCTCCACGCCGATCATGGAGTTGCGGGTCACGAGGGCCTGAAGTTGCTCCTCAGTCCACCCCTCCGTGCCCGAGGGGCGCTGCGGGAGGACGAGGTAGCGCATCTCGGAGGTGGAGTCCCACACGCGCACCTCCTTCTCCTCCCCTAGCTCCGAGCCGAACTGCCGCATGACGCCGCGCGGGTCGGCGACCGCCTGCGCCCGGTACGGTTTGGACTTGTACCACGCCGGCGGCAGGCCCAACAGCGGCCACGGGTAGCAGGAACACAGCGTGCAGACCACGAGGTTGTGGACGTCGTCCGTATTCTCGACGACCCGCACCTGTTCGCCCTGCGATCCGACGTAGCCCATCGAGGCGATTGCGGCGTTCGGGTCATCGAGAAGCCGGCGCTTGAACTTCGCGTCCGCCCATGCCCTCGCCACCACGCGTTTGCCGTTCGACGGGCCGATCTTGTCCTCATACAACTCGATGAGCGCGTCTACCGCCTCCGGGTCGACCAGCCCCTTCTCCACGAGCAGCGACTCGAGGGCCTTCACGCGTAGCTCGATGTCGGAGGGCGGCTCCGTGTGGTCGTGGTGATGGTCGTTGGCCATGGTGTCGGTCGTACGCTTCGTGCTTCCGCCCGAGTGTGCCGCCCGCCGCCCCGCCGGTCAACGGCGCGGAAGGGCTCTACAAGTCTGCCTTCTTCGGCGCGGGATGGATTCTTTTGTTGCAGTAGTCGCCGCCCGGCTGCTTGCAATGCCGCAACGCTGGCGTCAGGATGTGGGCCGGGAGGGATTGGGCCAATGGATCCTTCTCACCACATGACATAAGGGAGGTTCAAACATGGGAACGATATCCGTGAACCGGCTGGCGGGACTGTCCCTCATATTCGGGCCGCTCATCGCCTTCATCTTCTTTCTCATAGAGCCGGGTGGACTCCTCATCGACAGCGCGGACGTGTCGGACGCTGTCGGCTCCATAACTGCCAAGGGTAGCAACGCCGCGCTGACCAACGTGACCAACATCGCGATAATCCTCAGCCTGGCCCTCATCGTCTCGGGTCTCTATGCGCTCATGCGGAACGTAACCTTGCAAGGCAACGGCAAGGCGCTTGTTCAAATGGGCTTCTTCATGATGTTCATCGGACTGGCCGGTTGGATGCTGGCCGGCGGCATGGACTTCATTCTTGCCGATGCCCAGACCAGTGAGCAGATCGGGGGAACCGTTCCCGTCTACTACGCCGGCTCCGCGCTCCTCTACGCCGGTGGGATTACGCTTGGATTCGGCGGTTTCATCTTCGCGTTGGGCCTCTCCACGAGGGACGACTTCAACGGGGTAATCGCCCTGTTGGCCGCCGTTGTCAGCCTGGCCGTGATGATCTTCTTCATCGTGGCCATACTCCACAACGACGGCCGTGACACCTTCATCACCCTGGCCCGGAGCTTCTACGTCCTACTGGTCATCTGGTATGGCTATCTGGGCGTCGGACTGATGAAGCGACCCGATCCCGACCTGTGGCAGTAAGCAGAGTCTAGGACTTGCGGCGGCCGTCCCGAGATCAAGGACGGCCGCCGTAAGCGAGCAACTGCTAAAACGACTCTGGGGCCGGGACAACTCCGGCGGCTCGACTCCGGCGTGCACGCTGCGCCGCAAGCTGGCGGCGGTGCGAGCAAACCCCAACTACATCTTCGCCGAGCCCCTGCATTGCCTCAAGTGTGGTGGGCGCTAGTGGACTCGAACCACTGACCTCTTCCTTGTAAGGGAAGCGCTCTAACCGGCTGAGCTAAGCGCCCGTGGTGGACTGGCCGGCCACGACCGCGGAGCAGCCGGGGCAGAACCGCCAATAGGCATAGTCGAACATTTCGCAGGCGTAGAGGTCGTTGGCGGCGAAGGCGATGCGCGACCGGCAGCCGGGGCAGGTCATCTCGTAGCGGTTCGGGCCGACAACTTCGACTTCGAGGCGGTCGCGGTACCAGCGGAGCGCCGCCTCCGCCGGCGGCTCGCCCGATGGAAACGGCGACGTCTCCAGCTTGTCATAACCGAACCAGGCTTGCACCGCCGCGACGAGCTCGTCCAGCGTCGTGATGGTGGGCGGACCGCCCGGGCCTTCGGGCATCGACTCGGCCTCCGTGAACGTACCTCCTCTCGAAGGTACCGGCGGCGGCGCCATCGTGTCAACGTAGTGACGCGCCGCCGAAGGGCCGTGCGGGGTGTATAAAGGGGACTTATGGACCGTACGCGCCTCATTGCCGCCGGCGTCCTTGCCGTGGTTGCCTTCGCCGCGTGCGTCTCCGCCGCGCCGCCGACCGCGCCTCCAACCGCGACGTCACCGCCGCCGCCGAGCGCGACTCCGAGTCCTGCGCCGACCGCGACTGAGCCCGCGCTTCCCGAGATCGACCTGGGACGGCTGTACCAAGTTCTGGAAACTGACGAGATCGAGCCCATCTATGACCCGATCTTCGAGAAAGCTGGGCGGACCCGGCTCGGGGACGAGCAACTGGTGATGGGCGTCGCGGTCGGCGGCGAGGCCAAGGCCTACCCCATCTCGATTCTCCACATCCGTGAGATGGTGAACGACGAGGTGGGAGGTACGCCGGTCCTGGTCACGTGGTGACCGCTCTGCTACACCGGTCTCGTGCACGACCGGCGGCTCAACGGAAAGACCGAGAAGTTCGGCAACAACGGCGCGTTGTTCATGAACGCGATGACGTGGTGGGACTGGAGGACGGGGAGCGTGTGGTCGCAGCCGTGGGGCCTCGCCATCGACGGCGAGCTCCGCGGCGCGAGGCTGGAGCAGCTCCCCATGAGTCTAACGACGTGGGGCGAATGGAAGGCCGATCACCCCGGCAGCGTGGTGCTGGCCGATGACCGCTACTACCCTCCGCCCCTCGTGGGCGTCGAGTTCGACCCCGACTTCGTTGTGGGGGTCGCGCTCGACGACGCGGCGAAGCACTACGCCTTCCCAACGCTTGAGGAGGAGGTCGTGGTCAACGACTTCGTCGGCGACGTGCCCGTCGTGCTCTTTACGCCGGCGGGCGGGAACGTCCACGCGTTCGTGCGCCGGCTCGGCGACCGCGTCCTGACCTTCGAGGCCGTGGAGGGTGAGGTCCCGCGCCTGCGCGACGTAGAAACGGGGAGCGTGTGGGACGCGGCGCTCGGGTTGGCCGTCGAGGGGCCGCTGAGCGGTCTGGGATTGCAGCGGGCGCCGACGGCGAGCGCCTTCGATTGGGCGTGGCTCGACTTCTACCCGGAGTCCACGGAGTACCAAGGGCGAGGCGTGGCGGGATAGCCGGGAGAAAAGCTGGCGCGCTCGGCGGGATTCGAACCCACAACCTCAGCCTCCGCAGGGCTGCGCTCTGTCCTATTGAGCTACGAGCGCGCGAGGGGCGGAGCGAAACCGGCTTCGCGGGCCGCCTTCCGGCCCTTGCGGTTGAGACGGATGACGGCGCGGTTTCACTCCTGTTAGACGCATCCTCCACTATAGCAAAGGGCCGTCTGCCGCGCTAGCCGAACGGCCCGCTCCCGCTATAATCTCCCCGCGCCTCGACCCCTATCACTACTTCCGGCGCGGAGAGTGTGCCATGCGCTTCGAGCTCAGCTTCGATCTTCGGAATCCGCCCTGGTCAGGCAAGCCGTTCGACCGGTTCTACGCCGACTTCCTCGACCTTGTCGAATGGGCCGACGGCCAAGGATTCGAGCGGATAGGCCTATCGGAGCACCACTTCGTCGAGGATGGCTACCTGCCCTCGCCGTTCGTGGCCGCTGCCGCCGTCGCCGCCCGCACCAAGAAGATGCGCATCTGCATCAGCCTGGTGCTGCTTCCCTTGAAGCACCCGGTGCAGACGGCGGAGGACGGCGCGCTGGTCGACATCATCAGCGGGGGCCGCTTCGAGCTGATGGTGGGTGCGGGATACCGCAACGAGGAGTACGAAGGCTACGGCATTTCCATCAAGACACGGCCGGGCCGCATGGAGGAAGGCGTCGAGATCATCAAGAAATGCTGGGCCGACGAGACGTTCAGCCACGAGGGCCGCTACTGGACGCTGAAGAACGTGAACGTCGTGCCCAAGCCGGTGCAGAAGCCCCGCCCGCCGATCATCATGGGCGGCGCCTCTCCGGCGTCGGCGCGGCGCGCGGCGCGGATCGCCGATGGCTACTCGCCGGTGTCGGCGCGCCTGAGTGAGTTCTACCGGGAGGAGCTGCGGGCGCAGGGCAAGGACCCCGGCCCGATTCCGCCCGCCGACGCGCCGCGTCCGCCCCGAAACTTCCTGCACGTGGCCAAGGACCCCGAGGCGGCGTGGAAGATCGTCGGGCCGCACGCCATGCACACGGCTAACAGCTACGCCGAGTTCGCCGCAGGCCTGCGCCACGGCCCATTCCGGGCCGTCGAAAACCCCGACGATCTCCTAGGCAAGGGGACCGACGAGGTGTTGACACCGGAGCAGGTCGTCGAGCTTGGCAAGGCCATGGAGGCCGCCGACCCTGCTGGGGCGGTGCTCAGCTTCCGTCCCCTCATGGGCGGGATGCCGAGCGAAGAGGGACGGCGCTGCCTGGAGCTCGTCGTCTCCGAGGTCATGCCGCACCTCCGCTAATGTGCGGCGGCGGGTTGCCCGTTACGCCCCGGCGCGGTAGGTGGGGCGCTCGAAGCGGGCGGGGTTGAGGATGTGCCGCGGGTCGAGGGCGTCGCGGACTCGGCTGACCACGGCGGCGTGCTCGGGGCCGTAGTAGCGCTGGAACCACTCGTAGTGCTGGGGGAAAACCCCCTGTTCGCCGGTGGTGCAGCCGAACTCCAATTGGAGTTCCAACATGCGTTGGTGCATTTCGGCGGCGAGGGCCTGGAGGCGGTCGAACTCCCACGACTGCGGCGCGAAGAAGACAGGGTGGAAGGTGCCGCCGCCGATGTGGCCGATGCGGACGCCGTAGAGGCCGGGGTGGGCGGCGCACATTTCGTCGAGCATCCGGCCCGCCGCCTCCATGCAAGGTGCCATCGCGTCGAGCGGGCCGTCCATGACGCCGCCCAGTAGTGGAAACAGGCCGAGCTCCTTGATCAAGTCGGCCTTCTCTCCCACGTTGCGGAAGCCGACGAAGTTCTGGAACTCCTCGTGGGCCACCTGTTCCGTCCTCCGCGCCCCTTCGGCGCGGGCGACCTCGAAGATGGCGTCGAGCTTCGCCTGGGCCTCGACCTCCGTCCAGCCGTCGGTCCCAATCAGGATGACGGCGTCGCGGTCCTCGTTGGTGAGCCCGCCGAGCTCGAGGAACTGGTCGTCCATGAGCTCCATCAAGCGCGGGGGCGGAACGCCCTGACGGTAGAGGCGCGCCACGGTGCGGCCCGCATCCTCGACGGTCGGGATGTAGACCACGCCCCAGCGGGTGTTGCGCGGGGTGGGGACGAGCCGCAGCCGGAGGTTCGTGATGACGCCGGCCATAGCCTGGAAGCCGGCGAAGAGCCGCGTCAGGTCGATGCCGCAGGGCCTGCGGTGGGACCGCGTCCCCGTCCAAATGACCTCGCCCGTCGGCAGCGCCACCTCGAGGCCCATCAGATAGTCGCCCGGCTTACCCCAGTAGGGATCGACGGACCGCCCGCTGGTGTTCGAGGCGGCGAGACCGCCCCAGGTGACGGGGCCGACGAACTCCGGGTAGCTGAAGCCGTGGGGTTCAAGGGCCTTGTTCAGCGCGCTCTCCGGCACGGCGGGGCCGACCTCGACGTAGCCGCCGTCGAGATTCGGCCGTATCCACTTCAGGCGGCGCAGGTCGAGGACGAGCGATCCCGGCGGCTCGGGACGGATGACGTCCATGGTGACCCCGCCGACGCCCTGCCGGACGTAGACCGGCGTCTCCTCGTCGGTGGCCTTCTTCAGGAGGGCGCCGACCTCGTCTGCGCTCTCCACCTCGACCAGGGTGATCGGCTCACCCTGCCGCAGCGACTCGGGCACCCGCACGTGCATGTACTTGCCGGCCTTGATGATCGGCGAGTACCTGAGCGTCCGCACCCGGGCGGCATCAACGAGCCCCTCCAAGAACGCCCGCGCCGTTGCCGTGTCCATGCCGTCTTCCTTTCGCCTTCGGGCCGCCGGTAGCCTATACGGCCGCCCCTGCTCTCACAACCTAGCTGCCAGCGCTCTGGCGCTGCGCATAGGCGCACGCCGACTCGGCGGCGACCTTGCCGGTGATCAATGCGATGCCAAGGCCGCCGAGGTACCCGCCGCCGCCAGCCTTGCCGTGGATCCCTCCGGCGGAACAGCCGGCGGCGTAGAGGCCGGAGATGACGCCGCCGGATTTGTGGAGGACTTCGACCTTCTCGTTGATGGCGATGCCGGGGAAGGTGAAGGTGATTCCGGGACTCACCGGGATGCCGTAGAACGGCGACGTGGACACCTTCGTCTCGCTCTTCGCGTTGTGACGCCCGACGGCGTCGGCCAGCGACTTGGGGTCCATACCGCATCGCTGGGCTAGCTCCTCCACCGTGCCCCCGCGCTCGACTCTGCCGCCGCGCTCTTCGATGGCGGGATTGACGCTGGCATGGTAGGGGCCACCACCCTTGGCCGGTCCGGTCCACAGCGGCTCGTCGAGGACGACCCAGTACCCGGCGGGATCGGCCGATGCCAGCATCCTGGCCGTGAGGTCGGGACCGTCGGCGGCCCCGTGCTCGAAGAGCACACCGCGATTGTCGACGACGGGGGCCTTCAAGCACAGCTCGTCGAACATCGGATAGGGGAGGAAATTCTCGTCGAAGGCCGCGTTGCGGTGGAGGATGTGCCCATAGACCCCCCGGCCCACCCCCGCGACGTAGGCCCCGTGCTCCTGCGCCATGGTCAAGCCGTCGCCGGTCGCCGTGAGGAGCGCCCGCAGCGAACCCCTGCTGGCCTGGGGCCAGAGGTAGCGGTCGACTAGCTCGGGGTTGGCCTGAAAGCCGCCATCGGCGATCACGACCGCTTGCGCCTCGAGTTGGAGGTCGCCCGCCGCCCCCGCAGCGCTGACCGTCCACCGCTTGCCGTCACCCGACCGGGCCAAGGACTGGGCTCTGGCCCCGTAGTAGATGGTGCCCCCCTGTTGGATGAACCTGAAGTGCAGGTTCCGCATCGCGAGGTCGGGCGCCGCCGCCCGGTTGAAGGCCCTCCCCGGTTGCGACGGCCCACGCGGGTCGATGGTGAACTTCCCGTGCTCGCCACCCTGCGGCTTGAAGGGGACGCCCTGACGTGCCAGCCATTCGATGCTGGCCTTCGACTCGTCGGCGACCATCCGTGCGAGGTTCGGTGCGATCTCGCCGCCGGTCACCTTGTTGACGTGGGCGAGCATGGCCTCCGGCTCCAGGTCCATGGGTCCCATGGCCAGATGGAAGGCGCCGCCCGACAAGCGAATCCCCGCCGCGCCGCCAAGCTCCTGGCCGCGCTCAAGCGCGACGACGTTCGCTCCGAGCTCTTGGGCCCGCAGCGCGGCCGAGATGCCGGCCGTCCCCGCGCCGATGATGACGATGTCGCAGGAGTCCATGCGCAACCTGGTCGAACTGAAGTGGTGGGCCATTCTAACAGGAGGAACAGATACGAGTTACGAGCACCGGCCTCAGACGAGAACCCACCACAGGGCGCCCGCGAACACGCAGACGCTGAACCCCGTCAACCACCCGCCGATGTCGCGGTAGGCCCAATCGCGGATGCGGAGCCCCTCAGTGATCTCGTAGGCCAGGAAGCCGGTGAACATGATGCCGACGCTCCCCAGGGCGAGGCTGTCGGGAAGCCGGCCGAAGAGGGCGGCGACGATCAGAAGGCCGGCCAGGGCGCCGACGACCGCGTGCATCCCCTCCCGCTGCCATGCCCACCGGTGCACCGGGTCCTTGCGCCATTGCCCGCCGTCGCCGATGTACCAGGCCGGGTTCTCGTCGGGCGGCGGCGACGTGCGAGTGGCGCCGGGATGTTCGCGGATCGCGGCCAACCGGTCTGAATAGCGTTCCCGTCGCGTGCTTCCTTGTCGAACGACGACGCTGCCGCCCTCGTTTGGGTCGTCGTAGACATAGCGTTTCAGCAGCAACCTCCGCAGGGGCAGGAAGATCGGTGAGGGGAAGCCCGCTCTCCATCAGGAGGGACAGGTCCATGATTGACGCTACGGCTTGACCGTGCGCGCGGTCAAGGACCGCGTGTCTGGCGCTTGCTGACAATGCGCCGAGATGGCCGTGGGGGGCCGGCGGTAAGAGTGGTGGTGGTGCCGAAGGTGAGATTCGAACTCACACGCCCGTAAGGACACTGCGCCCTGAACACAGCGCGTCTGCCTGTTCCGCCACTTCGGCCCGGGGTCTTCATTTTACGTGACGCGCCGGAAGGCTGGCAACGAGCGCGCGGCGCGGCCCGCGGAGCCTAGTCGATATAGACCGGGGCGTCGGGACGAATAACGTGGCGCTCGCCGGTGAGGCGCTCCCGCAGCCACTTGGGGAGAGAGAAAAGGCCCCGGTGGGTCTCGCCGTCGTAGAAGCGGAGGGGGCGTTCGACGCGCTGGGCGATGCGGCGGTCCACCTGTGCGAGGTCGAGGGCGACGGGGTCGGGGCCGCCGGCGATGACGAAGCCCCACGCGCCGCCGAAGGATGGCACCTCGGCTGCGTAGGCGGCGGCGCTCGTGAACGCTTGGGCGGCGGTGTGGCGGATGGCGGTCAGCGCCTGCGTCATGCCGAGCGTCGCGGGACCGGCCTGGGTTACGAGCATGCCGCCCGGCTTCAGGCGCTGCGCTGCCATGGCATAGAAATCGGCGGTGAAGAGCGGCAGCGACGGCCCCGCCTCGGTGGGGTCGGTGACGTCGATGACGATGACGTCGAACTCGGGGCCGCGGCGTTCGAGGGCGGCGCGGGCGTCGCCGATTTCGAGCGTGGCTCGCGGGTCGTCGAGGGCGCCCGCGTGCCATTCGGGCAGGTGCTTGCGGCAAAGGTCGACGAGCTCGCCGTCGAGGTCGGCCATGACGGCGCGGCGCACCGTGCGGTGGGCGAGAACCTCGCGCAGCGTGGCGCCCTCGCCGCCGCCGGCGATGAAGACGTCGGCGGGGTCGTCGTGGGCGATCAGGGCGGGGTGGACGAGGGCCTCGTGGTAGATGAACTCATCGGCGGCGGCCGACTGCGTCTTGCCGTCGAGGACGAGCGTCTTGCCGAAGGGGTCGGTGTCGAGGATGTCGACGCGCTGGAAGTCGGTGGCGCCGGAGAAGAGGACGCGCTTCAGGACGAGGCTATGGTGAAGGCTCGCGCGGACCGGCTCGGTGTACCACGCCTGCCCCGGCGGAAGGTCTGGGAGCCCGGACGGGCCCGCCCTCTCCGCCATCAGTGGGCGGCGACGGGAAGCCGCCCGCGGGCCACCTCGATGAACTCGGGGTCCTTACACCGGAGCTTGCGGGCGATCTCCTCGGCGGCGCGGCGGGGTTCGAACGAAGCGCCGCAGGTAAAGATGTCGACGGCGGCGTAGGCGAACTCGGGCCAGGTGTGGATGCTGATGTGGGACTCGGCAATCGAGATGATGCCGGTGACGCCCTGAGGAGAAAACTGGTGGAAGTTGTGGGTGAGTACCGTGACGCCCAAGTCGTGGGCGGCGGTGAGAAGCGTGCTTCTAATGAAGGAAAGATCGTCTAGGAGAACGGGGTCGCTCTCCCGAAGCTCGACGAGAAGGTGCGTACCTAATGCATTCAATCACCTGCCCCCCTTTAGGATTTGGGTCACGAACAGGAATTATATCCCCAATCCGCGCGGATTCAATAGCATCCTTCTAGGCGGCTGCGACGGAAGAGAGACGGTGAGGAAGGAGCGGGGCTAGAAGCCGAGCTTGCCGAGGTCGAGGTGGTGCTCGATCAACTCGGCGGCGCGCTCCAGCTTCTGCGCGTAGTGGAAGCGTGGGGCGCCGAAGGCGGCGATGCCGTCGATCGTCTCCGGCGTAGGGTTAGGAACGACGACGACGGGTACCTCGAAGGACTGCGCCTTGTCCCGAACGTAGGCAATGGGGCTCCCGCCGCCGGTCAGGATCAGACATCTGGTGCGCTCGTTGATGGCGTTCCACTGGAGGTCGGGGCGGTCGGTGCGGGTTACCAGCGCCTTGTTGTCATACCGGTCGTAGTAGGGGCCGCTGGCGTCGACGATCATCGCGCCGACCAGCACGTGTTCGACGAGCTCGCCGGTGCGTTCTCCGGCGTTCAGCACCTCGCCCTCCAAGGCGTCGGCGTAGTCTTGGACGCTGAAGCTCAGGAGCCGTCGGTCCTCAGGAATGTAGCCGAGCACCTCGACGCCCTTCGCGGCGAGGGCGGGCGCGGCCTCTTCGCGGGCCGTCCGCTCGCTCGTCGGCGGGACGGCGTTGAAGACGACGCCCAACAGGCGTTCGCCGAAGGTCGACTTGAGTGCCGCGACCGCGTCAAGATCGATATAGCGGCGGTAGGTGACGACGGCCACGACCGGCGCGTCGACGATGCCGGCGAGCTCGGCAGCGGCGGTGGCGAGCCGGCCGCCGGCGGGCAGCCCTTCGATGATGAGATCGGCGCCGGCCTGTTTCAGGGCCTTGCCGAC
>DAOUKH010000024.1:0-84559 GCA_034421515.1 Dehalococcoidia bacterium
GCGATTCACGAATCGCCCGGCCCTCCAGCCTCTCTCCTCTGGGGGAGAAGGAACGCGCCCTGCGGGCACTTCGGAGGGGGGCGTGTAAGGAGGTCTCGCCTCTTCTCCCGGGAGACCTTTGCACAACTACCGCCGATGGTTGGAAAACGGGTGGAGCAGGGCGGTCTTCCCTCTCCCCCTCTGGGGGAGATTTGAGAGAGGGCGCGCGTCGTCAGGCGCGCGAGCGCCCGCAGGGCGCTGCTCTTTACAACCGCCAAGGGTGATCGAAGGCCCGCCACCCTCGCGGTCAGTCACGCTAATTGCCGCCCAAACGCTGAGATGTCAATGCAAGAAGGCTGGATGCGCCCCGCGAGCGATCGAGGACGGCCGCTGATCATCGCGCACCGGGGGCTGACGTCGGCGGCGCCAGAGAACACGGTGGCGGCGTTCCGGGCGGCAGTGGGGGCGGGGGCGGACGGCATCGAGCTTGACGTGCGGCTGTCGCGGGACGGCGAGGTGGTCGTCCTGCACGACCCCGGCCTGGAGCGCACCACCAACGGGAAAGGGCCCGCAGCGCGGCGCTCGCTGGCGGAACTGAAACGGCTCGAGGTCCGGGGCCTCGCCGGGGAGCGCATTCCCACGCTGGCCGAGGTCTTCGACGCGCTGCCGGCCACATTCCTCACCATCGTCGAGCTCAAGGTGTACGGCTTGGGCTTCTGGAGGCTCGCGTCGCGGGCGCTGCGGGTGGTCCGCGACGCGGGCCGTATGGAGACGGCAATGGTGGCCAGCTTCAGCCCCTTTTCGCTCCTGGCGGTGCGGCTCATCGAGCCCCGCGCGCTTCGCGGGCTCATCTGGAGCGGGGACCATCCCGCGCCGGCGCGAGGACGCTGGCTGAGTCCGCTGGCCGCGCCGCACTGGCTGAACCCCAACGAGACCGGCTTCACCGAAGGCCTGCTGCGCTGGGCGCATGCGCGGGGCAAGCGGGTGCTGGCGTGGGACGTGAGCGCCGGCGCCGACCTGAACGACCTCGCCGCGATGGGCCTCGACGCCGTGGTCACCGACCACGCGGAGGTCCTGGCGGCCCAGGTGAAGACGGGCTAGCGCTGCAAGAGCCGTTTGAGGTGGTCGACGAGCTCGCGGACCGCCTCGGCGTCGGCGCTGGAGGGGGCCTGGTCGAGGTAGCCGCGCAGGTCCTCGATAGCCTCTTCGTAGCGCCCGAGGCGGGACTGCACCACGCCGCGGTCGCGCCGTTCCTCGGCAAGGTCGGGCCGGAGCCGGATGAGCATGGTCGCGGTGAAGAGCGCCCGCTCGTTGTCCTTGCGCCGGAGGTGGGCCACCTTGAGATTGCGCAGCATGCGGGTGAGCATGTCGCGCTTGCCGATGGGGGCGAGGTACTGGTCGCTCCATGGCTCGTCGGGGTGCGTGAGGTCGCGGAAGCGCTGCACGCACTCCTCGCGGGAAAGCAGCACCCCGCCGTGGAAGGCGTCGACGAAGAGGCCGGGCTCCTCGGCATGGCGCATGAGGAAATGGCCGGGCAGGCCGACGCCCACCATGGGCACGCCGATCCGCCGCCCCACCTCCATGTAGACCAGCGAAAGCGTAATCGGGATGCCGAGGCGCCGCTTCAACACTTCGTTGACGTAGCTGTTTCTGGGGTCGTAGTAGTCCTGCTGGTTGCCGGAGAAGCCGAGGTCGTCGAAGAGGAAGCGGCTCAGCGCGTTGGCCGCGCCGAGGGGAGAGTCCCCGTTGGTCGCGCCGCGCGACGCCGCCCGCCCCAGCGAGTCGAACAGGCCGACTTCGTGGGCCAAGTCGAGGTCGGGATATTCGGCGGCGGCGAAGAGCAGCGCCGTCTCGCCGAGATCGATCTCGGCGTCGGGGCGCGCCCCCGCAGCATCGAGTCGTTTGAGGATTTCCGC
The DNA here is from genome assembly GCA_034421515.1 of Dehalococcoidia bacterium. Lineage (GTDB taxonomy): Bacteria > Chloroflexota > Dehalococcoidia > SHYB01 > SHYB01 > DAOUKH01. The sequence continues at coordinate 1,896 of DAOUKH010000024.1, forward strand.
GCGGTCCACCTGCGCCTCCGCGACGCGTGACTACAGGCTACACGGGGCCGGAGCGCGGGCGCAACCGAGCGTGACACAGGAAAGCGCCTCAGGCATAATGCCCCCGCCGCCCCTCATCTCAATCTTCTCCCCGTGGGAGAAGAGGCAAGACACCACCCGGCCTCCCCGCCGAGGCTCACGAGTCCGCAGAGGTCTCCAAACCCCTTCGAAACGGAGCGCACCCATGGCCGAAATCACCGGGGCCGACGTCACCGCCCGCGCCCTCCACCGCCTTGGGGTGGACACGATCTTCTACATCATCGGAGGGCCAATCACGCCCATCGCGGAGGCGGCGGAGAAGCTGGGCATCCGCATGATCGACGTGCGCCACGAGCAGGCGGCGGCGATGGCGGCCCACGCCTACGCGCGGTTGATGCAGCGGCCCGGCGTCTGCCTGACGCCGTCCGGGCCGGCGACCGCCAACGCCATGCCCGGCGTGATGAACGCGCTCGCCGACGCCAGCCCGGTCATCGCCATCGGCGGCTCGACGGCGCTCTACCAGCGCGGCATGGGCGGCTTCCAGGAGATGGACCAGGTCGCGATGATGGCGCCGGCGTGCAAGCTGTCCATCCAGGCCACGATCACGAGCCGCATCGGCGAGCAGCTTGGCATGCTCTACCGCCGCGCCATGGAGGGATCGAAGGGACCGGTCTACCTCGACCTCCCCGCCGACATCATCGCCAACAAAGTGGACGAGGAGAAGGTCCCGCTCCCGTCCAAGCCCTACACCGAGAGCCGCCCCCAGGGCGACCCCGCCGACGTCGCCGCCGCCATCGAGCTGCTGAAGAGCGCCGAGAAGCCGGTCGTCGTCTCCGGCAGCGGCGTGATCTGGTCGGGAGCTGCCGCGGAACTGAAAGCCTTCGTCGACGCCACCGGCATCCCCTTCTTCACCACGCCCCAGGGCCGGGGAGTGATCCCCGAGGACCACGACCTCTGCTTCAGCGCGGCGCGCTCCCTGGCCTTCCGTGAGGCCGACGTCGTCCTCGCCGTGGGCACGCGGGCCAACTTCATCCTGACCTACTTCCGGCCGCCGCGGTGGAATCCCACCGCCAAGCTCATCACCGTCAACCTCGACCCCGACGAGATCAATCACAACAAGCGCTCCGAGGTCGGCATCGCCGCCGACGCCAAGGCGGCGCTGGCGCAGCTCACGGCGGAAGCCCAGGCTGCCGGCCTGTCGGTGGCGCGGGACTCGGAGTGGGTTCGGTCGTTAGAGGCCAAGCACGCCGCCAACGAGGAGCGGAACGACAGCGCCTGGAACTCGGACGCCGAGCCCATCCATCCCATGCGGATGATGAAAGAGGTCCGCGAGGCGATCGACCGCGACGCGGTGATCATCGTCGACGGCCACGACACCCTGAACTTCGGGCGGCAGTCGCTGCCCACGCACGAGCCGGGGCACCGGCTCAACGCGGGCACCCACGGCACGATGGGGATCGGCACGCCGTTCGCGCTCGGCGCCAAGGCGGCGCGCCCCGACAAGCAGGTCGTGCTCGTCTGCGGCGACGGCTCCTTCGGCTGGCTGGGCATGAACATCGACTCCGCTTGCCGCAACGACCTCCCCTTCGTCGCCGTCATCAACAACAACGGCAACATGACGGCGCGCCCCAAGAACCGCGAGCGGATCAAGGGCCACCTGTTGGGGCACAGCGACTATCAGAAGATCGCCGAGGCCTTCGGCGGCTACGGCGAGCGCGTCGAGCGGCCGGACGACATCCGGCCCGCCATCGAGCGCGCGTTGGCCTCGGGCAAGCCCGCCGTCGTCAACGTGATCACCGACCAGTTCGCGCGCTCCTCGACCTTCTCTGGCTTCTTCGGCGAAGCGGGCGAGTACAGCTAGGCCTCGCCGTGGACGGCATGCATGGTCGGATGGCTGACGAAGCGGTTCTCCGAGTGCCCCCAGTGCGGCAGCCCCAACGTGCGGGTGCCGTGGAGCCTCGCGGGGCGGGAGGCGGCCCGGCGCCGGACGTGGGCGCTCCTCGCGCTCTGGCTCTCCTACGCGGCCTGGGCCGTTGCAGCGGCGTTGACGGGCTCCCTCTGGCCCTGGGTCGCGCCGGCCGCCGCCTACGGCGCGGCGACCCTCCTCGCGCTCCAACGCGCGAGCGCGGAGCGCCGCCGGCGGGAGTGCCTCGACTGCGGCCACGTCTGGAACGCCGAGCGGTAGGAGAGGGAAGGCCGCGATGAAGCAGATCAAGCTCGGCGACCTCACCATCAAGAAGATCGTAGAGCGCGGCCAGGGCGTCCACGACCCGCTGCAGTTCTTCGCCGGGGCGACCCAAGAGGCCGTCGACGCGCAGCGCGAGTGGGCCGCCCCCTACTTCCTGACCGATGACGGCATGATGCGGATGAGCATCCACTCCTATCTCGTCGAGACGAAGCACCGCAAGGTCCTCGTCGACACCTGCATCGGCGTCCACGGCGGGCCGGAGCAGCAGGCGCGGAACCAGATCGACGAGACCGCCTTCCCGCGGGCGCTGAAGGCGGCGGGCGCGACGCCCGAGGACATCGACGTCGTGGTCTGCACCCACATGCACTTCGACCACACCGGCTGGAACACCCGGCTCGAAAACGGCCGGTTCGTCCCCACCTTCCCCAACGCGACCTACATCTTCTCGCGCCTCGAGTATGAGCACTGGAAAGACGTCGAGGCCGGCGCGTGGAACGGCTTCTCCATCCACGAATGCGTCCTCCCCATCGTCGAGGCCGGCCAGGCGATGCTCGTCGAACCGGACTACGTGCTGGAAGACGGGCTAAGCTTGGAGCACGTCCCCGGGCACACCCCGGGGGCCGTCTGCCTCAACCTGGAATCGAAGGGCGAGCGCGCCGCCATGTTCGGCGACATGATGCACCACCCCTTGCAAATCGCCGAGCCGGGGTGGACCCTCGGCGTGGACACCGATCAGGCGCAGGCGGCAAAGACCCGCACCGCCTTCCTCGAACGCCACGCCGACAGCAACACGATCATGATGGCGGCCCACTTCGCCGGCCCGACCATCGGCCGCGTCGCCACGGTGCGCGGCGCCTGGCGGCTCGACGTCATCGAGGAATAGCGGGGGCGGACCAGGGAGGAAACGAGCAATGCTCAGCGACATGGCCAGGGGATTCCTGGAGAAGAACGAGATGGGGGTCTTCACCACCTTCCGCCGCGACGGCGGCGCGCAGATGAGCGTGGTGACCTGCGGCCTCTACGGCAACGGCATGGCCTTCACCGCCGACCGGCACCGGGCGAAGATGCTGAACGTGAAGCGCAACCCGAAGTGTTCGCTGCTGATTTCTCAGCGCGACTGGTGGGGGTACGTGGTCCTAGAGGGCCACGCCGAGATCATCGGCGAGGACAATACCGACCCCGAGGAGCTCCGCGTGGCGCTGCGCGACGTCTACCGCTCCGCGGCCCACAAGGACCACCCCAACTGGGAGGAGTACGACGAGGTGATGAAGGCCGACCGGCGCGAGATCATCGTCGTCGTGCCGGAGCGGGTCTACGGCTCCGCGCTGTAGTCGAAGGAGGATGAGATGAAGGCAGCGGTCTTCTACGGGGCGCATCAGCCCCTGGTCATCGAAGAGGTCGACGTGGCCGAGCCCATCGGGCGCGAGGTGCTCGTGCGCACCACCGCGAGCGGCGTCTGCCACAGCGACCTGCACTACGTCGACGGCACCGCGACGCTCCCCGGCGCGACCGTGCTCGGCCATGAGGCGACGGGCATCGTCGAGGAGGTCGGGCCGGAGGCTCGGTACGTCAAGCCGGGCGACCGGATAATCTCGTGTCCGTCGGTCTTCTGCGGCGAGTGCGAGTCGTGCCTGACCGGCCATCCCGCGCGCTGCGACAACCGTCCCCGGCGCAGCAGGGCCGAGGGCCCGCGTCTGAGCAAGGGCGGCGAGAAGATCTGGCAGTTCGCCAACATCTCCAGCTACGCCGAGCAGATGCTGCTCCACGAGAACGCCCTGGTGAAGGTCGACGACGACATCCCCCACGAGATCATGGCCCTGATCGGCTGCGGTGTGACCACCGGCCTCGGCGCGGCGATCAACACCGCGCAGGTGCGGCCGGGATCCATGGTGGCCGTCTTCGGCTGCGGCGGGGTCGGCCTCTCGGCGATGCAGGGCGCCGTCCTCTGCGGGGCGCGGATGGTGATCGCCGTCGACATCAACGAGTTCAAGCTGCGCACGGCAATGGACCTCGGCGCGACGCACATCGTTGACGCCTCGACGCGCAACCCCGTGCAGGCCATCCAAGAGTTGACCGGCGGCGGGGTCGACTTCGCCTTCGAGGCGTTGGGGCTGAAGCTGACGGCGGAGCAGGCCTACGAGTCGCTGCGCCGCGGCGGCGTGGCGACGATCATCGGCGTCCTCCCCGACGACGCCAAGATCGAGATCGACGGCCGCTCGCTGCTCACCGAGAAGAAGCTCCAGGGCAGCATCATGGGCTCCAACCGCTTCCGCTTCGACATGCCCATGTACATCGACCTCTACAAGCAAGGCCGCCTCAAGCTCGACGAAATGGTCACCCGCCGCGGGCGCCTCGAAGACGTCAACGAAGCCTTCCGCGCCATGAAAGCCGGCGAAGTCGCCCGCACCGTCCTCACCTTCGACTAGCGGCAGCGGAGACCTTTGCGTAACCCGCCCGGCGAGATGGAGAGCGGGCGGAGCGGGGCGGTCTGACTCCTCTCCCGCGCTGGGAGAGGCAGGGGTGAGGGCGGGGGCGGGGAGGGGTGCGCCAACGTCAACGTAGCCGCCGGAGGGCCATGGCAGCGACCTTGGACGCCCTAGCGTCAACGGCGTGTAGCGGCCCCGAACGGCGACGGCTAGAATCTCTCCCATGCCCACCCACACACAAGAAGAGATACTGAACGCCAAACTGGCGGAGTTGCTGACCGCTCAAGAAGTACCCTCTAGACCCGAGCGGCGGGAGCTTGGTAAGCGTATGGATGTCGTCGCCGATGTCGACGGCCTCCGCGTCGTGATCGAAGCCGAGACCGGTTTTGGCCGCAAGAAGCAGGCCATCAAGGACGCCGACGCCCGCTTGAAGCAGGGCCTCACCACGATCGTCTTTGCCCTCTGCTACCCGGACGGCGTCACTACCGACAGCCTTCCCGACGCGACGCTTACCTGGACGTTGCGCACGAAAGTGGGTGCTCCCGCGGCGTCTTGGTCTGAGGGCGGTGTGCCTCAACTGGCGCACGCGGTACGTCAAGCACCGAACTCCTTGGCCGACGCCGACAAGGCAGCGCAGATACTCTCCGACGCCCTCGACGCGGCGGCGCAGCGGTTGAGCACGCCGGCGCGCCGCGAGCTGGCTCAGGCCCTCGACCTGCCCCGCACCAAGGCCGGCTCGAAGAAGCCCGGCGACGGATACTTCACCGCCGCCAAGCGGGGCATGCTCGTGGCGGCCACGGCTATGCTCTTCCATCATCGTGTACAACCCCATCTTCGCAACGAAAGGCCGCACGGCTTCGACGGCCCCTGGCCCCCACGCAACGCGGCAGACTGTATGGAGGACGAGGCTACCCTCCAGGCGCACCGGGAAGCGTGGCGCGCCATTCTTGCCGTTGATTACCGGCCTGTGTTCGAGACGGGGCGCGTGGCGTTGGCGGCGCTGGACGCACAGCCGGAAATCGGGCAGATCGTCCGCAATCTCGCGACGGCCGTGGCCCGCGTCGCTGAGATGGTGTCGGGGATGCGCCATGATCTCCTCGGACGCATCTTTCACCGCGTCCTCGACACTGCCCGCTACGACGGCTCCTTCTATACCTCGACCGCCGCCGCCGTACTCCTCGCCTCGCTTGCCATCCGCGAGCAAGACGCCGATTGGGCAGATCCCAACGCTATCGAACAGCTCCGAATCTGCGACCCCGCCTGTGGCACCGGGACTCTGCTCATGGCCGCCGCCGAGCGCATCCGCGACCTCCATCACGCCGCCGGCCCTATTGATGGGGCCGCTGAAGAGATTCTGGCTCTCGCGCTTGTCGAGGATGTGCTCTGGGGCTATGACATCAACCTGACCGCCACCCACATGGCGGCCAGCACCCTGGGCATGCTCTCCCCAAGCACCAAGTTCAGCCGCATGAACATCCACCGCGCCATCCTTGGCGTGAACAAAGGAGACGCGCGGCTGGGATCGCTGGATTTCTTAGCAGACCGAGAAATGCAGATGGCCGCCTGGCCTACAACCCAACAGGTCGATGACCAGGACACGGAACAATCGGACCGCCCGCCGCCAATGGACCTCGTCATCATGAACCCGCCCTTCACGCGGGACAGTCTTCGGCATGATCAGTTCAGCCGTGCCGACGAGCAGGCCATTAAGAAGCGCGAGAAAGAGGTTCTCAAGGGGCAACCCCACAAAGCCGCGGCGCGATTGCACTCATCGGGCGGGGCCTTCACCGTCCTAGGCGAGCGCATGGTCAACGCCGACACCGGCGCATTGGCGCTCGTCCTGCCCGCGGTCGTCCCAACCGCCCCCGGCAATCTCGCCGTGCGGCAATATCTCGGCGAGCGTTTTCACGTCGAAACAATCGTCGCTTCGCACGACCCGGAGCGCATCTTCTTTTCCGAAAACACGAGCATCGGCGAGGTGCTGTTGGTCTGCCGCCGCTGGGCGGGCAGCGCGCCAAAGCCGCCGACCCGCGTCGTGAATCTTGCCAGGAATCCGTCGACACCGGTCGAGGCGCTTGACACCGCCGCGCGCATCGAAGTTCAGCTCCCCTTAGACGCTAGCTTCACTACGCAGACGGTGGACGCCGACCGCATCGAGGGCGGCGACTGGTACGCCGTGAATTTCCTATCACCATTCTTGGTTAACACGTATCAGAGGTTGTGTGAAGAACCCTTGGGGGCGGCCCCCTGCGTACCCATGTCAGAGATGGCCGAGGTTGGGCCGGAGGGGCGGCGTATCCGAGATGCCTACACTCCTTCGGAGATGCCAACGGCTTCTGGGCGGCGGGCGCTGTGGCATCACAAGACGGACGTCACAATTTCAATGCAAGCCGAGACAGACGTCCACGTTGAACCCAATCCTTCTCTGTCACACCTCGCCGACAATTACTGGGAACAGCGCAGTCGTCTTTTGCTTCCGCACCGGCTTTGGCTTCCCCTCGCAAGGGTTGCTGCGGTTACGCTTCCGGAGCCCGCCGTCGGTTCGATATGGACACCGTGCCGACCACACGACCCAGCGCTTTTCTCAGCATTATGCCTGTATTTGAACTCCTCGGTTGGACTTCTCGCCCTGCTCGGCGGACGCGACAACCGTAAGCCCTCCTACCCGTCCTTCTCGATTGACGCGCTAAGGTCGATTCCGGTACCCAACTTCGACAATATGAAGCCTGAGGCACGCGATTATCTCGCTGCGAATTTCAAGTGGCTGCAGGATATGGCGCTCCTACCCCTCCCGCGTATGAACGAGGATCCCGTGCGCAAACAGATCGACGATGCAGTAACTGAAGCGTTGAACCTCGACGCCGAATGGGTGGCGCGCATCCGCCGCGAGCTCTCGAAAGAGCCGTCAATCACCAACCGCCGCTACGGAACGTAGCGCACCAACGCCCTCTCGAAACGCGTCCAAGCCCACGGCAACGCCATGTCGCTGTACGTCGCCTACTTCAATTGGATACGGGTTCACCAGACCCCTCGGCACCACCCCGGCGGTCGCCGCCCGCCGGCCCTTCAACTTCGCGTGGCTCGTCGACCTTATCGACCGGAACCAGGCCCCCTGGTTCTGACACCCTGGGATTGTCAGCCTGCGCTAGACTGATACCCTAGGGGGTTCGCGATGGGCGTCAAGGACGTGTTCGACGTTGTCGTGGATCAGTCTTACCAGCACGCCCTCCGTCGGTTCGAGGCTGCTGAATCAAGAATCCAGCACCTGTTGACTCTTGCTCCAACCATCGTGGCGGCCATTGCGCTGTTCGCCAGGGTAGTCACGGAGGGACCGCTAGAGATGGACGCGGTGGCGTTCGCCGCCATCGGTCTCGTTGTGGCAGCAGTGGCGCTAGGGCTCGGCTGGCTGATTGTTGGCAGCGGTCTGACCTTCCTCGACCCGGCGAACCTTGAGAATGAGTCCTACTACGGCATGGGTTCGGAGGAATTTCAGCGAGCCATTATCCATTGGTCTGGAAAACACCTGAAACAGAACAGGAAGGTGATCTGGCGGAAGTGGCTCGTTGCCAATGTGATGTTAACGCTCCTCGTTGCCAGTGCTATCGTCGGCGTGGCTTGGGCGGTGCCTCAGGGATAGGAAGACTCTTTATCTCAACTCCCGGGTCCGACTGCGGCGGCGGGGGCGGGGGAGGCTCAGGCTTGTCGCTGTCAGTCATGTGTCTTGTCCTTTTTTCTTGAGGTCGTCTGCGTACCTGATACCGAACAGGTGAATTGCTGGCGTCTGCCGCCCGTGCTTTTCGCCGGCATCACACCAGCGCCCCAGGATGTTAGCTGCCTCTAGCTCGGTTATGAGCAATACTTCACGCCCAGGGCTATCAGGGCGACGACCAAGGCGATAATGATGATGCGCCCGACACCCGTGCCGAGTGCCCGCAGCATGGCATCAACGAAGGTCCCCATCGCGCTCCCCCTTTCATCGGGGGTGACGCGGCGGCGGTCCTTCAGACATTCATCCTGAGGGGATTGGCCTGCCGCCGCCGTGCCACCGGCGCCAAATCGAGGGGAATGGATGTTTAGCCCGCTCTGAGAACGCCTGCGATCATATTATCGCTGTGCGGCGTAATTGACAAACAGTTGACACACCGGTTTTCAAATCGAGCGAGTCAACTTAATACACTATCCACGACATCGCCCCCCTTGACACGCCCCCCTGCGGGCGGGTACCTTAACGATAGCGAACGTACGTTCTTTTGCCTATCCGCTGGCGGAGCGAGCCCCTGGGTTCCCCTGCTGGCGGCTGGAGCGGCTCCCGTCCGGCCGGCGGGGAAAAGCCGCGGCACCCGTCCGCCGGCGGGGTTACCGGCGGTGTCCGTCTGGTCGGAGGGGCGGCGCAGACCGCCCCTCCGCCGGACGGGGTGAGCGCCATGCCCGAAATACCGGAGCTTGAGGCGGCGAAGACGGCGCTGAACGCGCGGCTGGCGGGGCGCGCCATCGAGGCGGCGCGGGTGCTCACGCCCTTCTCGGTGCGGCGCCCGACGAAGGACGAGTTCGAGTGGCTGCTGGCCGGCAACCGGATAGTGGAGGCGTCGCGGCGGGGGAAGTACCTGCTGCTCTCGATGGAGTCGGGGCACGTGCTCGCCGTCCACCTGATGCTGACGGGCCGCTTCCAGTTCGTCGAGGGCGCGGCGCGGGAGAAGAAGCCGGGCAAGCGCGTGGGCTGGACCCTCGACTTCGAGCACGGCGTCCAGCTCCGCTACTTCGACTACAACCGCGACGGGCGCGCCTACCTCGTCGAGGCCGAGGCGCTGCAGGAGGTCCCCCAGTTCGACAAGATGGGGCCCGACGCCCTCGACCCCACCCTCACGTTCGACGTCTTCTCGCAGCGGCTGAAGAAGTTCCCCGGCCAGATCAAGCGGAGCCTGGTCAACGCGGCCTTCGTCGCGGGGATCGGGAACGCCTACTCCGACGAAATCCTCTTCGCCGCCAAGGTCTACCCCTTCAGGCGGGCCCGCGATCTGACGGACGAGGAGCGGCGCCGGGTCTACGACGCCATCGGGAGCGTCTACGCCTGGGCCGTCCCCATCGTCGCCGAGCGCATGGGCGACGTCATCGAGGAGAAGCACCGCGACTTCCTGAAGGTGCACCGCAAGGGCGGCGAGCCCTGCCCCGACTGCGGCCACACCATCACCGAGGTGACCCCGAACCAGCGGATCACCAGCTACTGCCGGCGCTGCCAGCCGCAGTGGTAGCGGCCTTCGGGTCGTGAGCATTCGTGAGCGTTGGTGAGCGTCGTACAGGTTTGGCGTGGTGAGCGCTCATGAGCGTTGGTGAGCGTCGTACAGGTTGGCGTCGTGAGCGTGGTGAGCGCCATGAGCGTTTTTTGACGCCGGTGCGCCACGAGGACGTGGCGGGCTCGCGCGGCCTGTGGTGGAAGTCAGGGGGCCCCTAATCTTCTCCCGAGGGAGACCTTTGCGTCACCGGAGCTTCCGGCTCCAAGTACGTTGGCGCACCCCGCCCCACCCCGGCCCTCTCTCAATCTCCCCCAGCGGGGGAGAGGCAAGACCACCCCGCGCCGACCCTCTCTCAGTCTCTCCCAGAGGGAGAGAGGCCGGAGGGGACGGGCGTCCACAAGGGGCGCCCTTACAGCGCCGGACGGGGTTTCGGCTTTGACCGGCTTCCGTAGCGATGCTAAAATCCGAGGTGGTTTTGGAGTCCTTAACGGAAGGGGCGGAGGCAGAGGCCGTGGGAAGCCCGGCGGCCGGTTGAGAGTGGAGTCTCGGCGCACCGCGCCAGGTCCTCCCCGATCAAGGGGAGTTGCACGTGCGATATCACCCGCGGGTCTCTCGGAACGAGAGATTTTTTCTTGCCCCCAACCTCCGACATAGCGCGCCCCGAGACCGGGGCACCAACCAGTGAAGACACCCAAACGATGAGTACGCCCGCGAAGACGATTGCCTGGGACGACGGCAAGGTCCGGTTCCTCGACCAGACCCGGCTGCCGGTCGAGTCCGTCGTTCTTGAGATCGAGGACTACCGCGACATGATCGAGGCGATCCGGTCGCTGCGGATCCGCGGGGCACCCGCGCTCGGCGTTGCGGCGGCCTACGGCATCGTGCTCGGCGCGCGGGAGGCGGCGCGGGACGCCGGTTCCAACGGCGCTGGGTTCGCCGGCCGTGTCCGGAGCGTGGCGCGTGAGATCGCCGCGTCGAGGCCGACGGCGGTGAACGTGGCCTGGGCGGCGGCGCGGATGGAGCGCACGCTGGGCGAGCATCCCGAACCCGAGGCCGCCATCGCGGCGCTCCTCGCCGAGGCCGACGCCATCCTCGAAGAAGACCTCGCGGCGGGCAGAGCGATGGGCGCGCACGGCGCCGACCTGATCCCCGACGGCGCGACGGTCATGACGCACTGCAACGCCGGCGGCCTGGCGACGTCGGGCTACGGCACGGCGCTCGGCGTCATCAAGTCGGCGCACGAGGGCGGCAAGGCCGTCCGCGTGATCGCCACCGAGACCCGGCCCCTGCTCCAAGGGGCGCGGCTGACCTCATGGGAGCTGGTGCGCGACGGCATCGAGACGACCCTCATCACCGACTCGATGGCGGGCCATTTCCTCAAGTCGGGCGCGGTGAACTGCGTCGTGGTCGGGGCCGACCGGATCGCGATGAACGGCGACGTCGCCAACAAGATCGGCACGTACAGCCTCGCGGTGCTCGCCAAGGAGAACGGCGCGCCCTTCTACGTGGCCGCGCCGGTGAGCACCATCGACCCCGCCATAGCCGACGGCGGCCAGATCCCCATCGAGGAGCGGCGGCCGGAAGAGGTGACGCAGTGGGGCGGCGTGCAGACCGCGCCGGAGGGCGTCAACGTGGCCAATCCGGCATTCGACGTCACCCCCAACCGCTACGTCACCGCCATCATCACCGAGCGCGGCGTGGCCCGCGCGCCCTACGGCGAGAGCCTCGCCAGGATGGTGGCATGAGCGCGAGTCCGCGGGCGGAATTGGGAATCATCGGCGGCAGCGGCCTCTACGACATGGAGGGGCTGACCGACCGGGAGGAACTGCAAATCTCGACGCCCTTCGGCGAGCCAAGCGGCACGATCGTCCTCGGGACCATCGAGGGACGGCGGCTCGCCTTCCTGCCCCGGCACGGAGCGGGCCACCGGCTGAGTCCCAGCGAAGTCCCCTTCCGCGCCAACATCTTTGCTTTGAAGACGCTGGGCGTCCATTCGGTTATCTCGATCAGCGCCGTGGGGAGCCTCCGTGAGGAGATTCAGCCCCTCGACATGATCGTCCCCGACCAAGTCATCGACCGCACCAAGGGTCGGCCAAGCACCTTCTTCTCCGGCGGCATCGTGGCCCACGCCGGCTTCGCCGACCCCTTCTGCTCCGACCTGGGGCGTATTCTCTACGAGGAAGCAGCGGCCGCAGGAGCGCGCGCCCATCTCGGCGGCGTCTACATTGCCATGGAAGGGCCGCAGTTCTCCACGCGCGCCGAGTCGGAGCTGTACCGGTCGTGGGGCGGGGCGGTGATCGGCATGACCGCCCTTCCCGAGGCGAAGCTGGCCCGCGAGGCGGAACTCTGCTACGCCCTACTCGCGTGCGCCACCGACTACGACTGCTGGCATCCCGATCACGACGACGTGACCGTCGAGATGATCATCGGCAACCTGCTGCGGAACGTCTCGATGGCCAAGGAGATCGCGCGGCGGGCCGCGGGACGGATTGGCGAGCCTCAAGGTTGCCGCTGCCGCGAGGCGCTGCGCGACGCCATCGTGACCTCCCCCGAACTCATCCCCGACAACGTGCGGCGCGACCTCGCGCCCCTCATCGGCAAATACGCGGAGGCGTCATGAGACCCGCATTGGACCGGTCACCGGCCCGGGCGGGGGCTGCACGGGGCGCCGCCGGCGGCATCGCGCGCTGTACCGCGTCCCCATCGACCCGGAGGGAATACAGCGAGCGATAGCAAACCCAAGGAGTGACAGCATGGCGGCAAACAGTCCGCAAGAACCGTTCAAGAGGATCAGCGTTTCAGAAGCGAAGGAGATGCTCGACGCCGGCGGCATCGAGCTGGTCGACGTGCGGCAGCCCGGCGAGTACGCGGCGGGGCACATCCACGGAGCGAAGCTCATTCCGGTGGACGGCCTGTTCGAGCGCATCGGCGAGGTCGCCGACGACCGCGACGTCATCTTCTACTGCGCCGTCGGCGTGCGGAGCGCGCTGGCGTGCGAAATCGGCGCCGCGATGGGCCTGACGCGTTGCCACAACGTCGAGGGCGGCTTCGAGGCGTGGTCGGGCGCGCAGTACCCGTCGGAGACCGGAGCGCCCGCGCTCAGCTAGCCGCGTCCCCGGCCTCATTCGGAGCCGGGGACCGAACGAGACCGGAGTCGGCGTGGGGCGCGGCGGGCCTTGGGGCTTGCCGCCAAGCGCCGCGAAAGGGGTTGTATGCCCGCATACGACGTGAAGGACGTGTCCCTGGCGGATGCGGGAATCAAGCGGATCGAATGGGCGTCGCGGGAGATGCCCGTGCTGCGCCGCATCAAGGAGCGCTTCGAGCGTGAGCAGCCCCTCCGGGGCCAGACGCTTGCCTGCTGTCTCCACGTCACCACGGAGACGGCGAACCTGCTCTTGACGCTGCAGGCGGGCGGCGCCGACGTGTCGGTCTGCGCGAGCAACCCCCTGAGCACGCAGGACGACGTCGCGGCCGCCCTCGCCACGGTCTACGGCATTCCCACGCACGCGATCAAGGGCGAGGACAACGAGACCTACTACCGCCACATCTCCTCGGTGCTCGACACCAAGCCAACCATGACGGTGGACGACGGCGCCGACCTCGTGGCGGAGGTCCACCAGAGCCGGACCGAGCTGCTGGGAACCATCGTCGCCGGCATGGAAGAGACCACCACCGGCATCATCCGGCTGAAGAGCATGGCCGCCGACGAGGCGCTGAAGTACCCGATCATCGCGGTCAACGACGCCGACACCAAGCACTTCTTCGACAACCGCTACGGCACGGGCCAGAGCACCATCGACGGCGTCACCCGCGCCACCAACGTGCTGTGGGCGGGGAAGAACGTCGTGGTAATCGGCTACGGCTGGTGCGGGCGCGGCGTCGCCTCACGGGCGAAGGGCCTGGGGAGCCAGGTCATCGTGACCGAGGTCAACGCAGTCCGGGCGCTGGAAGCGGCCATGGACGGCTTCCAGGTGATGCCGATGGACGACGCCGCCAAGATCGGCGACATCTTCATCACGGTGACCGGAGGGAAGTCGGGTATCGACGCCCGCCACTTCGCCGCGATGAAAGACGGCGCAATCATGGCCAACAGCGGCCACTTCAACGTGGAGATCAACATCGAGGCGCTGCAGGGCATGTCGGAGCGCCGCGAGGAGTTGCGTCCCTTCGTCGAGCAGTACACGCTGGAGGATGGGCGGCGGCTGGTGCTGCTCGCCGACGGGCGGCTCATAAACTTGGCGGCCGCGGAGGGGCATCCCGCCAGCGTCATGGACATGAGCTTCGCCAACCAGGCGCTCTGCGCCGAGTACGTCGCCAAGCTCGACCAGCCGCTGGAATCGGGCGTCCACCCCGTGCCGCCCGAGCTCGACCAAGAGATCGCGCGACTGAAGCTGGAATCGATGGGGATGAAGATCGACACCCTGTCATCTGAGCAAAAGACCTACCTGGAGAGCTGGTCGGCCGGCACGTAGCCCGCCACCGCAGTCCAGAGCCGGAGGAACCGAATGACGACATTCATGGAATCGCCCTCCTACCTGTTCACCTCAGAATCGGTGACGGAGGGGCACCCCGACAAGCTGTGCGACCAGATCTCGGACGCGATTCTCGACGCCGTCCTGTCGCGGGACGCGGACTCCCGCGTGGCGGTGGAGACGGCCACCACGACCGGCCTCGTGGCCGTGATGGGCGAGCTGACCACGGAATCCTATGTCGACATCCCGAAGGTCGTGCGGGAGACGGTGCGCGAAGCCGGCTACGTCAAGCCCGAATACGGCATCGACTTCCAGAGCTGCGGCATCATCGTCTCGCTGAAGGAGCAGTCGCACGACATCGCGCTCGGCGTGGACGAGTCGAAGGAAGCCAAAGAGACTGGCAAGGAAGACGACCTCGACCTCATCGGCGCCGGCGACCAGGGGATGATGGTGGGATTCGCCTGCAACGAGAGCGAGCCCTACGAGCCGGGCACGTTCATGCCCCTGCCGATCTTTCTTGCCCACCGCATGACGCAGCGGATGGCCGAGCTTCGGAAGAACATGGCGCTGCCCTATCTACGGCCCGACGGCAAGTCGCAGGTCACCGTCGAGTACAGCCACGGCAAGCCGAAGCGGGTCCACACCGCCGTAGTGAGCACGCAACACGCCCCCGAGGTCTCCCCCGACGTGATCCGCCGCGACATGGAGGAGGAGGTCATCCGTTACGTCATCCCCCGGCGTCTGCGGGACGACCAGACGAAATACTTCGTGAACCCCACCGGCCGGTTCGTGATCGGCGGGCCGACGGGCGACGCCGGACTGACCGGCCGCAAGATTCTCGTAGACACGTATGGCGGCGTCGCCCGCCACGGCGGGGGCGCCTTCTCGGGTAAGGACCCCACCAAGGTCGACCGCTCCGGCGCCTACGCGGCGCGGTGGGTCGCAAAGAACCTGGTCGCCGCCGGCGTCGCCGACCGCGTCGAAATCCAGCTCTCCTACGCCATCGGCGTGGCGCGCCCCATCTCGATCTCGGTCGAGACCTTCGGGTCGTCGAAACTTGACGACGGCACGATCCTCGACCTGATCGACCGGCACTTCGACCTGCGCCCCATGGCGATCATGCGCGACCTGCGCCTGCAGCGCCCGATCTACTCGTCGAGCGCGAAGTACGGGCACTTCGGGCGGAGCGACGTCACCTTCCCCTGGGAAGAGACGGCGCGGGCGGACGCCATCGCGAAGGACGCGGGGCTAGCGCGAGCGTCGGACCGCGCATCGGAGAGCGCCACGACCGAGGCCGGGGCCTAGCGTCAAGGAGGCGCCGCACATGGGCGTCACGCCGATCAAGTTCGGCACCGACGGATGGCGGGCGGTCATCGCCGAGGACTACACGTTCGAGAACGTGCGGGCGTGCGCGCAGGGTGTGGCTTCTCTCCTCAAAGCGAACGGCCTCGCCGACCGTGGCCTCGTCGTGGGCTATGACACCCGATTCGGCTCGGAGGACTTCGCCGCCGCCGCGGCTGAGACGGCGGCCGCGCACGGCGTCGACGTGGCGCTGTGCGACGGGGCGTGCCCCACCCCCGCGGTCAGCTACAACGTGCTGGCGCGGAACGCCGGCGGCGGGATCGTCATTACCGCGAGCCACAATCCGGGCCGGTGGAACGGCTTCAAGTACAAGCCAGACTACGGCGGCAGCGCCTCCCCGGAAGTAGTCGCGGAGCTCGAGGCCCACATCGCCGAGGCCCAGCGCAACGGCAGTGGGACCGGAAGCGCGAAGGGCGCGGTCACCACGTTCGACGCCATCGGGCCGTATCTGGAGCAGTTGAGCGCGCGGGCCGACCTCGACACCATCCGGAAGGGCGGCTTCGACGTGGTGGTCGACTCGATGCACGGGGTCGGCGCGGGCCTGACGGCGCAACTCGCCGGCGGTGGCAAGACACGGGTGACCGAGCTGCGCGCCGAGCCCAACCCCGCCTTCCCGGGCATGGCGCAGCCCGAGCCGATCGCCCACAACCTCGAACCCTTGGCCGCTGCAGTGGCGGAGTCGGACGCGGCCGTCGGGCTCGCCACCGACGGCGACGCCGACCGCCTGGGTCTGATGGACGAGCACGGCGTCTTCGTCACGCAGCTTCAGACGCTGGCGCTGTTGGCCCTCTACCTACTGGAGGTGCGCGGCGAGCGTGGAGCCCTGGTCAAGTCGATCACCACCACGAGCATGCTCTACCGGCTCGGCGAGATCTACAACGTGCCCGTCTTCGAGACGCCGGTGGGATTCAAGCACCTCGGCCCGGTGATGATCCGCGAGGACGCCCTCATCGCGGGCGAGGAGAGCGGCGGCTACGGCTTCCGCGGGCACGTTCCTGAGCGCGACGGCATCCTTTCGGGCCTCTATATCCTGTCGATGATGGCGGCGCTGGGCAAGAAGCCCTCCGAGCTCATAGACTATCTCTATGACAAGGTCGGGCCGCACCACTACGACCGCATCGACCTGACCTTCGACGCGGCGGAGAAGGACGCCATGCTCGCCCGTTTGGAGACGGCCGCCCCCAAGACGCTGGGCGGAGCCGAGGTCTCGTCCGTCGAGACGCGGGACGGTTTCCGCTTCCTGCTGGCCGACGGATCGTGGTCGCTGGTGCGTTTCTCCGGCACGGAGCCGCTGATGCGCGTCTACTGCGAAACGTCGAGTCCGGAGCGGGTGCGAGAGCTCCTAGCGGAGACCCGGGCGCTGACGGGGATCTAGCCATGCAGCCGCTCGACGATCCCAGCGTCTACGCGCAGCTCGACCCGGGCGGAATGGGCCGGCTCATCGAGGCGATGCCCGACCACTGCGCCGAGGGCTACGCGGCGGCCAGGGGTTTTGACCTGCCGAGGGACTTCAGGAAGGCCGAGCGGGTGATCGTCGCCGGCATGGGAAGCTCGGCGACCGCGGGCGACGTGATCGCCGCGCTGCAGTCGTTGGACCGCGGCACGCCGGTCGAGGTGGTCCGCGACTACACCCCGGACTTCGAGGTGGACCGCCGCGCGCTCTTCATCGCGTCGAGCTTCTCCGGCAATACGGAAGAGACGCTCTCCGCCCTCGACTACGCCATGATCCGCGGCGCGCGCTGCCTGGCCATCACCACCGGCGGCGACCTTGCCCAGCTCGCCGAGGCGCGGGGGGCGCCGCTCCTCACCTTCTCCTTCGAGGGCCCGCCCCGCAGCAGCATCGGCTGGAGCATCTTCGCCCTCCTCGGCATCCTGCAAGGGCTGGAGCTCGCCCCGGCGCGGGACGCGGGCGGCGCCATCGACGAGCTCCGCAAGCTCGGCGAGGCGGTCGATCCCAACGCGCCGATGGACGGCAACCCCGCAAAGCAGCTCGCGGCCAAGATCGAAGACCGCGCCGCTTTGATCGTCGGGGCGCAGCACCTGCGTCCGGCGGCGCGGCGCTGGAAGACGCAGATGTCGGAGAACGCGAAGTCGTGGGCTTTCTCCGAGGAGATGCCGGAGTTCGACCACAACACCATCGAGGGCTTGCGGAAGCCGCACCCGGCCGCGGTGTTCGTGGTGCTGCTGCGCTCGACGCTGTACCACCGGCGTATCGCCGACCGCTTCAAGCTGACCGCCGAGGTGCTGGCGCGGGAGGGCGTGGCATTCGAGCAGCCGGAGGCCCGCAGCGAGTCGGCGCTGGCGCAGACCATGACGGCCATGCTGCTCGGCGACTATTTCAGCTACTACGTCGCGCTCCTGCGGGGCCAGGACCCGACGCCGATGCCCAATATCGATTGGATCAAGGCCCGGCTCTCGGACTAGCCAGGGGGGAACATGGACTTTCGCCTCTCGGCGGAGGAAGAGGCCTTCCGGGCCGAGGTCCAACAGTGGATCGCAGACCATGCGCCGCCCGGCGGTTTCGGCGTGGACCGCGAGGAGCAATTCGATCCCCGATTCTGGGATCTGACGCAACGGACGGCGAAGCAGCTCGCGGAGAAGGGATGGCTCACCCTGGCCTGGCCCAAGGAGTACGGCGGGCAGGGGCGTAGCATCATCGAGCAGGCCGTCTTCCAAGAGGAGACCATGTTCGCCGGCGTCCCCGGGACGACGATGGGCATCGGCGGGACGCAGTGGGTGGGGCCGACCCTCATCCTGCACGGCAGCGAGCAGCAGAAGCGCGAGCACCTACCGCCCATCGCCAACGCCGAGGCGTGGTGGTGCACCGGCTACAGCGAGCCGGGCTCGGGCTCCGACCTGGCGGCGCTCCAACTTCGAGCCGAGAGGGACGGCGACAGCTACGTCTTGAACGGCCAGAAGACGTGGACGAGCGGCGCGCACGTCTCCGGCTGGTGCTGGCTGGCGGCGCGCACCGATTTCGATGCACCGAAGCACAAGGGCATCAGCGTCTTCCTCGTGGACATGGAGACGCCCGGCGTGCAGACCCGCACCATCATCAACATGGCGGGGCAGCACTCATTCAACGAGATCTACTTCGACAACGCCCGCGTGCCGGCGGAGAACCTCGTCGGCGGCGAAAACCAGGGCTGGTACATCGTGGCCACGGCGCTCGACTTCGAGCGTTCGGGCATCACCTACGCCGCCTACTCACGCAAGACCCTGGCCCTCATCGAGGGTTTCCTGCAAGAGGGCCGCACCGCCGGGCACGCTTGGGCCCACGACCCCATCGCACGGCACATCGCCGCCGACGTCGCGGTGCAGGTCGCCATCCAACGCAGCTTCGCCTACCGCGTGGCGTGGATGCAAAGCCGGGGCCTCGTGCCCAACCAAGAGGCGTCCGTGGCCAAGGTCTTCGGCTCGGAGACCCAGCAGCGCGCCGCGCAAGCCGCGGTGCGGATCGCGGGCATGGCAGGTCAGGTCAGCGACGGCGTCCGCGCGCCCATGCGGGGCCATGCGCTGACGCAGTACCTCAGCTCGATCTCGGTGACGATCGCGGCGGGCACGTCGGAGATCCAGCGCAACATCATCGCCACCCGCGGGCAGGGGCTGCCTCGCAGCTAGGCGGCGGGCCGTCTGCGGGACGGTGGCGGGCTTCGTTGACCCGCGGCGGTTGGCGCGGGGCCCCTCATCTCAATCTTCTCCCCAGGGGAGAAGAGGTCCGGACAAGCCCTTCGGGCGCGGCGCGCCTAGCGGCGCGTGCCCTCTCTCAGTCTCCCCCAGAGGGGGAGAAGCTTGAGGTGGCTCACGGGGGTCAGGCGGCTAGCGCTTGGTCCACTGCGGCGCCTTGCGGGCGCGCTTGAGGCCGTACTTCTTGCGCTCCTTGATCCTGGGGTCGCGGGTAAGCATGCCCGCGTGCCGCAGGACCCCGCGCAGGGCCTCGTCGGAGTCGAGGAGGGCGCGGGCGAGGCCGTGGCGAATCGCGCCGGCCTGCGCGGCGACGCCACCGCCTTTGACCTTGACCATGGCGTTGTAGCGGTTGGCGTTGTTGGTGACGCGCAGCGGCTCGATGGCGTGGGCCTGGAGCCTGGGAAGCGGAATCGCCGACTCGAGCGGCTTGCCGTTGACGACCACGGCGCCGCTGCCGGGCACGATGCGCACCTGCGCGATAGCCTCCTTGCGCCGGCCGGTGCCGGAGTTGTACTGCTGTTGGGCCTGTCCAGTAGTCATACGCCGCTCTCTCTATTCCGATTCAGTTTCGCCGGCGTCGCCGGTCTCTTTCGCCTTCTTGGCCGTGGTCCGCTTCTTCGCCGGCGCACGTTTTCTCGCTGGCTTTTTGGGAGCCTCTGCCTCTTCGACGGGCGCCGCTTCCGCGACGGCCTCCTCAGGCTCTTGGGGCTCCTCATCGGCCGGCGCCTCTTCGGTAGCCTGCGCGGACGCTTCGGCCTTGGCCGCCTCGACCGCCTTCTTGGCCGTGCTTCGTTTTCTCGCCGGCTGCCGTTTCCTCGCCGGCTTCTTCGGGGCCTCCTTGGCCTCAGGGGCCTCTTCCGCCTCTTCGGCAGGCGCCGCCTCAGCGACGGCCTCCTCGACCTCGGGCGCCGTCTCTTCCTCGATCAGCTCCTCTTCCACGACAGCTGCGGCGGCCTCGGCCGCTTCCATCTCGGCGCGGCGCGCGGCGCGCTCGGCCTTCGTCGGTCTCGGCTTCTTCTTGGGCTTGCCAACGCGGTCGGGCCGGGAGAGTTCCTTGATCTGCGCGCCGTGCGGGTGGGTTTCCTCGGCGTAGACCTTGAGCTTGCGCAGCAGGCGGCGTCCGAGTGGACCCTTGGGGAGCATGCCCCAGACGGCGTACTCCATCACGCGGCGGGGCGACTTCTCCATCATGCGGTCGAAGGAAAGCGCCTTCAGGCCGCCGGGGTAGCCGCTGTGCGAATAGTACGTCTTGTCGGTCTGCTTCGCGCCGCTGACCCTGATCTTGGCCGCGTTGACGATGACGACGAAGTCGCCCACGTCCATGTGGGGGGTGAATGAGGGCTTATCCTTGCCGCGCAGGATGCGGGCGGCCTCGGAGGCGACGCGGCCCAGCGGACGGTCGGCGGCGTCGATGACGCGCCAACTCCGCTTGACCTCGGCGGCGCGAGGGGAGTAGGTCGTTTGTGTCGTATTCATGATGTTGGTCCGGCTAAGACTGTCTTTCGCGTTTCGTTCGCGGCGTTGCGCAGATCGTCTAGTTCGGGGAGCCGCACGGCGACGAGGGTGAGTCCTTGGGCGGGAAGCGTAGGGCCGGCGGCGCCTCGTACACCGCAGTCCCGCACCCGTTCGAGCTCGGCAAGACTGACCTTACCAAGCCCCACCTCGACGACGCCCCCCGCCATGCGCCGCACCTGCTGGTGCAGGAAGGAGTCCCCCGTCACCTCGAAGGTGATGAGGTCGCCGTCGCGGGTCAACTCCGAGCGGGTGAGCGTCTTGCGGGTCCGCGCCTTTGGGGGAAGGTCGGGCCCGGCGAAGGGAGCGAAGTCGTGCTCGCCGAGAAAGAGAGCCGCGGCGCTGCACATCGCGTCGAAGTCGAGCGAGGCGGGAATCCAGTAGGCGCGGTCACGCATGAGGGGGGAGGGAGCGCGGCGGTTGAGGACGAGGTAGCGGTACTCTCGGGCGCTGGCCCTGACCCGTACGTCGTAGTCCATCGGAATCTCGAAGGCATCGAGGACGGCGACGTCGTCGGGGAGGTAGTGGTTGAGCGCCCGCATGAACGTCTCGGGCTCGTGGCGGGAGCCGCTGCGGAACGTGACCACCTGCCCCTCGGCGGAGACGCCGGCGTCGGTGCGGCTGGCGCAGGCGACGCGGAGCTTCTCGCCGGTGAAGGCGACGATGGCCCGTTCCAACTCGCCCTGGACCGTCGGCAGACCGGCCTGGAGCTGGAAGCCGTGATATTGCGCCCCGTCGTACTCGACGATCAGGGCGATCTTCTTAAGGTGCATCGCGGGGCTCGCGGCTAGACGAGCTCCACTTGCGCCATCGGCGCCATATCGCCCTTGCGGGGGCCGAGCTTCGTCAGGCGGGTGTAGCCGCCGGCCCGTTCCTCGTAGCGGGGCGCGATTTCGTCGAACAGCTTCTTGACGACGCCGGTGTCGAAGATGAACGCCAGCGCCTGTCGCCGATGGGAAAGGTCGCCCTTCTTGCCGAGGGTGATCATCCGCTCGGTAAGGCTTCGGACTTCCTTCGCCTTGGCTTCGGTGGTGACGAGCTTCTCGTGGCGAAGCAGGTCGGTGACCTGATTGCGGTAGAGCGCGCGACGGTGCGTCGAGCTTCTCCCGAGGCGCCGCCCTGCCATTCGGTGTCTCATTGCAGTCCTATTCCGTTTCCGCTTCGTCCTCGGCTTCGTCTTTTTCTTCTTGGCCCAACAGCGCGCGCAGCGCGGAGAGGTCCTTCACCGGCTCGTCGCTGATCCTACGCGGCTTCTCCTGCTCGCCTTCCTCGCCGTCAGCCCCCTCGCGCGCGGGGGGCTCGTCGTCCGGCGCGAACGACCTCGGCAGCGATAGAACGTCGACTTCCGCGTCGGCCTCTTCCGCGAGGGCGGTCACCTCGGCGTCTTCGTCGGTGCTGGGGATGCCGAGCGCGGCGAGGCGTTCGTTGAGCTCATCAAGCGACTTCTGCCCGAAGTTCTTGATGGCGAGCAGCTCCTCTCGGCTCTTGTCGAGAATCTCGCCGACCGTGTCGATCTTGCCGCGCTTCAGGCAGTTCAGCGTGCGGACGGAAAGCTCGAGCTTCTCGATCGGCATGTTGTAGTGCTCGCTCGATACGCCGGCGCGCAGGCCCTTGCGGCCCTCGTCCGACTCCTGGCCGATCGTGGCGAACATGCCGAACGACTCGACGAGGAGTTGGGCCGACTCGCGCATCGCCTCCAGCGGGCTCTTGGAGCCGTCGGTCCAGATCTCGATGGTGAGCTTCTCGTAGTCGGTGATCTGGCCCACGCGGGTCTTCTCGACGTGATAGTTGACCCGCTTGATGGGCGTGTAGATCGCGTCGACGGGAAGGACGCCGATGGGCTGTTCCTCGACGGGCGTGGCGGGCTTGTAGCCCTTGCCCTGTTCAACGTGCAGGTCCATGGAGAGCCGCGCGTCGGCGCTGCTGAGGCCCGCGATATAGGCCTCGGGGTTCACGATGTCGTAGTCCGCCGAGGGCTGAATGTCGCCCGCGGTGACCTGTCCCGGCCCCTGCACTTCGAGCCGGAGCGTGCCCGGCCGGTCGGAGTGGCCGCGGAGGCGGACGCTCTTGATGTTCAGAATGATCTCGGTCACGTCCTCGCGGATGCCGGGCAGCGTCGAGTACTCGTGCTGGACGCCGTCGATACGGACGGCGTGGACCGCTGAACCGACGAGCGAGTTCAGCAGCACGCGCCGCAGGGCGTTGCCCAACGTCGCACCGAAGCCGCGTTCAAGGGGCTCGGCGACAAACTTGCCGTACTCGTCCGCCAGCTCCTCCGCCTCGATGGATGGGATCGCGGGGGGGACTTCAACTATGGGCGCTTCGGGGCCTGGCTCAATGCCGATCGTCACGCTAAGCACTCCTACCGAGCGTAAAACTCCACGATCATGCGGTCGTCGACCTTCACGTCCATCTCGGACGGTTCGGGCAGCGCCTCGACCTTGCCGGTCACGGCCTCGGCGTCGAGCGAGAGCCACTTCGGCAGGGGTTTGCGCCGCAGGTCGGCCACGATGATCTTGTACAACTCCGTGTTTCGGGCGCGCTCGGTCCACCCGATCACGTCACCCTCCTTGACCCGGAACGACGGGATGTCGACCCGCCGACCGTTCACCGTCATGTGACGGTGGCGAATGGCCTGGCGGGCCTGGGCCCGCGATTCAGCGAAGCCGAGCCGGTAGACCACGTTATCGAGCCTGCGCTCCAGGAACTGGAGCAGGTGCTCGCCGGTCACGCCGGACTTTCGCGAAGCCTCTTCGTAATAGCTGTAGAACTGACGCTCGAGCACGCCGTAGATGGAGCGCGCCCGCTTCTTCTCTTTGAGCTGCATGCCGTGCTCGGAGACGCGGCGGCGGCGGGATGCGCCATGCTGTCCGGGCGGATTGCTCCGTTTCTCGATAGCGCATTTCGGGGTGAGACAGCGCTCGCCCTTCAGGAACAGCTTCTCTCCCGCCCTCCGGCAGAGCCGGCAGACGGGGCCGGTGTATCTGGCCACCTTGCCTCCTTGGTCTTCCCTAGTCCGAAGCCCTAGACGCGGCGCTTCTTGCGCGCCCGAACGCCGTTGTGGGGAATCGGGGTCACGTCGCGGATGCTGGTGACCTGGATTCCCGACGCCTGGAGCGACCGGATCGCGGCCTCGCGGCCCGATCCCGGCCCGCGCACCATGACTTCCACCTGCCGCATGCCGTTGTCCATGCCGCGCTTGGCGGCTTCCTCGGCGGCGCGCTGGGCCGCGAAGGCGGTCCCTTTCCGCGACCCCTTGAAGCCGACCGCGCCCGAGCTGCCCCACGAGATCACGTTGCCCGCGAGGTCGGTGAGCGTCACCCGGGTGTTGTTGAACGTCGATTGGATGTAGGCGCGGCCCTGCGGCACGTTCTTGCGTTCGCGGCGGCGCCCTCGTTGTTTCTTCGCCATGGTGTTTTTGCCTCAGCCGTGCCCGGCGGTCCTACTTCTTCGCGGCGCGGCGCTTGCCGGCGACGGTGCGCCTGGAGCCCCGCTTCGTGCGCGCGTTTGTCTTCGTCCGCTGTCCACGCACCGGGAGGGCGCGACGGTGCCGGAACCCGCGGTAGCTGCCGATGTCGATGAGCCGGCGGATGTTCTGGGTGGTCTCGCGGCGGAGGTCGCCTTCGATCAGATAACCGCTGCCGTCGATGGCGGCGCGGACGCGGTTCAGCTCGTCCTCGGTGAGGTCCTTGACGCGGGGATTGCCGTCGAGGCCCACGCGCTCCACGATCTGCTTGGCCCGCGTCGCGCCGATGCCGTGGATGTACCGCACCGCGAACTCTACGCGCTTGTTATCGGGAATATCGACGCCCGCGACTCGAGCCATAGTTCCGACCTCTCGCTTCCGCTATCCCTGCCGCTGCTTGTGCTTGGCGTTGACGCAGATGATGCGCAGCGTTCCCTTGCGGCGAATGACCTTGCACTTGTCGCAGCGGGGCTTGATGGATGCTCGCACTTTCATCGGCTTTTCCTTATCGCGTTACTTGAATCGATAGGTGATGCGGCCTCGCGCCAAGTCGTAGGGCGAAAGCTCGACGAGGACGCGGTCGCCGGGGAGAATCTTGATGAAGTTCATCCTGATCTTGCCCGAGACGTGCGCCAGCACCTTGTGGCTGTTGGGCAGGTCGACGCGGAACATCGCGTTGGGCAGCGTCTCCGAAACCGTTCCCTCGACTTCAATCGCTTGTTTTCTTGGCAAACCGTAGTCTCCTAAGCTCTCCCTATCGCATAGTCCTTGTCGCGCCGCGCGGTCAAAATCTCGGGGCCATCGTCGAGGATGGCCACGGTGTGTTCGTAGTGGGCCGACAGCGCCCCGTCCTCGGTGACAACGGTCCAACCGTCGGACAATAGCCGCGTCTTCCAACCTCCCACGTTCACCATCGGTTCGATGGCCAAGACCAAGCCCTTCCGCAGAAGCAGGCCCCGTCCCGGCTCGCCGAAATTGGGCACCGACGGCTCCTCGTGAAGGTCCCGTCCGATCCCATGTCCGACGTACTCTCGCACCACGGAAAGGCCTCGCTTATCGGCGCAGGCTTGCGCGGCGGCGGAGACGTCGCCCATCCGGGCGCCCACGCGGCACTGCTCGATGGCCGCGTAGAGGGAGTCCTCGGCACAGTCGGTCACCGCCCGTGCCGCTTCCGAGGCTTCGCCCACTGGAATGGTCACCGCGGAATCTCCGTGGAACCCGTCCACGATTGCGCCGCAATCGATGCTCAATATGTCGCCGTCTTTCAGCCTCCGATTCCCCGGAATTCCATGCACGACCTCTTCGTTGAGCGACGTGCAAATCGAAGCGGGGAAACCGCGGTAGCCCAGGAACGAGGGGACCGCGCCTTCGCCCGTAATCGTGTCGTATGCGATATCGTCGAGTTCTTTGGTGGCGACTCCCGGACGCACCGCCGCCAAGACCCTGTCGATGGTCTTTGCGACAACCGCTCCCGCCCGGCGCATCACGTCGATCTCGGCGTCGGACTTAATGATGACGCCGGTCGGCTTGATACGGGGCTGCTCTACTCTCATGAAAACCTTTCTATTTTAGGACATCCACGAGATTTTTGCCTACTTGCTCGATACTGGCCTCACCGTTGACCTCCACCAACCGGCCGGCGTCGCGGTAGTTCTCGATCATGGGGGCCGTCTGTTCTTGGTAGACATTGAGGCGGCGGCGCGCGGTGGCCTCGCCGTCATCGGCGCGGCCGCGTCCGGCGATGCGCTTCAGGAGCTCCTCGTCGGAGACCTTGACGTAGACGATCTTGTCGATGCCCGCAACGCCGGCGCCGGCGAGCGCCACGTCGAGCGCGTCGGCCTGGTCGCGGTTGCGGGGGAAGCCGTCGAGGCTGTAGCCCTTGGCGCAGTCGGGCCGTTCGATGCGGCCCAAGATCATCTTGATGGTGACCTCGTTGGGGACAAGCTCGCCGCGCTCCATGTACTGCTTCGCCAGCAGGCCGAGCTCGGTGCCGCGCTCCTGCTCCTCGCGGAAGAGGTCGCCCGACGAGATATGGGCGATGCCGAACGCGTTCGTCAGCGTCGCCGCCTGCGTGCCCTTGCCGGACCCCGGCGCGCCTACCAGGATGATGCGCACGACAGTCCCTTCCGGCCTGACATGTTGATTCGCGCCGAACGCATCATCGGATGAAGCCCTCATAGCGCCGCATCATGAGCTGCGCCTCGAGCTGGCGCATGGTGTCGAGCGAAACGCCGACCACGATGAGCAGGGCCGCGGCGCTGAGTCCGAGCTGGCCGATGCCGACCAGCCCGCGGGCGAAGAAGGGCATGATGGCGACAAGGCCCAGGAAGATGGCGCCGCCGGTGGTGATCCGGATGATCACGCGGTTCAGATACTCCTCCGTGGGGCGTCCGGGCCGGATGCCCGGCACGAAGCCTCCGTTCTTCTGCAAGTTTTCGGCGAGGTTCTGCTGCTGGAAGATGACCAACGTGTAGAAGAAGGTGAACGCCACGACGAGGAGGAAGGTCAGCAGCCAGTAGAGCGCGCCCGTGGGCGCGAACAGGTCTTGCACCGACCGCGCGAAGCTCGAGAGGCCCGTGCTTTCCACCCCGACGAAGTAGCTGGCCACGATCGAGGGAAAGATCATGATGGAGAAAGCGAAGATGAGCGGAATCATCCCCGCCGAGTTCACCCGGAGCGGGATGTAGGACGATCCCGCTTGGCGGTACATCCTCCCCCCGCGGAAGAGGCTCCGTCCGTACTGCACCGGAATCCGCCGCTGCCCTTCGGTCACCACCACGATGGCGTAGACGATCGCGATGGCCGCGATCACGAGCAGCACCACGCCGCTGGTCACGCCCTCGGCGTCGAGGAGCTGTTGTGAGATCGAGGGCAGGCTGGCCACGATGCCGCCGAAGATGATCAGCGAGATGCCGTTGCCGATGCCCTTTTCCGTGATGAGCTCGCCGAGCCAGACGAGGAACATCGTCCCCGCCACCAGCGAGAACAACATGGCGATGGTGCCCAGGCTATCTTCGCTGCTGAAGCTCACCCCCGAAATGACGCCGTAGCGCTGGAGGAGGAGCAACTGGCCGTAGCCCTGAGCGAAGGCGAGCGGGACAGTGAGCCAGTGCGTGTATTGGCTGATCTTCTGACGGCCGTATTCGCCCTCCCGCGCGATCGCCTGCAAGCGGGGGATGACGGGCACGAGGAGCTGCATGATGATCGAGGAGGTGATGTAGGGGTAGACCCCCATCGAGGCGATGCTGAGGTTTCGAAGCGCCCCACCGCTGAAGACGTCGAGGAAGCCGAGCAATGCGTCGCCTTGGAAGACGCGGTCAAGCTCATCGGCGTCGACGCCGGGAACGGGCACGTTCGCGACGAAGCGAAAAACGACCAGCATCGCCAGCGTGAAGAGGATCTTGAAGCGCAGGTCCGGTTGGCGGAACGCGTCCCCGATCGCGGAGAGGAAGCGAACGCTACTCGGCTGGGCCTGTTGCTGCTGCACCGATCACCTCGACCTTGCCCTTGGCCGCTTCGATCTTCTGCTTCGCCGAATCGGAGAACTTGTTCGCGCTCACTTCGAGCGCCTTGGTGAGATCGCCGTTGCCCAGAATCTTGACCGGGGTCTTGAGCGTGCGGACCAGCCCCTTGGCGAGGAGCGCCTCGGGCGTCACCACGGCCCCGTCGTCGAACCGCTCCAGGGAGGCGACGTTGACTACCTGGTACTCGACGCGGAACGGGTTGCGGAAGCCTCGGTGATGCGGCATGCGCTTCACAAACGGAAGCTGGCCGCCCTCGAATCCGGGCCGGATGCGGACGCCGGACCGGGCCTTCTGGCCCTTCGAGCCTTTACCGGCGAAGGTCCCTTTACCGCTGCCGACGCCGCGGCCCAGGCGCTTCGCCGGCTTGGCGATGGCCGGTCGTTTGAGTTCGTGTTCTCTCATAGCGTGTCGACCTTCACCAGGTGGCGGACCTTATGGACCATGCCGCGCACCGAGGGTGTGTCCTCTTTTTCCACGGCATGTCGAATGCGGCGCAGGCCCAGGGCCTTGACGGTAGCGCCCTGGTCCCTTTCGTAGCCAATGGGGCTTTTGACGAGCGTGATGCGGAGCTTGCCCATGATTCGCCCCTATGCCCCGGCCTCTGGTGCAGGCTGCTGCTCGGCGGCGGCGCGGGCCGCGGACTCGGCGCTGGCCAGGGCCGCGCCCACGGCGCCGCGGGGCTCGCGGTCGCGGTCCCGCGGCTCACGGTCTTCGCGAGGGCGTCGCTGGGCGGGGCGGGGCGGCCGCGGCGAGCGCGGCTCGGGCGGCGGCGAGGCCAGTTGTTCCGCCGCGAGCGCCTTGCGGGCCTCGACGGCGTTTTCGGGTATGCGCATTTCGTCCAGCGCCATGAACGTCGCCTTCACCACGTTGATGGGATTGCGGGATCCGAGCACCTTGCTCAGCAGGTCACGGATACCCGCCGCTTGCGCGACCGCGCGGACGCCCGCGCCGGCGATCACGCCCGTGCCGGGCGCGGCGGGCTTGAGGACGATCTTCGTCGCACCGAACTTGATGACGCGCTCATGGGGTATCGTGCTCCCAGCCAGCGCGAGTTTGACCATATTCTTGCGGGCGATTGTCGTGCCTTTCCGCACCGCCTCGGGGACCTCGCCGGCCTTGCCCAGGCCGATGCCTACCGAACCCGATCCGTCGCCGACGACGACCATCGCGTTGAAGCTGAAGTTGCGCCCGCCCTTCACCACCTTGGCGACGCGCTTGATGCTGACGACCCGCTCCTGCAAGCCCATCGCGGCGAGCTCGCTGGTGCGGTCCCTTCGTTGCATAGTCAAAAGACCAGGCCCCCTTTACGCGCGGCCTCGGCCAAGGCGCGCACCCTGCCGTGAAAGCGAAAGCCGCCGCGGTCGAAGACGACGCTCTTGACGCCGGCCTCGGCGGCGCGCTTGGCGAGAAGCTCGCCGACTTGCGCGGCGCGTTCGACCTTGCGTCCCGAAGCTGCCCGCAGCGACGCCTCCAGCGTGGACGCGGCGGCGACCGTCGCCCCACGGGAGTCGTCGATCACCTGTGCATAGATATGGTTGAGGCTGCGATAGACGGCCAACCGCGGACGCTCCGTCACGCCCCGGACCCGTTGCCGCACCCGCCGGTGGCGCACGATTCTCGCCTTCGCCGCCGTCCTTGCCCGTTGCGCCATGTTCCTCTCGGTCCTCTTGCCTCGTTCTTCTCGCTCGTGCCGTGGCCGCTAGAGCTTCTTGCCGCCCTTGCCCGGCTTCAGTTTCACGTTCTCGCCCGCGTAGCGGATGCCCTTGCCCTTGTAGCGGTCGGGGGGCCGCAGCTTGCGGATCTTCGCCGCCATCAGCCCGACGATCTCCTTCTCCGCCCCTCGGACGTGGATGCGCGTCTGGCCTTCGACCTCAAGTTCGATCCCTGGCAAAGGCTCGACGTAGACCTGATGACTTAGCCCAACCTGGAGCTGTACGCCCGGGCCCTGCTGCGACGCGCGGTAGCCGACGCCGACAATGTCCAGCGACCGCTGGTACCCCTCGCTCACGCCGATGACCATGTTGTTGATCAACGACCGCGTCAGGCCGTGGAGCGACCGGGCGGCCTTCTCGTCGTTCTTGCGCGTCACGACGACTGTGCCGTCGAGCTGCTCGATGACCACGAGGTCGCTGAACTCGCGTGAGAGCTCGCCCTTGGGCCCCTTGGTCTTGACCACCGAGCCGTCGACCTCGACGTTGACACCGGCGGGGATGGGAACGGGCAATTTACCTACACGTGACATGGCGGTTCGTCCTGTTTACCAGACGACGCAGAGCACCTCGCCCCCGACCTTCTCACGCCAAGCCTGTTGGCCCGTCATGATGCCTTTCGGGGTCGAGACGATGGTCGTGCCGAGCCCCCCGTACACGCGGGGGACCTCGTTGTGGCCCGAATAGATGCGCAGCGACGGCTTGCTGACGCGCTGCAGCCCGGTGATCGCCGGCGTGCTCTTCTCGCCGTAGATGAGATAGATCTTGAGCTGGCGCTGCGGACCGCTCTTCTGGGCGGCGAAGTCGCGGACGAAGCCTTCCTCTTTCAGGATGCCGCAGATGGACTCCTTCACCTTGGAGTAGGGCACCGTCACGGACGAATGCCCCGCCGAGGAGGCGTTACGGACGCGGGTGAGCAGGTCGGCGATTGGATCGGTATTCACGGTTCAACTACTGCCTTGTCTCTACCAGCTTGCTTTGCGGACGCCGGGTATCTCGCCCCGCAGGGCCAGTTCACGGAAGCAGATGCGGCACAGCCCGAACATGCGGATGTAGGCGCGGGGACGCCCGCAGCGATTGCAGCGGTTATGTCCCTGCACCCCGAACTTGGGGGGCCGTTTCCACTTCTCGATTTTGCCTTTCTTCGCCAACGAACCCTCCGTTGCTCTCTACGCCGCGCTAGGCGGCCGCCTCTTCGGTCTCCCGCGCGAAGGCGAACCCCAGGTGCTTCAGCAGGGACTTCCCCTGTTCGTCGTTCGGGGCACTGGTCACAATCGTAATCTGGAAGCCGCGCAGCCGGTCGATGCTGTTGTAATCGATTTCAGGGAAAACGGTCTGCTCGCGGAAGCCGATCGAGTAGTTTCCGCGGCCGTCGAAGCCGTGGTTGGGCGCGCCGCGGAAGTCTCGTATCCGAGGCAGCGCCACATTGATCAGCCGGTCGAGGAACTCGTACATTCGGGCCCCGCGCATCGTCACCATCATGCCGATGGTCATTCCCTCGCGGATCTTGAACGCGGCCACCGACTTCTTGGCCTTGGTGGTCACCGGCTGCTGGCCGGTGATCGTGGAAAGGTCGCGCTGCGCCGCTTCCAGCGCTTTGGCGTTGGTAAGCGCCTCGCCGAGCCCGATGTTCACTACGACCTTCTGCACGCGGGGCGCCTGCATAATGCTGGACAGGGAGAACTCCGAGCACAGCGCCGGCACGATCTCCTCGCGGTAGCGCGCCGCCAAACGCGGGACGTAGGTCGGCGCGGCCTGCGCGCCGTTCGTCGCCTCGGCAGCCTTCTCGGCCTCTGCGGCCTTCGCCTTCGCGGCGCGCGACTTTGTGCCGCCCTTCTTCGGTGCGGCTTTCGCCTTCGTAGCGCGGGCCTTCGGCTTCGCCTTGGGCGTCGCCGCCTCTTCTTTTTTCTCTTCTTCCGCCGCCATACCGTTCCCTATTCGATCTCTTGGTCGCACGCCTTGCAGACGCGCATCTTACGCCGCCGGTCCTCGCCGCCCTCTCCGAACTTGATGACGCGGATAGCGAGCCGCCCCGCCTTCGAACACGCGGGGCAGATAAGCTTGACCTTCGACGCGCTGATCGAGGCCGGCATCTCGACGATGCCCGCCTGCCGCACCGTGGGGCTGGGCCGCACGTGCTTCTTGATCGTGTTCACGCTGTCGATCACCAGGCGGCCGTGCTTGCGGTCCACGCTCAGGATGCGGCCCTGTTTGCCGCGGTCCTTGCCCCGGACCACCACGACGTTGTCATTTCGTCTCAGTTTCATATCGCTAGAGCACTTCCGGAGCCAGGGAGATGATCTTCATATAGTTGCGCTCGCGGAGCTCGCGGGCCACCGGACCGAAGATACGCGTGCCCTGCGGATTCGACGCGTCGCGCAAGAGGACGGCGGCATTGTCGTCGAACCGTATCTGCGACCCGTCGGGCCGGCGCACCGGCTTCGACGTCCGCACCACCACGGCGCGCACGATCTCGCCCTTCTTCACCGCGGCCGCGGGCTGCGCCTCCTTCACCGAGCAGACGATGACGTCGCCCACGCGGGCATAGCGGCGCCCCGTCCCGCCGGGAATGTTGATGCACTGCACTTCCCGGGCGCCCGAGTTGTCGGCGACGCGGAGGCGGCTCTCCTTCTGGATCATCCGGCGCCGCCCTTCTTCCCGTCGTCCGACTTCTCGGCCTCGGCCGCCGGCTCTTCTGCCTTAGCTTCCTCCGCCTCTTCAGCGGCAGGTTCTTCGGCCTCGGCCGCCGGCTCTTCTGCCTCAGCTTCCTCCGCCTCTTCAGCGGCAGGTTCTTCGGCCTCGGCTACCGGCTCTTCCGCCTCGGTCTCCTCCGCCTCTTCAGCGGCAGGTTCTTCGGCCTCGGCTACCGGCTCTTCCGCCTCAGCTTCCTCCGCCTCTTCGGCGGCGGGCTCTTCGGCCTCGGCTACCGGCTCTTCTACCTCAGCTTCCTCCGCCTCTTCAGCGGCAGGTTCTTCGGCTTCGGCTACCGGCTCTTCCGCCTCAGCATCCTCCGCCTCTTCGGCGGCGGGTTCTTCGGCTTCGGCCTCCGAATCTTCCGCCTCGGTCTCCTCCACCTCTTCGGCGGCGGGTTCTTCGGCCTCGGCTACCGGCTCTTCCGCCTCAGCATCCTCCGCCTCTTCGGCGGCGGGCTCTTCGGCCTCGGCTACCGGCTCTTCCGCCTCAGCTTCCTCCGCCTCTTCGGCGGCGGGCTCTTCGGTCTCGGCTACCGGCTCTTCCGCCTCGGTCTCAGGCGCATCGGCAGGAGCTTCCGCAACGACGTCGTCCGCCACGGCGGTCTTCGGCAGCTGTTCCATCTCCTCGACAAGGGTCGCATCGACCTCTTCGGGCGCGATGTCGACCTGCTCGCCGCGGGCCAGAATTTCGACGATCCGCCACCGCTTGTCCTTGGAAAGCGGCCGCGTCTCGACGATGCGGACCTGGTCGCCCTCGCGCGTAGCGTTCTCCTCGTCGTGCACCTTGAACTTGCTCAGCCGCCGGATGGCGCGCCCATAGACCCGGTGCCGCTGCGACCAAGGGACGGCGACCACGCGGGTCTTGTCCATCTTGTCGCTGACTACGGCGCCGACGCGCACCTTCCGTCTGCCTCGTTCTTTCGCCATGTCTATCCTTGCGCCGACTCGGCAATCAGCTCGCGCTCGCGGAGCACGGTCATCATCCGCGCCACGGTGCGCCGAGCCTTCCGAATCGCATTGCTATCTGAAAGTTGCTGCGTCGCCTTCTGGAAGCGCAGGTTGAACAGCTCCTTGCGGGCGTTCTCCAACTCTTCCTGGAGCGCCTCGGTGGTAAGCTCTCTGACTTCTTCGATGCGCATGGACTTATCCCGCCGCCCCGTGCTGGTCGGCGCGCGACACGATCCTCGTCTTGATGGGGAGCTTCGCCCCCGCCTTTCGCATCGCCTCGACGGCGACCTCTTCGCGCACGCCGGCAAGCTCGATCATCATCTTGCCTCGCCGGACCTTGGCGACCCAGTGATCGACCGCGCCCTTGCCGCCGCCCTGCCGCACTTCCAGCGGTTTCGAGGTGACGGGCTTGTCGGGGAAAATGCGGATGATGACGTCGCCGCCGCGCTTCACGTGGTGGGTGATGGCGCGGCGGGCCGCCTCGATCTGGCGCGCCGTGATCCAATGCGACTCCATCGCTTTCAGGCCGACGTCGCCGAACGCCAGCGTCGCGCCCGAATGCGCCGTGCCGCGCATCTTGCCGCGGTGCGCCTTGCGGTATTTAACTCGCTTCGGTTGCAGCATCGTTCTTCTCTTCGGCCTCTTCGGCGGCGCCGGCGGCCGGCTCCTCGGCGGCTTCCTCCGCGGGTGCGGTCTCCTCGGCAGGGGCCGCTTCTTCCGCGGGCGCGGCCTCCGCTACGGGCTCCGCTCCCTCCGCGGACGCCTCGGGTTCCGGCTCGGGTTCCTTCATCTCCAGCGCGCCCAGACCCTCGTCCTCAAGGTCGGGCTCCGGCTGGCGGACCTCGGGAAGGATCTCCCCGCGGTTGATCCAGACCTTCACGCCGATCCGCCCCATCGTGGTCGCCGCTTCGGCGATCCCGTAGTCGATATCGGCGCGGATGGTATGGAGCGGCACCTGCCCCTCCATCTCCTTGTCCTTGCGGGCGATCTCGGCGCCGCCGAGCCGTCCCCCGATGTTGATCTTGATGCCCTTGGCCCCCGCCTGCATGGTGCGACTCGCCGCCTGCTTGATCGCCCGGCGGTATGAGAGTCGCCGCTCGATCTGGTCGGCGACGTTCCTTGCGACGAGATAGGCGTCGAGCTCGGGCTGCCGCACCTCCACGATGTTGATGCGGACGCGCTTGCCGCTCGACGTTTCGAGCTCCTTCCGGATCTCCTCGACGCGCTGCCCGCCTCGACCGATGACGATGCCGGGACGGGCGGTGTGGATCGTCACGACGACCTCATGCGCGCCGCGCTCGATCTCGATGTGCGAGATACCCGCGTCGGGGTAGCGCTTCCAAATGTCCCTGCGGAAGCGGATGTCCTCGCCGAGCAGGTCGCGGAACTGGGCCGGCTTCGCGGCAAACCACTTCGCCTGCCAGTCCTTCACCGCGCCGAGGCGGAAGCCGATCGGGTGTACTTTCTGGCCCACGCCTTAGGCCTCCTCGTCGTCCACGGTAACGGTGATATGGCTGGAGCGCTTGCGGACGGTCCCGGCGCGGCCCCGCGCCATGGGCTGGTACCGCCGCAGCTTCATCCCCTCGTTGGCGGTGATGTTGACCACGCGAAGGGATTCGGGATCCATCTGATAGTTGTTCTCGGCGTTGGCGGCGGCCGACTTGACGGCCTTGGCCACCTCGTGCGCCGCCGGAGTCGGCAGGAAGCGAAGGATCGTCAGCGCCTCCCCAACCGGGCGGCCGCGGACGGCGTCGACGACCCGCCCCAGCTTCTTGGGCGAGAACCGAATGTTCTTTGCGACCGCGCGGACTTCCACGATTACTCCGATGGCTCGTCTAGCGCACCGCCGACGTCCGTTCGCTGCGGCCCTTGCCGACGTGGCCGCGGAACGTCCGGGTCGGGGCGAACTCCCCGAGGCGGTGCCCAATCATGTTCTCGGTGATGAAGACGGGCACGTGCCGGCGTCCGTCGTGAACGGCAATGGTGAGCCCGACCATGTCGGGCATGATCATCGAGGCCCGCGACCACGTCTTGATCACGACCTTCTGCTGCGCCCGGGCCGCGGCCTCCACGCGCTTGGCGAGTTTGGGGTGTACGTACGGCCCCTTTTTCGTCGACCTCGACACGTCGTCCTACTTCCTGCCCCGGCGTTTCACGATCATTGAGTTGCTGGGCTTCTTCTTGCTCCGTGTCCGGTAACCGAGGGTCGGCTTGCCCCACGGCGACTTCGGGCTCGGCATGCCGATGCCGGAGCGGCCTTCGCCGCCGCCGTGCGGGTGGTCGCGTGGGGTCATCGCGATGCCCCGGACGCGCGGACGGCGGCCCTTGTTGCGCATGCGCCCGGCCTTACCCATGTTCAGATTCTTGTGATCGACGTTCCCCACCTGGCCGACGGTCGCCATACACTCGCCGAGGAAGCGCCGCGTCTCGCCCGAGGGCAGACGCACCAGCACGTAGTTCTCTTCCTTGGCGAGGAGTTGGGCAGAGGTCCCGGCCGACCGGACGATCTGCCCGCCCTTGCCCAGGTGCATCTCGATGTTGTGAATGCGCGTTCCCGTGGGGATCGACCGCATAGGAAGCGCGTTGCCCGGCTTGATCTCCGCGCCCTGGCCGGCCTGGACGGCGTCGCCGACCTTCAGCCCGACCGGCGCGAGCATGTAGCGCTTGTCGCCGTCGACGTAGACGACGAGCGCCAGGCGGGCCGAGCGGTTCGGGTCGTACTCGATGGCGGTCACCTTGCCGGGCACACCGCTCTTGTCCCGCTTGAAGTCGATGATCCGCAGCTTGCGCTTCGAGCCGCCGCCCCGGTGCCGAACGGTGATCTTGCCGCGTACGTTCCGGCCCGCGTGGTTCTTCCGCTTGGCCTTGACCAGCGACTTCTCGGGCTTGCTCTTCGTGATTTCCTCGAAGGTCGAGCCCGACATGCCGCGGCGGCCGGGGGAGGTTGGCTTGTATTTTCTGACTGGCATGAGAAAGATCTATCCGCCGGCAAAGAGCTCGATCCGCTCGCCTTTGGCCAGCGTCACCACCGCCTTGCGCCACGACCGCTTCGCCTTCATGCGCGGGCCGAACCGCTTTCGCTTGCCGTGTATCGACATCACGTTCACCTGAGCGACCTTGACGCCGAACGCGGCCTCGATCGCCTCCTTGACGCGGGCCTTGCTGGCGTCGGCGGCAACCTCGAACGTATAGCGTCCCTCCTCGGCGAGCACGGTGCTCTTCTCGGTAATGACCGGGCGGCGGACGACGTCGTGGAGACTCATGAGGCCGCTCCGTCTTCGCCGTCGGAAGGCTTGTCATCGGCCTTCTTCTTGGCGGTCCTCGCCCGCGCCGAGCGGGAACGGGTCCGAGCCGCGGGGGCGCGGCGCCGGCGTGGAGACGGCGCCTCTTCCTCGTCGACATCTTCCTTCGCCGCGACTTCAGGCGCGGCGGCGGGAGTGGACTCCGGCTCCGCCTCGGCCTCATCCTTTGCCGCTTTCGCCGCGGGAGCACGACGGCGGCGGCGCGGGCGCTTCGGCGCCTCCTCGGGCTCAGCCTCCGTCGCGGGTTCTGGTTCGGGCTCGGGTTCCGGTTCGATCTCGACCGGCTCCTCGATGGCCTCCGGAATCTCTTCTTCCTCGACGGCCATGCCGGGGACGCGTTTGCGGTCGATCTTGCGCCGCGCCCAGATGCGTTCGGCGGCGCGTACCGCTTCGACGGTCATCACGAGGAACTGATATTTGAGCAAATCGCCTACGTTGAGTTGGGCCGCGGGGAGGGCTTTTACGCGGTCGAGGTTCTGCGAGCCGCGCATCAGCCCCATGTCGGGGCTCTCGGTGACGACGAGCACGCCGCTGCCGCCGATGTCGAGCGCATCAAAGAACGAGACGACTTCCTTCGTCTTCCCTTCGAGCTTGATCTCCTTGACCACCGACAGCTCCGAACCCCGCTGCTTGTCGGAAAGGAGGCACCGGATCGCCAGGCGTCGCATCTTCTTCGGCATTGCCTTGGTGAAGCTGCGCGGGCTGGGGCCGAAGATCACGCCGCCGTGCCGCCATAGCGGCGACATGCGCGTGCCCACCCGGGCGCGGCCGGTGTGCTTCTGGCGCCACGGCTTGCGGGTCGACCCGCTCACCTCGCCGCGCGTCTTGCTGCTCGCCGTACCCTGCCGCTCGTTGGCGCGCTGCCGCACCAGGGCCTGGTAGACCACCGCTTCGTTCATCTCGATGCCGAACACGGCCTCGCTGAGGCCGAGGTTGGCAACCTGGCGGCCGCGGACGTCTTTGACGGGAACGCTGATCGCCATCGCTACGACTTCTTCCGTGCCTTCACCGCTTGCCGCACCATCACCAGACCGGTGCTGATGCCGGGAACGGCCCCGCGCACCATGATCAGATTGCGCTCAGGCTCGACTTTCATCACGCGCAGGTTTTGCGTCGTCACACGTTCGTCGCCCATGTGGCCCGCCATGCGCAGGCCCTTGAAGATGCGGCCCGGAGTGGTCCCCGCCCCGACCGAGCCGGGGGCGCGGTGCCGGTCCGACTGGCCGTGCGTCTTGGGGCCGCCGGCGAAGTGGTAGCGCTTGACGCCGCCGGCGAAGCCCATCCCGCGCGACCGGCCCACGACGTCCACCTTCGAGCCTTCCTCGAAGATGCTCACGTCGAAGGTTTGCCCGACTTCGTACTGCGCCGCGTCGTCGACGCGCACCTCGCGGAGCACGGCGAACTCACCGGTGCCCTTTAGGTGCCCCTGCGCCGGCTTGTTGTGGCGCTTCTTGTGACCGAAGCCGAGCTGGACGGCCTCGTACCCGTCGTTTTGAAGGGTCTTGACCTGCGTCACCGTGCAGGGGCCCGCCTCGATGGCGGTGACCGGCGTCACCGAGCCGTCCTCTTCCGAGAAGAGCTGGGTCATGCCGATTTTGCGTCCGATGATCGCGTCCATGGTGGCGGGCCCGGTTACAGCTTGATCTCGATGTCCACGCCGGCGGGCAGGTTGAGCCGCGTCAGCGCGTCGATGGTCTTGGAGGTGGGCTCGAGCACGTCGATGAGGCGCTTGTGGGTGCGCATCTCGAACTGCTCTCGTGAGTCCTTATCGATGTGCGGCGAGCGGATCACGGTGAACCGCTTGATGTGCGTGGGCAGCGGTACCGGGCCCGCGACGGCCGCGCCGGTCCGCTCCGCGGCCTCCACGATCTGGGTCGCCGACTGGTCGAGTATCCGGTGATCAAACGCCTTGAGCTTGATCCGGATGCGTATGCGTTGCCGCGTTGTCGTCATCGTGTTTCGCTATCCGTTCCTGTCATGCTCAAGGCCGGCGGCTAGCGGGCCAGGTGGACCTGCCCCGTAATCTCCGCCGCGATGGCCTTGGGAATCTCTTCGTAGCGGTCGAACTCCAGGGTATGCGTGGCGCGCCCCTGGGTTAGCGACCGGATCGCCGTGGCGTAGCCGAACGTCTCCGACAACGGCGCCGCCGCCTTGACCGCCTGCGTGTCGCCGACGCCTTCGATGTTTTGGACGCGGCCGCGGCGGCCATTGAGGTCGCTGAGAATATCGCCGAGGAAGTCGCCGGGGGTGACGACCTCAACGGACATGATCGGTTCCAGCAGCACCGGCGACGCCTTCCGCACCGCTTCCTTCGCCGCCATCGAGCCGGCGATCTTGAACGCCATTTCGGACGAGTCCACCGGGTGGGAGGACCCATCGACCAGCGTGACCTTGACGTCCAACACCGGATAGCCCGCGATCACACCGGTCTCCAGCGCCTCTTTGATGCCTTGCTCCGTGGGGCGGATGTACTCGCGGGGGACGGCGCCGCCCACGATCTTGTCCACGAACTCGAAGCCCTTGCCCCGTTCGTTCGGTTCGATCTCGATGACGACGTGGCCGTACTGGCCGCGCCCCCCGGTCTGCCGGACGAAGCGGCCTTCGGCCCGCGCGTTCGACGTGATCGCCTCGCGGTAGGCCACCTGGGGCTTGCCGACGTTGGCGTCGACGCTGTGCTCGCGGCGCATGCGCTCGACGAGCACCTCCAGGTGCAGTTCGCCCATGCCGGAGATCACCGTCTGGCCCGTCTCGTTGTCCTGCCGGACCTGGAAGGTGGGGTCCTCCTCGCCGAGCTTGCGCAGGCTCTCGGTGAGCTTGTCCTGCTCGGCGCGGCTCTTGGGCTCGATGGCGACGGAGAGCACCGGTTCGGGGAACCGGATCGTCTCCAGCACCACCGGATGCGACGCGTCGCACAGCGTGTCGCCGGTGAAGGTGTTCTTGAGGCCAACGGCGGCCACGATGTCGCCGGTGACAGCCTTGTCGGCCTCCTCGCGGTGGTTCGCGTGCATCTGCACCAGGCGGCCGAGGCGGTCCTTACGTCCTTTGGCGGAGTTCAGCACCGAGGCGCCGGCGTCCATCGAGCCGGAGTAGACCCGCAGCCACACCAGCCGCCCCACGAAGGGGTCGGTGACCACTTTAAAGGCCAGCGCCGAGAATGGTTCCTCGGCGCTGGGCTCGCGGGCCTCGGGGGCCTCGCTGTGCGGGTTCGTACCGGTGACCGCCGGCACGTCTTCCGGGGAGGGCAAATAGTCGATGACGGCGTCGAGCAGGGGCTGGATGCCCTTGTTCTTCAACGCCGTCCCCATAAAGACGGGGACGAGTTGGTTCCCAATAGTGGCCGCGCGGAGAGCGCGCTTCAACTCCTCAACGCCGATCTCCTCACCGTCGAGGAACTTCATCGTCAGATCGTCGTCGGTTTCCGCGATGCGCTCCACGAGCTCCTCGCGAATGGCCTCGACCTGCTCCACGAGCTCGGCGGGTAGCTCCGCGGGCTGCGGCGGCGAGCCGTCGCCGGGAAAGATCATGGCCCGCCGGTCGATGACGTCGACCACGCCGCGGAATGC
Organism: Dehalococcoidia bacterium; assembly: GCA_034421515.1. GTDB lineage: Bacteria > Chloroflexota > Dehalococcoidia > SHYB01 > SHYB01 > DAOUKH01. The sequence continues at coordinate 41,997 of DAOUKH010000024.1, forward strand.
CTCTTCGGCCCCGATCGGTATCTGCGTGACCGCGAGCTGGGCCTTCAGGCGGTCGCGGATGGAATCGAGCGTGCGGAAGAAGTCGGCCCCGACCCGGTCCATCTTGTTGACGAAGACCATGCGGGGCACACGGTAGCGCTCGGCCTGCCGCCACACCGTCTCCGACTGCGGCTGCACGCCGGCCACCGCATCGAAGACGACGACGCCGCCATCGAGGACGCGCAGGCTGCGCTCGACCTCGGCGGTGAAGTCGACGTGGCCGGGGGTATCGATGATGTTGATGCGCGCGTCGCGCCAGTGGGCCGTCGTCGCGGCGGCAGTGATCGTGATCCCGCGCTCGCGTTCCTGGTCCATCCAGTCCATCGTCGCCGTGCCCTCGTGCACCTCGCCGATCTTGTAGGTGCGGCCCGTGTAGAAGAGCACGCGCTCGGTGACCGTCGTCTTCCCGGCGTCGATGTGGGCAATAAACCCGATATTACGGACTTTGCTGAGGGGGAAGGATGTGTCCGTCATGGCGTCAGTCTTTGCGAGTTCGTCGGTTCTGTCCTGGGGTTCAATTCGTGCCTTACAAAAAGAATCGCCGCTAGGGGTTTCCTACCAGCGATAGTGGACGAAGGCGCGGTTTGCCTCCGCCATCCTAAACAAGTCTTCCCTACGTTTCACCGCCGCGCCCTGGCCGCGGGAGGCATCCAGGAGCTCGGCCGCGAGACGCTCGCGCATGGGGCGGCCTGCACGGCTCCGCGCCGCACCTACGATCCAGCGCATGGCCAGAGCCGGTCGCACCTCCGGCCGAATCTCCACGGGCACCTGGTAGGTCGCGCCGCCCACGCGCCTCGGCTTCACCTGGAGCACCGGCGTGACGTTTTTCATCGCCTGGTCCCAGATCTCAAGGCCCTGGCGGCCCGACTCCTTCTCAATGATGTCGAATGCGCCGTAGACGATCTTCTCAGCCACGGATTTCTTTCCGTTGAGCATGATCTTGTGAATGAAGCGCGACAGGTCTTCCCGATGGTATTTCCAATCGGGCCGGACCTCTCTGCGTTCCGCTTTTCTACGCCGCACAGTGTCACCTAACTTCCACGAATTGGGGGAGGAATATACGCTCCGGGCTCGTTCCGCGTGCGGCGCGGTGCGAGTCCGGCCCCGGCAATGACCGACGCTAGGCGCCTCCGCCGGGGCCTTTGCCCCTCTTCGAGCCGTATTTGCTGCGCGCCTGCTTGCGGTCGGAGACTCCCGCCGCGTCAAGCGTGCCGCGAATGATGTGATAGCGCACGCCGGGGAGATCGGGAACGCGCCCGCCTCGGATGAGCACCACGGAGTGCTCCTGGAGGTTGTGTCCCTCGCCCGGAATGTACGCCGTTACTTCCATGCCATTGGTCAGGCGGACGCGCGCCACCTTGCGCAAAGCCGAGTTCGGCTTCTTCGGCGTCACCGTCCGAACCTGCGTGCAGACCCCGCGCTTCTGGGGCGAACCGCTATCGCGCTTCTGCGCCTTCTTCAGTGCGTTGTACCGATAACGCAGGGCAGGGGCCTTCGTCCGCTTCAGCGGAGCGCGGCGTCCCTTGCGTATCAATTGGTTAATTGTCGGCACGGGTCTCGTACTCTGTTCGTGCGTTCGCTACTTCCGAAGGCGCGCGCCCTCGGCCAATCATGCAGTCTATCGGAAAGGCCCCAGAGTGTCAACGCCGACGCCTTCTGGCGCAATACCCGCTTATGTCAACGACGGCGGTGACGCGCGCAGGCCGTCGTTAGCCCACGTACCACTCGCGGCGCGGCCAGAGCCGCTCCCGCCACACCAATACCTTGAGCAAGGCGATGATCGCCGCGCCAGCGACGAACCCCCCGATATGCGCCCAGTAGGCGACGCCCGACGTCACCGAGGGGTCCAGCGCCAGGAAGCCGTTGAAGAACTGGAGCACGATCCAGAACCCAATCAGGTACAGCGCCGGTATCGTCATCGGGAAGAAGAAGACGACCGCCACGATGGTCCGGATGCGGTTGTAGGGGTAGAGCAGCAGATAGGCGCCCATGACCCCGGCGATCGCCCCGCTCGCTCCGACGGTCGGCGTAATGGACTCCATGTCCGTCGCGATCTGCGCCCAGCTCGCGGCCACCCCCGTCGCCAGGTAGAACACGAGGTAGCGCGCGTGGCCCAGGCGCGCCTCGACGTTGTCCCCAAACACCCAGAGGAAGATCATGTTCCCCGCGAAGTGCAGCACCCCGCCGTGAACGAACATCGACGTCAGCAGCGTGACGTAGTTCGACACCGGCGTCTCCACGTCGACGACGCCCCCGCCCAGGACCCGCAGGCCGGTCTGGTTGTAGGTCGAGTCGGTGAGCTCGAGGGGGATCACGCCCCAGCGGCGGAAGAACTGGGCCTCCTCGATATTGTTGAGGCCAAGCTCGAAGAAGAAGACGATCGCCGAGATGGCGATCAGGGCGATGTTGACGTAGGGCCGGGGGTTGCCTCGCGCGCTCTGGTCCGCTATCGGGAACATGCGGCTGGACCCGGCCCCGCCGCCGCTAGCCTCGGGGCAGTCCCAGCCCGCGCATCGCGATCGTGTTGCGCTGGATCTCCGACGTCCCCGCGCCGATCGTGATCGCCCGCTGGCCGCGGTAGAGCTTCTGCACCTTGCCTCGCAGCACGTTCAAGTTGCTGTCGTGCGTCGGCTGGCTCCACAGACCCAGCAGCTCCATGCCAAGCTGCGTGAGCCGCTGCGTCGTCTCCGCGCCGAAGATCCGTCCCATCGAGGACTCATACGACGGCACCTGCCCCGACGCCTGGAGCCACCCCGTTCGGTAGGCGAGCAGTCGGCCGATGTGCAGTTGGATCGTCATGTCGGCGACCTTGTGCCGCAGACCGGGGTTCTGCTCGAAGGGTCTGTAGCCGTCGACACCCTCCCGGGCAAACGCGAGCAGTTCCTCCATCAGCTGGAGCGCGGGCACCGACGCCCGCAGCCCCGACCGCTCGAAGTTCAACGTCGTCGCGCCGACGTACCAGCCCCGGTTCTCCTCGCCGACCAGCGTGTCGCGGGGCAGCTCGACGTTGTCGAAGAAGAACTCGTTGAAGTGGTGCACGTCGGCCATGTTGATGATGGGGCGGCGGCTCACCCCGGGCAGCGACAGGTCAAGCAGGAAGTAGCTGATCCCCTTGTGCTTCGGCGCGTCCTGGTCCGTGCGCGCCAGCAGGATGCCGTACTGCGCGTGGTGTCCCTGCGTCGTCCACGTCTTCTGGCCGTTGAGCAGGTAGTAGTCGCCCTTCGGTTCGGCCTTCGTCTGCAGCGAGGGCAGGTCCGACCCCGCGTTCGGCTCGCTGAAGAGCTGGCACCAGATCACCTCGCCGCTGGCAATGCCGGGCAGGTAGCGCTGCTTCTGCTCCTCGGTGCCGTGCACCATGATCGACGGCCCCGCGAGGTTCACCCCCGCGTTCACCATCGAGAGCGGCGCCTTATGCTTCGCCAGCTCCTCGTTGAAGATCATCTGCTGGATGATGCTCCAGCCCTTGCCGCCGTACTCGACCGGCCACGACGGCGTCAGCCAGCCCTTCGAACCCAGCTTGCGGGCGAACTCCTTCTCGAAATCGTCACGGCCGCCCTCAGCCTCCGCCTGCTGCCCCCAGTCGGGCGGCAACTCCTGGCGGATGAACTCGATCACCTCGCTGCGAAATGCTTCGTCTTCCTCTGTCCAGCCAAAGTCCACGGGGTCTGCCCTCGAAGGCCGGGCGCGCTAGGCGCGCCGGCACTGCTGATGTTGTCTGTCGCGGCGCCGACAGTATAGGCTGGCCCCGATTTCGGAGCAATCGAACCAGAGGAGGCCCCGCATGGCCTGGATCGCCGGCGTCGACGGCTGCAAAGGCGGCTGGGTCGCGGTGTACGAGGAAACGGATTCGGGGAAGCTCGACTGCCGCGTTGGGAAGTGGTTCAAGGAAATGATAGCCAGTCACGCCCCACTCGCCACCGTGGCCGTCGACATGCCGATTGGTCTATGCGACGGCAAGGACGGCCGCATCTGCGACAAGGCCGCACGGAGGTTTCTCGGTAAGCGTAGTCGGAGCATCTTTCCAGCACCCGCCGCTGGGCTCTTGCGTGAGATGGAACCGGAGCAACTTGGAAAGCCGCAGTTCTACAACAGCGCCAACAAGTTGAACAGACAGTTCACAAGTAGTGTCAACAAGGAGGACGGCAAAGGCTTGACCCAGCAGTCCTGGGGTCTCGTTCCCAAGATCGCAGAAGTGGCCCGCTATCTCGAAACCAATCTTGAGCTACGGAGCCGAGTCCATGAGGCCCACCCTGAGGTTTCCTTCACCGCCCTGAACGCCAAGGCACCGCTGGCCCATGCCAAGACCGCGTTGGCCGGCCTCGTCGCACGGCGGTCGTTGCTCATGGGCATCTTTGGTTATCGCTTCGAAGCGCTGGAAGCCAGAGCGTCGGAATTCGACCCTGAGGAGCGCGCCTCACCGGACGACTTCTACGACGCGCTAGCGTGCCTATGGACGGCGCGGCGCATACATGAGGGCAGCGCCCGAACATTGCCGGAAGACCCTCCCGGCCCGGGCGGCTATATCTTCTACTAGCGCCCTTCGAGGCTAAGCCGCCGCTGCGGCAACCTCGACGCCGAAGAAGCGCGCCGCGTTCCCGCCCATGAGCCCGGCGATCTGGTCGCCGGAGAGGCCGCCCTTCTGTAGCCGGTCGATGGCCTCGTAGGCGTCGCTGGCGTCATGCCGCGGGTACCGCGACCCCCAGGCGCCGACGTTCTCGTACAGGTCGGGCATCCGGTGCACGCAGGACTCCCAGGTGTCGAAGCCCACGAGGGAGGGCCGGTTGTAGAAGACCTCCCCAGGCTCGAGGCTAACGGGCCGCAGCCGCTGCGGCTGGAGCCAGAGGTACGTCTCCGACTTCTCCAGCACCAGCGGCGCCCAGTAGGAGCCGGAGTGCAGGTACCCCAGCTTGAGGTTGGGATAGTCCTGCATGTGGCCGCTGAAGCAGAGCGCGCTGAGGAAAATGCCGCTGTCCATCCAAGGGGCGGCGGAGTCGGCGAGTGGATGGCCAAGGTAGAGCTCGGACGCCACCCTCTCAATGAAGGGACCTTCCGAGGTCCACTCCGGGTTGGTGCCCCCGCCCGAGGGGACCATGCACGCCGCCACGCCGGAGGCGTTCAGGAACATCCAAACGGGCTGGTACTCGGGCGCATTCGGCATGCGGGTGCGGTAGAACGAGGGCCGGATGGCCACGGCTCGGAAGCCCATCCCCGCCACCCGTTGCGCCTCGCGAAGGGCGAAGGCGGGATGCTGCATCGGCAGGACGGCGGCGGGAATCAGCCGCGCCGGGTCCTTCCGCGAGAAGTCCAAGATCCAATCGTTGTAGGCCCGCGCCAGGGCGAAGGCGACGTCGGCGTTCTCGACCACCGGAAGGTACTCGGAGAACAGCGTGGGCAGCAGCAGCGCCTGGTCGATCCCCATCGCGTCCATGTCGGCGAGCCGGGCTGCGGCGTCGGCGGCGCCCTCGGTCGCGGGATGGGGCTTGGTCGGGTCCAACGAGCCGATCTCCTGCGGCGTCATCCCCGGACGGTAGACCGCCCGGCGGTTGATCCGGCTCATCCCGTTGAGCGGAGCGACCGGCACACCGTTGACGAGGATCACCTCGATCCCGTTCTGGTCGACCTCGCGCAGGAAGGATGAACGGGCCGGGACGCGGTATTCCGCGTCGAGGAACTCCGTCCATATCTCCGTCGGCTCGTAGACGTGGCTGTCGGCGTCGAAGACGGGGCAGGGCTTCTCGCGTTCCATGACGCCCTCCTTGATCGAGCCCTCGGTCGAGTAGCTCTATTTCTGGCGCACGTTGGCGCCGCCGGGGCCCGCCGCCTCCGCCTGGGCGCGAAGCATCTCGGCCCTGCCCGGCTCCGATTGCTCGCGGGCAAACTCGGCGACCTGCTCGCGCGATGGGAACCAGTCGGGCCGCGCGGGGTCCGCGGCCTGCTCGGACACAAAGGTCTTGGGCTCGATACCGTACATGCGGCGCGCGTTCCCTCCGAGGAGGGCGGCCTGCGTCTCCTCGGGGACCTCCGCCCGCTCCATCGCCTCGATCGCCTCCCAGACGTCCGTGCCGTCGTGGTGGTAGACGTCCGAGGCCCACACGCCCACGTCGCGGTAAACGTCGGCCTGGCGGAAGACCTCCATCTCGTCCGACTCGAACGAGATGAAGCACTGGTCGAAGAACGCCTCGCTGGGCCGGCGCTTCGCGGGGACCCTGCGCTCGTTGGCGTAGAGGTCGAAGTGCCGGTCGAGCCGCTCCAGCACGCCGATGAGCCAGGAGGCATTGGACTCGAGTATCGCCATCGTGAGCTTCGAGTAGCGGTCGAGGAACCCCGACATCAGGGTCACCGAAAGCCAGACGGCGGCCTCGTAGATGAAGCTGAGCGTCTGCGAGTTGAGGCCCTGCGCCATATAGATCCCGTGGGCGCTGCTGTCGATGAGCTGGCCCGGCGACACCATGCGCGTCATGTCGAGGTCGAGGGGATGAATAGTGGAGGGGAAGGTGTGCATCCCAAGGACCGTGCCGGTCTCTTCGAACGTGCGGAAGAGTGCGTCCCAGCCGCCCACGGGGCCGTAGGCGTTGATCCTGGTGGGGTAGTTGCCGCGGGCGTCGATGGGGCGGACGAGCGCCATGCGGGTCCCCCTCCCCGCGATGCGGTAGAGCTCGTCGATGCTGTAGGTCGAGTTCTGCAGCGGGAGCCATCCGGCGGCGTGCAGCCGGTCGGGGTTGGCGGAGCAGAAGTCGTGCGCCCAGTCGTTGTAGCCCCGGGCGAGGGCGTGGGCCCCGTCGATGTTGTCAATGTAGGCGAAGCCGCCCACCATCCCCGTGGGAATAACCATTACCTGGTCGATCCCCATCAGGTCGAGGTCCTTGATCCGTTCGTGGGGATCGTAGGCCCCCTTGTGGTCCAGGTAGTCGCGCTTCTCCGGGGTGAGGTTCTCGTACTGGAGCAGCCGCTTCGTCTCGCGGTCCATACCGGGGCCGGAAATCGTGATCACGTTGTAGCGTGGGAACTCGCCGTTGGCGCCGCCCCCGGTCGACCGCGCGCGGCCGTTGACGATGGTCTGCCGGTCGTCCCGCCAATAGCTCTGCTTCACCAGGTCACGGTGCTTGGGATCGACGTACTCCGACCAGATTTCGAGGGGGTCGTTGATGTGGGCGTCGCAGTCGAAAACCGGGAACCGCTTCGTCATGGGGCCTTTGCCCGCCGCCGCACCGTTCGTCGCCATGACAGACCTCCTGCTACACCTGTTCCTGCCCCGTCCTACGTTCGTTCGACCGCGCCGGATTTCCTACCGCAAAACTATCAGACGCCGATGTAGGGGTCAATCAGATTTGGCTGTTTGACCCCCTCTTTTGAGATTGCTACCATCCGGTCAGCGGAAGGGTGGAAATGACGATCCGGTTCTACAACCCTGCCCCTGAAGTGAATGGCGACGACAAGGCCGCCGAGCGCAGCCTCGATTCGCTTGGCGGCAAAAAGCTGCTCTTCCTCAGCAACAAGCGGGCGCGCTGCCCCGAGCTTGCCGACGCCCTGCGCGACGTGCTCACCACCCGCTACGAGATTGCCGGCCTGACCTTCATGGAGGTCGACGCGGGCAGGCCGGAGCCCAAGGCGAAGCTGGCCCCCCTCGCCGCGGAGTACGACGCCGCGATCGGCGCCTACGGCGGCTGAGGCTCCTGCACCGCGTCGGCGACGCAGGACATCATCACGCTCAACAAGGAAGGCATGCCGGGCGTCGTCCTCCTTGCCGACTACTTCAAGGACGAGGCCGAGCACCTCGCGAGCATCAAGGGTGTGGCCGACCTGCCCCGCATGGTCTTCAACGGCACGTTCGAGTTCGTCTCCGCCGAGGAGCTTCGCGAGACCATCGACGCCGTCGCCGACACCGTCGCCGACAAGCTCACCGGCCGCTCCAAGGGACAGACCATCGTCCCATGACCCCGCTGCAGAGCAGCTTCTTCGAGGCGGAGACGCTCGAAGAGGTCAACCGGCTGGTCATGGAGAAGGGCTGGGGCGACGGCCTCCCCGTCGTTCCCCCGACCGAAGAGCGCGTCCTTGCCATGCTGGCCCAGTCCAGAGACGACCCGGGCCGCGTCATCGGCGAGATGCCGCCCCTCAACGGCGAGGCCACCGTCGAGAAGGTCGCCATCAACGCCGTGATGGCGGGCTGCAAGCCGGAGTACTTCCCCATTGTGCTTGCCATGGTGGAGGCCGTCCTAGAGCCGCCCTTCAACATGAATGGCGTGGCAACGACGACGAACCCCTCGGCGCCGGTGGTGATCGTCAACGGGCCGGTGCGGGGCAGGGTTGGCATCAACTGCGGCATCGGCTGCTTCGGTCCCGGCACGCAGGCCAACGCGACCATCGGGCGGTCGCTGCGCCTGATCATGCAGACCCTAGGTGGCGCCAAGCCGGGGCCGGTAGCCAAGGCCGTCCTCAGCCTCCCCGAGCGCTACACCTTCTGCTTCGGCGAGGACGAGGAGCGGACGCCATGGACTCCGCTCCACGTCGAGCGCGGCTTCGATCCCAACACCAGCACGGTGACGGTCGTCTCGGTGAACGTCCTGCTGTCCACCACGGCGGCGATCCTCTACGACAAAGCCCAGCGCTTCGCCGAAGTCGTGGGGCAGACGCTGACCTTGAGCGGAAACCCCAACCTGGAAGCGAACTCGCAGCCGGTGATTGTGATCCCTTGGAACATCGCCCAACGGATCGAAGATCAGGGCATCACCAAGCAGCAGTTGAAGGAGCTGTTCTTCGAGCGCTCCCGCTTCCCCGCCGACGAAGTGCCGGAGTACGAGTTGTGGCGGGAGTACGGTTTGCCGCCCTTCCACCTTACCGACGGCTACGTCCAGCCGGTGGAGACGCCCGACGAGTTCGTGATCGTCGTCGCCGGCGACGGCCTGCCCGCCTACGCCGCGATCATGCCGTCCTTCTACGCCACCAAGGCCGTCACCAAGCCGGTGCGGTTGCCGTAACCCTTCTCCGCCCTACCTGGGCAGGCCGAGGCCCTTCGTGGCGATGATGTTCCGGTTGACCTCGGAGCTGCCGGCGGCGATGGTCGAGGGGATGTTGCTGATGTACTCGTGCCCCACGAGGCCGCGGTTGATGGCATGCGGGCTGCCGTCACGCAGCAGCCCGTGCAGGCCGAGGACCTGCATCCCCACCCGGCCGACCTCCATGCCGACCTCGGATGCGTAGAGCTTGGCCATCGACGCCTCCCGGATCGGCTCCTCCCCGTTCTCCTGCATCCAGCAGACGCGGTAGGAGAGGAGCCTGGCCGCGTGTAGGCGCGTAGTCATGTCGGCGAGCCGGTGCATCAAGATTTCGTCGTCCCGCACCGAGCCGAGCACTGCGGGGGCTTCGCTGATGGCGTCGACGATGTAGTCGAATGCCCGCTGCGCCATGGCGACGTCACGGATGCCCGACCGCTCATTGTTGAGGGTCGTCATGGCCACGTACCAGCCCTGGTTGAGGTCGCCGATCAGGTTCTCTTTGGGCACCCGCACGTTGTCGAAGAAGACCTGGTTGAAGTCGTGCTCATCCGCCATGTTGATCAGCGGCTGGATCGTGATCCCCGGCTGCCGCATGTCCATGATGAAGTAGGAGATGCCCTTGTGCTTGGGGGCGTCCGGGTCGGTGCGGGTCAGGATGTGGATCCAGTCCGCCTTGTGCCCGTAGGTCGTCCAGATCTTCTGGCCGTTGATGACGTAGTCGTCGCCGTCGGCCACGGCGGTCGTGGCGAGGCTGGCCAGGTCGGAGCCAGCGTTGGGCTCCGAGAAACCCTGCGCCCAGACGATCGACTGCTCGGCGGTCGCCTTCAGGAAACGTTTCTTCAGGCTCTCGCTGCCGAAGGCGATGATGGCAGGGCCGACCTGGTAGGCCTGATGGTCGAGGGGCGCGTTGTAGTAGACCATCTTGTCGTGGAACAACATCTGCATCGTATGGCTCGCGCCCAAGCCGCCGTACTCCACCGGCCAGCCGATGCCGATCCACTTCTTCGTGCCCAGCCTCCTGCGGAAGGCCATGGCGTCGTCGAAGTTCTCCTCGGCGTAAGGGCTCTCCCCCGCCAGGATCTGCGGGGCAAGCTCGGCCTTGATGAAGTCCTCGACCTCTTGGGCGAAGTCGGTGTGCTCTTTCGTGAAGGTGAAATCCACGCGCCGCCTCCTCTTGCGCCGGAGCCTCGCGGGACCCCGGCCGGCGTCGGCCTGATGATACCAAAGAGAGGGTTGGAATCGCCTGGGCGGCGATGGGGCATAATGTGCCCGCTCGCCGCCGGGAGCGCGCCGAGCGAGGAGCGCCTCCATGCAATTCGGCTACTTCACGCTGGGCGTCAGTCTGCGGTCCTATGGGATCGTGGCACAGAAGGCGGAGGCAGCGGGCTTCGACAGCTTCTTCATGCCCGAGCATCTTGTTTTCCCCATCGACATCACGCCCCTCTATCCCTACTCCGAGACCGGCTACCCCGGCGTTGATGCCGACACCCCCTATTTCGATCCGTGGGTGTCGTTGGCGAGCGTTGCGGCGGTGACGTCAACGATCCGCCTGGGGACGCAGGTCTACATCCTGCCGCTCCGCAACGTCTTCGTGACCGCCAAGGCCGTGGCCACGCTCGACCGCATCTCCCAGGGCCGCGTGGTCCTCGGCGCTGGAGTCGGCTGGCTCAAGGAAGAGTTCGAGGCCGTCGGCGAGGATTTCCACACCCGCGGCCGCCGCGCCGACGAGGCCATCCAGGTCATCCGCCGCCTCTGGACCGAGGACACCATCGAGCACCACGGCGAGTTCTACGACTTCGGCCCGATCAAGTTCAACCCCAAGCCGTCGCAGAAGCCCTGCCCGCCGATTCAGATCGGCGGCGAGACGCGGGCCGCCAGACGCCGCGCCGCGCTCCTCGGCGACGGCTGGCTCAGCGCCGGCGGCGACACCCCCGACACCGCCAAGCCGCTCATCGACGAAATGCGTGCCTGGCGCAGCGAAGCCGGCCGCGACGGCCCGTTCGAAGTCTCGATGCGCAACGCGCTCGGCGAGAACACCCTCGACAACGCGAAGCGCTACGAGGAGGCCGGCGTCGACCGCCTCTTCCTCCGTCCCGAATTCCCCAAAGAGGGCCGCATGTCCGTCGACTACGTCGGCCAGTGGATGGAGCGCATGAACGAGGAGATCATCAGCCGGATGTAGCACGGCCCCCGACCTGAAGCCGCGTATACTAGAAGGCCGGAGGGTCCCACCGTGAGCACCGACGCCGCCGATCAGGCCGCGCTCGCTGAACAGCGTTACCGCATCCGCCACTCCGCCGCGCACGTGATGGCCGACGCCATCACCTCGATCTGGCCTCAGGCGAAGCTGACTATCGGCCCCCCCACGGACGATGGCTTCTACTACGACATCGACCTCGATCACCACATCACGCCCGAGGACCTCAAGGAGGTCGAGCGGCGGATGCGGAAGATCATCGGCGCCAACGACCACTTCGTCCGTGAGGAAATCTCCCGGGAGGACGCGCGGCGGCGCTTCTCGGAGAACCAATACAAGCTGGAGAACATTGACGAGATCCCCGAAGGGGAGGCGATCACCACCTACTCCCACGGCGGCTTCACCGACCTCTGCGAGGGGCCGCACGTCGAGCGCGCCGGTGCGATCAAGGCGGTGAAGCTGCTCAACGTTGCGGGCGCCTACTGGCGCGGCGACGAGCGCAACCCGATGCTCCAGCGCATCTACGGCACGGCGTTCGAGTCGAAGGACGCCCTGCAGCAGCACCTCCGGATGCTGGAGGAGGCCGCCAAGCGCGACCATCGAAAGCTGGGGCGCGAGCTGGAGCTCTTCATGTTCGACGCCGCCGCGCCGGCGAGCCCGTTCTTCCTGCCGAAGGGGACCGTCCTCTACAACTTGCTCATCGACTACATCCGGGGGCTGTACCAACGCTACGGCTACCAAGAAGTCATGACGCCGCAGATCTTCGAGTCGGGCCTGTGGCATCGCTCGGGCCACTACGAGAACTACAAGGAGAACATGTTCTTCGTCGAGATCGACGACCGCGAGTTCGGGGTGAAGCCGATGAACTGCCCCAGCCACGCGCTGATGTACGGCTCGACGCTCCACTCCTACCGCGACCTGCCGGTGCGGCTCGCCGATTTCGGGCGGCTACACCGGTACGAGCGGTCGGGCGTCACCCACGGCCTGACGCGGGTCCGCACCTTCGCCCAGGACGACGCCCATATCTTCTGCCGGCCCGACCAGGTGCAGAGCGAGGTCACGGCCTTCATCGACATGGTCCACGAGACGTTCACGATCCTCGGCTTCGACGATGTGCACGTCATGCTGTCGCTCCGCCCCGAAAAGCGCGTCGGCACCGACGAAATGTGGGACCGCGCCGAGGCCGCGTTGCGGGCGGCCATCGAGTCGAAGGAGCTCGACTACGAAGCGGTCGCCGGCGAGGGCGCCTTCTACGGGCCGAAGATCGACTTCTTCATGCAGGACGCGTTGCGCCGGCAGTGGCAACTGAGCACGGTGCAGCTCGACTATTCGCTGCCGGAGCGGTTCGATCTGGAATATGTGACCGAGGACGACCGGCGGGAGCGCCCGGTCCTCATTCACCGAGCGCTACTGGGATCGCTGGAGCGGTTCATCGCCATTCTGCTCGAACACACGGGCGGCGCGCTGCCGGTCTGGCTCTCCCCGGTCCAGGCGGTGGTCATCCCCATCGCCGACCGGCACGTCGACTACGCCCGCGAGGTCGAGGCGCGGCTGCGCGGCGCGGGGCTGCGCGTGGAGGTCGACGCCCGCACCGAACGCATGAACCTCAAGATACGAGAGGCGCAGCTGCGGAAGGTGCCGTTCATGCTCGTCGTCGGCGACCGCGAGCAAGAGGCCGGCGCGGCGTCGGTGCGGGACCGGTCTGGCGAGAACCGCGGCGCTGTGGCGTTGGACGAGATCGTGCGCGAAATCGGCGGGCGGGCGGCGGGCCGCTCCTGAGGGACGCGAAGCCCTTCCCTTTGGCCCCAATTCATGTTTTCTTTGACTGCGATTCAAGCGTTATGCTATATTCAGCCGTGTCCGCACGGCGCCGCCGCGGCGGGCTTACTGCTTTCATGGGACGGAGGAAAAGAGCGCCATAGCTCGCGACTATAGGGTCAATCGACAGATTCGCGCCCGCGAGGTGCGTCTGATAGGCGGTGAGGGCGAGCAGGTTGGCGTCATCCCGCTCAATGAAGCGCTGAGAATGGCCGAAGAGGCCGATCTCGACCTCGTCGAAGTCGCGTCGCAGGCGGACCCTCCCGTCGTTCGGCTGCTTGATTACGGCAAGTTCCGCTACGAGCAGTCGAAGAAGGAGCGCGACTCCCGAAAGAGCACGAAGAACGTCGGCATTCGCGAAGTGCGGATGCGGCCCCGGATCGACGAACATGACATCGCCTTCAAGTCGAGGATGGTACGGAAGTTCCTCGACGAAGGGCACAAGGTGAAAGTCTCGGTGCTGTTCCGCGGGCGCGAGATCACGCACCCGGAACTGGCCATCGGGCTGATGCGGCGAGTCGCGGAGTCGTTGGAGGAGCAAGCGAAGCTTGAGAAGGCGCCCTCGATGGAAGGGCGCATGATGACGATGATCCTGGCGCCGATTTCCGGAAAGAAGGGATCGGCCCCGGCGAAGAAGGCGGAAGACGCGTCGGCCGCAGCAGGCGCCGCAGCAAAGAAGCCCGCGGCGAAGGCCGCAGAGAAGAAGGAAGAGGAAGCCGTCCGTGCCCAAGCTTAAGACCCACAAAGGCGCCAAGAAGCGGCTGCATATTTCCGGTAAGGGGAAACTGCTCAGGGTGAAGGGCGGCAAGAGCCACCTCCGCCGCAAGAAGCCGACGGCAACGAAGCGCCTGTACGACAACAAGATGGAAGTACACGCGGCGGACGACAAGCGCCTGCGGAAACTGCTTCCGGGCAACTAGCCATCCTTTGAGATTCCACCGCCGGCCAACGGCGGCCTAACGGAGAACGAACGTGCCGAGAGTCAAAGGCGGGACCACCACCCACGCGCGCCACAAGAAGGTGCTCAAGCTCACCAAGGGGCAGCGGGGGACGAAGAGCAAGCTCTTCCGCCGCGCCAACGAGGCGATGCTCAAGTCCCTGAGCTACGCCTACCGCCACCGTCGGGAGCGGAAACGCTTCATGCGGCGGCTGTGGATCACGCGCATCAACGCGGCGGCCCGGCTCAACGGCATCACCTACGGCGCGATGATGGCCGGGCTCAAGCGGGCCGGCGTCGAGGCCAACCGCAAGATGCTGGCCGACCTGGCGGTGCGCGACCCCGCGGCCTTCGCCGCGATCGCCGAAACGGCAAAGGGCGCAGCGGCCACGAAGTAGACGGGAGCCGGGGTATGGCGGCGGCGAAGCCCGCGACGCGCAAGGGCGGCAAAACGGACGATCTCTCCCCGCTTGCCGAGAACTACCTGCTGACCCTCTACCAACTCCAAGAGGAAGAGCAGGCGCCCTCGACGCTCACTCGCGTAGCCGAGCATCTCGCGCTCTCCCCGGTAACCGAGCACCTTGGCACGTCGCTGGCCTCGGTGGCGGGCATGATCCGCCGGATGAAGCGCGACGGCCTCGTCGACGTCAAACCCTCGAAGGAGATCGTCTTCACCGACCTAGGCCACCGCCACGCCGAGGCGTTGATGCGGCGCCACCAGCTCGCCGAGCGGCTGCTCGTGGACGTGCTCGGACTCGAGCTCCACAAGGTCCACGGTGAGGCCCACCGGCTGGAACACGCCATCTCGCCCGCCGTCGAGGAGAAGCTCCAGCAACGCTTGGACCATCCCCTGACCTGCCCCTTCGGGCACCCTATCCCCGGCAACGGCTACGAACCGCCGAAGACTTCAGTGTCCCTCGACCGCATCAAGACCGGCGGCAAGGCCGTCGTCGAGCGCATCCCCGAGTACGACCCCCGGCTCGTCGAATACCTCGTGGCGAACGGCGTCATGCGGGGGGAGACCTTGGAGGTCACCGACATCGCCCCTTACAAGGGGACGATGTCGATGCTGGTGAACGGCCACGAAGTCGTCATCGGGCTGCAGGTCGCGCCGAAGATCATGGTCGACCCCGCGGGCGTAGCGGCCTCGGCCGCGTAACGTCCTTCTCCGTTGCTACGGAGACCCTCGCCTCCGCACAGGCCATGGCGTTGATCCTCGCGCCCGACGGCGCATGCCCGCGGGGACGTTCCTTGCGGCCCCTTCCCCCGGCGCGGCGGTCTTCCCTCTCCCCCTCTGGGGGAGACTGAGAGAGGGCCGGGGTGGGGCTGGGAGGTCTTACCTCTTCTCCCCCGGAGACCTTTGCACAACCTCCAACGCTGGCGGATCATCCGTGTAGGGGCAATCCTCGTGGTTGCCCAGGGGTGTGGGCGGGGTCTTCTCCCGTCCCCTGTAGGGGCGATTCACGAATCGCCCGTTCCCATCCCCCGAACGGCCTCACAGGGTTAGGCCCAAGGTTACGCAAACGTCTCCCCCGGGCAACGTAAAGGTCTCCGCTGGGAGAGCCAGGAGTAAGGGCGGGGAGCCGGGAGGCGTGACTCGGCCCCTGCTCGCCCGCGCCTGACGCGCGGCAATACAGGGAAAAGACGAAGGGGAGCCGGGACGGGCGGAGATCCGCCGCCTAGGGCCTGCGGGAGAGGTCGGGCGATGCCCCTTGGAGACTCTGAATGCCCAGCCAGTGGTCGAGGTACCGTCTCGAACCTGTCACCACCAAACTCACGAGCTTCCGCATTCTGGTCTCCTACGGACACGGCGCGTGCCGTGCATCGAGCGGACTGCGCGCCGGTGCATCGATGCTCTGAATTCCCGGGGGAAGATAGCGAACAGCACCAAGCATGTCAACCCCACCTCACAAAATAGCATACAACGCGGCGGGATTGACGGGCAACACGGCGGCCTAAGCTTCGTATTGACGAAGTATTAAGCTATCCCTAGGCTATACTGAAGCACTTCCGTAATGCGCGGGCCTCCGGTCCGCGCCGGGATACGGGCCCGTCGTGGCCAGAATCTCCACCACCCTCCTCCATAACGCGCCGCGTGTGCGGACAGGCGCCCCGCCGGGGCTCTGGTGGGCCGGAGCGCTTATCGGCGCTGCGGTGCTGCTGCCCCTCGTCTACCTCATCTACCGCACCGCCGGCTCAGGGTCGGACGCATGGGACCTGTTGGCGCGCATCCAGACCTTGGAGGTATTGCTGCGAACGGCGGCGCTGGCGGCGGCGGTCACTGGGGCCAGCATCGTGCTCAGCCTGCCCTTGGCCTGGCTCACGGTGCGCACCGATCTGCCGTTCAAGAAAGTGTGGTCCGTCATTACCGTGCTGCCGCTGGTCGTGCCGACCTACGTTGGCGGCTACGCCTTCATTTCGGCCTTCGGAGCGCGGGGGCTCTTGCAGCAAGCGTTGGAGGGGCCGCTCGGCATAATGCGGCTGCCCGACCTCACCGGCTTCGTCGGCGCATGGCTGGTGCTCACGATGTTCACCTATCCCTATCTGCTCCTGACGCTTCGAGCAGCCCTCTGGGGCATGGACGCCTCCACGGAGGAGGCAAGCCGGAGCCTGGGACAGGGACCGTGGCGGACGTTCCGAAGCGCTGTCTTGCCGCAGCTCAAGCCGGCCATCGGCGCGGGCTCGCTGCTGGTCGCGCTCTACACCCTCAGCGACTTCGGAGCGGTGGCGCTGCTGCGCTTCGACTCCTTCACTCGCATCATCTTCGTGCAGTACGAGGCCTCATTCGACCGGACGCTGGCCTCGGTCCTGGCGCTGTTGCTCGTTGCCTCGACCGTGATCATCTTGCTCATGGAGCGGGCGGCCCGGGGACGCGCGGCCTACCACCGCTCGGGAGCGGGCGTACAACGGGTTCCCTCGACCGCACGCTTGGGCTCGTGGCGATGGCCGTCCCTGGCATTCGTGGGAGGCGTGGCGCTCGTGACCCTTGGCCTGCCAGCGTCGGTGCTGCTCTACTGGCTGGTCGAAGGCGTCTCGGCCGGCGAGGAGCTCGGCTTCCTCGGCGGCGCGATCATGAACGGCCTCTACGTCTCAGGTCTAGCGGCGCTGGTCACGGTCGTGGCGGCGCTGCCCATCGGCGTCCTCGCGGTGCGGTTCGACGGCCGCAGCTCGCGGCTGCTCGAAGGCATCTCCTATCTCGGCTTCGCTATGCCCGGCCTCGTCGTCGCACTGGCCCTCGTCTTCTTCGGCGCCAACTTCGCGACCCCCGTCTATCAGACGCTATGGCTGCTGCTCTTCGCCTACGTCGTACTCTTCCTGCCGCTCGCCCTGGGAGGCGTGCGGGCGTCGCTGCTCCAGATCAGTCCCGCGCTGGAAGAGGCGGCGCGGAGTCTCGGCCGGTCGTGGTCGCGGATGATGGTGAGCGTAACGCTCCCGTTGCTGCGTCCCGGTCTGGTCGTGGCGGCGGCGCTCGTCTTTCTCACCGTCCTCAAGGAGCTCCCCGCCACGCTGCTCCTCGCTCCCATCGGCTTCGACACGCTGGCCACCGAGATGTGGGCCGCGGCCGACGAGGGGTTCTTCGCCCGCGCCGCCGCGCCGGGTCTCATCCTCATCGCCGTCTCCATCATCCCCGTTGCCGTGCTCCTCTCCCGGGAGCGCGGAGCGCAGATCACGGAAGGATAGGCCCGCCTTGTTCCCCGTACGCCGGCTTGCTAGGCTTGTTCCAAGCCCGCCCGATGCACCAGATTCGGGCGGGGACGCCATTCCCGACGCACCCGGCTTGAACGCGCAACCTCGCTCCGCCCCCGCGCCCCCCGTCATCGGCATGGTCGGCGTGACCAAGACGTACCCCGGCGCGGCGGCGCCCGCCGTGGCCGACCTCTCGTTCGCCGTCGCGGAAGGGGAGGTCGTCGCGCTCCTCGGGCCGAGCGGCTGCGGCAAGACGACGACGCTCCGGCTGATCGCGGGGTTCGAGTCGCCGGACGAGGGAGAGATTTCCGTCGGCGGCAGCATCGTCGCCGCGTCGGACCGGTGGACGCCGCCGGAGCGCCGTGGTCTCGGGATGATCTTCCAGCAGTTCGCCCTCTTCCCGCACCTCACCGTGTTACAGAACGCCATGTACGGACTCAAGGGCGTGAGGCCCGCGGAGAGACGGCGGGTCGCCGAGGCCGAGCTGGAGCGGGTGGGCATGGCAGAGTACCTGGGCCGCTATCCCCATCAGCTCTCCGGGGGGCAGCAGCAGCGGGTGGCGTTGGCCCGGGCGCTGGCCCCGCAGCCCGTCGTGCTCCTGATGGACGAGCCGTTCGGGAGCCTCGACGCCGCCTTGCGCACAACCATGCGGCGGGAGGTGAAGACCATCCTCGCGCAGCGGGGCGCGACGGCGGTGATCGTCACGCACGATCAGGAGGAGGCGTTCACACTCGCCGACCGCGTACTCATTCTGAGGCGAGGCCGCCTGGAACAGTTGAATACACCGGATAACATCTACCACAAACCGGCGAGCCGCTTCGTCGCCGCCTTCGTCGGCCAGGCCGACTTCATCCCCGTGACGCTTTCCGACGGATACCTGCACTCCGAGCTTGGTGCTTTCCCCCTCAACGGGGCGCCGCCGGCGGCGCCCTTTGACCTCCTGCTCCGGCCCGACGACGTCGTCATCGAGATTGACCGGTCCGGAGAAGGCGTGGTCGACGCCGTAGTAGTCGAGCGGGAGTTCAAGGGCGCCGACAACGTCTATACGGTGAAGCTCCCTTCGGGGGTACACGTGCGCAGCGTGCAGCCCTCCACGCGCATCTACAACGTCGGCGAACAGGTGCGCATCTCGGCCTTCCCCGACCACATTGTCCTGTTCTCCCGCACCGGAGACTGACACGGTGCAGGTCTCGGCAAGCATCACGATCGAGCGGGGCGTACAGGACGTCTGGGCCTACGTTGCCGACGTCGAAATGCGGCACGCGTGGCTGGGGGGGCTGGAGAAGCCGCACCGCACGTCAGAAGTTGCTTCCGGGGCGGGCGCGGTGTACGCAACGCGTCTTCGCCGCCCCGGCATCAGACTCAAGGTCACCTACACAGTCACCCGGTCCGAGCCGCCGCATCGCCACGCCATGCGCGTCGCGATGCCGGTCATGCCCTTCGACGCCCTCATGGAGTTCGCGCCGGAAGATGGCGGGACCAAGGTGGTCTACACGATGGACACCGGGTCGGGCGGTCGGTTGGCAACGTTGATCACGGCTGTACTGGGGCCGTTCATGCGGGCCGTGGCCCGCAGACAGTTGCTCAACGAGCTGCGGGGGCTCAAGGCCGTCCTCGAGGCACCGGCCGAAGTCTAGGCGAACTTCTCGTCGTAGTCCTTCGGCTTGATCGCAAGGTTGTCCGGCATCGGGGGCCGCGACGAGGTGCACGCAAGGCCGCCGTCGCACATCACGATCTGGCCGGTAACGAACGAGGCTAGGTCGGAAGCAAGGGCGACGGCAATCCCCGCGATATCCTCCGGCTCGCTGAGCCGTCCCAGGGGTATCGACTTCGCCATCTCGTCCATCCGCCACTGCGGCAGGCGGGTCTTCCCCGGCGGGGCATTGATCGAGGCGGGGCCAACGCAGTTGACTCGAATGCCGTGCGGGGCCAGCTCGACCGCGAGCGTCTTGGTGAACTGCATCACGCCGGCCTTCGCCGCGCCGTAGGGCGCCAGCCGCACGGAGGCGCGGAGCCCGCTCAGGGATGCGATGTTCACGATCGCGCCCTTGGTCTGACTGGCGATCATGGCGCGGGCGGCGGCCTGGGAGCAGAGGAAGGTGCTCTTGAGGTTCTGCGCCACCGAGACCTCCCAGAACTCCCAGCCCATCTCCACGATCGGCGTCGGGGCGTGCCCGCGCATGTTGCCGACGTTGTTGATCAATGTGTCGACGCGCCCGAAGTGGTCAAGCGTCTGGTCGAACAGCCCCTGCACCCCGGCCTCGTCGGTGACGTCGGCGGAGGCGGCCATCGCCTCGCCGCCGGCGGCCCGGATCTCTGCGACGGCATCCTCGGCGATCTCAGCGACAATGTCGACGGGCACGACCTTGGCGCCCATCTCGGCGAGCAGGAGCGCCGAGGCCCGTCCGGCCCCGGCTCCCGCGCCGGTCACCACCGCCACCTTGCCCTCGAAGCCGAGCTTGCTGTCCGACATCGCCGCCTCCTTGACTCCTAGTGCTGCGCCGTTCCCTCGCCTTCGTTGCGAATGCCCGCGGCGGCGCGCCGGTTGCGCGGCACCACGCCGACCGCCGCAGTGAAGCCGCCGTCGACGCTGATGAGTTGTCCGTTCACGTACCGCGAGAGATCGGAGGCGAGGAAGAGAATGGCCCCCGCCTGATCGTCGGGCTCGCCGAGCCGCCCCAGCGGGTTGGCCCTCGCCACCGCTTGCATCGCCCGCGACTCCGCCGCGACCGCGCCGGTCACCGTCGTGCCCGGTGCGATGGCGTTGGTCCGTATGCCGTAAGGACCAAGCTCGACAGCCATCGTCTGGGTCAGGTTGATCACACCCGCCTTGGCCGCGCCGTAGGCGGAGACATGGCGCACGTGGCGCACCCCGCCGAGCGACGAGATGTTGATGATCGAGCCGCCGATTCCTCGCTCGATCATCGACCGCGCTTCCACCTGGCAGGCGAAGAAGACGGCGCGGAGGTTCAGGTCAAGCGCATCATCGAGGAAGTCCGTGCTCGCCTCGATGAAGGGGACACGGGGATGGCCGACGGTCCCGCCGGCGTTGTTGACGCAGACGTCGAGGCCCCCGAGCTCGGCGACGGCGCGTTCCACCATGCCGCGCACGTCGTCCTCGGAGCGTACGTCGGCGGCCACGGCAATGGCGCGGACGCCGATGGCGCGCGCCGCCCCGGCCGTCTCCTCCGCCGACGCGCCGTTGACGTCGACGGCGGCGACGTGAGCGCCAGCCCGCGCCAGCAGCAGCGTCGCGGCCTTCCCAATGCCGCGCCCCGCTCCCGTCACGAGCGCGACCTTGTCCTCCAAGCCGAGCAACGACCGCTGCGAGGGGCTCACCATGGCGCGAGTGTAGCGACGCACCCCAGGGGGGTCAACGCGGCTCGGAAGGGGTCAGCGAATCGCAAGCACGTCGTCGAGGATGGCGGAGAGTCGCTCCTCGCTCAGTGGCCCGACGAACTTGCGGACGACGCGCCCTTCGCGGTCGATGAAGTGCTTCTCGGGGACGCCCGTGAGGCCGTACTCGATGGCGATCGTGCCGCGTGGATCGGGGCCGGAGGGGTAGGTGACGCCGAACTCGCGCAGGAAGTCGCGGGCCCGCGAGTCCGTATCGAAGACCGCAACGCCGACGAAGAGCACGCGGTCCTGGTACTGACGCCACACCGTTTCCAACACGGGGGCTTCGCGGCGGCAGGGGACGCACCACGAGCCCCAGAAGTCGATCAGAATCGGCCGCTCGCCGATCTCCTCGGAGAGCGTCAAGGTCTGGCCGCTGAAGAGTTCGATGGTGAAGTCGGAGGGAGTCTCGCGCAGGACCTCGACCTCGCCGGTGTCGTCGAAGGTGACCAGGCCGCCGCGTCCACTGCCGCCGCCCACCACGCTGATCACGATGATGATGAAGATCCCCGCCAGCGGCGCGAGGCCGATCGCGTACAGGGACCACTTGGGCAGGGAGACGTTGGGGATGCGCACGCTAGCCGGCCACGTCGCCGAGGACTATCCAGTACACGATGAGATAGGCGCCCGACCCGGCGAGGAAGACCGCGCTCAGCCGGTGCACGTAGGGAACGAGGCCCCGCAGCGCCCGCGTCACTGCCCCCTTCAGCGTGGCCGCACCCAACGCGACGGCGACCACAACCAGGCCCATGCCGAGGGCGAAGCTGACGAACTGCCCCGCCGAGGCGAGGAAGCCGTCGCGGTTGAGGGAGGTGGCCACGACGACGAGAAAGATAGGCAGCGTGCAGGAGAGCGAGGCGGCGCCATAGGCCACGCCGTAGGCGAAAGCGGAAGCGGGGCCCCGGCTCCCGGGCCGGACGCCGGGCACGTTGAACCGCGCCGCCCAGGCGATGCCGATGCTCCGCCCGGTAACGAGGAGCCACGCGCCTAACAGCGCCATGCCGACGCCCACGGCAAGGCCGGCCCAGGGGAACGCCTCGACGACCGCTCCGCCGCCGGCGCTGACCATCGAGCCGATGACGGTGAAGAGCACGACGAAGCCGAGCGTGGCCATGACGCCGAGCATCGCGCCCCGCGCCAGTGCGCGAGGGGTGACCTCTCCGGCGGCGTCTTCGCCTTCGCCCATGTAGTAGCCCGCGAAGGCGGGTAGCATCAGAAAGCCGCAGGGGTTGACGCTGGCGACGACGCCGGCGCTGAACGCGTAGCCGAACGGCAGAAGCGTCACGAAGTCGCTGGCATACTGCTCGGGGCTCACACCGTCGCCGGTCACGCCTCGCAGGCCCAACGCGAAGACCGCGGCCATGAACGCCGCCATCGCCAGCCCGAGTCCGCCAAAGACCAGTAGCGGCCTGCCCGCCGGAGCAGCGGGAGGGGACACCCCCGGAGCGGGGTGCGGAGAGCTTGCCTCCGTCTGCGCGCTCATCGTCCTCGGCCTACCGCACGCCCCATCAGGGCCGGCTAGCTTCCGGTCGCGTTGAGGGTCCAGCTGTTGCCGTTGTCACGGCTCGCGAAGACCTCGCCCGAGGTGGTCACGGCATAGAGGACGCCGGCGCCGGGCCACACCGCGACAAGCCGCTCGTCGTCGTCGAGTCCTTGCCCGACCAACTCCCAGCTTTCGCCGAGGTCGCCGGAGCGGTAGAAGCGCCCTTGGGCGATGACGTAGAGCCGGTCCGGATCGGTGAGGTCCGCCTTCACGTCGGCGACGGCCTGATAGGGAACGCCGCCGCGTACGCCCTCGTCGAAGCTGGCCCCGCCGTTGTCGCTCTTCACCAACCCGAGGGTCCCGTGGAAAGCGAAGACGGTCTCAGGGTCGCCGGCGGGAACGGCCAACGAGGAGAGCGAGGCCTCACCCTCCAGCCAGACGGCCCGCCACGTGCCGCCGCCGTCGCTCGATCGGTAAAGTCCCGCGCCCTGCACGAAGGCGTAGAGATCGCCACCTTCAGGGTCGGCGGCGAACGCCCGGATGTCGGCGGACGGCAGGTCGACGGCGAGGTCCCGCCAAGTGACTCCTCCGTCGTCGCTCCGGGCGAAGACGCCGTCGCCGGCGGCGAAGAAGGCGCCGGCTTGGGCCGGGTCGGGCGCGACGGAGCGCACCGCCTCGCCGTCGAAGGCGGCGGGTTGCCACACGCCGCCGCCGTCGATGGAGCGGAAGAGACCGTTGGCGTCGGCGAGCAACACAACGGCGGGATTGGTGGGGTGCACGGCGATGCCCGATATCTGGATGAAGCCGGAGACGCCGCCTCCGCCGCCGCGAAGGATCTGGGCGAACAGGAAGACCAGAGCGGCGATGATGACGACGCCGCCGATGATGATGCCCGCGATCCAATCGGTCGAAATATTGGCGAGGGAGAAGCGGGAGAGCGGAGAGGGCTCGGCGTCCGATTGACGGGCCCGTTGGGCGTCGCGGGAGCGCGACGCTTGGGCCCGGCGCTCGCCCCGCCGCCTATTGCGACGCCTGCTGGCCACTGAAGCGCCTTCCTGAAGAAGCGGTTCGGTTGATTGTACTTGATTTCACGAGTGCGCGCGAACCGGCGGGCCGGCGACGCCTATGCTATTCTGGCGCTTCTCAAGCCGCCCACGCGAACGAACGGCAGGCCGGACCCATGCCACGCGCCCGCACCGACATCGGCACCGCGACACGCCTGGACGCCGAGGTGTTCGGCGAACCGGGCAAGCGCACCTTCCGCGTGGTCGTCGAGGCTGAGAAGGGCACCGCCTCCGTGTGGATGGAGAAGGAACAGCTCTCCGCGCTCGCGCTCTCCGTCAAGAGCTACATCAAGCAGCTGACCGCGGAGCAGCGAGAGGCCGCCACCGACCCGCCCGACACGTCGACCGCCGAGCCGGCCTTCGACTTCAAGACCACCGGCCTCGGCCTCGTCTTCGACGAGTCGACCTGCCGCTTCGGCGTCATCACCTACGACGAGAACGACCAAGGCAAGCAGACCGGCACCATGATGTGGTGGGCGACCCTCGGCCAGGCCGAGGCCATGGCCGACTCAGCGCTCGAGATCGTAGCCTCGGGCCGCCCGATCTGCGACCTCTGCCACCGCCCCAAGGACCCCGAGGGCCACATGTGCCCCCACACCAACGGCCACCGCACCATCCAAGAAGACTTCGAGTAGAGCGTCAGAGCGCCACGCCCTCCAAGTCGAGCCCGTACAGGTCGACGCAGTTGCGGTAGATGGCGCGGTCCTTCAGGTCGGGGGGCACATGGGCGAACTCCCGCTCGACCACGTCCTGCGAGTTGGGCCACGTGCTGTCGTCGTGGGGATAGTCGGTCGACCACATCAGCACGTCGGATCCAATGAGGTCGGCGACCTGCGTCCCAACGGGGTCGCTCATGAAGGTGCACTTCACGTTCCGTTCGAAGATCTCGCTGGGGAGCAATTCCGAGTCGAAGAACTCGTTGTAGCGGGGCCCCTTGCCGGTGTAGACGTAGTCCATCCGCTGCTTCAGGTACGGCACCCAGCCGATGTCGTTCTCGACGGAGATGACCTGGAGGTTCGGGTAGCGCTCGAAGACTTTGTCGAAGATGAGGTAGGTGATCGACTCCTGGATCATATGGCGGGAGAGCGCGTAGGGGGCGCAGAAGCTCTTGCGCTCCCACCTCCGGTGCGAGAGCCCCGTGAAGCAGTGCAGGCTGATGGGGACGCCCATGGCCTCGGCCTCGGCGAAGAACGGCTCGTGGTGGTCGGTCTCGAAGTGCAGCTCGGCGGGCGGCGTCCCCCAGATCGCCGCACCGGGCAGACCCATGCCGACGGTGCGCTTGAGCTCGGCCACGGCGACGTCGGCGTCGTACATAGGAATCAGCGCGACACCGTGGAGGCGCTTGGGAGCGCCGGCACAGAAGTCGGCGAGCCAGTCGTTGTAGGCCCGGAAGCTGGCGGCTTGCAGCACTGGGTCCTCCATGCCGAAGACGGCAAGCGCCATACTCGGGTAAAGGACCTCGGCCAGGATGCCGTCGGTCGCCATGTCCTCGATGCGCGCCGCCGGGTCCCAGCCGCCGCGGCGGCCTTCCTCCTCCTGCTTCCCCCACATCGCGAACGGCGTGCCGAGGGGCCGGATGGGCTGCAGCGGGCGGCCCTCCATCTTGAAACAGTTCACGCCATCCTCGCGGACCACCACGCGCGGGGCGCGGTCGAGGAAGTCGCGGTCGATGCGCTCGGTCCAGAGGTCGAAGGGCTCGACTACGTGGGAGTCGGCGGATACGGCTCGCGGGATCGTCATCGTCTTCTCCTTCACCATGAGCTCACGGGCTAGCGGCCCATCCCCAGGCCGCGCCGCGCGATGATGTTGCGCTGGATCTCCGACGTCCCCGCGCCGAGGGTGATGGCACGCTGGGCGCGGTAGAGCTTCTGCATCTTGCCGTGCAGGACAGCGTGCTTCGCGCCGGGCGCGAGCTGGCTGTACAGCCCCAGAATCTCCATCCCCAAGCCGACGACACGCTGAGTCAGCTCGGTGACCCAGAGCTTGGACTGCGACGCCTCGTAGCTCGGCGGGTCGCCCTGCGACTGCAGCCACACCACGCGGTACGAAAGCAGCCAGGAGATGCGCATCTGCGCGTGGGTATCGGCGATCTTGCGCCGCAGCTCCGGATTCTCCTCTATCGGGTTGAAGCCGCCGTTGCGCCCCGCCTCGACGACGTACTCCACCATCTCGTCGAACAGCTGCTGGAGCGGCACGTGCCAGCGCACGCCGGAACGCTCGGCGTTGAGCGTGGTCTGGCCCAGATACCAGCCCTGGTCCTTCTCCCCCAAGAGTCTGTCGCGCGGTATCCGCACGTTGTCGAAGAAGACGGAATTGATCGAGTGCGCCTCGGCCATGTTGATGATCGGCTGCACGGTGATGCCTGGCCAGTTCATGTCGACCAGGAAGTAGCTGATGCCTTTGTGCTTGGGCACGTCGCGGTTGGTGCGGGCGAGCAGGATGCCGTGCTCCGCCTTATGGCCGTTCGTGGTCCAGGTCTTCTGACCGTTGACCACGAAGTCGTCGCCGTCCTCGACGGCGGTCGTCTGAAGCGAGGCGAGGTCGGAGCCCGCGTTCGGCTCGCTCAGCAACGAGCACCAGCGCACCTCGCCGCGGGCGATGGGAGGCAGGAAGGTCTTCTTCTGCCACTCCGTGCCGTGAATGATGAGCGACGAGCCGACCTGGTAGACGCCGGGGCCCATGAAGCCGCGGGGTGCCTTCGCCAGCGCCATCTCCTCGTTGAAGATGAACTGCTGCATGGGAGTGAACCCCATGCCGCCGTATTCCTTGGGCCACCCGACGGCGAGGTAGCCCTTGGCCCCCGCCTTGCGGGCGAACTCGCGCTCGTACTCCTCCCGCTCATCGCCGTCGGTGTCGTTGCCCACGGTCAGCCGCCAGTTCGGCGGGAGCGTTTCGTCGAGCCAGGCGCGAATCTCGGCGCGGAAGGCGTCCTCTTGCGGCGTCGAAAGGAAGTCCACTAGCGCCTCCGGGTCGGAAGTCCGGGGCGGGGCGCCCGGACGGCGCCATTGTAGCACCGCGACCCGCGGCTAGAGCGGCGGACGCATCTTGTGCCACTCGGTGGCCTGCTCGTAGGCATGCGCCGCGCGGAACAGCAGCGCCTCCTCGAAGGCGCGCCCAATGAGCTGAAGGCCGGCGGGCAGGCCCTCGCCCGGGTCCCCGGCGGGCCCGAAGCCGCAGGGCACCGAGATCGTGGGCAGGCCGGTCAGGTTCGAGGGCGGGGTGAACTTCGTCGTCAGCGCGCCCTCGCCGGCCCCGCCCGACACGTTGGCGTCGATGCGGTACGGCCAGATCGGGATGGTCGGCGTGGCGATGACGTCGACTTTCCCCAGGGCCTCATCGAAGTCGCGCTTGATGAGCGTCCGCAGCCGTTGTGCCTCGATGTACTGCACCGCGGGCCGCAGCAGGGCCCCGGCGATGCGGTCGCCGAGGCTCTTCCCGTACAGGTGCCGCCTCGACCGGATCAAGGTGGCGTGGACCGCGGCCTGCTCGGTGCGAATGATCGCACCGAGGGCGGTCCAGGTATGGCCGAAATGGGGCAGCGCCACGTCTTGCACCTCGCCGCCGAGCCCGCGCAGGGTCGCGATGGCGTCCTCGAACAGCTTCCGCACCCCAGGGTCGACCGTCTCGTCCAACTCCGCCCAAGGGACTCCGACCCGCAGCCCCTCCATGCCCGCGCTCATGCCGCTGGAGTACACCGGTACGGCGGCCTTCGACGACGTCGGGTCCTGGGGGTCGTAGCCTGCCACCACGCCGAGGGCGGCGGCGGCCCCGCTCACCGTCCGCGCCAGCGGGCCCGCGTGGTCGAGGCTCCAGGCAAGTGGAAAGATGCCGCGCCGGCTCACCCGGCCATAGGTGGGCTTGATCCCCACGCACGAAGAGAATGCGGCGGGAATGCGGATCGACCCGCCGGTGTCGCTGCCCATGGTCGCGAAGCCGACGCCGGCCGCGATCGCCGCCCCCGATCCGCTGCTCGAATACCCGGGGATATGGTCAAGATTCCACGGATTGCGGGCCCAGCCGTAGCGGGGGCCGGGCAGGTCGACGGCGAACTCGGTGAGGTTCGTCTTGCCGAGAATGATGGCCCCGGCCTCGAGCAGCCGCTGCACCGTGAACGCATGCTCCGCGGCCAAATGGTCGAAACGGGCGGCCGAGGCGCACGTCGTGGGGGTGCCGGCGATGTCGTAGAGGTCCTTGATCGTGATGGGGAGGCCGTGCAGAGGGCCGCGGTAGACGCCGCGGGCGATCTCCTGTTCGGCGACACGGGCGCGGTCGTCAAGCTCATGCTCTCCGTAGACATGAATGAAGGCGTTGAGCTTCGGCTCCACGTCCTTCATCCGCGCCACCACGGCGCGCATCAACTCGACGGGGGAGAGCCTGCGGCTCCTGATGAGATACGCCGCCTCGGAGAGGGGGAGGAAGCAGAGGTCGAGGTCGGTCACGTTGGTCTCGGACCGTCAGCCGAGCCTAGCGGGATCAAGTTGGCGGTCGCGCTCCCAGGCGAGCTGCTGCACGTGGGTGAGGAAGCCCCGGATGAAGGGGGTGTTCTCCATGCGCCGCAGGGCCATGGGGGAGGGGTCCACCTGCCGCCACATCTCGGCGAGGTCGGAACGCTTGGCGAGGAAGCCCGAGCGGAAAGCGCCGATCTCGAACGCGAACCCCTCGCCCGTCTGCCGGTCGACGTACACCCGCACCTGCTCGGGGAGCTCCACCCAGACGCCTTCCTGCCGCCAGGGCGCGCGAATCGTGAGCAAGTCGGCCGCCTTGTCGTAGTAGAACGACAGCGTCCAGGTGTGCAGCCGCCCGAAGGTGATCGCCTGCGCTCGGTACATGGTTGGGGCCCCTCCTCGACCCGTCCATGTTAACCGCCCCGGCGCGCCGCCCACAAGCCGCCGCTATAGTAGGCGCACGGCTGGGCGCAAAGGAGCGGACGATGTCGAGGTTCGAGCGGCTGCGCGAGGAGAACCGGGAGCTCTGGGAGCGCGTCGTTGAGCACGACTTCCCCCGCGAGCTCGGCGACGACACGCTGCCCTTGGAGAAGTTCCAGCGCTACTTCGTCCAGGACTACGCCTTCTTCCAGGACTTCGTCGTCCTGATCGCCCTCGGCATCGCGAAAGCGCCCGGCATGGACGCGGCGCGTCCGCTCGCCGGCTTTCTGCACGAAATCCTCCAGGGCGAGGAGGTCCTGTTCACCAAGACCTTCGAGTCATGGGGCTGGCCGCCGGATCGGTACCGCGACGCGGCGCGTGAGCCGACGACACTCGCAATGGGCAACCTGATGGGGCGCACCGCCTACGAGGGCGGCTTCGCCGAAATCCTGACCGTGCTCGCGGTCACGGAGGGGACGTACCTCGACTGGCCTGCGCGGAACGCGGCCCGCGGCGCCGCTCCCAAGTCCCCCATCTACCGCGACTGGACCGCCGTGCACGCCTCGCCGGAGTTCGAGACCTTCGTGCGCGGGCTCTTCTCAACGCTGGACGCGCTCACGCTGACAGCGGAGCAGGAGGAGCGCGTTGCGCGCCTCTTCGAGGTCACCCTGCGCTACGAGCTCGACTTCTTCGACATGGGCTACGCCGACGCGCCCTAGTACGGGCTCATGCCCATGTCCTTGAGCGTCTTGTTGATGGCGTAGTCGGCCTGCTTGCGCATTGTCTCCGCCCCAGGCAGGTCGTCGAGGGGCGAGTCGGGGTGGTCGATCTTGCGCGTGAACATCGTGGGAAGCTGATCGAAGCGCGCCTCGGTCTCCGTACCGCCGCACTTGGGGCAGGCCATGGGCGAGTCATCCCGAATGCTGCGCCGCAACTCGAAGTTATCGTCGCAGGGGATACAGCGCCTGGGATAGGTCGGCATCTCTTTCGCCTCAAGCCCGCCTCGGCCTCGATCAGGCCCATTATAGCAAGCGAGTGGCCTGGGATAGGGTGCAGGCAGGAGGCGCCGCGCCTACACCACCTGCAGGACGATCTTGCCGAAGTTGGCGTTGCTCTCCATGTACCGGTGCGCCTCGGCCACCTCGTCGAGAGGGAAGACACGGTCGACGACGGGCCGGAGCCTTCCCTCCTGGAAGAGCGGCAGCACGTGGCGCTTGAACTGGTCGGTGATGCGGGCCTTTTCCGATGGCGCGCGCATCCGCAGCACCGTGCCGAAGACGCTGAGCCGCTTCGGCATCAGCGCGGCGATGTTGGCCTCGAGCTTGCCCCCGCCCATCGTGCCGACCAGCACCATCCGGCCCCGGATGGCGAGCGAGGCAATGTTGTCGTTCCAGTAGGGCGCGCCCACGACGTCGAGAATCACGTCCACGCCCCGGCCCCCGGTCTTGCGCTCCACGATCTTGGCGAAGCTCTTGGTGTGGTAGTTGACCCCGACGTCGAGGCCGAGCGCCTTCGCCTTGTCCAGCTTCTCGTCCGAGCCTGCCGTGCCGAACACGGTCGCCCCCGCTGCCTTGGCGAGCTGGACCGCGGCCACGCCGACGCCACTCCCCGCGGCATGAATCAGCGCGCCCTCGCCCATGGTCAGGTTGCACCAGTTGAAGAGCGCGTCGTAGGCGGTGAAGAAGACCTCGGGAATCGACGCCGCGTCGGTGTAGCTCATCCCTTCGGGAATAGGCGCCGCCATGGCCTGGTCGATGGCGGCGTACTCGGCGTAGCCCCCGCCGCCGAGCAGGGCGCAGACACGGTCGCCGACGTCCACCTGCGTCACGCGTGACCCGATCGCAACAACCTCCCCGGCCATCTCCAGGCCCGGCACGTCGGAACGAATGCCGGGGGGCGCCGGGTAGCCTCCCCGGCGTTGACTCAGATCGGCTCGGTTCAGCGCCGACGCATGGATCTTCACCAGCGCCTCTTCGGGGCCAGGCTCCGGCATCTCGATCTCGCGGACCTGCAGGACTTCCGGCCCGCCGGCCTCGGTGACGACGGCGGCGCGCACCGCTATCGCCCCGGCACGCCGGCGGCGGCGAGGGTAACCGCGTGGACTTCCGTGCTCGCCGTGATGAACAGGGTGTGGTCGCCGTCGCCGCCGAAGGAGCAGTTCGCCGCCGTCTCCGGCGTGAGGATCTTCCCCAGGCGCTTGCCGTCCGGCGAAAAGACGTGCAGGCCGTCCTTGGCGGTCGAGTAGAGCCGCCCGTCCGTATCGACGCGCATGCCGTCGGGGAAGCCGGGGTCGATCTCGCAGAAGACCTCCCCGCCTTCGAGTCTGACGCCGTCGACGACGCTGAAGACGCGGACGTGGAACCGGGCGGAGTCGGCGATGTACAGCAGACTCTCATCGGGCGAGAAGCAGAGCCCGTTGGGCCGGTCGAGGTCGCCGGTGACGGGGGTCAGGGAGCCATCCGCGGGGTCGAAGCGGAAGACGTAGGACAGCGGCAGCTCCTGCTCCTCCGGGGTGACCATGTAGGGCGGGTCGGTGAACCAGATCGCGCCGTCGGACTTCACCACCAGGTCGTTGGGCGAGCTCAGGTGCATCCCCTCGTAGTGGTCGGCGAGGGTGGTCACCGAGCCGTCGTGTTCGGTCCGCTGGAGGTTGCGGCTGGCATGGCCGGCGGTGACGAGCCGCCCTTCGAGGTCGCGGGTATTCCCGTTGACATGGCCCGTCGGCTCGCGGAAGACGGACAGGCCGTCCTCGGCCGACCAACGGTGCAGCCGGTCCTTCCGCAGGTCGCTGAAGATGAGATGGTCTCCCATCCACACCGGCCCCTCGGTGAAGCCGAAGCCCCCGGCGATCTTCTCGACCTTGGAATCGGGCCTGAGTATGGCCCGGAACTCTTCGGACTCGATGACGAAATCGCCCTCAGCCACGGCGCCGCCTCCAGGGTGGGACTCGAAGCGCGGGCACCGTAGCACGCGCCCTTTGGGCCGTCAAACAGGAGGCCGGAGGCGACCGCCGTGCTAGAATCGTCCCGCGCCTCCTACGGGCGCCGAGGTGGGTCGATGCCGGTCTACGAGTACGGGTGCCGGAGCTGCGGACGCCGCACGTCGCTGTTCGTGCGGACAATCAGCGAGCCGGAGAACCCGGCCTGCGAGCATTGCTCCTCGACGGAGACGGCACGAGTCATCTCGCGGTTCGCCGTCGCCAAGAGCATGGCATCGGTGTGGGAGGATTCCGGCCCGCCCTCGGCGCTGGCCGGCGACGACTACTACAAGGACCCGCGCAACATCGGGCGGTGGACCGAGCAGCGCCTCGAACAGCTTGGCGTGGACATGCCGAGCGAAGCCCGCGACATGATCGACGCCGCCCGCGACGGCACCATGCCGTCGCCCATCGACGAGCTGTAGCGCTCCGGCCGCATGAACGACCTGCCGACGGCAAACCTCGACCATATCGCCGACCGCATCCGCGGCGAGCTGACCGAGAAGCACGCCGCCCGCGAGTCGGCCTACACCCTCTCGCGCACGGTGGTGCGCAGCTCGGCGAACGCGATCCGGGCGGTGCACCGCCACGAGTTCGAGACCGCCCGCGACCTCCTCGACGAGGCCGGGGCGCAGCTCCGGGAGATCGGGGCGGCGACCGCCGACCACCCCGACTTGAGCTACACCGGCTACGTCGACACGGCGCAGAAGGAGTTCGCCGAGGCGAACGTCACGCTGGCCGTCGCGTCCGGCGCGCCGCTTCCCTCGCCGGAGGAGCTGGGCGTTGCCTACGCGCCCTACCTGAACGGGCTCGGCGAGGGCGCCAGCGAGATGCGCCGGCACCTCCTCGACGCGCTCCGCCGCGGCGACGTCTCGCGCTGCGAGGACCTGCTGGCGTCGATGGACGACATCTACAACGTCCTGGTCACGATCGACTTCCCCGACGCGCTCACCGGCAACCTGCGCCGGACGACGGACATGCTGCGCGGCGTCCTCGAACGCACCCGGGGCGACCTCACCCTCGCCATCGGCCAGCGGCGGCTCGAGGAGAAGCTCACGCAGGTGCAGGAGCGCTTGGACTCGGCCAGCTAAGGGCGGCGGGCAGGGGCGCAACCGAGGCTCGACCCTCAGGAGACCTTTGCCGAATGGGGCCGTAGGCTGCGTTGACGCAGGAGCACCCCTCCCGGCGCCCCGCCACCGACGCGCCCTGCGGGCGCGGGCCCTCTCTCAGTCTCCCCCAGAGGGGGAGAGGCCTAAGGCGCCGCGTCTGCAGGGCACTGGGCCAAATCCGGCGCCCGCCCCGGAGAGGGCCCTAACTCCTGCGCGTCCGCAGGGCACTGGGCCACTCCCGGCTCCGCCGGGACAGCGGGCTCATCTCCTACGCGTCCGCAGACGATGGTCCGTGTCCCCGCCAAGAACGTACGTTCTTACATAATGATAGCCGGGCGTGGAGGGCGTGTCAAGCGGGCGGCGGCGCAGCGGCGGGGTGCGGAAGGTGCGCGCCGACCCCTACCCCGCGTTGAAGCGGTTCATGGCGCTTTCGACGCCGTGGGCGATAGTCCACTCGACGGCGTCGGCGGCTAGCTCGACGGCGGGGGCGATGCGCTCGCGCTCGTCGTCGGTGAAGTCGCCGAGGACGTGGCTCACCGCTCCCTCGATGCCGGTGGGCCGCCCAATGCCGACGCGAATCCGGGGGAAGGCGTCCGTGTTCAGCTTTCCGACAATCGATTTGATGCCGTTATGGCCGCCCGGCGAGCCCTTGGCCCGGACGCGAAGCTTACCCAGCGGCAGGTCGAGGTCGTCGTAGACCACGACCATGCGGTCCTTCGGCGACCCGGAGGCTTGGGCCAGCCGGACCACGGCCTCGCCGCTCTCGTTCATGTAGGTGCGCGGCTTCGCCAACACGACGCGGACGGGGTCGCCGCCCAAGTCGGCGTTGCCCTCGCCGATGAGGGCGTGCGGGCGCTTGCGGCCGACGTCGATCCGGTGCCGTTCCGCCAGCTTGTCCACGACCATGAAGCCGACGTTGTGCCGGTTGCATTCGTACCGGGACCCGGGATTGCCCAGACCGACGACCAGCCAGGTCGGCGTCCGGGGCCCTCTGCGGAACCACCTCATGACGCGGGCGCCGCATCGGGCGCGGGCGGCGAGTCGAGCATGGCGCGGAAGGCGTCCTCGTCGAGCACCGGCCGGTCAAGCTCCTGCGCCTTGCGGAGCTTGGAGCCGGCGGCCGTGCCCGCCACGACGTAGCTGGTCTTCTTGCTGACGCTGTTTCCCGCCTTCCCGCCGCGTTCGATCACGGCGGCCTCCGCCTCGGCGCGTGTCATGGTGGAGAGCGTGCCCGTGATCACGAAGGTCATGCCGCTGAACGGGCCGCCTTCCGCCGGGGCCTCGACGATTTCCGCCTGCGGATCGACCCCCGCGAGCTTGAGGCGGTCGAGGACTTCGAGGTTCTTCCCGACTTGGAAGTAGGCGGTGATGCTCTGCGCCACGATGGGACCGATGCCATCGATATCGACGAGGTCGTCCTCCTCGGCGGCGCGCAGTGCGTCGACGTTGGGGAAGCGGGAGGCGAGGAGCCGCGCCGTCTCCGACCCCACGTGGCGGATGCCCAGCGCGAAGATGAGCCGGTCGAGCGGGCGCTCTTTGCTACGCTCGATGGCGGCGCGGACGTTCTCGGCGCTCTTCTCGCCCATGCGTTCCAGCGACGCCAACTGCTCCGCCGTCACCGCGTACAGCCCGGCCAGGTCGGCGACCAAGCCCGCCTCGATCACCTGCTGCGCCAGCGACTCACCCATGCCCTCGATGTCCATCGAGCCGCGGTAGGCGAAGTGCTTCAGCAGCTCGAAGAACTGCGCGGGGCACGACGAGTTGGGGCAGTAGTGCTTGGCCTCGCCCGGGTCGCGAACCACCTCGTCGCCACTGACGGGGCAGCGCTCGGGTATCGCGTAGACCTCGGCGCGGTTCGGGTCCGTCTCCATCGACTTCACCACGCGGGGGATGACGTCGCCGGCCCGCTCGACGAGGACCCGGTCGCCGATACGGACGTCCTTGCGGCGGATGTCGTCCTCGTTGTGCAGCGTCGCCATCTTAACGGTCGCGCCGCCGATCTCGACGGGTTCGAGGATGGCGTAGGGATTGAGGCTCCCCGTCCGCCCGACGTTGACGCCGATGTTCAGCAGCTTCGTCACCCGCTGCGTCGGCGGGAACTTGTAGGCCACGGCCCAGCGCGGGTCGTGGGCGACGACGCCGAGCCGCTCCTGCATCTCGAACGAATCGATCTTCACAACGACGCCGTCGATGCCGTAGTCGAGGTCCTCCTTGCGTTCCACCCATGAGCGGTAGAAGTCCTCGACCTCCTCAATGGAGGCGCAGGGCCGGGCGTGCGGGTTGAGCTTGAAGCCAAGCTCGGCGAGCCGCGTCAGGGCCTCCCAGTGCCCGCGCGGTGTCCAGTCGCCGTCCGACCAGCCGAGCGCGTAGACGAAGATGTCGAGGGGGCGGGTCGCGGTGACGCGCGAGTCGAGCTGGCGCAGCGCCCCCGCCGCGGTGTTGCGCGGGTTGGCGTAGAGGGGCAGCCCCTCCCGTTCCCGCTCGGCGTTGAGGCGGTCGAAGCCGGAGCGCGGCAGGTAGACCTCGCCGCGGACCTCGAAGCGCCGGGGCGGAGGGCCGGCGGAGTCGGAGAGGGGTACGGTCAGCGGGACGCTGCGGATGGTGCGGATGTTCTGGGTCACGTCCTCGCCGCGGACGCCGTCGCCGCGCGTTGCGCCGGTCTTGAGCATCCCGTCCTCGTAGGTCAAGGCGACGGCGAGCCCGTCGATCTTCAGCTCGCAGACATAGTTGAACGAAGCGCCGTCGACGAGGCGTTGGTTACGGGCCTCCCAGGCCGCCAACTCCTCGAAGTCGAAGACGTTGGCCAGGCTGAGGAGCGGCTGCTCGTGCTCGACGGTGCCGAAGCCCTCGGCGGGCGGCGCGCCGACGCGCTGCGTCGGAGAGTCGGCGGCGCGGAGGCCGGGGTGCTCCTCCTCGATGCCCTGCAGCTCGCGGAAGAGCTCGTCGTACTCGGCGTCGCTGATTTCGGGATCGTCGAGGACGTGGTAGCGGTAGAGGTGATGCGCGACGACGCGGCGGAGCTCTTCGGCGCGCGCGGCGGCCTGCGGCTTGTCCAATCTGCGCCTCTCTGCGCCTCGAAGTGAAGCGGCTCGGCGAAGCGAATCCGCAACCGTTTCGAGTATAGCAAAGCCCTCGTCGGGCCTCCTTCCGCCCCTAGCGTATAGTGGGCCGATGAGCGCCGTCCGCGACTCCCGTTCACGGGACCAAGGCCCCGCGGCCCCGGCCCACAGCGAGACCGTGATCGGCGGCCGCGTCTTTCGCTGGGGTTCGCGCACCTACCTGATGGGCGTGGTCAACGTGACCCCCGACTCCTTCTCCGGCGACGGCATCGCCGCCGATCCCAGCGCCGCCGCCGGCCTCGCGGAGCGCATGGCCGCCGACGGCGCCGACCTCATCGACGTGGGCGGCGAATCGACCCGCCCCAGCGCCGCGCCCGTTGACGCCGAGGAAGAGCGGCGCCGGGTTGTCCCGGCGGTCGAGGCCATCGTCCGGCGCGTGGGCGTTCCGGTGAGCATCGACACATCCAAGGCCGCGGTGGCCGAGGCCGCCCTCGCCGCCGGCGCGGCCATGATTAACGACGTGTGGGCGCTCGGGGCCGACCCACGCATGGCCGCCGTCGCCGCCGAGGCCGGCGCGCCGGTCGTGCTCATGCACAACGGCCGCGGCGCCGTCTACCGCGACCTCGTTCCCGACGTCATCGCATCCCTGCGGGCAAGCATCGGCGGGGCCGAGGAGGCGGGCGTCGCGCCGGAACACCTGATCGTCGACCCCGGCATCGGCTTCGGCAAGACGCCGAAACAGAACCTTGAACTGCTGCGGCGGCTCGGCGAACTGCGCGTCCTAGGGCGTCCGATTCTCGTCGGCACGTCGCGGAAGTCGACCATCGGCCTGGTGCTCGACCTGCCGCCGGAGGAGCGCTTGGAGGGCGGTGCGGCGACCGTGGCCATCGCCATCGCCAACGGCGCCGACCTCGTCCGCGTCCACGACGTGAAGGAGATGGCCCGCGTCGCCAAGATGAGCGACGCTATCGTGCGGGGCTGGAGCCGTGACGAATGACTCCGTCCCCTGCACGGGACGGCGCGGCGCGGGTGCACCTCGGCCTGGGGTCGAACCTCGGCGACCGAGCGCGCAACATCGAGCGCGCCGTCGAGCTGCTCGGCGAGAGGATGCAAGTGGAACTGGTCTCGAAGCTCTACGAGACGCCGCCGATGTACGAGGAGCACCAGCCGCCCTTCCTCAACGCGGTCTGCCGCTGCGCGGCGCCGCCGGCTCCCCGCGACCTGCTGCCCTTCATTCAGGAAATCGAGGCGGCCCTGGGACGCGTCCCCGGGCCCAAGAACAGCCCGCGCCCGCTCGACATCGACATCCTCTTGTACGGCTCCCTCACGCTGAACGAGCCGGACTTCGTCATTCCCCACCCCGGCATCGCCGAGCGTCCCTTCGTGCTCGTGCCGCTCGCCGAGATCGACCCCGGCGCCGTCCATCCGGTCACCGGCAAGACCGCCGCCGCCATGCTGGCCGAGCTCGCGCCGGCCGCCGAGGCGGCCGTGCCCTTCGAAGGCTAGGCTGTTCACGGGCCAACGGACTGGCCTCATGGGTAGGGAGCAGCGCCCTTCGGGCGCTCGCGCGCCTGGCGGCGCGCGCCCTCTCTCAAATCTCCCCCAGAGGGGGAGAGGGAAGACCACCCCGCGCCACCGATCTTCCCCAGGGGAGATTGCCTAACGACTCCGGTTGTGGGGAACGGGCGCGTCGCCGACGCGCCCCTACAGGGGAGGGGGCGGCGGGTTTCGATGGCGGTTGGTGGTGATCAGGGATTGGGCGACCACAAGAGTCGCCCCTACAGGGATGATCCACTGCTGCCGTCGCGGTCTATGCGGGGTCTCCAGCGAGAGAGGGGGAAGACCACCCCGCGGCTCCCGTCAGTCGCCCGTCCCCGCCCAACACGCAGCGATCCCCGCACTGGCCGCCGTCCGTATACCAGAGTGCGCCTTCGGGACGCCGGCGCGCGCGAACTTGGTAGCAAGTTGTACATTGGGAACGTGTCCAATGAGCAGTAGCACAGGGAAACAAAGATGACGCCGTCGGTAACGTTGGAGGATGTCCGCCGGGCCCGGAGCGCGATCGCGCATCTGGCGCTCGGGACGCCCCTCCTCCCCGCGCACTCCCTGAGCGAGCTCGCGGGATGCGAGCTGCTCCTGAAGGCCGAAAACCTGCAGCGGGCGGGCTCCTTCAAGGTGCGCGGCGCCGCAAACAGGATCGCCGCCCTGACCCCCGACGAGAAGGCCAGGGGTGTCATCGCCGCCAGCGCCGGCAACCATGCTCAGGGCGTCGCCCTGGCGGCCGGCAATCTCGGCATCCCCTGCACCATCGTCATGCCCGCCGGGGCCTCCATCCCCAAGGTCGAGGCCACCCGGGGCTACGGCGCGACGGTGCTCCTGGAAGGCGACAGCTTCGACGGCGCCCAGCGGCACGCCCGCAAGGTCATGCGCGAGGAAGGGCTGACCTTCATCCCCGCCTTCGACGACCCCGCGATCATCGCGGGGCAGGGCACCATCGGCCTCGAGCTGCTCGAGCAGGCGGAGGACCTGGAGGCAGTCGTCGTGCCCGTGGGCGGGGGAGGTCTGATCTCGGGCATCGGGCTCGCGATGAAGGAGTCCATGCCCGGCGTCAGCGTGATCGGCGTGCAGGCCGCGGCAGCCTCCGCGCTCGTCGATTCTTACAAGGCCGACCGGCGCATCACCGTCAAGGGAACGGCCACCGTAGCCGACGGTATCGCGGTGGGTACGCCGGGGAAGGTCACGCTGCCCTTGGTCATGCGCTACGTGGACGAGATGGTGACCGTCGAGGAAGAAGAGATCACGCAGGCGATGATGCTGCTCTTGGAGCGGGGCAAGCTCCTCGTGGAGGGGGCCGGCGCCGTCGGTCTCGCCGCCGTGCTGGGCAGCAGGATTCGACTGGCCGGCAAGCGGGTAGCGGTGGTGCTGAGCGGAGGCAACGTCGACGCCAACCTCATCGCGCGGGTCGTCGAGCACGGGCTGGCCCACGCGGGCCGCTACCTCGTCCTCCGCTTCCTCCTGGACGACAGCCCCGGCCGCCTGAGCCGGCTGCTCAACATCGTCTCCCGCGCCGAAGTGAACGTGCTTGACATCGGCCATCTCCGGCACTCCCCCTCGGTCCACCTGGGCCAGGTCGAAATCCAGCTCACCCTGGAGACGAGGAACGCTGAGCACACCGAAGAAGTCCAACAGCGCCTCCGCGACGCCGGCTACACTCCCTACGCGATAGCCCCGGTCGACGCCCCCGCCCCGTCGTTGGAGGGCAGGTCGGCTCCGTAGGGAGTTGGCCCCAGAGGCGGCTACTCCGGCGGCAGGTCGGGCGGGAGCAGGTTGGCGATGCCGTCGTCGATGCGGTAGACGAGGCCGCTGTCGGGGCTGTGCAGCGTGCCCGCGACGACCTCGCCGCCGTCCTCCACCTCGACG
The DNA here is from genome assembly GCA_034421515.1 of Dehalococcoidia bacterium. Taxonomy (GTDB): domain Bacteria; phylum Chloroflexota; class Dehalococcoidia; order SHYB01; family SHYB01; genus DAOUKH01. The sequence continues at coordinate 81,041 of DAOUKH010000024.1, forward strand.
GTGAGGACGAGCCTGCCCTTGCTCACCGGACAGACGAGCATCTCGGCGAGGTCCTTGCGCACGGCGGCTCAGCGAATCCCGGCGACCTTGAGCGCGTACTGCACGGCCGTCTTCGCGTCGTAGGCGCGGTAGATGGCCAGCTTCTCGGCCTCAAGCGAGCCTTCGGCGTGGATCGCCAGCACGGTGTGGTAGCCGCCGAACTCGCCGGTGGTGAGCTCCGCGATCATGTGGATCGCCTTGAGGCGGTCCTCCGCCGAGACGCCGGCGCGGCCGCCAAGGTAGCGCTCGACGTACGCCCGCGTTTCGGGGCTCTCCAGGTCCTCTTTGCCGGGCGCGGTGACGAGCAGCCCGCCGGTGATGTCCTGGACGTGCTGCAGGGCCTCGTGGTAGCCGTGCGCGAAATGCCACTTCGCCACGTTGGAGTAGAGCCGGTTGGGGACGGCCTGTCCCGGCACGATCTCGTCGCACTGGTACGCCGCCATCCGCAGCAGCCCCTTGACCCCCTGCGCGTACGCTCCCAGCCAGGTGAGCTTGTCCCGCACGTGGCCCGCCCGCGCGATGCCGTTGTAGTCGGACATGAGGATGGCCGACCCCACCAGCAGGTCGAGTAGGGGCTGCTTGTACGAGACCGCCGTGAACCGGTGGTAGTCGACGAACCGCAGCGCCAGCGGCCCGGCGTACTGGTGCTCGCCGGCGAGGAAGACGCGCTCCCAGGGTACGAAGACGTCGTCGAAGACGGTGAGCGTCTCCAGCATCCGGTGCTTCGAGCCCATGGGGAACTGGAACTCGTCGTCGTGGTGGCCGGTGTAGACCGCGGTGATCAGCTTCAGCCCCGGGGTGTTCATGGGGATGGCGAAGGAGACGGCGTAGTCGGCGTCGGGCTCGTCGAGGTTGCGCGTGGGGAGGACGATCAGCTCGTTGCTGTTGACGGAGACCGAGGTGTGGACCTTGGCGCCGCGGACCACGATGCCGTCGCTGCGGCGCTCGACGATGTGGACGTAGTGGTCGGGGTGCTCCTGCTCCGAGGGCCGCTTGCTCCGGTCGCCCTTGCTGTCGGTCTGCGCGACGGCGACGGCGAGGTCGTTGCGGGCGCAGTGCTGGTAGAAGGCCTTGACCCGCTCCGAGTACTCCGTGCCGAGGGCGTCGTCCATCTCGGTGGCGACGTTGCGGAGCGCGAAGAGGGCGTCGGTGCCGATCTCCTTGATCAGCGTGACCATCGTGCCGCCGGTGCGGGTGGCGAGGTCGATGAGGTCGGAGCGCTTGACGAGGTCGTCGGCCGACTGCGGGATGTGATACATGCGGCTGATCGGCTCGCCGTTCTCGGCGTCGGCGGCGACCGCGAGGTCGGCGTGCTCCGGGTCTTCGGCGAGGTCGAAGTCGATGGCCGCGTGCTCCACGGCGACCTTCATCAGCGGGTGCGTGGTGACATCGTCGACGCGCCGGCCGCGGTAGTAGACGGTGCGCCCGTCCCGCAGGCTCTCGATATACTGGGCAGCCGTTCGCAGGGCCATCGTTGTTTCTCCGTGGGTCTACTCGAAGCGCGGCTATCATACCAAGGACGCCGGAAGGGCGACGCGAACCGGCAGCGAGCAGGGAGGCGGGGCATGATCTCGGGAGAGAAGATCTTGGTCACGGGCGGGGCGGGACGCGTCGCCTTTCCCATCGCCCGCGAGCTCGCCAAGCGCAACGAGGTCTGGGCTATGGCCCGCTTCTCGAACCCCGCCGACGCCGAGCGGCTCGAAGCGCACGGCATCACGCCGATCAAGCGCGACCTGGCGGAGGGCTTCGACGGCGTGCCCGAAGACTTCACCTACGTCTGGCACGCCGGGGCGCTGGTCGGCGAGGAGGCCGAGCGCGACTGGCGGTACACCTTCGAGGTCAACGCGCAGGCCACGGGCCGGCTGATGAAGCACTGCCGCGGGGTGAAGGGCTTCCTTCACTGCTCGACGGGCTCGCAGTACCACTATCAGGGGCACCGGGCGCTCAATGAGTCCGACCCGCCCGGCATCCACACCCACATCTACAGCCTCTCCAAGATCGCCGCCGAGGCCGTCGTTCTCTACGCTTCCCGTGAGTGGGACATCCCCACCACGATGATCCGCATCTGCTCCGCCTACGGCCCCGAGGGCGGCGCTCCCGTGAGCCGGCTCGACGCCATCGTTGAAGGCCGTCCCATCCGCCTCCATCCCGACAAGCCGAACTACTTCAACCCCATCCACGAGGATGATCAAGTCGAGCTCGGCATCAGGGCGCTCGAGCTCGCGAGCACGCCGCCGCTCATCGTCAACTGGGCCGGCAGCGAGACGACGACCGCCGAGGAGTATTGCGCCTACATGGGCGGCCTCATCGGCAAGGACCCGATCATCGAGTACACGGACGAGGCCTACACGCCCCTCTGGCCCGACGTGACCTACATGCACGAGGTCCTCGGCCGCACCAAGGTCCACTGGAAGGACGGCCTGCGCCGGGTCATCGAGGTGCGGTACCCGGACCTGCTCAAGGGTTGACGAAACAAGGAGCGGAGCGGCGCCCTTCGGGCGCCCGCGCGCCCACGGCGCGCGCCCTCTCTCAATCTCCCCCAGCGGGGGAGAGGCTTAGTCCCGCTCTTCGTCGTGGGCTTCCATGAGGCGGCGGGCGTAAGTGGTGAGCTTTTCGGCGCGGTCCTTGGGCGTTTCGCGGGTCTGCAGGTAGAGCTCGAGGACTTGGGTTGGCGTCCGGCCCTCCAGCGACACCGCGCCGAGGCGCGCGCGCTGTTCACGCTCGACCTCCCGCGAGAACGAGGCCACCGTGTGCGCCCCCGCCTCCTCGAGCGCGCGGCGGATGTCACGCTCGCGCAGCATGGCCGCGGTCGACGCCGGCGTCTTCACGCGGACGCGGACGATCGCGCCGCGGACGTGGTGCCGTCCGATGGCGCGGAGCACGGTGGCCGTCGGATCGAGGTCGCCCTCATCGACGGCCTGATCGATGGTGACGAAGGAACGCGCCTGCACGGGGCGCAGCTCAAGGCCGGTGACGCGATTGCCTAGCTCGGCGGCGGGGTCGACATCGAGGACGTAGAAGCCCTTGGCCTCGTGGTCCTCCTCGCCGAAGTCGACGCGCTGCAGGCTCCCCGCGTACACCATCGGTAAGCCCGACGTGGAAAGCTCCTGGCGGCGGTGGATGTGCCCCAGCGCGACGTAGTCCACCGGCCGGCCGGCAAGGTCGCTCTGCAGCAGCACGTGGTCCTGCCCGATCATCATGGTGCACTCGGTGCCCGGCTTGGCGCTGCTGACCGAGACGTGCGCCGCCAGCACCGACGGGACGGCGGGGTCGAGCCTCTCGCCCGCGTCGATCACGGCCTCGGTGAGGCGGTCTTCGAGCAGCTTCTTGAACTGCTCATACGGGAGGCTCCGCACGTCCTCCCGCGCCAGGAGCGCGCTCCGGCGTATCCAGGGCAGCGCCAGTACCTGCAGCGGCCCCGACTTCGTCTCGACGCGGTAGACGTCGAGCCGCTCCGCGGTGGTCACCTTCGCCACGTCG
>DAOUKH010000025.1:0-50905 GCA_034421515.1 Dehalococcoidia bacterium
CGGACAGCCTCGCCCGCGAGCCGGCCATCGACCTCTGCTTCGAGAGCTACGGCATGTGGCAGTCCTTCAGGGAGGAGGTCGAGGAGGCGGGCGGCTTCGCCATCGACTTTCGCTCGGGGATCCTCCGGGTGGCCGGTGAAGAAGAGGAGGAGGCCGCCCTCAAGCGGCAAGCGGCGTGGGCCGAGGAGCGCGGTCTTCCTATGCCCTGGCTCTCACCCGAGGAGGCGCTTGAGGTGGAGCCGGCGCTCTCGCCCGAGATTCGCGGCGGAATCTTTTCCGCCAACGAGCACAACGTCAACCCGCCGCGCGTCGTCGAGGCGATGCGGCGCGCCGCCATCGAGCTCGGAGCCGAGTTCCGCGAGCACACCCCCGTCACCGCTCTCGCGCGCGAAAACGGGCGCGTCACCGGCGTGATGACTCCCGGCGGCGAGACATCCGCCGGGACGGTCGTGCTTGCCGTCGGGGCCTGGGGCTGCGAGGCGGGCGAATGGTTGGGCATGGACGTGCCCGTCCATCCGGTGCGCGGCCAGGTCGCCTATCTGAACAAATTGGCCCGTCCGCTGCGCCACACCGTGCTGCGCGGCATCCACTATGCCTCGCCCAGGAACGACGGCACGACGCTGATCGGGTGCACGCGGGAGCATGGCGTGGGCTATCGGGTGGAGACCACCGTCGCGGGCATGGGGGGGTTCTTCAGCGGCGTGGCGGCGCTCGTCCCCGGGGCCGGCGAGGCCAGCGTGCATCACACCCGGGCGGGCCTGCGCCCCTGGTGCGCCGACGACCTGCCCGTCCTCGGCCCCGCGCCTGAGGCCGAGAACGTCGTCTTCGCCACCGGCCACTACGCCAGCGGCATCGTCCTCGCGCCCGTCACCGCACGCATCGTCGCCGACGTCATCACCGAGGGCCGCGACGACACCGGCCCGATGGCGGCGCGGCGTTTCGCTCGAGGCACTGCATGACGCCGACGCGCCGGGGCCGCCTCGACCTGAGCCTCTACGTGATCACCGACCCGGTGCTCGGGAAGGGACGGGGCCACGTGGAGATCGCCGCGGCCGCCTTCGCCGGCGGCGCGGGCATCGTGCAGCTACGAGACAAGGGGGCCTCCACGGAGGCCCTCTACCGTGCCGGGCTCGAAATGCAGGTGCTCGCCGAACGCGCCGGAGCGGCGTTCGTGGTCAACGACCGCCTCGACGTGGCCCAAGCCACCGGCGCCGGCGGCGCGCACGTCGGGCAAGACGACATGCCGGCCGCCGTGGCCCGCGGCCTCCTCGGCAAGGACGCCATCGTGGGCGTCTCCGTCGAGAACGGGGAGCAGGCCCGGGAGGCCGAGCGCGACGGCGCGACCTACGTCGCCGTCGGCCCCATCTACGAGGCGCGCGGCTCCAAGGCCGACGCCGGCCCGCCGGTGGGCCCCGACGCCGTCGCCGAGATCAAGCGCCACGTCTCCGTCCCCGTCGTCGCCATCGGCGGGATCAATCACGAGAACGCCGCCGAGGTCGTCGCCGCCGGCGCCGACGGCCTCGCCGTCATGACCGCCATCATCGGCGCCCCCGACATCGCCGAGGCGGCGCGCCGCATGCGCTGCCTGATCGAAGAGGCCCGCCGCTCATGAGCCGCGCCGCCGCCAAGACGCCGACCGTCGGCGAGCTGGGCGAGTTCGCCCTCATCGACCGCATCCGGCGCACGCTCGGCGACGCCCCGGGCGTCGCCCTCGCCATCGGCGACGACGCCGCCGCCGTTCGCCCCAGCCCCGGCAAGCTCCTCCTCGCCACCTGCGACATCCAGGTCGAGGGCCGCCATTTCATCAAGGCCCGCATCGGGCCCGAGCAGCTCGGACGCCGCGCCGCAGCCGTCAACCTCAGCGACGTCGCCGCCATGGGGGGACGCCCCACCCACGCGCTCGTCTCGCTCGCCCTGCCCGCCGACACTGAGGTCGAGTGGGTCGAACGGCTCTACGACGGCCTCCGCGATGGCTTCGCCGAGCACGGGGCCGTCGTCATCGGCGGCAACCTCTCCGGCTCCTCCACCGAAATCGTCATCGACATCACCCTGCACGGCGAGGTCGACGAGCACGCCATGCTCCGGCGCTCCGGCGCACGGCCCGGCGACGCCGTCCTCGTGACCGGCGACCTCGGTGCGGCCCGGGCCGGACTGCTCGCCCTCGACGCCGGTCTCGCCGGCGAGACGGCCGGCGCCGCGGCCTGCGCGCACCTCCTCCCCACCGCCCGTGTCGACGAGGGCCTCGCCATCGCCGCTTCCGGCCTGGCCACCGCGGCCATCGACGTCAGCGACGGCTTCGCCGCCGACCTCGGCCACCTCTGCGAGGCGAGCCAGACCGGCGCGCGGGTCTTCGCCGACGGCCTCCCCGTGAGTCCCGCCGCCCACGGCGTCGCCGCCGACCTCGGCTTCGACCCCCTGCTCGCCGCCCTGCACGGGGGCGAGGACTACGAGCTCATCGTCACCTGCGCGTCGGAGCACGCGGACGCCTTGATCAACGCCGTGCGCCGTACCACCGGAACGCCGCTAGTCGCCGTGGGGGAGATCACAGAAGCACCCGGCTTGCGCCTCGTCGAGCCCGGCGGGAACGAGCGCCTGCTCGACTCAGCGGGCTGGGACCACTTCGCCGGAGCGGACGCATGACCGCCGACGGCACACCCCCTGCCATTCCGCGGGCGCTCACCATCGCCGGCTCGGACAGCGGCGGCGGCGCCGGCATCCAGGCCGATCTGAAAACCTTCACCGCATTCGGCGTCTTCGGCATGTCGGTCGTGACCGCGGTCACCGCCCAGAACACGCTCGGCGTCCAGGCCGCCCACGAGCTTCCCCTCGACCTCATCGAGGCACAGTTGCGGGGCGTGAGCTCCGACATCGGCGTCGACGCGGTCAAGACGGGCATGCTCTCCTCCGCGCCGTTGGTCCACCGGCTGTGCGATCTGCTGGAAGAGCTCCGCCTCCCCAACCTCGTCGTAGATCCGGTCATGATCGCCAAGGGCGGCCGCTCCCTGCTGGCGGAGGACGCCGTCGCTGCCGTTCACGGACGTTTGCTGCCCCTCGCCAACGTCGTGACCCCCAACCTCCACGAGGCGAGCGCGCTGACCGGACGTCCGGTCAGCACCCTGGAGGACGCCCGCGCCGCCGCCCGGCACCTGCGCTGCGCCGACGGCCAGATCGTCGTCGTCAAGGGCGGCCACCTCGCGGATACGGACGAGGCCGTCGACGCCGCCTTCGACGGCGAGAGGGTCCACGAGCTCGCCGCCCCCCGCTTCGACACGTCCAACACCCACGGGACGGGCTGCACCTTCTCCGCCGCCATCGCCGCGGGGCTGGCCCAGGGCCTGCCCGCCATCGAGGCGGTCCGCAAGGCCAAGGCCTACGTCACCGAGGCGGTTCGCGGCTCACTCGACCTCGGCGGGGGCCACGGCCCCACCCACCACATGGCCGGCCTGGAGAGCCCGTGGGCGCTGCCCGCGTCTGAAGGCGGCGCGCCGTGACCCAGCCCCGCGTACAAGCCCTCAGCATCAGCGCCTCCTTCGAGCAGGGTGGCGAGACGCTGCCCGTGCTGCGCGGCGTCAACGTCAACGCCGGCGCCGGCGAGTTCGTCAGCATCGTCGGGCCCAGCGGCTGCGGGAAGAGCACCCTGTGCAACATCATCTCCGGCGTGGCGCGGCCCGATGGCGGCCGCGTCCTCATCGATGGAGAGGACGTCTCCGGCCGCGTCGGGCTCGTCGGCTACATGCCGCAGAAGGACCTCCTCCTACCCTGGCGCACCGTCCTCGACAACGTCGTGCTCGGCCTCGAAGTCATGGGCGTCCCCCGCGCCGAGGCCCGCGCCGAGGCCATGCCCCTCTTCGACGAGTTCGGCCTCGCGGGCTTCGAGTCGGTCTACCCCTACGCCCTCTCCGGCGGCATGCGGCAGCGCGCCGCCTTCATGCGCACCGTCATGTTCAACAAGAGCGTTTTGATCCTCGACGAGCCCTTCGGCGCGCTCGACGCGCTCACCCGCGCCGCGATGCAGGAATGGCTGCTCGGCCTGTGGGCCAAGCTCGGACACACCATCCTGCTGGTGACGCACGACGTGGAGGAGGCCGTCCTCCTCTCCGACCGCGTCTACGTCATGTCGGGCCGCCCGGGCGAGATCAAGGCTGAGATCGATGTCGCTCTCCCCCGGCCCCGCACCTACGAGCTCGCCGCCGACCCCGCCTTCATGGAGCGTAAGCTCGAAATCCTGCGCACCCTCCGCGCGAGCGCCCCGGAGCCGGCGGTCGTGTCATGATCTTCCAGAGACGCCTCCCCACGAGGGAGCCCGCCATCGGCGCGCGGACCGGCTCCGCCGCCGAGACAGGCCCGCTGCGCGCCGCCGGCGCGGCGGCCAACCGGTACGCCGCCGCCGTCCTGTTCGCACTGCTCGTGCTCGTCATATGGCAGGCCGTCGCCTTCCTCACCTCGGTCCAGGACTGGCTCCTGCCCGCGCCGACCGAGATCGTCGAGGCCCTGCGAGACGACTTCGGCCTCATCAGCGGACACGCCTGGGTCACCACCCAGGAGGCCCTCATCGGCTTCGCCGCCGCCATCGTCATCGGCTTCGGCATCGCCCTCGCTATCGTCTACTCCCCGATCTTCGACCGCGCCTTTTTCCCCTACGTGATCGCGTCGCAGGCCATCCCCATCATCGCCATCGCCCCGGTCCTCGTCGTCTGGTTCGGCTTCGGCCTCTTCCCCAAGGTCGTCGTGATCGTGCTCATCACCTTCTTCCCCATCGCCATCAACACCATCGACGGTCTCCGCCGCGTCGACCCGGAGATGCTCACCCTGCTGCACACCATGGGCGCCTCGCGGTGGCAGGTCTTCCGCCTCGTCCGGCTGCCCTCGGCGCTGCCCCTCTTCTTCACCGGTGCGAAGATGGCCGCCGCCGTCGCCGTTATCGGGGCGGTGCTCGGCGAGTGGGTCGGCGCCGCCGAGGGGCTCGGCTATCTCATCACCCGGTCGTCGGCGCAGTTCCTCACGGCCCGCGTCTTCGCCTCCATCGCCGTCCTCTGCCTCATGGGAATCGTGCTCTTCTATGCCGTCTCACGCGTCGAGCGCTGGGCCACGCCTTGGGCCCACCGCGCCGAGCAAATCGCATCTCCAGACCACTAGTCCGCAGGAGGAACCATGCACGTCACCAACCTTCGCCGGCGGATTCCCAGTAAGGGCCGGCTGCTCGCCGCGGCCTGCGCCCTGGCCGCCGTGGCGCTTCTCGTCGTCGCCTGCGGCAAGGACGACCCCGACCGGTTCACGGTCTCCCTCGACTGGTTCCCCAACGCCGACCACGCGGGGCTCTACGCCGCGCAGGCCCAGGGCTTCTTCAAGGACGAAGGGCTGGACGTCGAGCTCAAGTTCGGCGGCAATCCCGAAGACCCGCCCAAGTTCGTTGCCAGGGACACCGTCGACCTCGCCATCAGCTACCAGCCCGACGTGATCCTGGCCAAGGCCGAGGGCATCCCCATCACCGCTGTCGGCGCGATCGTCAACGTCCCGCTCAACTCGATTCAGACCCTTGAGGGCTCGGGCATCACCGACCCCGCCCAGCTCGCCGGCAAGCGCATCGGCTACCCCGGCATCCCCAGCAACGAGGTCTACCTTGAGACCATCCTCCGACGCGCCGGAGTCGAGGGCGGCCTCGACGCCGTCGAGCTCATTAACGTCGGCTTCGACCTTGGGCCGTCGCTCTACGCCGGGAAGGTCGACGCAACCATCGGCACCTACTGGAACGTCGAGGCCGTCCAGGGCGAGATGCTCGGCTACCCCGTCAACGTCCTCCACATCGAGGACTACGGCGTCCCCGCCTACGACGAGCTCGTCTTCATCGCCAGCGAGAACGGCGTTCAGGAGAAGGGCGACCTCATCGAGCGCTTCCTCCGCGCCGTCGTGCGCGGCCACGAGTACACCGTCGAGAACCCCGACGCGGCCGTCGACGCCGTCGCCAAGGCCAACCCCGAAATGGAGCGCGAGCTCATCGACCGCGGCGTCCGCCTCCTCGTCGAGGTCTGGCGCGATTGGGACCGCTTCGGCTACATGGAGGAGTCGCGCTGGAGCGGCTTCGTTACCTTCATGCGCGACAACGACCTCCTCGACGCCGAGATCGACTTCGACAAGCTCCTCACCAACGAGTTCGTCCCTTAGACCGTGCCGCCCCTTCACTCCAATGGATCCCGAAGAAGGGGCTTGCCGGCAGCCCTCCGGCCTCTCCCCCTCTGGGGGAGACTGAGAGAGGGCGCGCGCCATCAGGCGCGCGAGCGCCCGCAGGGCGCTTTCCGCCCGCTCCCCGCCATCGTCGCCCTAGCCGCGGCATTCACCGTCGCCGCCTGCGCGGGCGCAGACCCCACGCCGACGCCCTCCCCCGTCCCGTCAGCCACCCCGACGGCCGAAGCGCCAACCGCGACTCCATCGCCGACCCCGCTGCCACCCACGCCCACCGCTACCGCACCGACTTCCACGGCGACCGCCACCGCCGTTCCCTCCACGCCAACGCTGGAGCCAACAGCGACCGCAACCCCCTCGCCAACGACGGCGCCCACGCCTGCCCCGACCGCCACCGCGACCCTAGCGCCGACACCCACCGCGGCGCCGCCATCCCCCACGCCAACGCCGGAGCCGACCCCGACGCCGTCCGAACCGCTGGTCATCATCGACGGCGTCCCCTTCGTCACCGAGGTGGCGCGCACCGGCGACGAGCAGGCCCGGGGCCTATCGGGCCGCCCAGAGCTGGCCGCGCAATCGGGCATGCTCTTCCCCATGTCCCGCGACGTCGTCGCCACATTCTGGATGCGGGGCATGCTCATCTCCCTCGACTTCGTCTGGATCGGATCCGACTGCCGTGTCGCCGACCTCACCCAGGACGTCCCGCCCCCCGACGACCCCAATCAGACCACCAACCTGCCCATCTACTCCCCATCGGTGCCCGTCCGCTACGTCTTCGAGATCAGCGCGGGAGAGATCGCGGCCTTCGGCATCGAAATCGGCGATGAGGTGCGCTTCTCCAACCTCGACCTCGACGACCAGTGCGCCGCTTAAACCTCCCTCCCTCTGGGAGGGACTGAGGGCGGGCCCGCCCCCGGTTGACCGCCCGCCGGAGCCGGCGCTAGGCTCCCTGCGCCCCAGAGGGCAAGGAGGGCGCCCGTGCCGATCGACCTCAAGAGCTACACCGACCCCAAGACCACCGCGGTCCTCGTCTGCGACTCCGACGAGTACCACCTCGCCCCGACCGGGCCCGTCGCCATCCCCGAGCTCCGCGACGTCGCCCTGAGGCGCGGCATCATTCCGAAGATGGCGAAGCTCAACGACGCCGCGCGGCGGGCGGGGGCGAAGGTCTTCTACCGGCGCATGGCCCGCTGGCCGGGCAATGCCGGAGCCATGCACAACACGCCGCTGGGAAAGGCGCTCGAGCGCGGCGGCGGTCCCGACCTCACCCACGGCGCCCAGGCCACCCAGATCATCCCCGAGCTGGCGCCGCAGCCCGGCGATTTCTACTACGAAATCTCCCACGGCGCGATGACCTCGTTCCACGACTCCGGGCTGGACAGCCTGCTCCGCAACATGGGGATCGAGACCGTCATCCCCATCGGCGTGTCGGTCAACGTGGCCATCGTGGGGGCCGCCATCGAGGCGGTGAACCGCAACTTCAGGTGCATCGTCCCCGTCGACTGCGTCGCCGGCGTGCCGGAGGACTACGGCGACGCCGTCCTCCAGCACACCATACGGGCCCTCGCCGTCGTGACGGGTTCGGAGTCGATCGCCGCCGCGTGGGGCGTCTAGCCGCGCCGTTTGGCGCCGCGGACGCGCACCGGCGCGATGCTGTCGGCGGGCGTCATGTCGTTCCGAAGGCAGATGAAGCGCCCGAAGTGGAGCCGCCCGTCCGCCCCCGCCTCGCCGTACTCGATGTGCGCCACGACCGACGGCTCGCACCAGTAGAGCAACTCGTGCACCTTCGGGGGATTGGCGAAATAGGGTTGGTCGGACGCGACGCCGGAGAGCGTGCGCTGGAGCGCCTCGCGGTCTTCCGCTGAGAACCCGCCCGACACGCCGCCGAGGTAGTGCAGCGCGCCGCCGTCGTACGCACCGACAAGCAGCGTCTGGAAGGGCTCCCTGGCGTCGGCGCCGCCCATGGTGAAGCCCCCGATCACCACGTCCGCGGTGCGCCGGTCACTGATGTCGAGCCAGTCCTTGCTCACCGCGCCCATCCGGTAGCGGCTCGTCTTCACCTTGGCGAGCATGCCCTCGACCCCCAGGGCGCGCGCGGCTTCGAAGAAGACCGTCCCTTCCTCGTCGTGGTAGTACGCGGTCTGGACGGCGTCGTCCGGCGCGACGATCTCTTCCAGGATGCGCTTCCGGTCCACCAGAGGAAGTCCGGTCACCGGCCGGTAGCCGTTGTAGAGAACGTCGCCGACGTGGAAGACGGGCGGATCGAGGCCGGGCTCGTCTTCGCCGCCGGTGATCAGCCGCATTGCCCGCGCGGGGTCGGAGCGACCCGCCGAGTCGCGGAACACGATCTCACCGTCGAGCACGACGCCGTCCATGCCAATGGCCTTCGTCACGCGGCGCGCCAAGTCGGGCATGACGGCGGTGATGTCACGGCCGCTGATGGTACGGAAGACCGCTCGCCCTCGCACGATCGAGGCCATGACGCGGACGCAGCCCCACTTCGCCTCGAAGACGTAGCGCGGCGAGTCGAAGGGTTCGGCGGCGACGGCGGCGCGCATCGGGCGCGGCCGTTCGGGGAGTCCGCCAAGGGGGAAGGCCAGTTGTGTGGCGGGGACGGAAGAGAAGGCGGTCATGCGCACATAGCCTCTGCCGCAGGTACCGAGACCGCCTCTCTCGATCCCTGACGTGGCCCAGAGTATGCCACCTCGGGGCCGTTTGCGGTAGGGGGCCGCGTCGCGAGTTTCGACCGGAGCTACGGCGCGTCGACGTCGCTGACTTGCACGTCCACGTGCCGGCGAGGGCGGGAGCCGGGTCCCGGCGGGCGCATGAACACGGGCCGGGACGCCAGCAGCCCCTGACGGACGGCGATCAGGCTAACCGCGGCAAGGCCGACAAAGACGATGCCGTAGGCCAAGAACAGCCCCACGTAGACCGGTACGGCGGCGAGAACGGCGATGGGGCCGACGAGCGGGATGCCTCGGAATACGGCCACCACCGCGGTCAGCCCCGTGAAGGCCGCCAGGAAGACACCGGTTATCGCGAGTCCGAGACCAACCGCGCCCCGAAGGACGGGGCCCCAGACGAACCGCGCCCCCAATGAGCCCCGCGATTGGCTCATCGCTGCGGCCGCCGGCGGGACCGGCGCTGCGTCGGGTTCACCCGGTAGACCACCGGCTCTTTCGTGGTAACGGTGACGCCGACCTTCTCGCCTTGCTCGGGGATCCGAGCGTCGTCGTCCAGCACCATGGCCTTGCGCAGGTCCACGACTTGGTCGCGGAGCGCCGCCGCCTTCTCGAACTCCAGGTCGCGCGCCGCGTCCTTCATGCGGCGCTCCAGGTCCTTGATGAGCCGCGCCACCTGGTCGCGGGGCATCTCCCGCGTCGTCACGTACGGCGCCTGCTCCTCGGCGATGGCCCGGACGCGGTCGGTGATGTCCTTGATCGACTTCTTGATCCCCTGCGGCGTGATGCCGTGTTGATGGTTGAAGTCTTCTTGCAGCCGCCGCCGCCGCTCCGTCTCGTCGATCGCCAGGCGCATCGAGTCGGTGACCATGTCGGCGTACATGATCACGTGGCCGTCCTCGTGCCGCGCCGCACGGCCGATGGTCTGGATCAACGAGCTCCCCGACCGCAGGTAGCCCTCCTTGTCGGCGTCGAGGATGGCCACAAGGCTGACTTCCGGCAAATCGAGCCCCTCGCGCAGCAAATTGATTCCCACCACAACGTCAAAGACGCCCAAACGAAGATCGCGCAGAATCTCACTCCGCTCCAACGTGTCCACCTCCGAGTGGAGGTACTGCGTTTTGATCCCCATCTCTTTCAGATAGTCCGCAAGTTCCTCCGCCATCCGCTTCGTCAGCGTGGTGATGAGGACCCGCTCCTTGCGCTCGACGCGGACTTGAACCTCCCGCATCAGGTCGTCGATCTGGCCCTGCGTCGGCTTGACCTGCACCGTTGGGTCGAGCAGCCCTGTCGGCCGGATGACCTGCTCGACCACCTGCTGGCTCACCTCGAACTCGTAGGGCCCCGGCGTGGCGGAGACGAAGACCGCCTGCGCGATGTGCTCGTCGAACTCGTCATAGCTCCAGGGCCGGTTGTCCAACGCGGAGGGCAGGCGGAAGCCGAACTCGACGAGGGTGCGCTTCCGCGATTGGTCGCCGTGGTACATCCCGCGCACCTGGGGAATCGTCATGTGGGACTCGTCGACGAACAGGAGGAAATCGTCGGGGAAGTAGTCGAGGAGGGTCGAGGGGCGGCTGCCCGCGGCGCGGCGCGCCAGGTGCCGAGAGTAGTTCTCGATCCCTGAGCAATAGCCGCTCTCACGCAGCATTTCGAGGTCGTACTTGGTGCGCTGCTCCAGGCGCGCCGCTTCGAGCACCTTGCCCTGACGCTCCAGGTCGGCCAGCCGCTCTTCCAGCTCCGTCTCGACATCGCTCATCGCTGCGGCGAGCTTGTCGGCCGGTGTGACGAAGTGCTTCGCGGGATAGATCTCGACGATGTCGCGGTCGCCCAGGATTTCGCCGGTCAGCGGTTCGAGCTCGGTGATGCGTTCGACCTCGTCGCCCCAGAACTCGATGCGGAGCGCCAGGTCTTCGTAGGCCGGCTGGATCTCCAGCGTGTCGCCGCGAAGGCGGAAGCGACCCCGCGTGGGATCGAGGTCGTTACGCTCGTATTGCATGTCGATGAGCTGGCGGATCACCTTGCCGCGCCGCGCCGACCCGCCGCGTTCGAGCCGCACGCGGAAGTTGGCGTACTCCTCCGGCGAGCCCAGGCCGTAGATGCAGGAGACCGAGGCGACGATCAGCACGTCCTCGCGGGTCAGCAGCGCGCGCGTCGCGGCGTGGCGCAGCTTGTCGATCTCCTCGTTGATGTCGGCATCCTTCTCGATGTAGGTGTCCGACCGCGGAATGTAGGCTTCCGGCTGGTAGTAGTCGTAGTAGGAGACGAAGTACTCGACGGCGTTCTCGGGAAAGAACTCCTTGAACTCGGTGGCGAGCTGCGCCGCGAGCGTCTTGTTGTGGGCGATGACCAGCGTGGGGCGCTGCACCCGCTCCACCACGTTCGCCATGGTGAACGTCTTGCCCGACCCAGTCACGCCGAGCAGCGTCTGGTACCGGTCGCCGCGATTGACGCCCTCGACCAACAGGTCGACCGCCTGCGGCTGGTCGCCGGTCATCTTGAACTCAGAGACGATCTTGAACGGCGGCATGACTCGGCCGACTGCCCTATTCTTGCCTTGGCGGCACAATGGCGCGGACGGCGCCGAGCAACATCTCCGCCCCGGAGACCGCGGCGCGGGCCTCGTCTTCCGTGAAAGAGCTGCGCGAACGCGGCGCCGGGGCGTTCGGGTAGCGCGTGTTGGTGTAGTACGGGTCCATTCGCTCCATGTCACCCCGCGACGCCTCGATCTGCGGATAGTCGCCGACGAGCGCTTCGAACAAGACTTCAAGCGAATGCTCGCGAACGCGCCGGTCGCCGCGATGGTAGGCCAGTCCCTTCAGTGCCTTCTCCGCGGCCTGCTGCGCGTTGAAGCAGGCAAGGGCGAACATCCCGTTCTCAAGCAGCAGGCGGGCCGCGTCGAGGTCGCCGGCGGCATCCTCGATCCACTCGGTTCCCTCGCCCGCCCAGTACTCGCCCCGCTCCTCGGCAATGACCGCCTCCCGCACCATGCGGTCGAGGGCGTAGGGTTGCGAGCCACGCTCAAATATCTGGACACCCTCAGCCAGGGCTTGCACGACGAACCGGCGCCGCGATGCGACCGCCTCCCGGACCTCCTCCGGGGTGTACGGAAAGACATCGGCGGGCCAAGCGCAGGCCTTTCGGACCTCCCCGAAATCCAGGTAGCGGTGGCGCATCGGCTTGTCCGACTCCGCCACGACGAGAAGGTCGACGTCGCTCGCTTCCGTCGCCTTGCCCGTCGCCAGTGATCCGATGACGTAGGCCCGCAGGACCCCGGCTCGCTCCAGGGCGGGCGCGAGGCGGACGCGCAGGGCGTCTATGGTCGGCAGGCTCTTCGTCGTCACCGGTGCGGTCTCCGATTGTAGTCTAGCAACGCGGGGTGGGACGCGTTAGCCGTCCTTGACGATCATCACGGAGGTGGCCTTCACCACCGCCGCGGCGCGGTCGCCCTCCTTGAGGCCGAGCTCGCGGGCGGCCTCCGCGCTGATGAGCGACACCACGTGGTTGTCGCCGACCTTGAGGTCGATCTGCGCCAGAAGCCCCTCGATGCGGACGCCGGTCACGACGCCGGGAAGCCGGTTGCGGGCGCTGCTCTTCATCGTTGCTCCTCTTCTCCGGGACGCGGCTGCATGATTTCGGGCTCGGCGATGGCGAAGGCGGCGGTCAACGCGAGGCGCGCCTGCCGGTCGCGCGGGTCGACGCCGGTGAGCGCCTCGACGCGCTGCAGCCGGTAGCTCACGCTGTTCCGGTGGAGGAAGAGCGCCTCGGCGGTGGACTGGAGGTTGCCCCCGAGCGCGATGAACGTGCGGAGCGTGGACGCCAGGTCGGACTGGGTGCGCTCGTCGTATTCCCTGATCGGGGCCAACAGGCGGCACAGGGCCGCGCGGACCTCCCGCCGCCCTTCGACCGATTCCAGGGCCCCCGCCAGCGCTTCGATCGCCTCCACGCCGCCCATGGTAGCAGAGCGGCACTTGGCTCCCCTTCTTTGTGCGCTTCGCCGGTGTCGCCGGGCCCGCACGCCGCTAGCATCGACGCATGCGCCGCAAGACGACTAGGCCATTCCGCCTCGCCGCATGGGTGGGCGCGGTCGTCGCCGCCATGCTCGCCCTCGCGGCCTGCGGCTCACCGGACGGCGAGCGCACCGTGACCGTCTTCGCCGCCGCTTCGCTGACCGAGGTCTTCAACGAGATGGGCCGCGAGTTCGAACGCCGCAACGAAGGCGTCGAAGTTCGGCTCTCCTATCAGGCAAGCTCCACGCTGCGCATCCAGCTCGAGCAGGGCGCCGAGGCCGACGCCTTCGCTTCCGCCGACGAGTTCAACATGGACCTCGCGGCGAACGCCGGCGTCATCTCCGGCGAACCCACCGTCTTTGCGCGGAACCGGCTCGCCGTCATTGTTCCGCGTGACGCGGGCCAGGTCCGCGACCTCGCCGACCTCGCCGCTCCCGGCCTGCGCGTCGTCGCCGGCGACGACGCGACACCCTTCGGGCGCTACACCAACATGGCCTTCGAGCGCCTGGCCGCCGATCCCGACTTCGGCCCCGCCTTCCGCGACGCCGTCGTCGGCAACATCGTCTCCAAGGAGGCGAATGTCCGGCGCGCCGTCGCCAAGGTCGAGATCGGCGAGGCCGACGCCGCCCTCGCTTACGTCACCGACACCGGCGGCGCCGGGCGCGGCGACCTCGTCCCCATTCCCATCCCCGAGCGGTACAGCGGCCCGATCCGCTACCCCATCGCCGTGGTGGACGGCGCGGCGACGCCGGGTCTGGCCGAGGACTTCATCGCGTTCATCCTCTCCGTGGAGGGCCGCACCATTCTCCAGCGGCACAACTTCCTCCCGCCGGACGGGGGCATCTGATCGTGGACGGGGCGCGCTTGGGCCGAAGCTGGCTGGTCGCGGGCGGCGGACTCGCCGGCCTTTACCTCCTCTTCATCTCGCTGCCGCTCATCGTCATGGTCGTGCGCGGCGTCGGCGAGGAGGGCTTCTGGGCCAGCCTCGGCGAGGGGTTCGTCCTCGACGCCCTCCGCCTCTCCCTGGCGACCAGCGGGATCGCGGTCGCCATCACCGCCGTGCTGGGCACGCCCGCGGCCTTCTTCCTCGCCCGCGGCCGCTTCCCCGGCCACAGCATCGTCGACGCGCTCCTCGAGCTCCCGATCGTGCTCCCGCCCGCCGTCGCCGGCCTTGCGATGCTCATGGCCTTCGGACGCACCGGCCCGCTGGGAGAACTGGGCGGCTCGCTCGCCTTCACCACCACCGCCGTCGTCATGTCCCAGATCTTCGTCTCCGCCCCCTTCTTCATCCGCTCCGCCCGCGTCGGCTTCGAGGCCATCGACGACGAGATCGAGGGCATTGCGCAGACGCTCGGAGCAACGCCGTTCGCCGTCTTCTGGCGCGTCTCGGTCCCGTTGGCGGGCCGCGCCCTGGTAACCGGACTGGTCATCGCGTGGGCGCGCGCCATCGCCGAGTTCGGGGCCACCATCATGTTCGCCGGCAGCCTGCAGGGAAAGACGCAGACCATGCCCCTGGCCGTCCTCGCCGCCCTAGAATCCGATCTCGGCGCGGCCCTCGCCCTGGCCGCCGTCATGCTCGTCATGGCCCTTGGCGTCCTCCTCGCCGTGCGCTGGCTGGCGGGAAGGAGCGGCGCCGATGCTTGAAGGCTGGGCCCGCCACTCCGTAGGGCGCTTCTCCCTGGAGGCGCACTGGCGCGTCGACGACGGGCGCGTGCTCGCCATCGTCGGGCCATCCGGCGCGGGCAAGACGATGACCCTGCGCGTCATCGCCGGCCTCGTCCACCCCGGCGCCGGCCACCTCGCCCTCGGCGGCCGCCTGCTGCATTCGTCCGAGACCGGCGTCTGGGTGAAGCCCCACGAGCGGGGCGTGGGCTACGTCCCTCAGCACTACGCCCTCTTCCCCCACCTCAGCGTGCGGGGCAACGTCGCCTTCGGCGCGCCGGGCAAGAATCGGGACGAGCGGGAGCGCGCCGCCAGCCTGGCCATGGAGACCTTCCGCATCGCCGACGTGGCCGACCGCCCGTCGACCAAGCTCTCCGGCGGGCAGCAGCAGCGGGTGGCGCTGGCCCGCGCCCTCGCGCCCGCGCCCCAAGCCCTGCTCCTCGACGAGCCCTTCGCCGCCCTCGACGTCCCGCTGCGGCGCGACCTGCGGCGGGAGCTCCTGGGCATCAAGGAACGCGAGGGCATCCCCATTGTCCTCGTGACCCACGACCTCGCCGACGCCGTGGCCATGGCCGACGACGTCATCGTCCTCGAAGACGGGCGCGTCGCCGACGAGGGCCGCCCCCTCGACGTCATCGAGCGCCCCCGAGCCCGCGGCCTCTCCCGCGTCACCGAGATTCAGAACGTCTTCGAGGGCCGCGTCGCCGATGTGTCGCCGGAAGACGGCGTGATGACCTGCGACCTCGGCGCCGTCTCCCTCGTGACGGCGCACGCCGGTCTGCGTCCCGGCGACACGGCGCGCGTCGGCGTCCGTGCCGGCGACGTCCTCGTGGCCGTCGAGCCGCCGACCGGACTCTCGGCGCAGAACGTCATCCCCGGCGTCATCGCCGACGTCGCGGAGGAAGGCTTCGAGCGGCTGCTCTCCGTCGATTGCGGCGGCGTGCCCTTCCGCGCCGAGGTGACACCGAGGTCCGTGGCCCAGCTCGACCTGCGACCCGGCCGCGGCGTCTGGCTCGTGATCAAGAGCAACGCCTGCTTCCTCCTCGATTGAGCGGCCCCGCGGCATATAATCGCCGCGCCATGCCGGGAACATCCGCAAGCGGCCCCTTCGTCCAGACCCCCTGGCGGGGTCTGCTCTTTCGGGGCGACAACGCGCGCGTCATGGCGCTCCTCGAACCCGAGCTCGCCGGCGCCGTCGACCTCATCTACGCCGACCCGCCGTTCGCCATCGGTGAAGCCCTGCGTTTCGGTGCGCGCAAGCAGGCCCGCGACCGGGCCCACGGCGAGCCCGCGTACGACGACGTCTGGCGCGGCGGAATCGAGGCCTACACCGCCATGCTCCGGGAGCGGCTGACGTTGATGCGGAGCCTGCTCGCGCCGTCCGGCTCCATCTTCCTCCACCTCGACTGGCGCGCCTGCCACCACGGCCGTCTGCTCCTCGACGAGATCTTCGGCGCGGACAACTTTCGCAATGAGATCGTGTGGCACTACGGCGGCCGCGGCGCAAAGGCCGGCGCGGGACAGTTCCCCCGCAACCACGACAGCATCCTCTTCTACTCAGCGTCCCCTTCAACCCGGTTCACGACCCCGCAGGTCGAGGAGCGCCTCACTCATGAAGCGGCGCGGGCGCGCGGCTATCGGCGCGGCGACGACGGCCGCTGGTTCAAGACCGCGCCCCGCGGCGACTACACCGACGAGAGCATTGCGCGCCTCGAGGCCGAGGGCCGCGTGCATAGAACACGGACGGGGCGCGCCCGTGTGAAGTACCACCTGGACGAGCAGGACGGCCTCGTCATCGACCGCCGCCCGCTGGGCGACGTCTGGTCCGACATCCCCGACATGATGCACGCCCCCGCCGCCGAGCGCACCGACTACCCCACCCAGAAGCCGGAGCGGCTCCTGCGCCGCATCGTCGAGGCCGCCTCGCCTCCCGGCGGGCTCGTCGCCGACTTCTTCTGCGGCGCGGGGACGGCGCTCGCCGCCGCCGAGGGCCTGGGGCGCCGGTGGGTGGGCTGCGACCTCAGCCCCGCCGCCGTCGAGATCGCCGCCGCGCGTCTAGCGAAGGCCGGAGCCGCCTTCGACGTTCACACCGTCGATTGACCCCTACGCGCTACCGGGAGGCGTGCTAGACTTGGCGCACCGCCAGTTCTCCCACCCCCGAGCGGCGGGTGACGTCATGCCGAACGAGACCGACTTCGTCTTCGAGGACCCCGAGCACTTCGAGGAAGGGCTGCTCCACCTCGTGGACATGCTCGAGTTGAGCGACCCGCGCCGCGCCGAGGCGTTGGAGAGTCAGGCGAAGGTGCTCGAGGCCGGCGTCGCGGCGCCCGTCGGCGGCACCTTCGAGGAATGGCGCGGCTTCTGCCTGAACATCGCCGGCCAGCTCAAGGCCGCGCGGGGCAAGGTAACCGCGGCCGACGGTCAGGCGATGCTCGACGCCACGATCGACCGCTTGGAGCAGATGGCGGAGTAGCGTTGGGGTCGTGCGGCCCCGGGCCCTACTTCTTCCTGCCAAACAGCCGGCGGAAGCGCCCGCGCCAGTCGGCGCCGTCGTTGTCCGAGTACTGGACCGGCTCGCCGCGCCAGCTCTTCTGGTAGCCGGTCTGCTCCTCGAACGACGTGCTGCCTCTCGCGATGTGGAGCAGGTAGGCGAAGAGCAGCAGCCCGATCGCCGAGCCGATGACCGCCGGGCTCCGCGCGAACAACGAAGCGATCAGCAGGATGGCGCCAAGTCCGCCGACCCTCTTCGGGGTGAGCCAACGGAGCCAGTTCCCGGCCTCCAGGCGCAACGACTGGCCGACGCGCGCCTGCGCGTCCTTGAAGTGTTCGCGCAGGGGACGCCGGGGGCGGAGGTCGCCCGCCTCCCCCATGATCTCTTCGATTTCGCGTTCATATCGCTCGGACATCGCGTCTCCAGTTAGGCCCGCCCGGCTTCCAAGCTCACCATCGAGCGGGGCATGGAGATTATAGGATTTCTCGGCGGCCTTGTCGCGTCCCGTCAAGGGATATGCGCGGCGTACCGCGTCCCGATGTGGCCGTCCCGTTCCAGGGCGGCGCGGCGCTCCGCCGGATAGGCAAGCAGCTCGCCATAGACGTAGTCGTTATGTTCACCGAGACGCACCGGCGGCGTCCGGAGATCGTTGGGCGTCCGGTCCATCGTCCACATCAAGCCCGGATAGTCGTGCGTCCCGGCGTCGGCGTGCTCGAAGCGCTTGAAGAAGCCGTCGTGGGCGAGCTGCGGGTCGGCGTACAGCTCGGAGTCGCGCAGCACCGGCCCCGCCGGCACGCCGTGGGTCTGCAAGGCCGCCGCCGCCTCCGACGCGCTCAGTCCCGACGACCACTCAGCGATTCGCTCGTCCAACGCGTCGTGGTGCTTGAAGCGGGCCAGGACGCTGGAAAATCGCGGATCGCGGCGCAGCTCCGGTGCCCCCATCGCCTCGCATAGACCCGCCCACTCCCTATCGGACGTCACCGAGAGCGCCACCCAGTTGTCGTCGCCCGCGCACGGGTAGGCGCCCTGCGGCGCGCCGTCGGGGCGCCGGTTCCCCAGCGTCGAGTGGACGCGGCCGTTCATCGTCCAGTCCATGATCGACTCGCCGAGGTACGGGACGAAGTTCTCGCCCAGGGAGCACTCCACCATCTGGCCCTTGCCCGTCCGCATGCGGTGGCGCAGGGCCATGACCGCCGCGAAGGCCCCCGACGCTCCCGCCGCGCCGTCGCCCAGGTACGTCTGGTCGATGGTCGAGTAGTCCTCGTCGGGGTAGCCGCGCACTAGCGTGTGCCCCGCGGTGGACTCCACCTGCACCCCGAACGAGCGGTAGTGCTTGTAGGGGCCGTCGAGGCCGTAGGCGGGCATGCGCACCGCGATGAGGTCGGGGCGGACCTTCCGAAGCTCCTCGTAGGTGAGGCCGAGCTTCTCGATGGTGCTCGGCACGTTGTTCTCGATGAAGATGTCGGCGGTGCGGAAGAGGTCGTAGGCGACGTCGCGGCCCTCCGGCCGGAGCATGTCCACCGTCATGCTCTTCTTGTTCCGCGCGTGGCTCTGGAAGATGGGGTACCGGTTCCACGAGTTCTCCCCCGGCTCCCAATCGGGATAGGCGAAGCCCCAGTCCTTGCGTAGCCGGGGCAGGTCCGGCGGCGGATGGGCCAGGCGGCCCCGCGTATTCGGCTGCATCACCTGGGTCGACTCGATGCGGATGACCTCGGCGCCCCAGTCGGCGAGCAGCATCGTGGCATGCGGCCCCGCCCACACGATCGTGAGGTCGAGCACCCGTATTCCTTCGAGGGGGAGCGTCATCTAGACCACACCCTCGCGGCACAGCGCGGCGAGCTCGCCGGGCGAGAGTCCGAGCTTGCCGCTCAGCACCTCCGCGGTGTGCTCGCCCAGAAGCGGCGCCGGGCGCATGGGCCGTCGCGGGCTACCGTGCATGGTGAAGGGACGCCCCACCTGCGTCAGCGGGCCCGCAGCGGGATGGGTCACCTTCTCCCACATCCCCCGCTGCTGGAAGACGGGGTCGCCGACCAGGTCCGACGAGTCGTACAGCGGCCCCGACGGAATCAGGTTCGCCTGCGCTAACTGGAAGAGCTCGCGCTTCGAGTACTGGAGCGTGAACGGCAGCAGGTGTTCGTCGAACTCGTCCGACGCGGTCGGCCTTGCCCGCGCCGTCGCCGTGGCAAAGCGCGGGTCGTCCAGAAGCTCGGGCTGCCCCATCATGCGCGCGACGTCGGCGATCTTCCCCTCCCCCGCCATGAAATGCACGTAGCCGTCGCCGCAGATGCGCACGCCCGTCCCCGGTACGGAGCTCCCGATCTTCCGCAGGTTGTCCTCGCCCGTGTACTGGTAGCCCACCAGCATCGTCGTGCGCCGGTCCTGGTTGGCGGCCTGGGCGCGGAATTGGGAGAGCTCGATGTGGTCGCCCTCGCCCGTCATCTCCGCCTTCCACAGCGCGATCATCGCCGCGCTCGCCGCGCAGGCCCCCGCGTGGTATTGCAGGACGTTCTCCCCCAGCTTCATCGGCTCGCGGCCGGGGAGCCCCGTCGCGTACATCGGCCCGCCCATCGCGTAGGTGACGATCTCCGACGTCTTCAGGTCGCGGTACGGCCCGCTCCGTCCGAAGCCGGTGATCGAGACGACGACAAGGTCGGGACGGCGTTCAGACAGGCGCGCATAGTCCAGCCCAAGCCCTTCGCTCTCTGATGGCGCGAAGCTCTCGACCACCACCGCGGCCTGTTCCGCCAGCGCCAGTGCGATCTTCCGCCCAGCCCGCGACGCGACGTCCAACGTCACGCTGCGCTTGTTCGTGTTGAGATGCAGGAACGACCCGCTCTTCTCAGGGTGGGCGTCGTCCCGGTGGAACGGCGGCGCGGACCGCTGCGCGTCGCCCCCCGGCGGCTCGATCTTGATGACGTCGGCCCCGTGGTCGGCCAGCAGCTTGGTGCAGTAGCCGCCCGCGATCCCCTGACTGAGGTCGAGGACGGTGACCCCGGACAGGGGCGTGTCAGCGGTCGGCGGGTCGAGCATCGGCGGCCCTGGCGCGCCGCGCCCGCTTCAGATGGGCCGCGCGGCGGACGAAAGTGGGCCAAGTATACGGCCCGCCGCAAGCGCCGGCTGGGCTACCCGCCCCTGTTCAATGGCACGACGGGGAGTCCTTCGCCGCTTCGGCGTGCCCTCGTTCACAAAGGAGCTCAGGGACGAGACTCATCCACAGCACGGTGCCGGCAAGGAACGCCAGCCCGGCCAACGCGAGTGCTCCGATGAGCGCTCCTACCAAGACATGGGTCGAAGTCGTCCCCTCTTCAGCTGATGCTAGCCCTGGAAACAACATCCCCAAAAGAGAGAAGCAAAGAGCCGATATCAGGAAGAGCGTGGCCACCAGACGCAGTGAGCGCCTGAACTTCGCCGTGCCCTGACTGCCGAACCCTCCAGCCAGCCCAAAGGCCCCGAAGATTGCCATCACCTGAGCGAGTGTAAAGGGAGTTCCGCCCACAAGTGGACTTTCCGGGTCACCAATAAATGTCGCAATCCAAATGAACACGGCGGGAATGGCGAATGCAGCAATCGCCCCGATGACGATCATGAGCACGTTCGCTACGAGTCTCTGGCTGTTCACTAACGACCTCCCATTCCTGATGCTGCGCACTACACGCCCTTGCAGCCGCGCAGGAGGCGCGATGGTAGCACGGCCACTTCCCCCGCCTTCCCCCGCCGAGGGCGCGGGCGCTACAATGCCTGCGTGACCACCACCTCCCACACCACACGGCCTATGCGCGTCTATCCCCTGGACCCGCGAGACCTCAGCCAGGAGCAGATCGCGGTCACCTTCGCGATGACCTCGCGGAGCCCTCAGCCGTTCGACGAGATCAGCCGCGTCGTCTCCGAGACGAAGGCCGCCGACTTCAACGAAAAGTGGGTCGTCGGCTACGGCCACGCCTCCGTCGCCGAGCACGCCGTCATCCACATGGCCGTCGAGGACCTGTCGCGGCTCGTCTGCGACGACCTCGAGGACAACCGCCTCGCCTCCTACACCGAGAAGTCGTCCCGTTACCAGGTCCTCGACCGCGGCAGCTATTTCGTCCCCGCCGAGGTCCGGGGCCACGCCGTCGAGCGCGTCTACGTCGCGGCCTGCGACCGGCTTTTCGACGCCTACCACGCACTCATCGAGCGCACCCTGGAGTGGCTGCGGACCGAGCATCCCCAGCGCGAGAACGAGCGCGACGGCGCCTACCGGCTCCGCCTCCGCCGCATCGCCACCGACCACTGCCGCTTCACCTTGCCCGCCGCGACCCTGACCAACGTCGGCGTCACCCTCAACGCCCGCTCCATGGAGCACGCCATCAGCAAGCTCCTTTCCTCCGAGCTGGCGGAGGCGCGCGACCTCGGCGCCGTGCTCAAGGACCAGGGCCGGGCCATCGCCCCCACCCTCATCAAGTACGCCGACGCGAGCGACTACCTCACGGGAGCCCGGCGGTCGCTCACCGCCAGGTCGGCCGGCGACGAGCACGGAACCCTGCTCCAGGACCGTCCCGTCGAGGCGAAGCTCGTCGAATACACCCCGGACGCCCAGGACAAGCTCGTCACCTCCCTCCTCTTCTCCAACTCTGGCCTCTCCTACGCCGAGGCGCAGAGGCGCGGCGCGCTCCTTGGGTCTGAGGAGCGGAGGGTGCTCTTCAACGACGCCCTCGACGGCCTCGGACCCTTCGACGCGCCCCTGCGCGACCTGGAGATGATCGACTACCTCTTCGAGCTCACCATGGACTACGGGGCCTACCGGGAGTACAAGCGCCACCGCATGCAGACCTACCTGCCGCAGCCGCTCACGCCCGACCTCGGCTACGTCGTCCCCTTCGTCGTCGCCGACGCCGGGGCCGTCGACGAGTTCGAGGCGGCGATGGCGGCCTCGGCCGAGGCCTATGCCGCGGTAGCGGAGGTTGACCCGCACGCCGCGCAGTACGTCGTCACCCACGCCCACAACCGGCGGCTGCTCGTGAAGATCAACCTCCGCGAGTGCTTCCACCTGCTGAAGCTACGCAGCGCGAAGGAAGCGCATTTCACGATCCAGGACATCGCTCGCGGCATGCTCGCCGAGATCGAGCGCGTCCACCCCGAGCTGATCGGCTACATTCGGCTCCGCGAAGGCTGACCGCGCCGCCCCTCAAACCGGTCGGAACGGGCCGCCGTGCTATACTCGGCCCAACGGCTTTACACGCAGCCGAGCCCTGTCGCGTTTGGAGGCGCCAAGCACGTGACCGAGCGGAGGCTCCCGCCTTGGTTCAAAGTCCGCTTCCCCGGAGGCGAAAACTACCGGCGTATCGTCGGCGTCATGCGGGAGCGCCGACTCCACACCATCTGCGAAGAGGCCCGCTGTCCCAACATCGGTGAGTGCTGGGAGAACGGCGCGGCCACCTTCCTCATCCTCGGCGACATCTGCACCCGCGCCTGCGCCTACTGCGCCGTCACCAGCGGCAAGCCTCTCGCCCTCGACCCCATGGAGCCCCTCCGCGTCGCCTCCGCCGTCGAGGCGATGGGCCTGCGCCATGCCGTGGTCACCTCCGTCAACCGCGACGACCTTGACGACGGCGGCGCCTCCGTCTACGTGGAGACCATCCGCCGTATCCGCGAGCGCGCTCCCGGCTGCCGCGTCGAAGTCCTCATTCCCGACTACCAGGGCGACGCCCTCCGCACCGTCGTCGACGAGCGGCCCGACATCCTCAACCACAATATCGAGAGCGTCGAACGCCTCTTCCCCCGGGTGCGCCCCAAGGGAGACTACCGGCGCTCGATCGAGCTGCTCGCCCAGGTCCGGGACTGGGCTCCCGAGATGACCACCAAGTCCGGCGTCATCGCCGGCATGGGCGAGTCGATGGACGAAATCATCGACACCATGACCGACCTTCGTGAGGCCGACGTCGACGTGCTCACCATCGGCCAGTACCTGCGCCCCACCGACAAGCACATCAAGATCGACCGGTTCTACCGGCCCGAGGAATTCGACGAGCTCAAGGCCGTCGGACTCGCCATGGGCTTCGCCCACGTCGAGTCCGGCCCGCTGGTGCGAAGCTCGTACCACGCCCACGAGCACACGGCCGCCCCCGAACAGCGGCGGAGGGAGCTACTTGCCGGAAGCGTATGACGTAGTCGTAATCGGCGGCGGCCCCGGCGGCTACGTCGCCGCGATCCGCGCCGCGCAGCTCGGACTCAAGACCGCCGTCGTCGAGCGCGACCAGGTCGGCGGCGTCTGCCTCAACTGGGGCTGCATTCCCAGCAAGGCGCTCCTCCGCAACGCCGAAGTCGTCAACCTCGTCCGCAACGCTTCCGACTACGGCATCGGCGTCGACAACGCCTCCTACGACATGGGCGCCGCGATCGACCGCAGCCGCCGCGTCGTCGACCAGATGACCAAGGGCGTCCTCTTCCTCCTCAAGAAGAACAAGATCGACCTCATCCAGGGCTGTGCCCGCCTCGACGGCCCCAACGCCGTCCTTGTCGATCCCGGCGGCGAGCGGCTCGACGCCAAGGCCGTCATCATCGCCACCGGGGCCCGCGCGCGCGGACTGACCTCGCTGGCCCCCGACGGCGAGCGCGTCATCACCAGCCGCGAGGCGCTGGAGCTTCGCGAGCCGCCGAAGTCCATCGCCATCGTCGGCGCCGGGCCCGTGGGGCTGGAGTTCGCCTACTTCTACCGCGCCTACGGCGTCGAGGTCACCGTGATCGAGGCCCTCGACCGCTGTCTCCCCACCGAGGACGCCGAGGTGGGCCAAGGGCTCGCCCGCGAGTTGAAGAAGCTGAAGATCGCCGTCAAGACCGGCGTACCCGTCGAGTCGGCGGAGCACGACGGCGACGTCATTCGGCTCTCCCTAGGCGAGAACGGCTCCGCCGGCGTAGTCGAGGCCGAGAAAGTGCTCCTCGGCGTCGGCATCACCCCGAACACCGAAGGGCTCGGTCTCGAAGAGGCCGGCATCACGCTGGCACGCGGCGGCTGGATCGAGATCGACGACCAAATGCGCACCGGCGCACCCGGCGTCTACGCCATCGGCGACGTGACCGGCAAGCTCGCCTTGGCCCACGTCGCGCAGCACATGGGCATCGCCGCCGCCGAGGACATCGCCGGCCACGACGTCGAGCCCATCATCTACGAGAACATGCCCCGCGCCACCTACTGCCAGCCCCAGGCGGCCAGCTTCGGCCTCACCGAGGCGCAGGCGGAGGAGCAGGGCTTTACCGTCCGCGTAGGGAAGTTTCCCTTCACGGCAAACGGCAAGGCGGTCGCCTCTGGGGCGACCGCCGGTTTCATTAAGATCGTCGCCGCCGAGGACGGTGAGGTGCTCGGCGCGCACATGCTCGGCCACGATGTGACCGAGATGCTGCCCGAGGTATCGATGATCAAGCTGCTTGAAGGCTCCAGCCTCGAGCTTGGGCGCGCCGTTCACGCCCATCCTTCGATGTCGGAAGCCGTTATGGAGGCGTCGCTGGCCGTGGCAGGATCCCCGATCCACATCTAGTCAGCGACGACGAGCCGGCCCCCGAGGCCGGCATCCCGCGGAGGCCGGGACATGGTGACAACACTAGAAGAGAAATCCGTTAGCAAGGAACTCGCCCTCGACTTCTACCGGACCATGACGCTCATCCGGCGCTTCGAAGAGCGCTGCGCGGAGTGGTACGGGCGGGCCAAGATCGGCGGCTTCCTGCACCTCTACATCGGCGAGGAGGCCATCGCCGCCGGGGCCTTCGCCCGCCTCCAACCCCAGGATTACATCGTCAGCCACTACCGCGAGCACGGCCACGCCATCGCCCGCGGCCTCGACACCAAGCGGCTCATGGCGGAGCTCTTCGGTCGCGCCACCGGCACCAGCAAGGGCAAGGGCGGCTCGATGCACCTCTTCGACGCCTCGAAAGGGTTCCTCGGCGGCTACGCCATCGTCGGCGGCATGATGCCCGTCGCCACCGGCTTGGCGCTCGCCGGCAAGAAGGAAGACCGCCTCTGCCTCTGCATCTTCGGCGACGGTGCGGTGAACGAGGGCGAGTTCCACGAGTCCTTCAACCTCGCCGCCCTCTGGGACCTGCCCGTGATATTCCTCCTTGAGAACAACGGGTTCGGCATGGGCACCCGCGTCGAGCGCGCCCACGCCGGCCGATCGATGCACCGGCTCGCCGACGCGTTCGCAATTCCCAGCGAGCGCGTCGACGGCATGGACGTGCTCGCCGTCTACGAAGCCATGGGGCGAGCCGTCGAGTACACCCGGGGGGGAGGCGGGCCGTTCTTCCTCGAAGCCATCACCTACCGCTTCCGCGGCCACTCCATGGCCGACCCCGTCGCCTACCGCGACAAAGAGGAAGAGGAGGTCTGGAAGAAGAAGGACCCCATCACGCGGTTCGGGGCCGAGCTGCTTGAGAGCGGCATGGCCTCCCAAGGCGAGATCGACGCGATCAAGGCGG
Organism: Dehalococcoidia bacterium; assembly: GCA_034421515.1. Taxonomy (GTDB): domain Bacteria; phylum Chloroflexota; class Dehalococcoidia; order SHYB01; family SHYB01; genus DAOUKH01. The sequence goes on from DAOUKH010000025.1 coordinate 25,464, forward strand.
ACGTCGAGGAGGAAGTCAACGCGGCGGTCGCCTTCGCCAACGAGAGCCCCGAACCGGAATTGGACGAGCTATACCGTGACATCCACGCCGACTAGACCGGCGGGCACGGAGGAGGAGCCAGGGCGTTGCCCGATCTAACCTACCGGGACGCCATACGGGAGACGCTGCGCGAGGCGCTCATCAACGACGAGCGCGTCTTCCTCATGGGCGAGGACATCGGCTTCTACGGCGGCGCCTACGGCGTCACCAAGGGCCTCGTCCATGAGTTCGGCGAGGACCGCGTCAAGGACTCGCCCATCGCCGAATCCGTACTCGTCGGCGCGGGCATCGGCGCCGCCTTGGCCGGGATGCGCCCCATCGTCGAGCTCATGACCATCAACTTCAGCCTGCTCGCCTCCGATCAGATCGTGAACGTGGCCGCCAAGCTGCGCTACATGTCGGGCGGGCAGCTCTCCGTCCCCCTCATCATCCGGACGGTCAGCGGTGGGGGCGCCCAGCTTGCCGCCACGCACTCCCAGAACCTCGAGAATTGGTACGCCAACGTTCCCGGACTCAAGGTCGTCGCTCCCGCGACCCCCTACGACGCCCGCGGCATGCTCAAGACCGCCCTCGCCGAGAACGACCCCGTGATCTTCGTCGAACACTCCCTCCTCTACGGCGCCAAGGGCCCTGTGCCCGAGAAGGAGTACACCGTTCCCTTCGGCAGCGCCGACGTCAAGCGCCCCGGCGCCGACGTGACCATCGTCGCCTACCTCCGCATGGTCCCCATCGCGCTGGAAGCGGCCGAAATGCTGGCGGCCGAGGGCATCGACGCCGAGGTCGTCGACCTCCGCTCCCTGCGCCCCTTGGACACCGCCACCGTCGCCGAGTCCGTGATGAAGACGAACCGCGCCGTCGTCGTGGAAGAAGGCTGGAAGAGCGGCGGCTTTGGCGCTGAGGTCACCGCCTCGATCATGACCGACGCCTTCGATTCCCTCGACGCCCCGGTGGCGCGGGTCGCCGGCGAAGAAGTGCCGATGCCGTACAACAAGACGCTCGAAATGGCGGCGATTCCCGACGCCCGCCGCGTCGTGGACGCCGTCCACTCAATCATGTAGCACGCCTCGACGGAGGCGCTAGGAGCCGTAAGCATGGCCACCGACGTCATCATGCCGCAAATGGGTTTCGACATGAAGGAAGGCACCCTCGTGCGGTGGATCAAACGGGAAGGCGACGAGGTCGCCTCGGGCGACATCATCGCCGAAATCGAGACCGACAAGGCCGTCGTCGAAATAGAAGCCTTCGACTCCGGCGTCCTTCGGCAGACCCTGATCGGCGAAGGGACCACCGTCCCCGTCGGCGAGATCATCGCCGTGATCGCCGGGGCCGACGAGAAACTCGAGAAGCGGTCGGCCCCAAAGACGGCTCCCGCGAAGGCCCCCGCCGCATCGCCCCCACCGGCGGCGGCACCGGTCGCGACCGCCCCCGCCCCTGCCGCACGGGGAGAGGTGAAGGCCTCGCCCCTGGCCAAGCGCGAGGCGCAGAAGCTCGGCATCGACATCGCCGCCGTTCCGGGCACCGGCCCCAACGGCCGCGTGACCAAGAAGGACGTCACCGATTTCGCCGCCGGAGCCGCTAAGGCGCCGGAGGCGGCTCCCGCCGCGCCCGCCCCCGCCGCGCCGGTCGTCTCCGCCCCTGCCGCCGGGCCCAAGCGCGGCGAGGTCGTCGCCCTGAGCAAGATGCGCGACGCCATCGCGCGGAGCATGTCCTTCAGCAAACAGAACATCCCGCACGTCTATCTCACCGCCGCCGTCGACATGACCGACGCCGCCCGCCTTCGCGCGCAACTCAACGCGGCCCTCCCCGACGAGAAGATCAGCTTCAACGACATGGTGCTGAAGGCGTGCGCCCTAGCCTTGGTGAAACACCCCCTGATGAACGCGAGTTACACCGACGCCGGCATCGACGTGAAACAGCGGGTGAACGTCGGCATGGCGATCGCCCTGGAAACGGGCCTCGTCGCGCCCGCCATCCTGGACGCCGACACCCTGACGCTCCGCGCCATCGCTCAGGCGACGAAGGCGCTGGTGTCACGCGCCCGGGACGGCAAGCTCTCCGCCGAGGAGTACACCGGCGCGACGTTCAACGTCACCAACCTGGGGATGTACGGTGTCGAGGAGTTCACCGCCATCATCACCCCGCCGCAGGCGGCGGCGCTTGCCGTCGGATCGGTGACCCCATCGCCGGTCGTCCGCGACGGCCAGGTGCAAGTTGCCGACCTTATGCGCATCACCCTTTCGCTGGACCACCGCGTCGCCGACGGTGCGCAGGGCGCGGAATTCCTCGCCGAAGTACGCCGCCTGCTCGAAATCCCCGCGGCGCTCATCGTCTAAGCCGCCGGCAGCCAACAGAAGCCCCCTTCTGTTGAATAACGAGGCCCCGCACACCGCGCTGCTCGTCATAAATCGACGATTTACGGGTATGGACAGGTATGCTAGGATTACGGTCAACTTGAGTCCTAGGAGACTCATGAAGCCTACGAGGGGGGCTAAATGGCCTACAGCACTGTGAGCAAGAAATCAGGGAAGACCTATTATCTCCACTCCAAGGACGTAACGCTGAAGGGCGGGCAGCAGCAGACGATCTTCTACTTCGCCGGCACTGCGGGCTCGAACGCCATCGACGCCCTGCCATCAGGTTACGTGGTTGTGGAAAATGAACGCACCGGTCTGCCGCTCCTGAAGAAGGGCTAACGGCATCCAAACTGGGCGGCACCTCCGGCGCCGCCTGAATCAACCTCTTTCGATAGCGCCACCCCTCGCGGGTGGCGTGTCTTTTCGGCCCCTCCCTCCGGCCTCTCCCTCTGGGGGAGATTGAGAGAGGGCGGCGCGCCGCAAGGCGCGCAAGCGCCCGAAGGGCGCTGTCCACTGCCCGCCCCTTCCTTTGCAGGGCTCTTCATTGCCAGACCGTCGGCAGACTCCCGGTCTTCTCCTCGACCGGGGCGCGGTGGAATAATCCAAGCGCCATGACAATGCAGTCCGACGCCAAGCGCCTCGCCGACCGCGCCTTCGCCGCGGTGGGCGGACTCCCTACGGAAGTCTCGGTGCGGTTCACCGATGACTCGCTGACCCGCTTCGCCAACAACGAGGTCCACCAGAACGTGAGCGTGCGAAGCGCCGCCCTCTCCGTGCGCGTCGGCGTGGGCCGGCGGTGGGGCGAGGCCGCCACCGACGACCTCAGCGACGGCGGCGTCGAGAAGGCCGCCGAACAGGCCCGGGCGATCGCGCAGACCCTCCCCGACTCAGACCGATATCTCCCGCTGCCCGCACCGGCCGCGACGCCGTCCGTGGGCGGCTACGACGTCGACACCGCCGAGTACGGCCCCATGCAGCGCGCCGCCGAGGTCCGGACGATCACCGGCAAGGCGTCCGACGCCGGCCTCATCGCCGCCGGCGCCTTTCGCACCGGCACCCACGCCACCGCCGTAGCGAACTCGGAGGGCCTCTTCGTCTTCCACTCCGGCACAAGCACCGACCTCATGGCCGTCTTCATGGACGACGACGCATCGGGGCACGCCGGCCAGCTTTCAACGCGGGTCGGCGACATCGACGCCGAAGTCCTCGCTAACGAGGCGGCGGCAAAGGCCGTCGCCGGCCGCGCCCCCAAGTCCTTGCCCCCCGGCGAGTACGAGGTCGTCCTCGAAGAGTTCGCCGTCAGCGACATGCTCGATTTCCTCGGCTACGTCGGCTTCGGCGGCTTGGCCGTCGAGGAGGGGCGCAGCTTCATGTCCGGCAAGCTCGGCGAAGCCGTCATGGGCCCCAACGTCTCCATCTGGGACAGTCCGCTCGACCCCGCCGGCATCCCGCGCCCCTTCGACTCCGAGGGCGCCCCCGCGACGCGCGTCGACCTCGTGCGGGGCGGCGTCGCCGTCTCCCCCGTCCACGACCGCCATACCGCGGCCAAGGCCGGCGCCGAACCGACCGGTCACGCCCTGCCCGCCCGCTACTCGATGGGGCCGGTGCCCCGGAACATGTTCCTCGCCCCCGGCGATGCCTCCAGAGACGACCTCGTCGCCTCCGTCCGGCGCGGACTCCTCATCACCCGCTTCTGGTATACCCGCGTGGTGCATCCCCTCACCGTCCACATGACGGGCATGACACGCGACGGCTGCTTCCTTATCGAGAACGGCGAGGTCGTCGGCCCCGTGCGTGACCTGCGCTTCACCGAGAGCTACCTCGAAGCCCTCACCCGCGTCGACGCCATCGCCGCCGACACCAAGCTCGTCCGCGAGTTCTTCTCCGTCAACCGCGTCCCCGCCCTCAAGATCGCCTCCTGGCGCTTCACCAGCCGCTAGGCGCCTCATGGGGAAGGCTCCTACGGCGGGTCCCCGGCACTGGTGACCGGCATCAGGCTTACGGCACCACCGCGAGGACCACGAACAGGACCAGTCCTATTGCAGCCGCGGCCGCGGTAGGCCAGCGCAGCTGCCTATGGCTGAGTCCCATGGAGAGACCGAGCGCAAGGACGCATAGCAGTCCGACTGCCATGCCGTACTGGAGGAACTTGAAGGGGGCCTCCGCTTCTCCCCGGTGCAGGCCGATGAGTCGTCTCTGCAGGTCCGGAGAGCGCTTCTCGATGGCAACGTCGCCGTCGAGACTAACCGTGACGCGAAAGTGGGTCTTGTAAGCCGGTTGTGTGGTCAGCGTGGTGATCGTAGGCATCGGCTCTTCGGCTTCTTCGTGGGATTCCACGGGCTTCGGGGAATCGTGGTCATGGTCGTGGTCGTGGTCATGGTCATGGGCCGCCTCTTCCTTCTCTTGATGCCCGTTCGAGGCGGCTTCCTCAGAAGTGCCTTCCGGCTCCGGCGCCACCACGGTCTCCTCAATGCGGAGGCTCTTGAAGGAGTGCCCGATGTCGGCGTCCCTCAACAGGGCCTTGACATCTTCTTCCAGCTCTGGGGATGTGACGTCGATAGCCGCGTCGTGGGGCGGAGCTATGGCCTCGATTCGATACGAGCCTTCAACGCCGGCCAGGAAGAGGCCGCCGGATACGGCGACGAGCACGACCATTGGGAACAGGAGCGACGCGAGGATAAGGTGGGCGATTGTAGCGTTCTGGCGTATGTTGAGGCGAGCCCTCGTTTCCTTCCGACGCATAGTTCTCCTTCGTGAAGCTGTGCAGCCTCGTTCTGCAGGACGGCGGGCGACCTAGGGCGGAACCGTGACCCTGGCGCGGTAGGAGGTCAGCCCCAAGCCAGCGGTGGTTGATGCGTAGCCTAGGCGCCAAGCCGAAGCAGCCAAGGACTCCAAGGAAACTCTTCCCACTCATCGAAGCATAATGGCATAGGGTATCAAAAACCGAGCCCGGTAGTAGATGCTCACCTTTTCGCCGACGCCGGGAAAGGCGGAGGACTGCCCAGCGCCATCCGTCTTTCGGCTTGCCAACGGGTTACACAAAGGTCTCCCGCGGGAGAAGATTGAGATGAGGGGCCGCTCACAACCACCACTGGTTGTCGACCCCGGCACAAGGATGACGCCCTGCCCCACCCCTGCTACGCTACCCACTCGGCGATGGAGTCATCCATCCCGAAGGAGCTACAAATGGAGCTGCAAGGTCTCTCCGCGACGGTCACCGGCGCCGGACGCGGCATCGGGCGCGGCATCGCCCTCAAGCTGGCGGAGGCAGGCGCCGACGTCGTTATCGGCGACCTCGACCCCTCCAACGCCGAGTCCGTCGCAACCGAGATCCGCGCCCTCGGACGCCGCTCCCTGGCCGTCGAGGCCGACGTTGGCGCCCGCGCCGGCGCCAACCAGCTCATCGCCGCCGCCAAAGCCGAGATGGGCAAGATCGACATCCTCGTCAACAACGCCGGCGTCGTCGGCGCGCCCGGCTGGCAGACCCGGTCCCAGCCCAGCGACGAAGACTGGGAGGCCGTCCTCCGAGTCAACCTCATGTCCAGGGTCTTCTGTTCCGAGGCCGTCGCCGACCACATGATCGAGCGCGGCTTCGGCAAGATCGTCAACATCGCCTCCATCGGCGGCATCCAGGGCAGCCCTACCCTCACCCACTATTGCGTCAGCAAGGCCGCCGACATCAACTACACCCAGGGGCTCGCGCTCAAACTCGGCAGGTACGGCATCAACGTCAACGCCATTCTCCCCGGCCTTCTGATGACCGACATGATGAGCGGCATCTACGACATCGGCCGCGTCCGCGGCGAGACCCCAGAAGACCTCGGCGACGCCGAGATTTACAGCCGTGCCGTCTCGAGGGTGCCGATGGGCCGCGGCCAGACCCCGGAGGACATCGGCGACCTCGTCGTCTTCCTCTGCTCCGAGCGCGCCCGCAACATCCACGCCCAGTCGATCAACGTCGACGGCGGCTACCGCATCAGGTAGGCGGCGTGAAGGTCGCGATCACCGGATCGAGCGGCCTCATCGGCGGCGCCCTCACCGCGTCCCTTTCCCAATCGGGCGTCGACGTCCTGCGGCTCGTCCGCGACCGGCAAGCCGTCGGCGATGGAGCCGCCTTCTGGGACCCGGCGAACGGCGAGCTCGACCCCGCCGCGCTCACCAACGTGGACGCCGTCGTCCACCTCTCCGGCCTCAGCATCGCCGCGAAGCGCTGGTCGGCGGCGCGGAAGGCGGCCCTGCGCGCCGCGCGCATCGATTCCGGGAAACTCCTCGCCGAGACCGTCGCATCCATGGACAACCCGCCCCCGGTGCTCATCTCCGCCTCCGCTCTCGGCATCTACGGCCACCGCGGCGACGCGGTGCTCGACGAGGAAAGTGGCAGGGGCGAAGGCTTTCTCGCCGACCTCACCGCCGCTTGGGAGGCCTCCTTCGAGCCCGCCAGGGCGAAGGGTCTCCGCGTCGCCTGCGCCCGCTTCGGCGTCGTGATCTCTCGAAGGAGCGATCCTCTCTCGCGGCTCGTCCCCCTCTTCCGCCTCGGTCTTGGCGGGCCGATCGGAAGCGGCCGCCAGTGGCTGAGCTGGGTCCACCTCGACGATGCGGTCAAATCGGTCCGCTTTGCCCTCGACAACCCCGCCGTCGACGGCGCGTTTAACGCCGTCGCCCCGAACCCCGTCACCAACGCCGAGTTCACCAAGGCTCTGGGGCAGGCGCTGCGGCGTCCCGCCCTCCTCCCCGCGCCGGCCTTCGCCGTCCGGCTCGCCTTTGGCCAAATGGCCGTCGAGACCATCCTCGCCGGCACACGGGTACTACCCAAGCGACTTGAAGCGCTCGGCTTCACCTTCGACTACCCAACCATAGCGGAAGCCCTTAAGGCTGAGGCGGCTTCATGACCGCGCTCCGCTCCCTCGATACCGTCAAGGTCGGCGACGAGCTCCCGCCGCTCACCGTCACTCCCACCAACGTCTCCGTCTTCCTCTTCGGCGTTGCCTACTGGACACCACACCGCGTCCACTACGACAAGGAATGGGCGCGCTCCGAAGGGTACGACGACGTCCTCGTCACCGGCCCCCTTATGACCGGCTACCTCGTCCGCATGCTCACCGCCTGGTCGGGCGACCCGGCGGCAGTCAAGCGGATCGCCCTCCGCAACCACGCCCCCGCATTCGCCGGCGACGAGCTCACCGTCCGTGGCACCGTAACGTCGGTCTCCTCGCGTGACGCGGGCGGCGAGGCGGTCATCGCCGTCTCCATCGTCAAGCACGGCGACGCCGAGGTCGTCTCCGGCGAGGCCGCGGTCGCGCTCGCCTAGGGCCTCGATGTTGCGCCCCTCTTCAGGTGGTTTCATAATGCGTTTGTCCCGCTTTCCGGCGGGTCGAGGCAATTCTCGATGAAGTGGAGTTCCAGCGTCTCCGAGGAGTTTGACGTCAAGGACGCCATCTCCGAAGTTGTCGGAAACGCGCGGGCCGACCTGGCGGGCGAGCCCCCCGACCTCGCCGTCGTCTTCGTCTCCCCACACCACGCCCCCGACTTCGACCAGGTCGCCGCCCTGCTGCGTGAGCGCCTCGGGCCGAAGACGCTCGTGGGCTGCTCGGGAGGAGGCGTCATCGGCGGCGGCCGCGAGGTCGAGGACCGCACCGGCTTCTCCCTGACCACGGCCTCGCTGCCCGGCGTCGACGTCACTCCCTTCGCCATCCAGGACGAACGTCTCCCCGACCCCGACGCAGGCCCCGCGGCCTGGGAGGCCGCCGTCGGCGTCGCCGCCGGGGACGACCCGCACTTCATCGTGCTCGCCGACCCCTTCTCGCTGCGCGCCGACGCCCTGATCGCCGGCCTCGACTATGCCTTTCCGGCCGCGGTCAAGATCGGCGGGCTCGCCAGCGGAGGTCAGGGACCGGGACGCAACGCGCTTTTCTTGAACGAGGACCTCCACCGGGGCGGGGCCGTCGGCGTCGCCCTCTCCGGCGACATTCGGGTCGACACCATCGTCGCCCAGGGATGCCGCCCCATCGGCAGCACCCACGTCGTCACCAAGGCGCAGGGCAACATCCTGCTCGAACTCGACGAAGAGCAGCCCATGCAGATCCTCCGCCGCGAGTTCGAGAGCGCGGACGACCGCGACCGGCGCCTCATCAACTCCGCCCTCCACCTGGGCGTCGTGATGGACCCCCTGAAGACGGAGTTCGCCCAGGGCGACTTCCTCATTCGCAACGTCATGGGCATCCAGCGCGAGAGCAACGGCCTCGCCATCGGCGAGATGCTCCGAGAGGGGCAGGTCGTGCAGTTCCACGTCCGCGACTCGGTGAGCGCCGCCGAGGACCTCGACACCATGCTCGGCGCCCACGCGGCGGCGCACCAGGATGCCCCGGGGTCCGGCGCGCTGCTCTTTTCCTGCCTCGGGCGCGGCCAGCACCTCTTCGGCAAGCCCGACCACGACACGGGCCTCTTCCGCGGCAAGGTCGGCGACATTCCTCTGGGCGGCTTCTTCTGCAACGGCGAGATCGGCCCCGTGGGATCGAGCACCTTCCTCCACGGCTTTACCAGTTCCTTCGGCATCTTCAGCCGCCGGGCGTCCTAGACGCGGCGGGAGCGCGACCCTCTTGGCCCCTCCTACTGATGACGGCCCGTCGGACCGCGCCGGTCAGACGGCCCTCGACTATCACGCCGCCACCAAGCATTCCCCCATCAGCATCCGCACCAACCGGCACTTCCTCGACTTCCCGAACCAGCCCATGCCGTTCAAGGTCTACGAAGGCCTGGACCCCATCGAGCTGCCCCGCGGCCTCTACCCCTCCACCATCCCCGCCCTCGACGCCATCTCCGGCGGCGCTTCAGGAGCGGACCGCGCCCCTAACCTCGCCGACCTCGCCAAGCTGTGCTACTACTCCGCCGGCATCACCAAGAGCTATGACCACGGCAACCACAAGCTCTACTTCCGCGCCGCCGCCTGCACCGGCGCGCTCTACCACGTCGACATCTATCTCGTCTGCGGCGACGTCGAGGGGCTGGAGGCCGGCGTCTACCACTTCGGCGTCCACGACTTCGCCCTCCGGCGGCTGCGCTCGGGCGACTACCGCGCCGCCGTGATCGAGGCGTCCGGACACCATCCCTGGGTCGCCGATGCGCCCGCTACGTTGGTCTTGGCCAGCACCTACTGGCGCAACTCTTGGAAGTACCAGTCGCGGGCCTACCGGCACGTGGGCTGGGACAGCGGCACCATGCTGGCGAATCTGCTCGCCGTCGCCTCGGCGTCGGAGCTGCACGCCGGCGTCGTCATGGGGTTCGCCGACCAACGCATCGAAGCCCTGCTCGGACTCGACCCCCAGTGGGAAGGGGCCGCGGCCCTAATCCCCGTCGGCCAAGGCGCGGCCCCTCCCTCGACTACGCCCGAGATGCCGCCGCTCGACCTGAAGACCGCGCCGCTCTCCCGCACGATGGTCGACTACCCCAAGATCCGTGAGCTGCACGCCGCCTCCACGCTGGCGACGTCCCAAGACGCCGCCGCTTGGCGGGGCGACCCGCCGCCTCGCGACGATCCTCCCCCGTCGCGTCCCACGGTGCCGCTCAAGTCGTTCCCCGGGCCCGCCGGCGGCCAGGAGCAACCGCAAATCATCGAGGGAATCATCCAGCGGCGCGGCTCGCCGCGCGTCTTCGCCCATGAGCCAATTACGTTCGAGCAGCTTTCCGTATGCTTGGCGTCCGCGGACGCGCCGCTCGCCGCCGACTTCCTCGGCGACGCGGCGAGGCCGGTCAACGAGATGTACGTCATCGCCAACGACGTCGAGGGGCTGGACTCAGGGGTCTACCACTACCGCCGCCAGGACCATGCCTTGGAGCCGCTCATGCTCGGCGACTTCCGCGATCAGGCCGGTTTCCTCGGCCTCGAGCAGGCCCTGCCCAAGGACGCCGCGGCGGACGTCTTCTTCACCGTCGACCTCGAACGGCTCGTCGACAGGTTCGGCGACCGCGCCTACCGCGCCGCCCAGCTTGAGGCGGGACTCATGGGCGGCAGGCTCTACCTAGCGGCGTACGCCCAGGGATTCGGCGCGTCCGGTCTCACCTTCTTCGACGACGAGACCATCGACTTCCTCTCGCCGCACGCGGCGGGCAAGAGCGTCATGTTCCTCGTAGCCCTAGGAAAGCGGGCCAAACGCCGGGCCTAACACCCGTACTGGTCGAGGATGGCGACGATCTCCTCGGACAGCCCCGCTCTCGCTTCCACCTCCAAGAGGAGCGCGGCTGCGAAGTCCGGGCCGAAGAACCCGCCCATCTCCTCTTGAATCGCCTGATTGATCAGGATCTCCTTCTCCTCGTCGGTCTTAGTCGCGTCAAGGCCGATCTGGAGGAGCCGGGGGAACATGCCCTCGACGAGGGCCAGGAAGTCTTCGAGGAACAACGCGTCGGCGGGGCGCAACTCCGCCGCGGCGCGCAGGGCTTCCAGTTGGCGTACCCGGGCGTTGTGGTAGGCCGGAAGGTCCGGCGGTGGGACCAAGGTGCCAAAGGCTTGCACGCCTCCGGCGGCCAAGTCTCCCAGAGCTCCCCAGGTAAGCGGGCCGAGCTGCTCAAGGGCGCTCGGGTCGCCGCCGAAGTCTCCAAGTTGGTTGAAGACCTGCACCGCGGTGATCGACCCGCACGCCTGCGCATACGCTGCGACCTCCGGCCCGATGGGCGGAGTCGGCGTGGGCGGAGGCGGTGTGTACGTCGGTACCGGCGTGTACGTCGGCACCGGTGTGTACGTCGGTTCCGGGGTGTACGTCGGCCCCGGCGTGGGCGGCGGCTTTGGTGTCGGCGTCGCCGTGGGCGGCGGCGGAGTCGGGGTCGGAGTCGGCGTGGGCTCCGCCCCGGAGCACGCCGCGACGACCAGCGCCGCCGCAACGGCAATGCTTATCCAGGTGACGCGTTTCAACATGGCTTAGACGCTGAAGCAATCATAGCGTTCCAGGATGGCGCGCGTCTCCTCGGGGAGCGCTTCCCACGCCGCCGACTCGGCCGCGCCCGTCTCGGCCCACTCCGGACCGAAGAACTCGCTGAGTTTCTCCGTGGCTATCTCCTGAATCTCCTCTTCCTTCTGCTCATCGGTCTTGTTCGGGTCGAGGCTGATCTCGATGAGCTGCGGGAAGATCTCCTGGATCACCACCAGGAAGTCCTGGATGAACAGTCCGTTGCTGGGGCGCGACAGGGCCGAATCGCGGAAGGCCTTGAAGGTGTTCAGCCGGGCGTCATGGTATTCCTGCAGCTCCGGCGGCGGCATCAGTTGGCTGAAGGTCTGCACGCCACCGTCAAGAAGCTCCGCGAGCCGTCCCCAAGTAAGGGTGCCCGTCGGATCGAGCGTGATGGGGTCGCCCTCAAACGTACTCAGCTGTGTCATGAACTGGACCGCGAGGTCCATCTGGCACTGCTTCGCGTACGCCTCGACCGGCGAATCTTCGGTCGCCGGAGGGGCCGTCGCCACGGGCACCGCCGTGGCCGCCGGTGCGGGCGGCTCCGTGGCCGCTGCTGGAGCCGGCGTCTCAGTCGGCGGGACCGGTGTGGCCGTCGGGGGGACCGGTGTGTTCGTCGGTGGGACCGGTGTGGCCGTCGGCGGCACCGGTGTGGCCGTCGGCGGGACCGGCGTGGCCGTTGGCGGCACGGGCGTGTTCGTCGGCGGCACCGGCGTGGCCGTGGGGTCTTCGCCGGCACACGCGGCGACCGCCAAGACCGCGGCGAGGGCGGCGCCCATCAGTGTGGTTCGCTTCAACATCATCCCGCCTCCTTACGCGGTTCCTACCGCGTACCGCTCCCGTACCTCAGTCTCACCCACTCTTTCGGTACTACGCTGTTTCGCCCTGCACAGGTTCCGTCGTCTCCCCTACGCGCTCGGCTTGGTCATGGAGATTGGGTCGAGTATCCGTGCGAGGTCGTCGGCAGTCAGGTCGGTCTGTTCCTGGGCGACTTCGGCGATGGTGCGCCCCGACTTCGCGGCGTCTTTGGCGATCGCGGCGGCCTTGTCGTAGCCGACGACCGGCGCGAGGGCCGTGGCCAGCATCAGACCACGCTCCACCGAGTCCGGCCCCTGGCTGGTCGCCTCGAGGCCGTCGACGCACTGCGTCGCGAAGTTCGACGACCCCGCCGCGAGCAGGTCGATGCTCTGCAGCAGATTGTGAGCGGCGACCGGCATCATCGTGTTCAACTCGAAGAAGCTCCACTCGCCGCTCTGCGTCACCGCCGTGTCGTTGCCGATCACTTGGGCGCAGACCTGGATCAGCGACTCCGCGATCACCGGGTTCACCTTGCCGGGCATGATCGAGCTTCCCGGCTGCACCTCCGGCAGCGCGAGCTCGCCGATGCCGGCGCGCGGCCCCGAACCGAGGAACCGTACGTCGTTGGCGATCTTCAGCAAGCTCACCCCCACTGTGCGAAGGCAACCGCTGGCCTGCACGACGCCGTCGAGCGTCGCCTGCGCCTGAAAGTGGCTGTCGGTCTCCCGTATCTCGACGCCCGCGGCGGCGGAGACCTTGGCGCACGTACGGCTCGCAAACTCGGGGTGGGTGTTCACCCCACTGCCCACGGCCGTCCCGCCCAACGCCACTTCGCGGAGGTCGGCTCGCGCCGCGTCGAGCCGGCGCAGCCCCCGCTCGACCTGCCCCGCGTAGCCGTCGAATTCCTGCCCCAACGTAACCGGCGTTGCGTCCTGGAGGTGTGTCCGGCCCGTCTTGACGATGCCCGTGAACTCATCGCTCTTTTTCCGCAACGACGCGTGCAACTGCTCCAACGCCGGAGCGAGCCGCTCTTCGATTGCCATCAACGCCGCAAGGTGTATCGCTGTCGGAATGATGTCGTTCGATGACTGTCCCAGGTTCACGTGGTCGTTGGGATGCGCCGCCTTCGAGCCGCGCCCCTCGCCGAGCAGCTCCCCGGCGCGGTTTGCGATCACCTCGTTGGCGTTCATGTTCGTCGACGTGCCCGACCCCGTCTGGAAGATATCGACCACGAAATGCTCGTCGAGCTTGCCCTCCGCCACCTCATCCGCCGCCGCCGCGATCGCGCCAGCGATCTTCGCGTCGAGCAGGCCCAGGTCGCGGTTCGTTTCGGCGGCGCAGCGCTTGATCAGCCCAAGCGCCCTGATGAACGAACGCGGAAAGCGCAGGTCGGAGATGGGGAAGTTCAGCACTGCCCGCATCGTCGAGGCGCCGTAGTACGCCGCCTCGGGGACCTCCATAGGGCCCATCGTGTCCCGCTCGATGCGCGTGCCGTTGCTCGAAGCCACCAATTCCTCCGGCAACCAGTATACCCGACGCCCATATACCCCATACGCCAGCCTCACCCTCCCTTGCCCCCCTCCCTTGCGGATAAATGCGGCCTCCCATAAGGAGGCTTCGCGAATCACCCTTGAACCTCTGCTCCTCTGGGCCGTCCCCTCAAGCCTCTCCCCCTCTGGGGGGGATTTGAGAGAGGGCACGCGCCGTCAGGCGCGTCGGAGGGGTGAGGCCGGGAGGTCTTACCTTTTCTCCCCACGGGGCAGATTGAGATGAGGGGCCCCTTCACAACCACTGGCGGTCATCGAGGCCCGACACCCACACCAAGAAAAGAGGCCACGCTCCCAGGAGAGCGTGGCCTCTTGATCAGACCCTACGTGAGCCGGGTAGGCCTACTCGTCGTCCTCGAGCCCGTACAGGTTCATCGCGTTGCCGCACGTCATGGCGTACTTCTCGTCCGCGGGTATCCCGTCGAACATCTCCGCGATCACCTTCCGGCTGTACGGCCAGTCGTTGCCGTGGTGCGGGTAGTCGTTCGACCACATGATGTTGCCCACACCGATGTCCTCGCGGTTCTTCACGGCGAAGCGGTCGATGATGAAGGTCACCAGCCAGTTGCGGCGGAAGTACTCGCTGGGGAGCATCTTCAAGTTGCACCCTGTCATCGAGCGGTTCCGCCAGTAGCGGTCGTCCCACCATGCCAGCACGGCGGGAATCCATCCCGCCTGCACCTCGACGCCGACCATCTTGAGCGTCGGATAGCGGTCGAAGATGCCCTGGTGGATGATGTCCGACATCGTCTGTGGGAAGCTCCCGAACGGCATCCCGCCGAGCATCGTGTTCAGGTTCTCCGAAGCCGCCGCCGCGGCGATGGCCGCCTCCTTGGCGTCGCGCTTCCCGCCCCCGATGTTGATGTGGATGTGCACCGGCATCTCAAGGCTCTCCGCCTCGGCCCAGAACACCTCTTCGTCCGGGCCCAGCGTCGGACTGCCGCTCGGCCAGTGCGTCAGGATGACACCCCGGTAGCCGGACTTCTTCGCGTTCTTCAACTCGGCCAGGCTGTTCTCGATCCCCAGGTTCGGCATCTGGTACATCGGGATCAGCCGGCGGTGATCGGCGGCGGCGAACTCGTTGAGGATCCAGTCGTTATAGGCGGCGACGCCGGCCTTGTGGAACTCGTCGTCGTCCGAGCCCGTGAAGTACGTCATCATCCGCTGCGAGGGATAGAGCACCTCAGCGTCGACGCCGTCGAAGATCATCTCCTCGACACGGGCCTGCCCGTCGAAGCACCCCTTGTTGATCGTCTCGTAGGTCGAGCCGTACCAGTGCATCTCTTCGTACTTCTGGCCGGCGGTCGTGACCATGCCGATCGCCGCCGGGGCCACGTCGGGGAAGAACTCCCAGGCGTCGCCGCCCTTGGGGTCCTTCACCACGCGGGGCGCCCGGTCGTGGAATTTCTTCGGCAGATACCGCAGCCACATGTCGGGGGGCTCGATGGTGTGCCCATCCGAGTTGATCACCTTGTATTTCATGCCTTGCCTCCGTTGGCCCGCCACCTGTAGGCGGTGCGCGTTCATCCCGCGTATCAACGGGGAGAATAGCATATCCGCCGGGGTTTGACGCTATTTCCGGCTCGTTGCTACACTCGATCTCCCGCGCCAACTGCGGCCTTGCTTCCCATCGCCCGGGAGCCTCCATGCACTTCGCCTTCTCCGACGAAGATCTCGCCTTCCGCCAAGAGCTCCGCGACTTCTACGAGCAGGAGCTGCCCGCCGACTGGTACGGCGGCTACGACGAGCGCGACGCCATGCACGAGTTCATCCGCTCCGTGCGCAAGAAGATGGCCGACCGCCAGTGGCTCACCATGGCCTGGCCCAAGGAGTACGGCGGCCAGGATGCCCCCATCACCCGCCAGCTCATCTTCGCCGAGGAGAGCGCCTACTACCGGTTCAACGCCCGCGACCAAGGCGTCGGCTTCCTCGGCCCCGCCATCTGGATGCACGGCACCGAGGAACAGAAGCAGCGCTTCCTTGGCCCCATCTCCAATGCCGACGTCGCCTTCCACCAGGGCTTCTCCGAGCCCGACGCCGGCTCCGACCTCGCCGGCCTCCGCACCCAGGCCCGCCGTGACGGCGATGACTTCGTTATCAACGGCCAGAAGATCTGGGGCGGCCACCTCCACCTCGCCGACTACAGCTTTCTCCTCGCCCGCACCGACCCGGACGCCCCCAAGCACAAGGGCATCAGCTTCTTCGTCATTCCCGCCGACACCCCCGGCATCCGGTACGAGGAGTTCGGCAACCTCGCCGGCAGCATCCAGAACGTCGTCTACTACGACAACTGCCGCGTCAACGCCCGCGAATGCCTCATCGGCGAGGAGAACCAGGGCTGGTACATCGCCACCACCGTGCTCAACCACGAGCGCACCGTCGTCGAGCACGCCCCCAACGCCAAGCGCCAGATCGAAGACCTCGTCAAGGTCTGGCGCGACTTCGGCTGGAGCGCCGCCGACCCCGTCCGCGCCAACGTCCGCCACCGCCTCGCCCAGATGGCCATCGAGGCCGAGGTCTGCCTCATGCTCGCCTACCGCATCGGCTGGCTGCAGAGCATCGGCCACCAGCCCAGCTACGAGGCCTCCCAGGTGAAGATATTCGGCAGCGAGCTAACCCAGCGCCTCGCCCACAACGCCGGGGCCCTGCTCGGACTTTACGCCCAGATCGAGCGCCACACGGCCAAGCGCCCGTACGTCCTCGCCGACGGGAGAGTCGAGCACCTCATCCGCATGCAGCTGATGTACAGCATCATCGGCGGGGCCAACGAGATCCAGCGCAACGTCATCGCCGGACGCGGCCTCGGCCTCCCCCGCAGCTAGGCCCAGCGAAGCAGAATCTCGGCGACGCCCTTCGGGCTGCTGATCATGGCGTCGTGCTCGCCGCCGAGCTCGATCTGCTCCGTCTCCGCTATCCCCAGCTTGGCCGCGAACTTCCGCTGCCAGGAGGGCGGCATCGACCGGTCCCGCGTCAGCACGATCCACGAGGCCGGCTTGAGCCCGACGAACCCGTCGCGGGCCACCTTCTCCATCACCGGCATCGGCCGCTCGCGCTCAAACTCTTTCTCCAGGCAGGCCACGAGCCATTCCGCCCGCTCCCGACCCAGCCGCCGGCTCGACCGCTCCACGTCCCACTCCGACTTGAAACGCTCCCGCGGCGCTGCCGGCCTGATCCGCTCCTGGGGATCCATCTTCCCCATGCTCACCAGCAGGTCCCGCAGACTGTCCCCCTCGTCCGGTACGGCGCACGCCATGAAGACCACCCGCTTGAAGCGCTCCGGTATGGCCGTGACGATGTACGGAATCGTCAGCCCGGCGAAGGAGTGACCGACCACGATGATGTCGCGCAGGTCGGCGGCCTCGATGTCGCCGATCGCCGAGGCGACGTAGCCCGCCATCGTGCAGTCCTCGGCGTCCTTCTTCGCGCCCCAGCCCGGCATGTCCAGCGCGACCAGCCGCCCCAGGTTCGGATGCCCCAAACGGGCCATCTCCTCAATAGTCGGCGTCCAGCACCACCCCGCCCGGCCCCCACCGTGGATGAACACGTAGTCCGTACCCATAGCGGCCTAGTCTACCAGCCGGGAGTCTTCCCTCTTCTCCCCACGGAAGACCTTCTGGTAAACCGCGGCGGCAGTAGGGGGTCATCCGTGTAGGGACGATTCACGAATCGCCCCCCTCCGGCCTCTCTCGCGCTGGGGGAGACTGAGAGAGGGCACGCGCCCGACGGGCGCGCCGAAGGGGAGGGCGGGACGCCCGCGCCCTCTACCCCGCCACCCCAAGCGCCCGTTGGAACGCGACGTCCTCCGGCGGCAGCGGCTCGCCGGTGGCCATCCCCCTCGACTCCTTGATCACCGCATCGAGCCGCCCCGACGCCGTCAGCCGCCGCAAGGCCCCCATCACCGCCCCGTCGACGAGCCCCCGCCGCTCGAACCCGTCGAGCGCCTCGAAGACCGCCGCGAGCGTCGCCTCGCGGCCCAGGTAATAGTCGCGGGCGCGTTCATGGTTGTTGTACGCCTCGAAGTTCTCCCCCGCCACCAGCATCATGCCCATCCGCCGCACCTCATCCGGCTCGTCCTCGATCAGCGCGGGGTAGTAGTAGTAGAGCATCACCTTTTCCATCCATGGCTGGACGGCGACTCCCCACGCGGCGAGCTTCGGCGCGCACTCGTCGAGCACCCGCCGCAGGCGCCCCCTGAAATCGAGCCGCATCGCGACGTGGTCGGCGACCGCCGGGGTGATCTCGATTCCCTGCTCGTGGAAGACGGGCGCCATCAGGTCGAGGAAGTGACCGCAGGCATGGGCCTCGTCGAGCTCGGGGTAGCGCTCCCGCATCTCGGAGAGCCGCACCGGCACCCCCCGCTCCTCGGCCAGACGGAAGATGTTCCCGAAAAGCTGCGGGTCCATGCCGGCCCGGCCCAGATCGTGCAGCAGGCACGTCACTTCCAGGTCGGCCAGCCGCTCCTGGGGAAGGCCCAGCTCGCCGGCGAGCGCCAACACGATGCGCGTCGCCCGCTCAGCGTGCGCCTTGTCGTACCCCGCCACGACGCGCGACGGGTCGCCGGCGCTCGGCGCGTCGTACAGCGAGAGCAGATTGCGTCTCAGCGTCGTGTCCATGCGGAACTCCCGGCCGACGGAAAGTCGAAGGCCCCGCCGCGCGGGCCACGCGGCGGAGCCTTCATGCGATGGCTCGCAGTCGTGTTGAGGGGGACGCTAGGCGTCCGTCAGGGGCGTGAGGTCAATGTCCGGGGGCGGGTACTCGGGAAGCCGCCACTGGAGCAGCGGCTTGTCGGCGGCCTTGTGATAGTCGTTGGCGTTCTTCGTCGACTCGTTGAAGAGCTCCTCGAACTGGCCCCAGTCCCCAGCCTTGATCGCCTTCTTGATGGCGCCGAGGTCGTCGTTGATGAAAGGCTCCATCCACTGCGCGTACTTGGGCCGCGTGATCATGCAGGTGTCGATCAGCTCTTCGATTTCCTTGACTTGGAACTCGGCCAGCGGCCAATTCCCTTCTTTGGCGGCGTAGTAGGCCTTCCACCACCGCAAGCCGACCTCCGGCATGAGCCGTGCGGGGCTGGGAAGCATCGCCGCGATGTCGTCGATGGTGAAGTAGGCGTGGCCGTTATAGCCTTGGGGCTTGTCGTCTGTCGTCATGGAGCCTCCGAAACCGTTGCGTCCCTTCGAGATTCGCCCGTCACAGGTGCCGGGCACACCGAGGCATCATAGCAGCGGCCTCCTCAGCGGCGCAAGGCGAGCAGGCGCCGCCAGGACGCCCTCCTTAAGATCATGTGCCCGCCTGGAAGTTGAGGACGTTGTGGAGATTTGACAGGTATTCGGCGAACGACCGGCGTCCCAGCCGTGTCGCCTGCACCCACGTCCGTGGCTTCGAGTCCACGAACTCTTTCGTGATGGCCAGGTAGTCGGCGTCTTCCAGCTTGCGCAGATGGGTGGTCAGGTTCCCGGCCGTCAGACCGAGCTCGCGCTGCACGAAGCCAAAGGCAAAGCGATCATCTTCCGGCACGGAGACCAGCAGGGTCATGATGCGCAGTCGCGTGGACTGGTGGATGGTCTCGTCGAGGACGACCTGCTCGTTGGTCAACTGTCGCCGCTCTTCCGTATCCACCACGCGCCCAGGAGCACCACCGCTACCATCAGTCCCCCGGACACCGGCATAGCAAGATCGTCCAGAAGGACGTAGGGAATGTAGAACGCCGTGGCGAATGCGACTCCGATTACTGCCAACGCAGGGCGGTACATGATGCCGAACAGGATGTAACCAAGGGACACAATTCCCATGATCACCCCCGGCACCCTGTCCCCGTCTTCGGCGTTCCACAGCCCAGTGGCTGCCGGAATGATGAACATCGCCGCCACCACTGCTAGCCAGAAGAGGAACACTCTCTTGCCGGCGCTGCGCGCGGCGTCGCCTCGAGCGATCTTCTTGCCGGCCCGGTGCCCTATGATGCCGCTCCCCAGCATGCCCGGCACCATGAGGCTCCCCCATAGTGCCCCGAAGAACCAGGAGCTGCTATCGGTGAAGTCGGGCGCCAGGGTCATGACGGCGTACTGAGTCGCGACTCCCACGGATGCTATTCCGGTCCAGAAGAGCAGTATCGTCGCCGACCCGGCGACGTACATCGAACTCCTGGTCCTATCCATGGTCGTGTGGATAGCCTCAACGCCCTCCTGGGGCGTGAGCGCCGCCGCTTCGTTGTCTGCACTTCCCATCGCGTTCCTCCAATCAGTCATGTGCCTCGCGCGACGGCCTTGCGGCAACCGGGTAGCCGCTCGGCCCAATGCAAATATACTGCATAACAAAGTACTTTGCAATACAAACTTATGGAGGGATCCGTTGAAGCAGGCGGCCAGGCGGATCGTCCTCCCCTCCAGCCTCTCCCTCTTTGGGCGAGACTGAGAGAGGGCACGCGCCGTCAGGCGCGCCGGAGGGGCGGAGTTGTCTCCCTCTCCCGTTGGGAGAGGGTTGGGGTGAGGGCGGGGAGCGGGGAGGGGTGCGCCAACGTCCATGGAGCCGCTAATCCCCTCAACGACAAGCCGTCCAAACACCCCGCCTGCAACCCTTTACTCTCCGCCTCCACGGCGGTAGCGTATGCCGTCGGACGCGGCGCCAAGACCAGCCCCGTCCGCCGAGCGACATTCATGCCCAACCGCCTCGCCGACGAGACCAGCCCGTACCTGTTGCAGCACCGCGACAACCCCGTCGACTGGTACCCCTGGGGCCCCGAGGCCCTCGAGCGCGCCAAGAACGACGACCGGCCGATCTTCCTCAGCATCGGCTACTCCGCCTGCCACTGGTGCCACGTCATGGAGCACGAGTCGTTCGAGGACGACGACACCGCCGAGGTGATGAACGCCCTCTTCGTCAACATCAAGGTCGACCGCGAGGAGCGCCCCGACCTCGACTCCATCTACATGCAGGCGGTCCAGTCGATGACCGGACGCGGCGGCTGGCCCATGTCCGTCTTCCTCACCCCCGACGGTCGCCCCTTTTACGGCGGCACCTACTACCCCAACACCTCCCGCCACGGCATGCCTTCCTTCACCGACGTGCTGAAGGCCGTCGCCGACGCCTACTACAACCGGCGCGGCGACGTGCTCCAGTCGGCCGACCGGATCTCCGCCCGGCTCGCCCCGCCCGCCGGCTCTTCCGCCGACATGCTGACCGAGAACATCCTCCGCCTCGGCACGCAGCGCCTCGGCTCCACCTTCGATTGGACCCACGGCGGCTTCGGCGGCGCGCCCAAGTTCCCCCAGCCGATGACCCTCGAGTTGCTCCTCCGCGCCTACGCCCGCGACAACGACGACCGCGCCCTCCAGATGGCCGAGTTCACCCTGGAGCGCATGGCCCGCGGCGGCATCTACGACCAGCTTGGCGGCGGCTTCCACCGCTACTCCGTCGACGCCCCCTGGCTCACCCCGCACTTCGAGAAGATGCTCTACGACAACGCGCTCCTCTCGCGCGTCTACCTCCACGCCTTCCAGATAACCAAGAAGCGCTTCTACCGTCTCATCGTCGAGGAGACCCTCGACTACGTCCTTCGCGAGATGACCGACCCCGCCGGCGGCTTCTACTCGGCCCAGGACGCCGACAGCGAAGGCGTGGAAGGCAAGTTCTTCGTCTGGACGCCCGCCGAGCTCGCCTCCGAGCTCGGCGTGGAGAAGGCCGCCGCCTTTGCCGCCTACTTCGACGTCACCCAGGCCGGCAACTTCGAGGGCAAGAACATCCTCAACGTGCCCGAAGACACGGCCCACGTCGCGGAGAGCCTGGGCATGGCCGAGAACGACCTCGCCCTCCTCATCCAGCGGGCCCGCCGGCGCCTCTACCAGGTCCGCGAGCGCCGCGTCCACCCGGGTCGCGACGACAAGGTGCTCACCGCCTGGAACGGCCTCATGCTCAAGAGCTTCGCCGAGGCCGCCGCCGTCCTCAAGCGCCGCGACTACCTGAAAGCCGCGACCGCCAACGCCGCCTTCCTCCTCGACAACCTCCGCCAGGACGGCCGCGTCCTCCGGACCTGGAAGGAGGGCCGCGCCAAGCTCCCCGGCTACCTCGAAGACTACGCGATGCTCATCGACGGCCTCCTCGCCCTCTACGAGACCACCTTCGACGGCCGCTGGCTCGACGAGGCCCGCGGGCTGGCCGACGGCATGATCGACCTCTTCTGGAGCGAGGGCGACGGCTCCTTCTACGACACCGGCTCCGACGCCGAAGCCCTCATTGTCCGCCCCCGCGACATCTTCGACAACGCAATGCCCTGCGGCGGGTCCGCAGCCGCGGACGTGCTGCTCCGCCTCTCCGCCTTCACCGGCGACGCCGAATACTCCCGCAAGGCCGTCAACTCCATCCGCACCGTGGCCCGCTTCATGCAGGAGCACCCCTCCGGCTTCGGCCACTGGCTCGGCGCACTCGACTTCTACCTCGGCAAGGTCCGCGAGGTCGTCCTCGTCGGCGACTACGACGACGCCTCCTTCCTCCTCATGCGCGACGTGGTCTTCAACGACTACCGCCCCAACAAGGTCGTCGCCGGCCTCGACTCCGACACCGTCCCCGTCTCCTCGCCCCTCTTCGAGGCCCGCGTCCCGCTCGGCGGCATGGCCACCGCCTACGTCTGCGAGAACTTCGCCTGCCAGACCCCCACCACCGACCCCGAAGAGCTCGCCCGCCAACTGGCTTAGCCGGCCCGATTTGACACGCGGGGCCGCGCCCCGCCACACTTCGCCGCGACCCTACGCCCCAGGAGGCGCGCCATGCCCGTCAAGCCAACCGAAGCCGAGGTCCTCGGCTACTTCGACAAGCTCAGCAACTGGGGCCGCTGGGGCGACGACGACGAGCTCGGCACGGTCAACCTCATCACGCCCGAGAAGCGCAAGCAGGCCCTCGCCACCGTCGAGGAGGGCGTCACCGTCACCTGCGCCCGGCCCGTCAACAAGACCCTCCTCCCGCTCGGCGGGCAGCAGGGCTTCATGCACTTCATGTCCAACAGCGGCGAGCGGTGGAAGGACGTGAAGCAAGCGGAGGGGATCTTCCAGTTCTCCACCGACTTCATCGGCTTCAACTTCCACGGCCACTCGATCACCCACCTCGACGCCCTCTCCCACATCTTCTGGAACGGCATGAGCTACAACGGCTTCTCCGCCGCCAAATGCACCACCAACTTCGGCGCGCTCGTCGACTCCATCGCCGTCCTCCGAGAGGGCGTCACCACCCGCGGCGTCCTCCTCGACATCCCCCGCCTCAAGGGCGTCAAGTGGATCGACAAGGAGCCCGGCATCTTCCCCGAAGACCTCGACGCCGCCGAAGCCGCGCAAAACGTGCGCGTCGAGCCCGGCGACCTCCTCTTCGTGCGCACCGGCAGCTACCGGCAGCACCTGGAGGAGGGCGCCGAGGCCGCCGAGCCGAACCGCGGCGGCCTCCAGGCCGCCTGTCTCCCCTGGCTCCGCGAGCGCGACATCGCCGTCCTCGGCGGCGACGTCGCCCAGGACATCGTGCCCAGCGGCTACCCGCGCGTAGCCATGCCGGTGCACCAGGTCGCCATCACCGCCATGGGCGTCTGGATTGTCGACAACGCCAACCTCGAAGAGCTCGCCGAAGCCTGCGCCCAACGCAACCGCTGGGAGTTCCTCATCACCGTCAACCCCCTCCCCCTCGAAGGCGTCACCGGCTCCCCCGTCAACCCCATCGCCATCTTCTAGGCGCGGGGGCTGGGCGGGGGTATTTGGGCCGCGCTCGGCGCGTCGATGAATTCGAGCAGTTCGGTAGCCACGTATAGCCTGGGCCACGACCCGGCTTGCACATCAACAATCTTCAGGTCGCGGAGCTTTTCGAGGATGTTCCTTGCACCGGCGGCGGTGACATCCAGACGCCTCGCCGCCTCGGGGATGGTCATAAACGGCATCGCAAAGAGTTCGTCCAGGAGCTTGAACATGTTCCCCGATGCGCGGCCCTCTAACAATTGGGCGCGATACCCGTCCTGAAGCTCTCGGACCCGACGTATGCGCAGCAACGTGTCCTGCGCCTGCTCGGTCACGCCTGCTAGGAAGTACCGTAGCCAGGGAAGCCAATCGCCGGTGACGCTCACGTTCAGCAGCCCGTCGTAGTACTCCTGCCGTCGTCGCTCCAGATAGGCGCTCAGGTACAAGAGAGGGTCACGTAGCACGCCCTTCGCGCAGAGGAACAGAGTCACGAGCAGCCTGCCGAGGCGGCCGTTGCCGTCCACGTAGGGGTGGGTCGCTTCAAACTGGTAGTGCATCATGGCGCATTGAATTAGGGGAGGCAGTGGGACCGGCTCGTTCACAAACCGCTCCCAATCCTCAAGTAGCTCACGCACCAGCGGGGCCGGTGGCGGAACGTACCGGGCCGCCTCGATGGGAGTTCCCTCGGAACCGATCCAGACCGAGACATTCCGAAGCATCCCGGGCCTCTTGTCGTCGCCCCGGACATTGTGCAGCAGAATCTCGTGCATTTGATTCGCTAGGCGAACACAGATCGGCAAGCCCTCCAAGGCTTCCAAGCCGTGTTCGAGCGCCAGAACGTAGTTCGCCACCTCGACGACATCCCCCGTCGGCCGTCGGCGCGTAGCCGCGGCCTCGTACCGGAGCAGGTCGGATAGCGAGGCCTGCGTCCCCTCTATGCGCGACGAGAGGACCGCTTCGCGGCGTATGAAAGGCCTGACGAGCAGGTGCGGATTCGGAATCGTTTCGCCCACGCCGCTCAGCGTCGCAACGGCCCGCGACGCCTGGTCGAGCTGCATGACGAGGTCTGCTGGAAGGTCTACCGCTCGGGGAAGGGGGTCCGGCGCAAAGGCCCGGTGTCCATCAATGGTCGTGACCAGCCGGCCCACAGGACTGTTTTCAAGTTCCATAAGCATATGCAACACGCCTTGCAAACAATGTCGAATAGAAACTTTTTGGCAAATTCATTGCAATTATACCGCAATATGCAACGCGTTTTGCAAAAACAGAGCCACAAAATAAAGATCTGCTACGATTTGTTTCAATTGCCCCGCAAAGTGCAACGCGCGTTGCAAACAGCCCGCCAATCGAAACTTTTCTCCCAATTCGTTGCAATTGCCCCGCAAAGTGCAACCCGCGTTGCAAACAGCCCACCAATCGAAACTTTTCTCCCAATTCGTTGCAATTGACTCACCCCCCACCCCTGCCATCCCCGCATTCCGTCCCGCCACCTGCGCGGCGTAGAATGGGCGCACCCCGTCGAAGGCGCCCCTGATGGCCCGCACCCCACGTAACACCAGCACCGTGCTCGACACGTTCCACCCCGCCGTGAAGCGCTGGTTCACCTCACGCTTCGAGACCGTGACCCCACCCCAGGCCAAGGGCTGGCCCGCCATCCGCCGGGGCCGCGACACCCTCATCGCCGCCCCCACCGGCTCCGGCAAGACCCTCTCCGCCTTCCTCAACACCATCGACTCCCTCGTCCGCCAGGGCGTCGGCGCTCCCCTCCCCGACGAGACCCAGGTCCTCTACGTCTCCCCCCTGAAGGCGTTGAGCAACGACATCCGCAAGAACCTCAGCGAGCCCCTCGACGGCATCCGCACGGCGCTGGAGGCAATGAACATCGAGCCTCCCGAGGTCCGCGTCCTCGTCCGCACCGGCGACACCAAGGCCTCCGAGCGCGCCGCCATGGTCAAGCGCCCCCCGCACATCCTCGTCACCACGCCGGAGTCCCTCTACATCCTGCTCACCTCCGCCGGCGGACGAAAGATGCTGGAGACCGTGCGCACCGTCATCGTCGACGAAATC
>DAOUKH010000026.1:0-47714 GCA_034421515.1 Dehalococcoidia bacterium
GACGAACTCCGCGGCCTTCTGCTTCCCGGCGCCCTTGGGCCGGACGCGGTGCACGCGCAGCGAGCCTCCGTTCAAGGCGACGGTGACCTCGTCGGAAGAGACCGACACGACCCCGCCGGGCGGCGCCGCGCCGTCGACTCCGCCGAGCCGGCAGTCGAAGATCTGGATCGGACCGCCCCGGAAGGTGGTGTGCGCCCCGGGCTGCGGGTTGCAGCCCCGGACCAGGTCGTAGACCTGCTGGGCGGGCTGCGACCAGTCGATCGCCCCCTCGGCGTCCTGGCAGAGGCCCTCGTAGGTGGCCTGGGAGTGGTCCTGTTCGATGCGGGGGGCCTCGCCCGCCTTCACCAGCCGCACCGACTCCGACAGCGCGTCGACCCCCATGTCGAACAGCTTGCCGAAATAGAGCGAGCCGAGGGTGTCGTCGGGCTCGATCTCGACCTCCTGCTGGAGGAGGATGGGGCCGGTGTCGATGCCCTTGTCGGGCCAGAAAATGGTGAGACCCGTCCTGGTCTCGCCCTGGATGATCGCCCAGTTCATCGCGCTGGCGCCGCGGTGCTTGGGCAGCAGCGAGGGGTGGTATTGGACCGTCTGCAGCGGCGGCGCGAAGAGGACGCGCTCGGCGAGGATGTCGGTGACGAAGGCCATCACGTTGAGGTCGGGGGCGAGGGCCCGGTAGGCCTCGAAGACGTCGTCGCGCTTGAAGTCGCGGGTGCCGAAGACGGGGATGCCGCGCTCCTCGGCGGCGGCGCGCAGTGGGTCGACTCTCCCGCCCTCGGGCGTCGCCGGCGCGGAGACGGCGACGATTTCTTCGCCGTCGTCGAGCAGGCGTTTGAAGACGGCCTCGCCGAAGGGGGCCTGACCGATGACCGCGAGTCGCATAGAGCCGCTCCGAGAGAGGGGGTGGGGCGCGCCCCATCATAGCGGGCGGCTGGGGGGTGTCAACGGATGGGCGGGGTGGCGGAGGCGGGTTGTGTAGCTGGTGGCTGCAGGGGGAGCAGCGCCCTGCGGGCGCTCGCGCGCCTGTGGCGCGCGCCCTCTCTCAAATCTCCCCCAGAGGGGGAGAGGTCGGAGGGGACGGGCGATTCGTGAATCGCCCCTACGGGGGAGGGGAGAAGACCCCACCCGCACCCCTGGGCAACCACGAGGGTTGCCCCTACAGGGAGGATCCGCTGCCGTCGCGGGTTGCGCAGGGGTCTCCGTGGGGGGCGCGGGGCTCGGTTGACCGGCTGGGGGGGCCATGCTGTAATTGGCCCGCTTGACCGTGCGGCGCAGCGCGGCGGGAGGCCCCACCATGGACATGACCGGCAAGATCGCCGCCGTCACCGGCGCGGCGAGCGGCATCGGCAAGCGGGCGGCGCTCCTCTACGCCGAGCACGGCGCGAAGGTCGCCCTCATCGACATCAACGGGGAGGGGGCCGAGCAGGTCGCTAGGCAGATCGAAGACAGCGGCGGCGAGGCGAAGGCGTTCGCCGCCGATCTCTCCAAGCGGGACGACGCCCACCGGGTCATCGCCGACATCGCCGCGCACTTCGGGCGGGTGGACGCGCTGGCCAACGTCGCCGCCATCTACCCCCGCGCCAGCGTCCTCGACGCGACCGAGGAGCACTGGGACAAGGTCATGGACCTCAACGTGCGCGGCGTCTTCTTCACCTCGCAGGCGGCGATGAAGGTCATGACCGGGCAGAAGAGCGGCGCTATCGTCAACATCGCGTCGGGGGCCGCCTTCCGTCCGCTGGAGAACATGGTGGCCTACTGCACCGCCAAGGCGGGTCTCCTCGGCATGAGCCGGGTGCTCGCGCTCGAGGGCGCGCCCCACGGTGTGCGGGTGAACACCGTCGCGCCGGGCCACACTGCGTCGGAGACCATCCTCACCTATAACACGCCGGAGACATTGGACGAGATGGCGCAGGACCTCGTCTCGAAGCGCTGGCTCGAGCCCGAGGAGATCGCCCAGGGTGTCGTCTTCCTCTCCTCGGACGCGGCCTCGGGGATCAACGGCGCGATCCTCAACATCAACGGCGGCAACTTCATGCCGTAGGCGGCCCGCCCGCGGCACACTTCCATGACCGGCCCGGCCCTCTCCGGCCTTCGCGTCCTCGACCTGAGCGATGACGCCGCCGGGGCCTACTGCACCAAGCTGCTCGCCGACCTCGGCGCCGACGTGCTCCTCGCCGAAGGCCCCGAGGGCCACCCGCTGCGCCGCGCGGGGCCGTTCCAGGGCGGAACGCCCGACCCCAACGGCAGCGGCCGGTTCATTCATCTCTGCGCCAACAAGCAGCGCGTCCCCCTCGACGCGCAGGCCGAGCCAGAACGAGTCCTCGCCTTGGCGGCGGAGGCCGACCTCGTCGTCGAGAACTTCCCGCCGGGACGCGCCGCCGCGCTCGGCCTCGCGCCGGACGATTTGCGGCGGGACAACCCCGCCCTCGTTGTCGTCTCGATCACGCCGTTCGGGCTGACCGGCCCGTGGCGCGAGTGGAAGACCGAGGAGATCGTCGAGTGGGCGCTCGGCGGCTACATGTACTTCGGCGGCGACCCCGAACGGGAGCCGCTGATGGTCCCCGGCCATCAGGGCCAGCTCCACGCCGGATTGCAGGCCGCCATTGCCGCGCTCGCCGCACTCTGGTGGGCGAAGGAGACCGGGGAAGGGCAGCACGTCGACGTGTCGCGGCTCGAATCGCTGTGGACGGCCCACTGCTGGACAACGACGGCCTGGACGCACGAGGGCTCCGTCCTGCGCCGCGCCGGCACCTGGGCCATCGAGTGCAAGGACGGCTGGGCCATCTTCATGCCCAACCTCTGGAACCCCGACAACTTCGTGCTCTTCGAGCGCCCCGACCTCCGCGACGACCCCCGCTTCGCCGACCGCCAGGCGTGGGCCGACCACCAACAGGAGCTCCTCGACATCGCCCGAAGCTGGTGCATCGAGCACACCGCCGCCGAGGTCTTCGAGCGGGCGCAGGAGCTGCGCATCGCCTGCTCCCCGGTCTACGAGGCCCCGGCACTCCTCGAACAGGAGCAGCTGCGCGCCCGCGGCTGGTTCATCGGGCCGCCGTGGTCGGCGAGCGGGGTCGAGCTGCCGGGCTACCCCTACAAGCTGAGCGAATCGCCGCCCAGCCTCCGGCTACCGCCGCCCCGGCTCGACGACGACGCGGAGGAGTGGCCCGAGCGCGAGTCCCCTCCGCCGCCGCTGCGCACCGCCGACCGCGAGCCCCTGGAGCCTGAAGTGCCGGCGGCCACGGGGCCGTTGGCCGGCATCCGCGTCATCGAGCTGGCCGGCCACTGGGTCGCGCCGCTGGCGGGCCGCTACCTCGCCGACCTCGGGGCCGAGGTCATCAAGTTCGAGCCCGCCGACCGGCTGGTGACCCGCGGCACGCGCTACCCCGGCAGGCAGGTCTTCAAGTACCACTACAACCGCTCCTACTACTTCAACCAGATGAACCGCAACAAGTACGCCGGCACGCTGGACTTCAGCAAGCCGCGCGGCCAGGAACTCGTGCGCGACCTGGTGAAGGAGACCGACGTCCTCATCGAGAATAACGCGCCGCGCGTGCTGCGCAACTTCGACCTGACCTACGACCGGCTGCGGGAAGAGAACCCGCGCCTGATCATGGCCTCGATCTCGGCGTTCGGGCAGACGGGCCCGATGCGCGACTACATCGCCTACGGGGCCAACATCGAGGGCGCCTCCGGTCTCGCCGCCCTCATGGGTTATCCCGGCGACCGGACTCCCCAGACCACCTCGCTCTTCTACGCGGACCCGGTCACCGGCGCGCACGCCTCACTGGCCATCCAAGCGGCGCTCCACTACCGGCGACGCACCGGCAAGGGCCAGCACATCGACCTTTCGCTCCTGGAGAGCGGCGCCGTCTTCTTCGCCGACGCGCTCCTCGACTACGCCTTCACCGGCGAGGTCCAGCCCCGGCGGGGCAACCGCCACGCCCACTACGCCCCGCAGGGCTGCTATCCGAGCCTGGGTGAAGACATGTGGCTCGTCATCTCGGTGCGGAACGACGGCGACTGGCGGCGGCTCCGCGAGGTGGTCGCCGACCCGCGTCTCGGCGACGGGCGGTTCGCGACTGAGGCGGGCCGCCGCGCGCACCACGACGAGATCGACGCTCTGCTCTCGGAGTGGACGCGGGAATACGACCACATGGAAGCCACCGAACTGCTCCAGGCGGCGGGCGTCCCCGCCGCGCCGGTGCTGGCGAACTGGGAGATGGTGAGCAGCCTCCACGCCCACGGGCGCGGCTTCTACGTCCCCGTCGTCCACGCCGACATCGGCGTCTTCCCCTATCCCGGCATGCCGTGGAAGCTCTCGGCGACGCCGGGGTCGGTGCGCCGGGGTTCGCCCGGCTTCGGCGAGCACAACCGCCTGGCCTACGGCCGCATGCTGGGGCTTGACGACGACGAGCTCGAACGGCTCTACGCGGACAAGGTCATCGCCGACGTCCCCCCCGACGACCTCCCCCCGCCTACTTTAGTCCCCAAGACCTAGCACCGCCCGTTAGCCCTTTCCCCCTCTGGGGGAAACTGAAAAATGGCACGAGCCGCCAGGCGCGTCGGAGGGGAGGGCGGGCGGTCTTACCTCTTCTCCCAACGGGAGAAGATTGAGATGAGGGGCCCCGCGCCGACCGCCATAGGCCATCGAAGCCTGCCCGGTCGCGACTCACGCACCCGATCCGCCCGCGGCCTTTTCCGAGACACCACCCCCATCCCCTACACGGCCCGCTTCGTCCTCGCTCCAGGTCGGGCCGGTAACGTGGTCGAACATCTCCTCGACCTCGCGGGACGGCGGGGAGGTCAGCAGGGTGACTACGACGGCAAAGATGGTCGCGGCGATGACCCCGGGGCCGGCCGGATTTATCTGCCAGAGTCCCACGTCCTCCATGAGCTCGATGGTCGCACTGAACCCCAGCAGGTCCGTCAGCGTTTCCGCCGCGCCGTAGCCCAAGCCCATCGCCCACCACCAGGTGGAGATGATGGTACCGGCCAAGACGGAGGCCAGGGCTCCCCAACGGTTGAAGCGCTTCCAGTAGAGAGCCAGGACCAGCGCCGGGCCGAAGGCCGCGCCCATGCCGCCCCAGGCCAAGGACACGAGGGCGTAGACCGATTCGGGCGACACGATGGAGATCACGGCGGCGACGACACCTACCAAGAGCAGCATCCCCCGCCCCATCCAGACCCGAGAATGCGTCTTCATCGAGTAGGCGATCCGCTTCATGATGGGCACGTCGTCGGTCGCGATTGCCGACGCTAACAGCAACTGGGAGTCGGCCGTACTCATAACCGCGGCAATGACGCCGGTGAGGAGGAGGCCGGCAATCGCGGGATGGAAGAAGGTCTCGGCCACGATGAGGTAGAGCTTTTCGGTGTCGGGCAGCGGCACGCCGCGGTCCAGAAGAGCCGGAGCGGCCACGAGTCCAACGAGGAGGGCGAGGCCGAAGATGAAGACGAGCCAGATGAAGCCGATGTTCCGGCTGCGGTTGATGTTCGCCTCCCGGTCCACCGCCATGAACCTGGAATGGATCCGGAAGGCCCCGAACGCTCCCAACCCCCAGCCCAGGGAGGAGAGGAAGAACTGGGGGCCCAGACCCTGGTTGTTCTCGTCGGTGAAGGGGTTCCAGAACCCTGCCGCGGTGTCTTCCAGCCCATGAAATGGATCACTGACCGTTACGACCAGGGTCAGAAAGATAATGAGGAATCCGCCGAGCATGATCATGGCCTGGAAGACGTCGGTGCGGGAGACGGCGAGAAAGCCGCCGATGAATGTATAGGAGACGACGGCAGCCAGGGAGATAAGCACGGCGACGTCGTGGCCCGACCCGGTGTGGTCGAGGTCGAAGACGACCTCCAGCAGCTTGGCTCCGGCGACCAGGCCGGAGCAGACGTACAAGGTGATGAAGTAGAGGCTGATGCCCGCGGTCAGCGTTCGCAGCACCCCGCTGGTGTCGCCGAAGCGCTTCTCCAGGAACTCCGGCACGGTGAGCGAGTTGTCGGTGGCCATCGTGTAGCGGCGCAGCCGGCGCGCCATGATCGTCCAGGCAAACCAGGCGCCGAGGACGAGGGAGACGACCGTCCACAGGTGCATCAAGCCCGCGGCAAAGGCCAGGGCGGGAAAGACGAGCATCGTCCAGCCGCTGGTCGTCGAGGAGGCGGCGCTGATGGCCGAGGTGAAGGCCCCGATCTTGCGGCCCCCCAGCACATAGTCGGACATGTCCGCCATCTGCCGCGACCGGGAGATGGCGATGCCGATGAGGACGGCAAAATAGGCGACGAAGACGAAGAGTATCCAGTAGACGTTAGACACCGGGCCGGTCCTTCAGGCGGTAGACGAACTTGAGTCCGGACCAGACCTCGTCGACCGCCGCGACTTTCACGTCGACCAAGCCCTGGTCGAGCCCGATGCGGCGGACGACGTTCTCATCGAGGTCGCTCGGCACCTTCGCCGCCTTCTTGGGCCAGGAGGCCCAGAGCATGCCGTCGGGTGCGAGCTTGGGCTTCATTTCGCGAAAGGCGCGCTCCAATACGGCGCGTTCCACGGCGAAGACGTGGACGAAATCGATGGGCGGGTCGAGGGAGTGCTCGATCCCCTCCGGAAGCGGGCCCAGCGCGGCCTCATAGCCATCGGGCGCGCCGGCGATGGCGACGCGGGCTCCCGGCCGTATGCCAAGCTTCTCGACGAGTGTGCGTTTCGAGTAGCCGGCCATCGGTTCGTCTACGAGCAGGCGGGGATGACTTCCTCGCCCCACATCTCGAGTGCCTCCATCACCATGTCGTGCGGCATACCGCCCACCTGGAACTGGCACATCAGCCGCGTCACGCCGATCTCCTCGAACTCCTGGACGATCTCGATGCACTCCTTCGGCTCGCCGCAGACCACGAGGCGCTCCGACTGGATGTAGTCCCAGTTGGTGTTCTCCCACCAGCGGGTCTCCATCTGGGCGTGGCGGTGGTGGTCGGCGTCCGTCTTGGGGGAGAAGAACTCGACGAGCTTCTCGTAGTACCACAGCTCATAGGGCTTCAGACGCTCGGCGGCGGCCTCGCTCGTGGCTGCGGTATGGACGGGCACCAGGCAGTTAACTTGCAGCGGGCCCTTGTCCGCCTCATGGCCCGCGTCCTTCCAGGCACGATGCGCCGCGGCGAGGTGCGGCGCGAGCCGGTCGATGGGCTGGACGGCGGTGGTGGGCATGATGTGGTAGCCCATCTTGGGGTAGAGCTCGTAGGACTCGACACTGCCCGTGGCCGCGAAGATCGGCGGGTGGGGCTTCTGCACCGGCTTGGGGACGACGTTGATGGGATCGGGGAAGTTGTAGAACTTGCCCTCGTGGGTGAACGAGTCGAGCGTCCAGCACTTCTGGATGATCTCCAGGCATTCACTCCACAGCTCGCGGTTGAGCTCCTTGGTCTCGCCCATGGCGTGGGGCTTGTCGAAGGTGACGAACTCAGGGGTGTAAGCGCCGCGGCCGATGCCGAAGTCGTAGCGGCCGTCGGTCAGGATGTCGACCGCGGCGATGCGCTCCGCCAGCCGGACCGGGTGAGCGATGGGCAACAACTGTACCGCCGTGCCCATGCGCATCGTCGTGGTGCGCTGCGAGGCCGCCGCGAAGAGTATCTCGGGACAGGGGGAGTGCGAATAGCCGGGGTTGAAGTGGTGCTCGAC
The DNA here is from genome assembly GCA_034421515.1 of Dehalococcoidia bacterium. GTDB lineage: Bacteria > Chloroflexota > Dehalococcoidia > SHYB01 > SHYB01 > DAOUKH01. The sequence goes on from DAOUKH010000026.1 coordinate 7,661, forward strand.
GGCGTAGACGGAGTCGAAGCCCATCTTCTCGGCGAACTCGATTTGGTCGAGGGAGTTGCGCCAGATGTCGCGCTCGCTGTAGCCCTCGTTGACCTCGAGCTCGAAAAAGATGGCAAACTTCATCAGGCCTCCACGCCCGCGCGCCGGGCTGGAGGCCATTCAAGCACACGCCCCCTGGGCGGTCAACGAACCGGGACGCAGCCCCGGTGTTATCCTTCACGGGCCAATTCTGCAGCCGTGCCGGACGGTGTTCCGGCCATAGCACGAAGGAGTAGCCGCATGCCCGCACCGCTCGACGGAGTCCGCGTCACCGATTTCACCCACTACCAGGCGGGGCCGGTGTGTACGTTGATGCTGCGCGACCTCGGCGCGGAGGTCATCAAGGTCGAGCCGCTGGACGGCGAGCCGGGCCGGTGGGGCGGCGCAAGGCCCACCCCCTTCGGGGAGTCGCTCACCTTTCAGGTTCACAGCCGCGGCAAGAAATCGATGACCGTGGACCTGCGGAACGAGGACGGCAAGGAAGTGGTGCGGGACCTGATCCGCGTCTCCGACGTCGTCGTCGAGAACTTCCGTCCGGGGTCGATAGCCCGCCTCGGGTTCGGCTACGAAGACGTCGTCAAGATCAACCCGTCGGTGGTGATGGCGTCGATTTCGGGGTTCGGGCAGACGGGGCCGTACTCGACGTGGCCCGCCGTCGACATGGTCGCGCAGGCGATGAGCGGGCTCATGGAGATCAACGGCGAGCCCGGCGGCCCGCCCACCAAATACGGCGCCGAGATGGCCGATTACAGCGGCGGCATCTTCGGCGCGCTGAGCGTGGCCGGCGCGCTCTACCGCCGCGCCGTCACCGGCGCCGGCGAGTACATCGACATGGCGATGCTCGACGCGATGGTCTATCAGCTCAACTATCACCCCATCCGCTACAAGTTCGCCGACATCCGCTACGGGCGCATCGGCAACCGTGTCGCCGGCAGCGGCATCGCCGGCGCCTACCGCTGCAAGGACGGCTACGTCGCCATCGCGCCGGGCGGCGACATTCGCTGGAAGCAGCTCACCGACCTGATGGGCCGGCCCGACCTGTTCGAAGACCCACGTTACGCCACGGTAGACGACCGCTGGGAGCTCCACGATGAGCTCGACCGCGAGGTCAACGCGTGGACGGAGACCCTAACAGTCGACGAGGCGATGAAGAAGCTGCATGGGGCCGACCAAATCTGCGGGCCGGTGAACATGCTCGACGACATCTTCGAGGACGAGCACATCGCGCACCGGAAGATGCTGCCCGAGGCGGAGCACCCGCTGCATGGGACGCTCACGCTGCCGGGCTCGGTTTTCAAGATGCGCAACGCCACGCCGCCGCCCGTCGATTCGGCGGCCCCCTTGCTCGCCGAGCACAACGGTTACGTCCTGAGCGAATTGCTGGGTTATTCGAACGAACGACTGCGTCACCTGGAGCAAAACTACATCGTGATCAGCGAGACGCCGGCCGCCCTAGCCGAGGGGTGATATGTCAACAAAGGGTGTCTATTTGCACGAATCGGGTATCATGGGTCGCAGCTTTGCAGCCTGTGCGGGTGAGACGCGCTCGTTGCAAGGTTTGACACTTGGAAAGCGGAAGCGGATAAGATAGAGAGGTTGCGCCCGGCAGGCTAGGGACCGGGCGCGTGGTCTGGGAACCGCGGCTAGGCGGGTTTTCGGACAGGAGTGTGACTATGGTGAGGAGTCGCCAGATGCATCTCGTAGATCTCATTCTCGAGAAGAAAGACCACATTGCCACGATCACGGTTAACCGTCCCGAGAAACTGGGAGCGTTCCGTGACCACACCAACTTCGAGATGCTGGAGGCGCTCGACGACATCGAGAACGACGACAGCATCCACGCCATCATCTTCACGGGGCAGGGACGCGGCTTCTGCACCGGCCATGACATGGGCGAGCCCCCCGAGCCCCCCGATTTCCGCCTAGGCCGCAACGCACGCGGCAAGAAGTTCGCAGACGTCTGCAACGCGCTGCTGCACTCCCGCAAGCCGGTAGTGGCCGCCGTCAACGGCTGGTGCGCCGCCGGCGGCCTGGGCTTCGCCCTCTGCTGCGACATCATCATCGCGTCCGAGGACGCCAACTTCTATAACCCACAGCTCGCGTTCGGCTATCCCAGCCTGCCCGGCATCGGGGCGCTGCTCTACCAGTTCGTCTCGGTCGCTTGGGCCAAGGACATGATCCTCGGCGCGCGGCGGGTCGACGCCCACACCGCGGAGCGCATCGGCCTGGTCAGCCGGGTCGTGCCGAGCAACCAACTGCTCGCCGAGGCCTGGGAGACCGCCGAGAAGCTCGCCGAGGTCCCGCCCGACATCATGGCCATGCAGCGCGAGATGATGAACCGCGTCTGGCTCGCGGGCACCGGCGTGGAAGTCGCGATGGCGGCGGGCCACCACACGGCCATCGCCGGGCACAGCCTCCCCGACTGGGAGGAGCGCGAGGCCAATTGGAAGAACATCACCCGTCCCGGCGGTTCGATGAGCAGCGGCTCGTCAAGCGGCGGCGGGGCCATGAGCCGCGGCGCGGCGCGCGGCGCGAACGGCGCACAAGGCAACGGGACGGCGCTCCAACGCACCGCCTCCGTTCAGTCCGGAAGGAGCGGATCTATGTATCGTCTGGGCGTAGACGTCGGCGGCACGTTCACCGACTTGCTACTCATCGATGAGGAGACCGGACACACGTTCAGGGCCAAAGTGCCCTCGACGCCCGCGGACTCCTCGATCGGCGTGCTGAACGGCATCTCGAAAGTCTGTTCCGATGCGGGAGTCGATCCCCAGAACATCGGCCAGGTGATGCACGGCACCACGGTGGCGACGAACGCCATCCTCGAAGGCAAAGGGGCCAAGATCGGCCTGATCACGACCAAGGGGTACCGCCAACTGCTCCAGATCGGGCGCTCCTTCGTCCCCGGCGGTCTCGCCGCCTTCATCGTGTGGAACATGCCCGACCCGCTGGCCCCGCTCGACATGACCGTCGAGGTCGAAGAGCGCGTCGACGCGCGCGGCGAGGTAGTTGAGCGGCTCAACGAGGGCTCGGCGCGGCAGGCGCTCCAGCAGCTCAAGTCGCAGGGCGTCGAGGCGCTGACCATCTCGCTCATCAACGCCTTCGCCAACGGCGATCATGAGCGCCGCATCCGCGACCTCGCTGCCCAGATCATGCCGGGAATCCCGGTCTCCATCTCCTCCGAAATCATGCCCGAGATGCAGGAGTACGAGCGCACCCTCACCACGGTGGCCAACTCCTACGTGGCCCCGGTGGTCTCGAACTACGTGGGCAATCTCAACTCCGAGTTCGACAAGCAGGGCATCGACGCCAATCTGCACATCCTGCGTTCCGACGGCGGCCTGGCCACGGCGGAAGTCGCCAAGAACGCGCCGGTGACCCTGCTCATGAGCGGCCCCGCCGGCGGTGTCAGCGGCGCGCTGTGGATCGCCGAGCAGGCCGGCTACAAGAACCTGCTGACGTTCGACATGGGCGGCACGTCGACCGACGTGGCGCTGATCGAGAACGGCGTGCCCCGCGTGCGGCGCGAGACGACGGTCGGCGACGTAACGGTCAAGGCTTCGTCGCTCGACGTACGAAGCGTGGGCGCGGGCGGCGGCTCGATCGCCCACGTGCCCGAGCTGACCGGCGCGCTGCGCGTCGGCCCCGAAAGCGCCGGCGCCGACCCCGGCCCGGCGGCCTACGGTAGGGGAGGCGAGAGCCCCGCGGTCACCGACGCCAACGTGGCCCTCGGCCGGCTGCCCACCCGGCTCGCCGGCGACATGGTCCTCGACCGCGCCGCCGCCGAGCGGGCCATTCAGCCCATCGCCGACGCCCTCGGCCTCGGCCTCAAGGAGGCCGCCTCGGGCATCATCGACATCGTGAACGAGAACATGTACGGCGCGCTCCGGCTCGTCTCCGTCGAGCAGGGCTACGACCCGCGCGACTTCGCCCTGATCGCCTTCGGCGGCGCGGGACCGCTCCACGCCAACGCGCTTGGCAAGCTGATGGAATCGTGGCCGGTCATCATCCCGCCGTCGCCCGGCGTGCTCTGCGCCTACGGCGACGCCACGACCAAGCTCCGCAACGAAGCGTCGCGGACCTTCATCCGCCGCTTCTCGGAGACCTCGAACAGCGAGATCGAGCAGGTGCTCAACGAGCTCGCCGAGAACGCCGCCTCCGTCCTCGACAGCGAAGGCGTGCCGCGGTCCGACCAGTCGACCCAGTTCGAGGTCGACGTTCGCTACCAGGGCCAGGGCCTCACGCTCCCCGTACCCATCGACGGCGACATATTCAGAAACGGCGGCCTTTCGACCATCGGCGCGACGTTCGACACGACGCACACCCAGCTCTTCACCTTCGCGCTCGACGTCGAGCACGAGATCGTGAACCTGCGCGCGGTGGCCCAAGGAAAGGCGACCCTCGCGAAGGCGGAAGCGATCGAGCAGGGCGGGAGTGACCCCTCCTCCGCCAAGGTCGAATCGACGACGGTCTACGTCGACGGCGCCGACCGTTCCGCGAACGTCTACGACCGCGCCCGCCTGAAGGCCGGGAACCGCATCGCCGGCCCCGCGATCGTGACCGAAATGGACTCGACGACACTCATCCTTCCCGACCACGTGGGTGAGGTGCACCCGTCCGGCAACATCATCATCAACCCCGCGTAGGCGGCTCCGGCGCATCGCCCGGCCATCGTTAGGAAAGAGGTAAGCAAATGCCCGCGACGATTATCGAGAGCAGCACGACCCCCTTCAACAACGTCGAGATCGACCCCATCACCCTCGACATCATCGAGAGCGCCCTGCGGAACGCCCGCTGGGAGATGGACGCGGTGTTGTTCCGCACGGCGATGTCGCCCGGCATCCGGGAGCAGCACGACGAGTTCCCCATGATCGCCAACAACGACGGCAAGATGGTCGTCGGCCAGTTCGGCTCCTTCATCATGGGCTTCCTCGAAGCCTACGACGGCGAGGTCGAGGAGGGGGACATCTTCCTGACCTCCGACCCGTACTCGTGCGCCGGGGCCATCAGCCACGCCAACGACTGGTTGGTGATGAAGCCGGTGTACCACGGCGGCAGGCTCGTCTCCTGGGCCGCGATGTTCGGCCACATGACCGACGTCGGCGGCAAGGTGCCCGGCAGCCTGCCTACCGACGCCACCTCGATCTACGAAGAGGGGGTCGTCGTTCCCCTGGTCAAGATCTACAAGAAGGGTGAACGCCAGGACGATCTGCTCAAGCTGATCCTCCACCAGGTTCGCATGCCCGAGTGGAACAGCAGCGACCTCAACGCCATCGTCGCCGCCGTCCGCAACGCGGAGCGGCGCATCCTCGAGATGTGCGACCGCTTCGGCCGCGACACCTACATCACGGCGCTCGGCATGCTGCTGGAACGCAACCGGCAGGCGATGGCCAAGCTCATCCGAGATACCGTCTCCGAGGAGACACTGTACTTCGAGGACTACGTCTGCGACGACGGCATGGGCATGGGGCCCTACAAGATCGCCTGCTCGCTGCGCCGCGAGGGCGACAAGGCCATCTTCGACTTCGAAGGGACCGACCCGCAGTCCGAGGGGTCGATCAACTTCTACCTCAGCGAAGCCATGTTCAAGATGTTCGTCGGCGTCTACATGATCATGGTCTTCGACCCGCAGATCCTGTTCAACGACGGCTTCTACGACCTCGTCGAAGTGAACATTCCGGAAGGGACGCTGCTGAAGCCGATCAAGCCGGCGGCGCTCTCGTGCCGGACGCACGGCCTGGGCCGCATCTTCGACGTGATCGGGGCCACGCTGGGGCAGCGGGCGCCGGACTTCCTCATCGCGGCCGGCTTCTCCGACAGCCCCCACCTCATGTACTCGGGTTACGACAAGAAGGGCGAGTGGTTCCAGCTCTACCAGATCGGCTTCGGCGGCATCCCCGGCAAGCCGTTTGGCGACGGGCCGGACGCCCACTCGCTGTGGCCCTCGTTCACCAACGTGCCGAACGAGTTCCTGGAGAGCTACTTCCCCCTCCGCATGGAGGTCAACGAGACCATCACCGACAGCGGCGGCGCCGGCTACTTCCGGGGCGGCAACGGTATCCGCTTGGGCTACCGCTTCCTCGAGCCGGGTGAGATTTCGATCCACGACGACCGCTGGCTGACCTACCCCTACGGGGTGAACGGCGGCGAGCCCGGCGGGCGCGGCACGAAGATTCTCCGGCACGCCGACGGCCGCGAGGAAGTCCTGCCCTCCAAGTGCGACCACGTCCAGGTGAAGGAGGGCGACATGCTCTTCTTCAACACCTGGGGCGGCGGCGGCTGGGGCGACCCCTACACGCGCGAGGTGGAGAAGATCGAGACCGACGTGCGGCGCGGGCTCGTTTCCAAGGAAGGCGCCAAGCGCTACGGCGTCGTGCTCAACAACGACCTGACCGTGGACATGCGGGCGACCGAGAAGCTGCGCGAGAAGCTCTCGAAGGAGCGCGGCGAGCCGGCGATGTTCAACCGCGGGTTCGACTCGATCGCCGAGCTGAAGGCGCGCTGCAAGGCCGAGACCGGCCTCGAGCCTCCGGCCGACCCGGTCTTCCCCGAGCACATTCTGCGCCGGGCGCAGGCGGCCCGCGAGGCAGCGGTGCGCGAGGCGGCGGTACGGTAGGGAGGAGCGCCCTCTCTCAGTCTCTCCCAGGGGGAGAGAGGCTTAAGGTACTCCCCCCAGAGGGGGAGAGGCTTAACATGCTGCTCCAGCGGGGAGCGGACGGAGGGTAGGTATGGCGGACCGTGACGCGCTGGGTTGGCGGGGCAAGTTCGCCGTACTGATGCCCAGCACCAACACGATCGTCGAGCCCGACTTCTACCGCATGGCCGTTCCCGGCGTGACGGCGCACTGCTCCCGCATCCACATCCGCGACATGTCGTTGGACTCCGACGACGCCTTCGAGCGCCTGTTGGAGGGCATCCGGCAGGAGATCGGCTTCGCCGTCGAGCGCGCCGTCACCCTGGAGCCCGACTACATGGTCATGGGGATGAGCGCCGAAACGTTCTGGGAAGGCGTTGAGGGCAACCGCCGGTTCAAGAAGCAGATCCAGGACCTGAGCGGGCGCGACGTCGCCACCGGCGCCGAGGCTTGCGAGCGCATCCTGGGCAACTTCGGCGTGAAGCGCATCGGCGTGGTGACGCCGTACCAGCCCGTCGGCGACAAGAACGTCGTCCGTTTCTTCAACGAGCTCGGCTTCGAAGTCGATGCGATCAAGGGGCTGCGCTGCCCGACGGCGGTGGCCATCGCCGAGGTGCAGGAGGAAACCCTTCGGCAGGCGCTGCTGGAGGTGAACTCCGACCGCGTGGACGCGCTGGTGCAGGTGGGCACGAACCTGAGCATGGTCGGGCTGGCCGACGAGGCGGAGCGGTGGCTCCACAAGCCGGTGATCGCGATCAACGCCGCCACCTGGTGGATGGCGCTGCGCGACAACGGCATCGAGGACAAGATCTACGGCTGCGGCCGCCTCTTCCGCGAGTTCTAGCGACGCAGCCGCGAAGGCGCTTGATTGCGCGGTTAAGCTAGTACACGGATCGGCGGACTAGGGCCCGCCGCATCAGACCACGTTCGAGGAGTCATCATGCAGAACGGCGTATCGTACGAGCACCTTTGCCCCGTCTCGTTCATCCAGCGGAGCGCGATCGCGTATCCGAACAAGACGGCGGTGACCTATAAGGACCAGACGCTGACCTACGCGCAGTTCTACGAGCGCGCCAGGAAGCTCGCCGGGGCGCTGCAGAACGTCGGCATCAAGAAGGGCGACAAGGTCGCCTGCTTCCTGCCCAACATCCCGCCGATGCTCGAGGCGCACTTCGGCCCGATGTACATCGGCGCGGCCATCGTGGCGATCAACATCCGCCTCTCCGCGCGGGAGGTCGGTTACATCCTCGACCACTCCAACTCGAAGGCGCTCATCTTCGACTCCGAGTTCGCGCCCGTCGTCCGCGAGGCGCTTCCCCAGGCCAAGGGGATCGAGACCGTGGTGCAGGTGGTCGACGAAGTCCCCCGCGCCGACGACATCGAGAGCGTGGACTACGAGGCGTTCGTCGAGGGAGGCTCGGCGGACACGGAGCGCGTCCACCTCGACTCCGAGTTCGACACCATCGCCATCAACTACACGTCGGGCACGACGGGGCTGCCCAAGGGCGTCGAGTACCACTCCCGAGGGGCCTATCTCAACGCGCTCGGCGAGATCCTCGAGTCCGGGGTCAACCACCGGAGCTCCTATCTGTGGACGCTGCCCATGTTCCACTGCAACGGCTGGTGCCACACCTGGGGGGTCACCGCGGTCGGCGGCAAGCACGTCTGCCTGCGGAGCATCGACCCGCCCGAGGTCTTCCGCCTGATCGAGGCGGAGAACGTCACGCACTTCTGTTGCGCGCCCACGGTCCTCACGATGCTCTACTCGTCGCCCGCCGCCCAGGGACAGGACCTGACCGGCGTGACCATCACCACGGCGGGAGCGCCGCCGTCGCCGCTCCATATCAAGACGATCGAGGGGATGGGCGCGGCGCTGAACCACGTCTACGGCCTCACCGAGACCTACGGCCCCCACACCATCTGCCCCGAGCAGGAGGAGTGGGCCGACCTCTCCATCGACGACCGCGCGGTGGTGAAGGCGCGGCAGGGCGTCTCCTTCGCCATGACGGAGCCCGGCCTCCGCGTGGTGGACTCCCACATGCAGGACATTCCGAAGGACGCCAAGACGATGGGCGAGGTCATCATCCGCGGCAACAACGTGATGACCGGCTACTACAACGACCCCGAAGCCACGAAGAAGGCGTTTGAGGGCGGCTGGTTCCACTCCGGCGACCTCGCCGTGTGGCACCCCGACGGCTACATTGAGCTGAAGGACCGCGCCAAGGACGTGATCATCTCCGGCGGCGAGAATATCTCGACCCAGGAGGTCGAGAAGGTAATCATGGAACACCCCGGCGTGCTCGAGGTCTGCGTGGTCGGCGTGCCCGACGATAGGTGGGGCGAGGTCCCCAAGGCGTTCATCACGACACGGCCCGGCGGCACGGTCGACGAGGACGAGCTGATCGACTTCTGCAAGGACCGGATCGCCCGGTTCAAGGCGCCGAAGTACGTCGAGATCGGCGAGCTTCCCAAGACGGCGACGGGCAAGATCCAGAAGTTCGTCCTTCGCGACCGCGAGTGGGCGGGACACGAGAAGCGCATCCAGTAGAGGCGCAATGCGGGCGACGACACGCTTCCGACAACTGCTGGAGCGGCCCGGCATCATCGTTGCGCCGGGCGCCTACGACTGCCTGAGCGCGGCGCTGGTCGAGCGGGCGGGGTTCGACGCGGTCTATATGACCGGCGCGGGCACCTCGATCGCCCGGCTGGGCGCACCCGACCTGGGCCTCGCCACGGCGGACGACATGACGCGGAACGCCGGGGCCATCGCCGGCGCGGTCGACATCCCCCTGATCTCCGACGCCGACACCGGCTACGGGGGCGTGCTCAACATCCAGCGCGTCATCCGCGAGTATGAGCGGGTCGGCGCGGCGGCGATCCACCTGGAAGACCAGGTCTCCCCGAAGCGCTGTGGCCACCTCGACAACAAGGAAGTCGTCTCGACGGAGGACATGGCGCGGAAGATCCGCGCCGCCGTCGACGCGCGCACCGACCCCGACTTCACCATCATCGCGCGGACGGACGCCCTCGCGGTCACCGGCTGGGAGGACACCATCGAGCGGGGCCAGGCCTTCGTCGAGGCCGGCGCCGACGTGCTCTTCGTCGAGGCGCTGCGCTCGCGGGAGGACGTCGAACGCGCCGCGGCCAGCTTCAACGCGCCGCTGCTCTACAACTACGTCGAGTCGGGCAAGTCGCCGCTGCTGACGGCGTCGGAGTTGGAGGAGATCGGCTACAAGATCGTCATCTTTCCCGCCTCCGGCATGCTCAGCGCCATCAAGGCCATCGAGATCACGCTGGACGAGCTGAAGTCCACCGGCGCGACGCACAAGGCCGACGGCCGCATGGTGACGCTGCACGACGCCTTCGAGCTCGTGGGGATGAGCGACATGCTCGCCCGCGACGCGCACTACTCCTGAGCGGGGCCGCCATGTCCGGCCCGCGCACCATGTACCGGAAGATCTGGGATGCGCACGTGGCGCATGCCGAGCCGGGCAAGCCCGACCTCCTCTACGTCGACCTGCACCTCATTCACGAGCTGCACCCCCACGAGTTCGACGCCCTCCGCGAGGCGGGCCGACGGGTGCGCCGTCCCGACCTCACCGTGGCGACGGTCGACCACAACGTCCCCACCACCGACCGCTCGCTCCCCATCGCCGACGACATGGCGCGGGCCCAGATCGACGCGATGGAGCGGAATTCCGCCGAGTTTGGCGTCGAGTTCCACGGCCTCAACGACCCCGGCCAGGGCATCGTCCACGTCATCGGCCCCGAGCAGGGCTACACGCAGCCCGGCATGGTGATCGTCTGCGGCGACAGCCACACCTCGACGCACGGGGCGTTCGGCGCGCTCGCCTTCGGCATCGGCTCCTCGCAGGTCGAGCACGTCTTGGCGCTGCAGTGCATCCCGCAGACACCGTCGCCGGTGATGGAGATTCGCGTCGAGGGAACGCTGGGACGCGGCGTTACGCCGAAAGACCTCATCCTCGCCATCATCGGCGAGATCGGCATCGACGGCGCGACCGGCCACGTGATCGAGTACACCGGCTCGGCGATCCGCGGCCTCTCCATGGAGGGCCGCATGACGGTGTGCAACATGTCGATCGAGGCCGGGGCGCGCGCCGGCATGATCGCCCCCGACGATACGACCTTCACCTATCTGGAAGGCAAACCGCGCGCCCCTCAGGGCCGCGACTTCGCCGACGCCGTCGAGCGCTGGCGCGAGTTGCCCAGCGACGAGGGCGCCCCCTTCGACCGCACCGTAAAAATCGACGCCTCGTCCCTCGCGCCTTATGTCACGTGGGGCACCAACCCCGGCATGACGACGCAGGTTACCGGCAACGTCCCCGATCCCGACAGCCTGCCGTCGGAGGCCGAGCGCAAGGCGGCGCGAGCCGCCCTGGACTACATGGGCCTCGAAGGCGGCGAGGCCATCCAAGAGCTCGCCATCGACCGGGCCTTCGTCGGCTCCTGCACCAACGGCCGCATCGAAGACCTGCGCGCCGCCGCCGAGGTGGCGCGGGGTCGCCGCGTCGCGCCGTCGGTGCGCGCGATGGTCGTGCCCGGCTCGACGATGGTGAAGCGGCAGGCGGAGGCGGAAGGGCTCGACCGGGTCTTCATCGACGCCGGTTTCGAGTGGCGCAACGCCGGCTGCTCGATGTGCGTGGCCATGAACGGCGACATGCTGGCGCCCGGCGAGCGCTGCGCCTCGACCACCAACCGCAACTTCGAAGGCCGCCAGGGGCGCGGCGGGCGCACCCACCTCGTCAGCCCCGCCATGGCCGCCGCGGCCGCGATCGCGGGCCGCTTCGTCGACGTCCGCGACTGGGAGTAGCGGGCGGTGTGGTAGGCTCTAGCGCGGCTGGGGAGGGGCGCCCTTCGGGCGCCCGCGCGCCTTGCGGCGCGCGCCCTCTCTCAATCTCCCCCAGAGGGGGAGAGGTTTAAGGCGGCTCCCCTAGACAGGGAGATCGAAGGAAGGAGCGCATGGCTGAGTCGAAGTGGCGGAAGGCGCCGCAGTCGTTGATCGACACGTTCGAGGCGGTGATGCCGGGCCCGCCGGAGGTGGAGCGGCGGAAGATGTTCGGCTACCCCACCTGTTTCGTGAACGGCAACCTGATGGGCGGCCTGCACCAGTCCGACATGATCCTGCGCCTGCCGGAAGGCGACCGCGAGGCGCTGCTCGCCGAAGGCGGACGGCCCTTCGAGCCGATGGCCGGGCGCCCGATGCGGGAGTACGTGGTCGCGCCCCAAGAAATGCTCGACGACCAGCCAAGACTCCAGGACTGGATCGCCAAGTCGCTGGCCTACGCCTCCAGCCTGCCGCCGAAGGAGCGCAAACCGCGCAAGAAGAAGGCGAAGCGTTCGCAGCGATGATCGACCTCATCATCAAGAACGCGCGCATCGTCGACGGCTCCGGCGCGCCCTCGTACGCGGGAAGTGTCGCCGTCGACGGCGGCCGCATCGTGGGCACGGGCGACGCATGGCGGGAGGCGCGGCGGGTCATCGACGCCGGCGGCCTCGCCGTCGCGCCCGGCTTCTTCGACATGCACACCCACTACGACGCGCAACTGCTTTGGGACCCGTTGTGCACCTCGTCATGCTGGCACGGCGTCACCACCGTGCTCACCGGCAACTGCGGGTTCAGCATCGCCCCCGCCGCGGCGCGCGACCGCGAGTACACCAAGCAGCTCTTTTGCCGCGTCGAGGGCATCCCCCTCGACATCTTCGAGCGCGTGGTCAGTTGGGAGTGGGAGAGCTTCGGCGAGTTTCTCGACAAGCTGCCGCCCCCGGGAGTCAACGTCGCCACACAGGTCGGCCACTCCGCGCTCCGCCACTACGTCATGGGACAGGAATCGCACGAGCGGGAGGCCAAGCCCGGCGAGATCGCGGCGATGGCCGAGGTGCTCAAGGAGTCGGTGCGCCAGGGCGCGGCGGGCTTCTCGACGCTGAAGGCCGACTTCGAGCGCGGCCCCGACGGCGGGCCCGTCCCCAGCCAGTGCGCCACGCTCGACGAGCTGCGCGCTCTCGGCATGGCCCTGGGGGAGCTCGGCCGCGGCGTCATGACGATCTCGCCGCACCCCGGCGCCGCCGACATCAGCCCCGAGTTCCAGGACTTCCTCATCGAGCTCAGCCGCGACTCCGGCCGCCCCATGGTGTGGAACGCCTTCCAGCACCGGTGGGACATGCCCGACAAGTGGAAGGAGCTGCTCGCCTTCATGGAGACGGCGGCGGAGCGCGAGGCCAGGGTCTACTCGGTGGCCAAGTGCCAGCGCCTCGACCTCGAGTTCGACCTCCGCAGCACGACGATGTTTAACTGGTTCCCCACCTGGGACGCCATCATCAAGAAGCCGCACGAGGAGAAGCTGCGCCTCTTCGCCGAACCTTCAGTGCGGGAGACGCTGCGCGACGAGTACCTCAACCTGCCCGCCGAAGGGGCGGGGTCGATGGTGAACCGCTCGAAGATCGTCCACGTGCGGGAGGTCCGGCTGCCCGAGCACGAGGCCTACGTCGACCGGCGGGTGGCCGACGCCGCCGCCGAACGCGGTGAGAACCTGGTCGACTTCATGCTCGACCTCGCGCTGGCCGAAGACCTCTCGACCCGCTTCGTCTACTACGGCCTCATGAACGGCGACATGGACGCGGTGAGCGAGATCCTGAAGGGGCCGTACTGCCTGCCCGGAGTCTCCGACGCCGGCGCGCACCTCGATATGGACTGCGGCGTCGACTTCACCGGCCGCTTCTTGGGCCACTGGGTCCGCGAGCGCGAGATCATGTCGATCGAGGAGGGCGTCCGCCGCCTGACGTCGATGCCCGCCGCCATCCTCGGCTACCATGACCGCGGTCTGGTCGCCGAAGGCATGGCGGCCGACCTCGTACTCTTCGACCCCGACACGATCCAAGCGAAGCCCCGCGAGTGGCTGGACGACGTGCCGGGAGGCGGACGGCGCATCGTGCAGCGGCCCGTCGGCGTCAAGGCGGTGTTCGTCAACGGCGAGGCGCTGATCGAGGAAGGCGAGCACACCGGGGCGCGTCCCGGCAAACTGCTCCCGGCTGGCGCGTAAGGAAGTTCACAGGAGGGCGCGATGGCCCGCGACGATACGGCCCAGCCCAAGCTGGGCGACTACCTGGACGTGATGAGTCAGGCGATCTTCCAGAGCGGCATGTCGTGGAAGATGATCGAGCGGAAGTGGCCGGGGACGCACGCAGCCTTCCACGGCTTCGACATCGACTGGGTGGCGAACATGAGCCCCGACGAGGTCGACGCCCTGGCACAGGACACCCGCATCATCCGGAACCGGCGCAAGATCGAGGCCATCGTGACCAACGCGAACCGGATGCTGGAGCTTGAACAGGAGCACGGCTCGTTCGAGAACTATCTGAAGAGCCACGGCGACTTCGAATCGACGCTGGCGAGCGTGAAGAAGAACTTCAAGTACATGGGCGACATCGGGACCTACTTCTTCCTACACGTCGTCGGCTGCGACGTCCCGCCCCACGAGGAGTTCTGCAACCGGGCCAACTAGGCGCGGCGGAGGTCAAGGAGGCACGGAATGGCTGAGCGGAGAGTGACACTGGCCGTGGCGGGACTGGCGATGGACGCCTTCGCCGCCGACCCCGACGGCGCGGGGCCGCATCCGGGCGTCGTGGTCATCATGCACGCGCCGGGGCTCGACGTCTTCACCGAGGAAATGGCGCGCCGGCTCGCGGGTGAGGGCTACGCCGCCATCGCGCCGCAGCTCTATCACCGCCAGGACCTGACAACGGACGAGACGGGGCTGGAGCGCATGGCCAAGCTCCACGACGAAGAGGTCATCGCCGACATCGGCGCCTGCGTCGAGCATTTCCAGGGGCGGAGCGACGTCACCGACGACGTCGGCATCATCGGCTTCTGCATGGGAGGGCGTATCACCTTCCTGGCGGCGACGGCAATCCCCGCCTTCCGCGCCGCGGTCCCGTTCTACGGCGGCCACATGGACGCCGCTTGGGGAGACGGTCCAACGGTGATCGAGCGCCTCCCCGGCATCGGCTGCCCCATCCTGGCCTTCTTCGGCGGCCTGGACGGCAACCCATCGCCGGAGATGATGCGGCGCCTCGACGCCGAGCTGACCCGTCTGGGCAAGGAGCACGACTTCCGCGATTTCGCCGACGCCGGCCACGCCTTCATGAACTACACCAACCCCGCGTTCTACCGCGAGGCTGCGGCGGAGCAAGCGTGGGAACTGACGCTGGAGTTCCTGGGGGCGCGGCTTCGATAGCCCGTGGAGGTTGTGAGGGGGCCCCTCATCTCAATCTTCTCCCGCGGGGAGAAGAGGGGTACCTCCGCACCCCGCCCCGGCCCTCTCTCAGTCTCTCCCAAAGGGAGAGAGGCTTAAGGTGGCCTCCCCCAGAGGGGGAGAGGCTTGGGCTAGCGCAGACCCAGCCGGCTGAGGATGTTGGGCAGCGGCGGGTTGACCTCGAAGTCGCCGTCGGGGTAGACGACGGTGGGGATGGTCCGGCCGCCTTCCTGCAGACGTTCGACCTCGGCGCGGGCGGCGGGGTCGCTGTCGATGTCCCGCTTGTCGTAGGGGATCGACGCTTGCTCGAGTGACCTCTCGAGCATCCTGCAGAAGCTTCACCAATCGGCGCCGAAGACGGTGAGCCGTTGGACGGTCGCCTGCTCGCTCATCTCGTTCCTCCTAGATGACGCCCAGATCGGAGAGGGCGCTGAGCCGTTCGAGGGACAACCCCATTTCGTTGTGGTAGATCGCTACGTTGTCCTCGCCGAGGAGCGGCGCCCGGCGCCGGATGCGCCACGGGGTCTCGTGGAAGATGTAGGGCGCGCCGACGTAGGTGAAGGTCTCGCCGAGCTCGGGGTGCTCGACGTCGACGAAGAAGCCGCGGTCGTGCAGGTGCTCGTCTTCCAGCAGGTCGGACGGGGCCCGCACCGGCGTCCACTGCAGGCCCCGCTGCTGCCCGCCGTGGTAGATGTCGTTGGAGGTCAGCTTCTTGCTGAGGGCGCGCACGGCTTCGAGCAGCTGGGGCATGACGGTGGCGAGGTTGTCGGGGTCGAGGTACTTGTCCTCCATGAGTTCGCCGGCGAGGCCGTGCTCGTTGAGCCAGTCGCGCAAGACCATGAATTCTTCCAGCTTGACGCGGGGCATGAAACAGTTGGCGTAGCGCCCGTCGCCGCACAGGTTTTGGACGTTCGGGGAGCCGTTCAGGGAGGCGTGGCGACCGGTCTGGCGAATGCGGTTCGTGCCGGTGTTGACGTAGTCGGGGAAGGCGCCCTCGGTGCAGAGGGCGACGGCCTCGTGGACGGCGAGGTCGATGTACTCGCCGGCGCCGCGGCGTCCGCGGTTGATGAGGGCGATGAGGACGGCGATGAAGGCGTAGTTCGCGCCCAGGTGCCAGGCGTTGCCGCCGCCGGGGGCGATCGGCGTGTTGAAGGGGTCATCGACGAGGTCGTAGCCGCAGACGCCCATCTGGCCGCCGGAGGCCATGAGGGTGAGGTCGGTGGCCTTCATGTGGCGCCACGGGCCCGACTGTCCGAAGGGCGTGATGGAGCAATAGACAAGCGGCCCGGCGCCGTTGCCGGCGATGTCGTCGTAGCCGAGACCGAGGGCGGGCATGACGCCGGGGTCGGCGGACTCGATGACGACGTCGGCCCTCTTGGCGAGGTCCTTGAAGAGGCCGCGGCCGTCGGGAGTGCCGAGGTCGAGGGTGAGGCTGCGCTTGCTGGTGTTGTACGTCCAGAAATAGAGGCTGCGGTTGAGGTCGGGCACGTCGCCGTAGAAGGGACCGACGCGGCGGCAGCGCGAGCCCTCGCGGGGCTCGATGAGGACGACGTCGGCGCCCATGTCGGCGAGGAGCTTGCCGGTCAGCTGGCTCTTCTCGTCACCCACCTCCAGGACGCGGAGGCCGCCGAGCGCCTGCGGGCTCTCGCCGTTCACGACGCCGCCTTCCGCTGCATCCCCTTGGGCCAGAAGACGTTCTCGCCTTCGAGAGCGTCGCGCTCGCCGGCCTCCATCCCGAGGAGGTCGTCGAAGACGTAGTCGTTGTCCTGGCCCATCAAAGGGCCGTGACGCCAAAGCTCCCACGGGGCGTTGCGAAGCTGCATCGGCATGCCTTCGTAGATCTTCTCGCCGAGCAGGGGGTGCGACGCGGTGGCGGCGAAGGTGCCGCGGTGCTGCAGCTGCGGGTCGTTCTCGACGCGGTCGACCATGCTCTGCACCGGCGCCGAAGGCACGCCGGCGGCCTGGAGCTTGGCCATGACCTCGTACTTGTTGCGCTCCTTAGTCCAGCCCTCGATCTTGAGGTCCATCTCCTCCTGGTGTTCGAGCCGTCCCAGGAGCGTGTCGTACTTGGGGTCGTGGGCCCAGTCAGGGTCGCCCATCGCCTTGACCAAGGCGCGCCACTCCTCGTCGGTGTAGCAGACGATGACGCACCAGGCGTGGGCATCGCTCCCTTTGCACTTGTAGGAGTTGTGAGGCGCGGCGTGGGGGCCGCGATAGGTGTTGGCCAGCGACGCGTCGGGCCAGTGGGTGCGGTTGCCCGGCGGCATGCCCTCGCGGTCGGACTTGCGCCCGTTGACGGTGTAGTCGAGAAAGGCCGCGCCGGTGAGGGTGCAGCCTACGTCGACCTGTGCAAGATCGACGTACTGGCCGCGCCCGCTCTCGTGGCGGTAGTGGAGCGCGGCGAGCACCGCCATCGCTCCGTAGTAGCCGCCGGTGTGGTCCATGTAGGAGTAGCCCCAGCCCGCGGGCGGCTTGCCCGGCGCGCCGGAGATGAAGGTGAGGCCCGACACGGCCTGCACCGCAGGGCCCCAGGTGTCGTAGTCGCGGTGCCGTCCCCGGTGGCCGAAACCGGCCATGCTGACGTAGACGATGGTGGGGTTCACTTCCTTCAGCTGCTCGTAGCCGAGGCCCCACTTCTCCAGGATCCGCGAGCTGAAGTTCTCGATCACGACGTCGGAGACTGAGATGAGCTCCTTGACGAGGTCCATGCCCCTGGAGCTTCGGACGTTCAGCGTCGCGCTCAGCTTGTTGCAGCCGAAGTTGTTGAAGTCGGTGCCGGAGTCGAGGCTGGGCGGGACTTCGGGGGGAGAGGCGGCGAACCGGATCGTGTCCGGGCTGTCGGGCCACTCGACGCGGATGACCTCGGCGCCGAACATGGAGAGGATGCGGGTGGCCTGCGGGCCGGCCCGCACCCAGGTGAAGTCGACGACTCTCAGACCGGAGAGTGCGCCTTCCTTCAGGATTCGTCCAAGCTCCACGCCCAACCTCGTTACGCCGTCTTCCCGTGATAGCGGCTGCTCCGGAGGAGACGGCCGGGCCGCGACCCGGTATCCCCGCCGCCCTCGACCAAGACCTCGCCGCCGACGATGACGTTCCGCACGCCGACGGCGCGGTTCGCCAGCCGGGTGCCACCTCCGGGGATGTCGCGAAGGCGTTCCGCCTCCAGGGGCCCGACCTCGTCCTCTTCAAAAATGACTACGTCGGCGGCGAGCCCCTCGCGGAGCAGGCCGCGATCGCGGATGCCGTAGACGGAAGCGGGCAGGAAGGTGAGGCGGCGCACCGCCTCCTCTAGGGTGATCAGGCCGGTGTCGGAGGCCCAGCGCAGCAGCGTCGTCGAGTAGATGGCCCCGCTCATGAAGTTGATGTGCGCCCCGGCGTCGGAGATGCCGGCGACGGCGTGGGGACTGTTGAGCATTGCGCCGACGGCCTCGGCGTCGCCGTTCCGTGCGCCCACGACGGCGAACTCGGTGGCGAGGCCCTCCTCGCAGGCGAGGTCGAGCATCGCGTCGACGACGTGCACGCCGAACACGGCGGCGGCGTCTTTGAGCGTCCTGCCGTTGAGCGGGGCATTGGCCGCGGTCTTGGCGCGGGCCACGACGAGGTTGGGGAGGCTGCGGTAGGGCATCGTCTCGGTGTCGGACTCAAGCTCTCGCTTCATGGCCTCGCGGACGTCGTCGCTCCGCAGCAGCGCCTCGCGCCCGGCGACCGGCGTGGAGAGGACGCGCCCCAGCGTGGGGAGGCTGCGGTAGTTGACGTGCTCGTCGGCGAAGCTCCAGGGCACGTCGAGCCGCTGGCAGCGCGCCACGCCGTAGATGGCCGCGCCCTTGGCGGCGGCCTCCTCCATGAAGTCGACCTGCTTGCGCCACTGGCCGGGCAGCTCCCAGACCTGGGAGAGCTCATTCCAGTTGACGGGCCGCCCGCTGCGGAGGGCCAACTCCATCATCAGGCTGCGGTCGTTGTCGTCGAAGCCGTCGGGGTCGCGGAGCGAGGCGGGGACGATCTCCGTGCTGCCGAGCCCGAACTCGGCGAGTGCGCTGCCGATCTCGACAATCTCCTCCTTGTCGGCCTGGCGGCTGGGCACGGGTGTGCCGTCCCCCGCGACGTGGCCGCGGCTCTGGGCGGTGCTGAAACCGAAGGCGCCGGCGGCGATGGCCTCGCGGACGATGGCCCGCTGGCGCGCCGTCTCGTCGTCGGTCGCGGCGCGCTCGGCGGACTCGGGGCCGAGCACGTAGCGGCGGACGGCGCTGTGCCCGATCTGCGCCGCGACGTTGATGCCAAGCTCTTCCCGCTCGACGCGGTCGAGGAAGTCGGGGAAGCTGTGCCACTCCCAATCGAGGACGGTGTGGAGCACTTCGAGATCGACCGCCTCGACGCGGGCGAACATGCCCATGAGGAACTCGCGGTCCTCCGGCTTGCAGGGCGCGAGGGTGTAGCCGCAGTTGCCCATGACCACGGTGGTCGCGCCGTGCCACGGCGAACTGGTGAGCAGGCCGTCCCACATGATCTGGGCGTCGTAGTGGGTGTGGATGTCGACGAACCCCGGGGCGACGATGGCGCCCTCGGCGTCGATGACACGGCCCGCGGGCTCGTCAAGGCGCCCCTTCGCGACGATCCGCCCGCCGCGGACGCCGACGTCGGCGCGGTAGCGGGGGAGGCCGCTGCCGTCGATGACGGTGCCGTTCTTGATGACGAGGTCGAGCATGATCTGGGTGGCCCGCGGCGGTTGGGCATGAGTGTACTACAGGAGCAGAGCGGGCGGGATGCCCCGCCCCTGCCCGCCCTCAGTCCCTCCCAGAGGGAGGGAGGCTTAAGGGGCTCCACCAGGACTGGTATATTAGGCGCCGAAACTAACCCCCGGGGGAGACGGACACTTGCTGCCATCCGGGGCAGCACTGAGCACACCATGGCGAGGCTCTGGAAGAAGCGACTCCTTGTCTTCGGGCTGACGCCGGTCATGGCGCTGGCGGCGGTGGCGTGTTCCGGCGGCGGAGATGACGGCCCGTACAGGGTCGGCGTGATGGAGTCCCTGACGGGGCCCGGCGAGACCTACGGCACGGTGGCGAGCCAGGCCAAGCAGATGGCTGTCGACGAGATCAACGCCGCGGGCGGGGTCGACGGCCGCACCTTGGAACTCGTCGTCGAGGACTCCAAGTGCGGCGCCCAGGACGCCATCGCCGCGTACAAGAAGCTGACCCAAGTCGAAGGGCTGAAGATCATCCTGGGCACGTCGTGCAGCGGCGCCATGCTGGGAGTCGCCCCGCTTGCGGAGGCCGATGGGACCATCCTGTTCTCAGGGTTGGCGAGCAACCCGGACATCGCCAAGGCCGGCGACTACATTTTCCGCACCCAGATCAGCGACATCCAGGTGGGGATCGCCACCGGCAACACCTTGTGGGCCGACGGGGTCCGCACACTGGCGACCATCACGGAGTCGACCGACTACGCGGAGGGCGTCAGGCGCACGTCCGTGGGGCAATTCGAGGAGCGCGGCGGCACGGTGGTGGCCGCGGAGCGGTACCTGCCGGAGGTTACCGACTTCAGGTCGCAGCTGACCAAGCTGATCGCGGCGAATCCCGACGCGCTGCACCTTGCGCCGCAGTCGGAGTTCTCGGCGGGCACCATCATCAAGCAGGCCCGGGAGCTCGGTTTCGAAGGCCCCATCTACGCGGAAACGGTCTCGGTCGGGACAACCGCACTGGAGATCGCGGGCGACGCGGCGACAGGAATGAAGGCCATCACCGCGGACCTCGACCCGGACAACGAGAAGGCGCAGGAAGTGCTGGCGAACTTCCGGGCCCGCTACAACTACGTCACGCTGCCGTGGCACCTGGGTTCCGCCTACGACGACGTGTACATCGCCGCCGAATGTCTCAAGCAGACCAAGGACGACCAGGACGCGGACGGCTTCCGCGACTGCATGTACGAGATCACGTGGAGCGGCGCCATCGGCGACGACTACAGCTTCGACTCGGACGGCGAGGTCGTGGGGCTGTCGAGGGTAGTCGTCGAGGTGCTGCCGGTAGACGAGCGGACCGAGGACCGAAAGTACCGGGTGCTCGGACCCGCGCCCCGGCCCTAAAGCCGGAACGCCCGGCGGGCCGGCCCGCCTCGTCCATCGCCCGGCCTCAGCGGGAGTCTACGGCGAAAAGGGGAGCGGTCAGTTGAGGGGAAGCAAACTACAAATGCCCCGGCTTGCCGACTCGCTGGTCGTCCTACCTCGAACTGCGATTGGGCACCAGGTCAGAAGGGCAGGTCGTTAGGATCCCGGTTTGCTCGTGCCTCCTCGTACTGCCGCTCCATCTCCGCAATCTCCAGATCAGAGGGCTCGCGGTAGCACGACACAAAGTCGGCTCCAAAGTGCACCACCTCAAAACTGGATGGCATCGCTGCTGCCAATGCGCGATTGTCCTCGCCTTCCGGCTCAAACGCCCCTATCGCGGACGACGGCGGATTGTAGGCGACCATCGCGCGTCCGTCCGGCCGAAGGAAATGGTCAACAGGCCTGGGAGAGTAGTCGCCATCGAGGCGAGCTCCTTCATATTGGCTGACTGTCGCCTTCACTTCGGATGCCTCCGGCCCGTCCTTCCACTGGACATGGATGGATGCACCGCCTGCGTACCGGCTGGACCTAACGGAGAATTTTGTGCCCGGGAATTCTCTTTTGAGCGCCTGCCGCACCAATCTCGCTACTTCAACCACGTCAATGTATCGCGGGGAAATGTTGGCCATGGCTTCTCCAAGGTGATGACAATTCCCTCCATTTTACTGACCATCGAAGGGTGGTGCGCCCCTGCGAGGTCTAGGTGTATGCCCCGGCCCCGGCTCAGCCGGGAGGGCGTTTCTTGACAGGCATCCGGCCCCGCTTACAATGCTCGTGCCCCGATTCTGTTGACCTTTGGAGGCGCTATGCCCTGGCCAATGCGAGACCAGACCGCGATCGTCGGCATCGGCGAGACCGAATACACCCGGTGGGGCCAGATCGAACGCAGCGAGTTCCAGCTCTGCTGCGAGGCGATCACCAAGGCGGTGGACGACTCCGGCCTCCGGATGCAGGACATCGACGGCTTCGTCACCTACAGCGTCGACCGCAACAACCCCATGACGCTGGCGCAGACGCTCGGCGTGAAGCAGCTTCGCTACGCCAGCCTCTACCCCGGCGGCGGCAACTCGACGTGCGGCGTGGTCCACCACGCGGCGATGGCGATCTACAGCGGCAGCGCCGACGCCGTCGTGTGCTACCGCTCCCTCTGCCAGGGCCAGTTCGGGCGCTTCGGCCAAGGCGCGGCGCGGACGGGAGCACGGCGCTACGGGGGCAACAACGCCTTCACCATGCCGTTCGGCGTGATCGCGGCAGTCCACCGCTATGCACTTCAGGCCCGGCGCCACATGTACGAGTTCGGCACGACCAGCGAGCAGTTCGGACGCATCTCCGTCAACTCCTACGCCAACGCGCAGCGCAACCCGCGCGCCGTCATGTACGGCCGCCCCATCACCCTCGAAGACCACCAGAACTCCCGCATGATCGCCGACCCCTACCACCTCTACGATTGCTGCCAGGAGAACGACGGCGCCTGCGCGGTGGTGGTGGTGAGCGCGGAGCGGGCGAAGTCGCTGAAGCGCAAGCCCGTCTACATCGCGGGCGCCGCCCACGGCGCGGGCTACCGCGATGGGGGCGACGAGCACTCCCGCACCGCGAGCACGTGGACGTCGTCAGGACTGGTGGAGACGGCCCGCGACTGCTACGAGCGGGCAGGCATGGGGCCCAACGACATCGACGTAGGCCAGTTCTACGAGAACTTCACCGGCCAGGTGCTGATGGCGATCGAGGACTTCGGCTTCTGCAAGAAGGGCGAGGGCGGCCCGTTTATCGAGGACGGGAACATCGACTATCCCAGCGGCTCACTGCCGATCAACACCAGCGGCGGCAACCTCGCCGAGGCGTACATCCACGGCTTGGAGATGGTGGTCGAGGGCGTGCGGCAGATGCGCGGAGAGTCGACGTCGCAGGTCGAGGGCGCGGAGACCTGCCTGGTGGTGGCGGGACCGGCGGCGCCGCCGTCGAGCGCGCTGATTCTCCGCAACTAGCCGGCCGCAGGAGCATTCCATGGGCAAATACTTCGAAGAGGGCATGCCGCTCCCGGCGTTCGAGCGGGATACCCAGGAATTCTGGGAGGGCTGCAAGCAGCACAAGCTGCTCGTCCAACGCTGCAGTCAGTGCGGGGCCTACCGCTTCGCGCCGACGCCCGTCTGCTCGCAGTGCCTCTCGTTCAAGTACTCGTACGTCGAGTCGGCCGGCCTCGCAGAGGTCTGGTCGTTCATCCTCGTGCCCCACGCGGTACACCCGGCGGTGCGCGCGACGACGCCCTACAACGCGGTCATCGTGCAACTCAACGATTGCGGCGGGGTCAAGCTGACCAGCAACGTGATCAACTGCAAGAACGAGGACCTCTACATCGGGATGCCCGTCAAGGTGGTCTGGGAAGACCGCGACGACGGCCTCACGGTCTACCGCTTCGAGCCGGCGGGGTAGGGGCGCTACCCGCGGCTGAGGAGGCGCATCTTCGCCTGGGCGGTGACGGTGACGTCGCCCTCTTGGTTGACGCCCCAGCACTCGAACAAGACGAGGGGCTCGCCGTCGACGATCTCCTTGCCCTTGATCCTGGCGTGGCACCAGGTGGCGTCGCCGAGGACGTTCATCTTGACGAATTTGGCGTCGATGCCGCGGACCATGGAGTCGTCGCCGCCCCAGTTGGTGAGGGCGTTGATGAGCCAGGCGACGCGCTGGCCGCCGAAGTCGTAGGCCGAGCGCGCGCCGACCATGCGGGCCCACTCGCGGTCCCAATGCGCGCGCATGGGAAAGTCGGGGGCCTTGTTGTGGATGTCGGGGACGTTGGCCTTGGGGTGCTTCTGGACGGTGCGCTGCGCGATCTCCGAGGCCATGAGGAAGAGCCCGCCCCAGCCGGCGTGCCAGGCGACCACCTCGCACTGTGAGAGCGGCCCTTTGACCACCCAGGGGATCTCGCCGCCGACCTCGACGTCCTCCCAGTAGCGGGGCTCCGCGCCGCGCCGCTCTTCCTTCTCGATGTCGGCCCAGAGGCTTTCGAGCTCCTCCTGCGTCCAGACGTGCTCGCCCATGTCCTTGTACTTGCCCGCCCTGGCGGCGGTGGAGCGCTCGAAGTTGATGAAGTTGAGGCGGTGGACGGCGATCTTCTCGTCCCGCTGGTTGTAGAAGGTCTGGGTGGCGCTGTCCTCGATGGTGCGGCCCGCGTAGGCACTCTTGTGCTCGATGAAGTCGGTCAGATAGGTCTCGCCGTGGATACGGTCGCCGCGCTTGATGGGGTGGTAGTACTCCCACGCGTCCGACGACCAGTAGCGGTGGACGCCGGTGAAGCCGCGGAAGCCGCCGGAGGTGCGTCCGCGGGAGAGCGGCCCCTGGTTGCAGGTGAAGAGGAAACTCGGCGGGGCGATCATGTCGCCGTAGCCGGTGCCCTTGGCGTAGTCCTCATCGTTCCAGAGGGGGTTGTCGTCGCCGATGCCGTTGGCGAAGTGGCGGATGGTGTCGTAGGTCGCCTCGGAGTTCCAGGCGTTGGTGATAGGGGTGACCTCGCCGATGCGGGCGCGGTACTTGGCGATGACTTCGTCGGTGAGCTTGCTGTCGACGTTCTGGTCGATGGTGGTCATGGTCGTGTCCTCGGTCGTGTGATCGTTGCCTAGTGGGGCCAGAAGCGGGAGCGCGCCGCCTGCTCGAGCTCGGCGCGGAAGTCGGGGTGGGCGACCTTGATGAGCTCCTGCGAGCGCTCGCGCAGGGTCTTCCAACGGAGATGAGCAACGCCGTACTCGGTCACCACGATGTCGGTCATGTAGCGGGGGACGGTGACCGCCGTGCCCTCCGGCAGCAGGGGAACGATGCGGGAGTGCTTGCCGTCGGACGACGTGCTCGGCAGGCAGATGATGGAGCGGCCGTTGCGGGCCATGAGCGCGCCGAGGGCCATGACCGGCTGCCCGCCGGGGCCCGACCACTGGAAGGAGCCGAAAGACTCGGCGGTACCCTGGCCGGTGAGGTCCATCATCAGGCCGGAGTTGATGGCCACGAAATTGTCGTTCTTGGCGACGGTGAGGGGGTTGATGACGTACTCGACGTTGTAGAGCTCGAAGAGCGGGTTCTGGTCGATGAAGCCGACGTCGTCGCGGCTGCCCCCTGCGGCAGTGGCGATGCACTTGCCGGTGTGCAGGGTCTTGCGCTTGTTGGTGATGACACCGCCCTCGATGAGCGCCGTGGTGCCGCGGGGGGTGATCTCGGTGTAGAGGCCGAGGTCGACGTGGTCGTCGAAGGCGCCGGCACGGGGCAGCCACTCGGTGACCTGGCCGAGGCCGAGCTGGATGGTGTCGCCGGACTGCACTAGCCCGCTGATGACCTCGGCGAAGCGCTTCGCCAGCGGGGGAATGTCGGTCTTGCGGGTGCGGGAGATCGTCCAGCCGGTGGGGGCCTCGTTCTCCACGAAGGCGTCGATCTCGCTGACGTGGACGAAGTTCTCGCCGTAGGTGCGGATGAGGCGGGGGTTGACCTCGGCGAGCACTTTCTTGGCGGTCTTGATCGCCATCGGCTTGTCCCAGACCGATGCGCCGAAGCTGCAGAAGCCGTGCTCGTCGGGCGGGCTGACCTCGACCATGTAGACGTCGGCGCCGTAGCTGGGGTTGAGGCCGAGGCCGGGAGCGCTCTCGGCCATGTCGAGGTTCACGCGGTACTCGACGAAGCCTTCCTCGACGCCGGGGCGGGCCAGGTTGGTGACAATGCCGACCTGGACCTGGAAGCTCTCGCCCCAGGAGGCGTCGTCGAACATGCCGTTGTCGCGGCCCGGCTGCGGGATGGTGAGCTTGACGTTCTGAAGCTCGTCCTTGCGCGCCGCGAGGGCGAGACCAAGCGCCTCCGGCTCGCGGCCCCGGCAGATGGCGACGTGGTCACCCGACTTGACGACCTGCACCGCGTCCTCCGCCGAGCCGACGTGCCGCGCGTAGTAGTCCTTGGTGTCGACGGTGTAGTCGGGGGTCCGGGTGATGGGGACGTCGCGGACGCGGGTGTACATGCGGTGCCTCGCCGCGCCCTTCGCCGAGGGCGCGCGCCTTCTGTCGAAGTGAATCGTGGAGCGTAGGGAGTATATCGGCGCGCTTTTCGGGCGGCAACCGGAGGGGGCTAGGCGAAGACGGCGGTCTTGTTGCCGTAGGTAAGGACGCGGTTGCGGAGGTGGAGGTCGACGGCGCGGGCAAGGACGACCTTCTCGAGGTCGGCGCCCTTGCGGATGAGGTCGGCGACGGAGTCGCGGTGGCCGACGCGGACGACGTCCTGCTCGATAATCGGGCCCTCGTCGAGGCCTTCGGTGGCGTAGTGGGCCGTGGCCCCGACGACCTTGACGCCGCGCCGGAAGGCCTGGTGACGGGGGCGCGCGCCGGCGAAGGCGGGCAGGAAGGAGTGGTGGATGTTGATGATGCGGTAGCGATAGCGCTCGATGGCCGCCGGGGTCAGGATCTGCATGTAGCGCGCCAGGACGATAAGGTCGGCGCCGGCGGCCTCGAACCGGTCGAAGGCCTCGGCCTCCTGCGCCGCCTTGGTCTCAGGCGTGACGGGCAGGTGAACGAACTCGGCGCCGAATGTGCGGGCGGCATCGCCGAGGTCGGGGTGGTTGCTGACGACGATGGGGATTTCGGCGCGCAGCTCTCCCATGCGCACGCGGGCGAAGAGGTCGTAGAAGCAGTGCGCCTGCTTCGAGACCATGAGGCCGATGCGCGGGATGTGGTCGGAGAAGTGCAGGCTCCACGACATGCCGAACCGGTCGGCGAGCGCGCCGAACTCCCGCTCGATGCCGTCGCGGGAGAGCCCAAAGCCTTCGAGCTCCCACTCCACGCATTGCAGGAAGACGCCCAGCTCGGTGTCCGTGTGCTGGTCGGCGTGGACGATGTTGCCGCCGTGGCGGTAGATGAAGCCGGCGACCTCGGCAACCAGGCCCTTCTGGTCGGGGCAGGAAAGGAGTAGCGTCGCTGTGTGACCTTGAGCCGCCATAGGGTTAGCTTACGAGCGGGCCGAAGGGGTGTCCAGCGCGGCCGTGCTCTATCCTTTAGGCACGGCTAAAGACCCTGGGACGGTAGTTTGCCGGTGAAGCTCTCGATCATCATTCCGGCCTTCAACGAGGCGGCTTACGTCGGGGCGACCTTGGACTCGCTCGGGGTTGCCGCGGCCCATCTACGCGACAACGCCGATGTCGAGGTCGAGGTGATTGTCGTCGACAACAACAGCACGGACGACACCGCCGCCGTCGCCCGGAGCAGAGGCGCAAGGGTGGTCGAAGAGCCGTTGCAGGGGATCGCGCGGGCCCGGAACGCCGGGGCGCGCCATGCTGAAGGCGACGTGCTCGTCTTCATCGACGCGGACGTGAGCGCGCCGGCCACGCTCCTCGTGGCCATCCAAGGCGCGATGGAAGATTCGTCCTGCGTCGGTGGCGGCTTCGACGTCGAGTACCGCCCCCGGCGCCTCCTCGTCAGGCTTCACCTGCGTGCCTGGCGGCTCTTGGCCCGGCTCATGGACATGGTCCAGGGCCCCACGCAGTTCTGCCGCGCGTCCGTGTTCGAAGAGGTCGGCGGCTACGACGAGTCGGCGTGGATCGGCGAGGACGTCGACTTCTTCTGGAACATGAAGCGTTTCGCCAAGCGGACCGGCGGCACGGTTCGCTTCATTCGAAATCCACGGGTGCGGCCGTCCAGCCGCCGCTTCGACACCTGGCCGCTGTGGAAGGTCCTGGTGTGGACGAACCCGCTCTTCATCGCGCTGTTCCGCCGCCGGAAGGGGATGTGGGGAGGCTGGTACGCGGGCCCGGTGCGGTAGGTGACAGGTCTCGATGGCCCGTGGCGGTTGGCGCGGGGCCCCTCATCTCAATCTTCTCCCGGGGGGAGAAGAGGAAAGACCTCCGCGCCCCACCCCTGCCCTCTCTCAGTCTCTCCCAGAGGGAGAGAGGTTTAAGGAGTGGTCCCGGATCGCGGCGAGGAACGCCTCGCCGTACCGTTCCACCTTGGCGGGGCCGACGCCGGATACCTTGAGCATGGCCGCCGGAGTCGCGGGTTTGGTGGCCGACAGGCCGCGCAGCGTCGCATCGTTGAACACGACGAACGCCGGCACGCTCTGCTCCTCGGCGAGCCGGCGGCGCAATGCCCGCAGTTCCTGAAAGAGACCCTCGTCGTGGCCGGCCGCGCTCCTCTCGTCGGGGCTTCGCTCAGAGCGCCCGTCCCTTCGCCGTGGCGCCGACTCGTCCTCGCGCACGTCCATCTCCAGGCGTTGCCCGCTGCTCAGCCACGACCGGCCCTCCGGGGTTACCCTGACGGCACCGACCGAGCCTTCTTCCTTGGACAGCAGGCCGCGTTCGACGAGCATCTCAGCGATGGTCCGCAGGCCGTTCCCGTCGTAGTCGTCGACGATGCCGTAGACGCTGAGCCGGTCGTGGCCGGACCTGCCGATCCGCTTGTCGCGGCTGCCCAGCAGCACCCGGTTCACATAGACGATGCCGAAGCGTTCCCCGGTGCGGATTACCGCTGAGAGGATCTTCTGCGCCGGCTCGGTCACGTCCACGCGCCGGTACACCGCGAGGCACGAATCGCAGCGCCCGCACGACTCGCCCTCCATCGCCTCGCCGAAGTACGCCAGCAAGTACTTGCGGCGGCAGGCGCGGAGGCGGCCGTACTCGACCACCTGGTCCAACTGGCGCTCGGCCATGTCGCGGACCGGCCCGTCATCCATCCGGTGAATGAAGTACTGTTGCCTGCCCCGGTCGCCTTCCGAGAAGAACAGGACGCAGTCGCTCGGCTTTCCGTCGTGGCCGGCCCGGCCCGTCTCCTGGTAGTAGCCCTCGATGGACTTGGGCAGCGAGTAGTGCGCCACCAGCCGGATATCCGGCTTGTCGATGCCCATGCCGAAGGCGATGGTCGCAGCCACGATGGGGACGTCGCCCTCGATGAAGCGCTCCTGCGCGCGGCGGCGCACCTCGGGTTCCAGCCCGGCGTGGTACGCCACCGCCCGATGGCCCTCGCCGGTCAGCCGTTGAGCAAGCTCCTCCGTCTCCTTCCGCGAGAAGCAGTAGATGATGGCCGACTCGCCCCGCCGCTCGTCGAGCAGGCCCATGAGGGCGTCGAAGGCCCGCCGCTTGTTGAGCTTCGGACGCACCGAGTAGGTCAGGTTGGCGCGGTCGAAGCTCGAGATGAACCGCGGACAGTCGCCGAGCCGCAGCTGAGCCACGATATCGTCCCGCACCCGCTCCGTCGCCGTCGCCGTGAGCGCCATCACCGGCGTCTGGGGGAAGCGCGCCCGCAGCTCCGCCAGGTTGCGGTAGTCGGGCCGGAAGTCATGCCCCCACTCGCTGATGCAGTGCGCCTCATCGATGGAGATCAGGCCGACCCGCACCGACTCCAGGAACCTCAGAAACTCGGGCGTGGTCACCCGTTCCGGCGCTGCGTACAGGACCTTGAGCTTGCCGGCGAGCGCCGCCCGTTGCACCCGCCCGATCCCCTCGAAGTCCATCGTGCTGTTGATGAAGGCGGCGGGGACACCGTTGCCGCGGAGCGCATCCACCTGGTCCTTCATCAGCGCGATGAGCGGCGACACCACCAGCGTCAGGCCCTCCATCGCCATCGCGGGAAGCTGGTAGCACAGCGACTTGCCCCCGCCGGTGGGCATGATGACGAGCCCATGCCGCCCCGCCAGCGCGTTGGCGATGATCGCCTCCTGCTCCGGCCGGAACTCGTCGTAGCCGAAATAGCGCTTGAGGAGGGGGCGGAGGTCGGATGTGCGGCGCGGCGCGGTCATAGGGTCGGCAGACGTGGCGGTCGGGCTGGCAGGCATGATGGTATCGCGCTCCAAGGTCAGTGGTCCGCGGCGCATCATGCGGAGCCGTCCCGCTTCGCGCAATGCCCGCGTGACGCTAGCTTTCGGCGTTGGCTTGGAGAATGGTCTCCGATAAGATGGGCCGGAGCTTGGACGGGAGGTCGGCATGACGCAGCGGGCGTGTATCGCCGGGGTCGGCTATACCGAGCAGGGGCGCGTGCCTGGGCGCACCTACCTGGGCTTCGCCCTCGACGCCGCCCAAGCCGCGCTCAACGACGCCGGCCTGACCCCGAATGACATCGACGGCGTGATGACGCAGATCAGCGGCGACGTCTTCCCCGGCCAGATCACGCAGGGACTGGGCATCGAGCCCGGCTTCGAGGGAATCGGCCTGCCGTGGGGAAACGGCGCGATGACCCTCCTCCATCAGGCGGTCCACGCCATCGAGTCCGGCATGGCGCAGACCATCCTGATCGCCTACGGAAACTCGCACCTTTCCAACCCGCACGGCGGAGCGGCGCCGGGGAAGAACATGGCCGACCCCATCGCCGGCGTCTACGGGATGTTCGGCGCGCCGGCGAGCTACGCCCTCGTCGCCCGCGCCCACATGAACGCCTACGGCACCACCGAGGAGCACCTGGGACACATCGCGATCTCCACCCGCGACTGGGCGCTGCGAAACCCCATCGCCACCATGCGCGACCGGCCCCTGACGATGGACGACTACCTCGACGGCCGCTTCATCGCCGAGCCCTTCCGCATCTACGACTGCTGCCTGGTGAGCGACGGCGGGCGCGCGATCATCGTGACCACCGAGGAGCGGGCGAGGTCGATGCGGCGGAAGCCGGTCTACGTCTCCGGCATGGGCCAGGGACACTGGCCGGGCGACCTGCTCAACCGCGACGACCTGACGACCTCGCCCGCGAAGATCGCGGGGCCGAAGGCGCTGGCGGAAGCGGGGCTCTCCCTCGCCGACGTCGACGTCACCGAGTTCTACGACTGCTTCACCATCACCACGCTGATCACCATCGAGGACTACGGCTTCTGCGAGAAGGGCGAGGGCGGCCCCTACGCGGCGGAGGGCCACTTGGGGCCCGGCGGCTCGACGCCGACGAACACCAGCGGCGGCCTGCTGTCGGAGGTCTATCTCCACGGATGGACGTCCCTCACCGAGGGCGTCCGGCAGGTGCGGGGCGACGCCGGAGGCGGACAGGTCCCCGGTTGCCGCGTGGCGCTCGTCGGAGGCAACGGCGGCATCATCCAGCACCACCTCACCGCCGTCTTGACCGACGCACCGAGCAACTAGCCGGGGAACCCAGAGCGCGATATGACCACGAATCCGACGCGGCCCGTTCCCGCTCCCAACCCCGACCTCGACCCCTTCTACGCCTACTGCCGGGAGCGCGAGCTGCGGCTGCCCAAATGCTCGGCGTGCGGCGCATTCCGCTTCCCGCCGGGCGCGACCTGCCCCAAGTGCACTGCCACCGGTCACGAGTGGCTCCCCGTGAGCGGCCACGGCAAGGTGTTCTCGTGGATCGTGATGACTCGGGCCTACCACCCCGCGTTCGAGCCTCCCTACGCCGTCGCCATCATCGAGCTTGACGAAGGCCCCCGCCTCTACTCGAACGTCCTCGGCGTGGACCCGCACGCCATCGTCCAGGGCATGCCCGTCCAGGTCGACTTCGAAGACCTCGACGGCGAGCACACCATCCCCGTCTTCCGGACCGTGTAGCGGCTTGACGCGCCGCGGTCTTCCCCCTCCTCAACAGGGGGCGCACTTAAACCTCCCTCCCTCTTGGGAGGGAGGGCAGTGCCGGGGCGGTCTTCCCCCTCTCCCGCTGGGAGAGGGTTGGGGTGAGGGCGGGGCGTGGGGAGGGGTGCGCCAACGTCAACCTAGCCCGCGGCCCCATCTTGCAAAAGCCTCCTCACGGAGACCTTTGCACAACATGCCCCGGGCAACCGCGCATCGCGGTAGGAGCATCTCCTGTGGGCGCCCTCCCCTCCCTCCTTTCCCCCTCTTGGGGGAAACTGAAAGAGGGCACGCGCCGTCAGGCGCGTCGGAGGGGCCGGGCGGGGAGGGGTGCGCCATCGTCAACGTAGCCCGCAGTCCCATTTTGCAGAGATTTCCGCAGGGGGAGCACCTTAAACCTCCTTCCCTCTTGGGAGGGATTGAGGGAGGGCAGTGCCGGGGCGGTCTTCCCCCTCTCCCGCTGGGAGAGGGTTGGGGTGAGGGCGGAGGGCCGGGAGGGGTGCGCCAACATCCACGCAGCCTGCAGCCACCTTTTGCAAACGTCCCCTCTTGGGGAAGACTGAGAGAGGGCGCTCCTCACGCCCGCCAAACGGAATAAGCAGACCGCATGCGCATCGACACGGCCTCACCGAACTACAAGTGGATCGTCCTCGCCGCGGCGGCGATGGGCGTCTACTCCACCGTGATCGACATGGGCATCGTCAACATCGCGCTGCCCACGATCACGGCGCACTTCGACGCCAGCCTGACCTCGGTGCAATGGATCGTCCTGATCTACCTGGTCATCATCTCCGCCGTCCTCTTGCCCATCGGCAGCGCCTCCGACCGCTTGGGGCGGAAGAAGCTCTACGTCATCGGCTTCCTGTTGCTGGGAGGCGGGGCCGCGCTCGCCGCGGCGGCGCCGAGTCTCCCCTGGCTGTTCGGAGCGCGGGCCATCCAGGCCGTGGGCGCGGCGGCGGTGCAGGGCCTGAGTATGGCGATCTCGGTGGCTGCCTTCCCGCCGCAGGAGCGCGGCCGCGCGCTGGGGCTCATATCCACGGTCGTGGCGCTGGGTGCGGTGACGGGACCGCCCATCGGCGGCGTGCTCGTCGACGCCTTCGATTGGCGCTCGGTCTTCCTCCTGAACACGGTCCTGGCCCCGATCGGCGCACTCTTCGCGATCTTCACGTTGAGGGAGTCGGCCATCGGGACGCCGAGCGCGCAGGGCGGCACGACGGACTGGGCCGGCGTGGTCACGTCGTCGACCGCCCTCGTGAGCACCCTGCTGGTCTTCAGCCGCGGAACCGAGCTCGGATGGACGTCGCCTTTCGTGCTGACCTTCGCCGCGGCGGCGGTGCTCTCTTTCGGCCTCTTCATCGTGGCGGAGCTGCGGGCCGAACAGCCCATGATCGACCTCAGGCTCTTCCGGCGGGCTGCCTTCACCCTCGGCGGAATCGCCGGGTGGCTGGTCTTCACCGCGGCCTCGACCTACGTCATGATCACGCCCTTCTACCTGCAGGGCGTACTGGATTTCCGGCCCCGCGAGGCGGCGCTCATCATGACGCCGACGGCCTTCCTTCTCGCGGTCGCGGGGCCGATAGCGGGCAGGCTCTCCGACAGGATTGGCCCGCGGATTCCATCGACGGCCGGCCCCATCATCGTCGCCGCCGGCCTTGCGGGCTTCTCGTTCGCGGGGACGGAGACGCCGTTCTACGTGGCGAGTCTCGCGGCGGCCTGCCTCGGCCTCGGTATGGGACTCTTCTATCCCCCGAACACCAGCTCGGTGCTCGCCGCCGTCGAGGCCGGCCGCTACGGCGTCGCCTCCGCCTTCCTCACGCTGGTGCGCAACCTGGGGCAGATCACTGGGGTGGCGCTGGCGGCGGCGCTTCTCGCCGTGGGCATCCGAGCTCTCGGCGTGGAACCCGACCTCGGCCCGCTCCGCGACCCCGACGTCGCCGCCAGTCCCGCGCTCATCGCGGGCTTCGTGGACGGTCTGCGCATGGCCATGCGCGTCGCGGCGGCGGTGCTCATCGTGGGCGCCGTCCTCTCGCTGGTCAAACCGGCGGCGCCGCCGCCCGCCGGCGAGGCCGTCGGAGAGGACGCCGTGAGCAGCGCGCAGGGGGAACGCCGGAGCTAGGCCTCCGCGCCAGCGGTGTAGCCAACGCCGGCCCATTGTCCGGCGGGGATGAGCCAGTCCCGCTCGGCCAGGGCGAGCTTGGGGTGTATCCGCCCGCCTTCGAAGAACGATGGCATCGCCGCGGCGAGCGCGGCCTGCGCGGCTTCGAGGTCGCCGTGCACGTCGTAGAGGGCGAGGTAGTTCGCGCCGTAGGCGGGCCGGGCCGCCAGCCGCCACCGGGTCGCGGTGACGAAGCCGTCGAGCGCCAAGACGTCGGGAATATGGACGTCGTCGTACCACGCGTTCCACTCATCTTCGAAGGTGCGGTCGGCGCAGAAGCTGAACACGTAGCGGCGGGCGGTGAGGTCGGGCGAAGGGTCGGCGATGCCCGTCCACCGGCCGACGGGCTCGAAGAGCTTGAGGTCCATGAGGGCGTGGTCGGAGAAGTGCCGGCCTTGGGCCCGCCACCCCGGCGCGGACGCCGACGCCTTCTTCTGGTTCGCCACGATGTCGGGGCCCTCGACCTCGTAGATGTTCGCGTTCGTCCAGCCGTCGGTCCCGGCGCCCTGCCGCCGCCAGCGGGTGGCGCGCCACGCCGAGCCGCAGCCGACGACGTCGGGCAGATGGATGGTGTCGTACCACTCGTCCCACTCCGCGGCCCTCTTGGGGTCGAGCAGCCGCGAGTAGGTGACGTAGATGCCTTGCGTTCTGGACATGCTAGGAACCGGCGGTGTAGCCGACGCCGGCATATTTCCCCGTGGGAAGGAGCCAGGCCATCTCCGCCATGGCGTTCTGCGGGTGCATGCGGCCGCCCTTGTACATGCCGGGAACGGCCGCGGTGAGGCCCGCCTGCGCCGCCTCGACGTCGCCGTGCACGTCGTAGAGGGCGAGGAAGTTCGCGCCGAAGGGGTTCCGCTCCACCAGCTTCCACCGCGTCGCCGCGACGAAACCGTCGACGGCGAGAATGTCGGGGACGTGGACCTCGTCGTACCACTCGCTCCACTCGTCCTCGCGGGAGCGGTCGCCGCAGACCGTCAACGCGTAGACCCGCGCGGTGAGGTCGGGGGAGGGGTCGGCGATGCCGGTCCACTTGCCGACGGGCTCGAAGAACTTGAGGTCCATGAGGGCATAGTCGGAGAAGTGGCGGCCCTCGGCGCGCCACCTCGGCGCGTGGGCCGACGCCTTCTTCTGGTTCGCCACGATGTCCGGGCCCTCGACCTCGTAGATGTTGGCGTTGGTCCAACCGAAGTGTCCGGCATCCTGCCGCTGCCAGCGGGTGGCGCGCCACGCCGAACCCGACCCGACGATGTCCGGCAGGTGGATCGTGTCGTACCACTCGTCCCACTCCGCCGCCTTCTTCGGGTGCAGCAGCCGCGAGTAAGTGAGATAGATGCCTTCAGTCCTGGACATTGCTGCGTCTCCTTATGGAAAGTAATGGGCCTCCCCACGTGGGGAGGCCCTCTGTGGTCGCGTTCTCGGGCTTCCGCTACACCAGGCCGTAGAGCTCGGCCGCGTTGTCGCAGACGATGCGGCGCTTCTCCGCCTCGGGGACGTTGACGAAGTGCTGCTCGATGGTCTGGCGCGAGTACGGGTAGTCGTTGCCGTGGTGGGGGAAGTCGGTGGACCACGACATGTTCTTCAGGCCGACGGCGTGGCGCATCTCGACGCCGATACGGTCGACGATGAAGGTGGCGAGCCAGTTGTCCTTGACGTACTCGCTGGGGAGCTTCTTGAGGCCCCACTTGGCGTGGCCCCGGTTCCGCCAGTAGCGGTCGTCCATCATTTCGGCGGCGTGCGGAATCCAGCCGACGCCGACCTCGACGCCGACCATCTTCAGGTCGGGGAAGCGGTCGAAGACACCGTCGAAGATGAGGTCGACCATGAGGACGGGGAAGTCGGCGATGCCGGCGACGGCGCCGGTGGCCAGCGCGCCTCCCTTGGAGGCGACGTGGCCCGCGCCCTGCGAGGCGAGGCGGAAGTGGATCGAGATCGGCATTTCCAGCTCTTCCGCCGCGGCCCAGAAAGGATCGTCCTCGCCGGTGAGCTGCTGGTTGCCGGTGGGCCACATGCCGATCACGGCGCCACGGTAGCCCATGTCCTTGGCCTTCTTGAGCTCGGCGACGGCGGTCTCCACGCCCAGGTTGGGGATCTGGTAGACGCCGAAGAGCCGGTCGGGGTCGGCGGCGCAGAAGCCCTCGCTGAGCCAGCGGTTGTAGGCGTCGAGGCCGGCGAGGTGAATCTCGGAGTCGGGGTTCTTCATGAAGCAGCCGACGGCGCGCTGCGGCGGGTACAGAAACTCGGCGTCGACGCCGTCGGTGTCGAGGACTTCAAGCCGGGCCGCGCCGTCGTAGACCGAGGGGTGGACGTTGTCGCCGTAGCTGAGGCCCGTCCACCTCATATCCTCCTTGTCGATACCGACGCAGGCGACGAGCCCGAGCGGCGCAGGGGCCATCCCTTCCTGGTACACCCAGGCGTCACCGCCGTCGTCGTCCTTCACGAGCTTGGGGGCGTAGTCGAGGTACTTCTTGGGCAGCCAGTCCTCCCACAGGTTGGGGGGTTCCACCACGTGGGAATCGGCTGAGATGACTTCGTAGCTTCGTCCGGTCGGGGCCATGGGCAACTCCTTGGCCGGCGTCGGAACGCTCCGCGCGGCCGGCAAATCTGCGTGCAACTGTAGTGGCGCCCCTTGGGGCTGTCAATCGAAAGTGGGCGGCCTAGATGGCGGCGGTGACCCCCGGCGTGGGAGTGATGTCGGCCTCCGGGTCGAGGCCGAAGAATTCGCAGGGGTTTTCGAGGAGGACGCGGCGCTTCACCGCCTCGCTCTCTCCCTCGAAGATCTGGCCGATCCACTCCTGCGAGTTGGGGAAGGACCCCACCGAGTGCGGGAAGTCGGAGCCCCACATCAGGATGTCGATGGGCACGAAATCGCGCAGTTTCAGAGCCAGCGGGTCGCGGATGAAGCTGAAGCGACAGTGCTCGAAGATGTACTCGCTCGGCTTCATGGCAAGCGGGCCGTACCAGTGTTTGAAGATGCGGTAGTTGTCGTCCATGAACCACACGAGGCTCGATAGCCAGCTCGCGTTCGTCTCCGCGAAGTAGAAGCGGATGTCGGGGAAGCGGTCGAAGACGCCGGAAGCGATGAGCTGCGCGATGCAGTAGAGCGGGCGAAAGCCGCCGGTGCGCTGAGTGAGGGAGACGGCGTAGGCCAGCGACCCCGTCCCCGCCCCGCCACCGTACTCGGGGGGCGAGGGGTGCCCAAAGTTGCCGTGCGGCGAGATCCGCATCCCAATGTCGAGGGCAGCTTCCCAGAACTCGTCGTCCTCCGGCTCGGGGGCGCCGCCGCCGTTGGGGAACTGCTGGAGCGAGACACTCTTGATCCCGATCTCGCCGCAGCGCTTGAGCTCGAGCACCGCCTGATCGATACCCTTCACGGGCACGACGCCGTTGCCGATGAGGCGGTCCGGGGCCACGGCGCAGTAGTCCTCTGCCAGGAAGGTGTTGTAAGCCTGCACCATCGAGAGGTAGGCGTCGCGGTCGGCGACGCCGGTGAGGAACCGGCTGGCGAACACAGGCGGGAAGAGCACCTCGCAGTCGATGCCGTCCCGGTCCTGCTCGCGGAGGCGCTGCTCGGCGGGGCCGGCGCCGGTGGCCGGGCTCCCGTCTTCGGCGAAGTAGGTGTCGTTGCGGAACTTGATCGGCTTGCCCGCGGTGATGTTCTGCCCGTTGTGGAGCAGCGGCATCCCCTCGATCACCCAGCCCTCGCCGCCCTCGGACAGCGGCACCAGGCGCGGAGCGCGGTCACGCCACCGCTCGGGGACGTACTTGACGAAGGTGTCGGGCGGGGTCTCGACGTGCCCGTCGGCCGAAATCACTCGATACTTGCGGCCCATCCGGCCTCCTCCGCCTAGCTCGGCGTCGCGGTAATCGGCTTGTTCAGGTCGAGGTCGAAAAACTCGGCGGGCACCTCGAGCAGGATCTTGCGCCGCAGGTCGTCGGAGACGTCGGCCATCGCGGTGTCGAAGAACTCGGCGCTCTTCGGGAACGATCCGACGGAGTGGGGGAAGTCGGAGCCCCACATGATGCGGTCCCACGGGATGAGGTGCTGCATCTGGAAGATCATCGGATCGCGGACGATGCCGAAGTAGAAGTGCTTCTTGACGTACTCGCTCGGCTTCATCTGCAGCGTGACGCCGAACCAGTCCTTGAAGAGCTGGTAGTTGTCGTCCATGAAGAAAAGGCTGAAGGGCAGCCAGCTCGCGTTTGTCTCGGCGAAGTACATCTCGAGATCGGGGTAGCGGTCGAGGACGCCGGCGGCGATGAGCTGCGACATGCAGTAGACCGGCGCGTGCGACCCCGCCCGCTGGCAGAGGGCGCTGGCGAAGGGCTGGCTCCCCGTGCCGCGGCCCGCGCCGCCCATCGGCGCGCGGATGTCGCCGAAGCCGAAGTGCGGCGACAGCTTCATGTCGATGTCGAGCGCCGTCTCCCAGAACTCGTCGTCCTCGTCCGCCGGCGACCCGGTGCCGTTGGGGAACTGGTAGAAGGCGACCGACCGGATGCCGAGCTCCTTCACCCGCTTCAGCTCCGCGACGGCGTGCTTGATGCCGGAGACGGGAATCACGGCGTTGCCGATGAGCCGGTCGGGGGCCACGGCGTTGAAGTCCTGGGCCAGGAAGGTGTTGTAGGCCTGGATCATCGAAAGGTAGACCTCGGGGTCGGCGATGCCCTCGAGGAAGCGCGAGGCGAAGACGGGCGGGAAGAGCACCTCGGCGTCGATCCCGTCCTGGTCCTGCTCGCGGAGGCGCTGCTCGGCGGAGCCTGCGCCCGTGGCGGCGGAGCCGTCCTCGTTGTAGTACGACATGCCACGGAACCGGATCGGCTTGCCGGCGATGATGTTCTGTCCGTTGTGAAGGAGGGGCTGACCTTCGACGACCCAGCCCTCGCCGCCGTCGGGGAGATGGATCAGGCGCGGCGCGCGGTCGCGCCACCTTTCCGGCACGTACTTGACCCACGTTTCGGGCGGCGTCTCCACGTGCCCGTCCCCGGAAATGACCTTGTAAAATCGGTCCGCCATCGGCTCCTCCTGCGCGGCCGGCGGGCCCTGCGAGCCCATCCACCCGGTGCGTTGACTTCGAGAACGGCCTATTGTGTCCCGCCGCATCTTCGAGTGTCAACGAAAGGTGGGCCGCGGTTGACACCGCGTCGAGGCCACACCTAGCATGGCGGCGGCCCGGAAGGGCCAAGGAGCGGGCGTGGGCGAGACCCTCAAGGGGAAGGTCGCGGTGGTCACCG
The DNA here is from genome assembly GCA_034421515.1 of Dehalococcoidia bacterium. GTDB lineage: Bacteria > Chloroflexota > Dehalococcoidia > SHYB01 > SHYB01 > DAOUKH01. Next base: position 46,598 of record DAOUKH010000026.1, read on the forward strand.
GTTCCGGCGGCGGGATCGGGCGGGCCGTGGCCCTGCTCATGGCCGCCGAGGGCGCGAAGGTCGTCGTCAACGACCTCGGCGCGCCGCCGAGCGGCGAGGGCGGAAGCCCCGCCATGGCCGACGAGACCGTATCCCTCATCCGCGACGCCGGCGGCGAGGCCGTGCCGGTCTACGACACCGTCGCCACCATGGAGGGCGCCCGCAACATCGTCGGGACCGCCATCGACTCCTTCGGCCGCATCGACTGCCTGGTCAACAACGCAGGCAACACCCGCGTCAACATGGTCTGGGACATGCCGGAGGAGGACTTCGACGCGGTGGTGCAGACCCACCTGAAGGGGACGTTCTGCACCGTCAAGGCCGCCGCGCCCTACATGATCGAGCAGCGGAGCGGCAGCATCATCAACGTCGCGTCCGGGATGGCTATCGAGGGCGGTGCGGGCGTCTCGAACTACACCGCCGCGAAGGGCGGCATCATCGGCTTCAGCAACACGCTCTGCCTCGAGCTGGGCGTCTACGGCATCCGCGTGAACGTCCTCTGTCCCTCGGCGACGTCGCGGATGCGCGAGGCCGGCGCCGAGTGGCTGAAGAAGTACCGCATCAAGCTGCCGCCGCGCCTGCGGGGCGCGCTCCGCGGCTCTCGCGATCCCAGCGAGGTCGCCCCGATCGTCGCCTATCTCGCAAGCGACGCCGCCCACGACGTCAACGGCCAGGTCTTCTCAGCCGGCGCGGGCACGATCGGCGTCTATCAGCGGTGGAGCATGGGGGCGTCGGCCTACAAGGAAGGCGGGCAGTGGACGCAGGAAGAGCTGGGCGGTATCGTGCCGTCACAGCTCCTCACCGGCGTGGAGAACCCGTCGCCGCCGCAGGAAGGGAAGATCGTATGGCCCTGGGTCCGGCCCTAGCGCCGCGCCGGGGGCAAGCGCCGTAGGGAGACCGTTGTCATGGCCAAGCAGGCGACGCGCGTCGAGGTAGAAGGCGGCCCGGAGGCGGTCACCGCCTACCTGCGCCAGCGGCGGATGACCGACGGGCTCCCCGTCGTGCCGCCGACGGAGGAGCGGGTCGCCGCGATGATCGACGCCAGCGGCTTCGACGCGGCACACGTGGTCGGCGAGAT
>DAOUKH010000027.1:0-20894 GCA_034421515.1 Dehalococcoidia bacterium
GATCGGGGTCATCGCCGCGCTCGTCGCGATGGGGTTCTCGTCGCAGATCGTCTTCTCGCACGACAACGTCGGCTGCCTCCATGGGTTGAAGACCCGCCCCACAAACCCCGAGAAGCGCCGGTACACCTACCTGCTCGAATCGTTCGTCCCCGAGCTCAGGCGCAGCGGTGTGTCGCAGGACGACATCGACCGCATCCTCGTCGAGAATCCGCGCCGCTACTTCGAGGGCGGCTAGCCCCGCGGCCATCGACCTACCGGGGCAGGCCGATGGCCGCGGTCGTCACCGGCGAACTCGCCGCCGCCATCCCCACCCTCCGCTTTCCGCCGCTAGCGGGGATTCACTAGGCCACGGAGGGGCTCTGCAGGCACCGGCCGGGGCGCTCGGTCTGTCTCCTCACGCGTCCGCAGGGCATCTTGAGCACCCCGACCAAGGAACATATGTTCTCTATGGCAATAGTACGCCCTCTTCAAGGTCGTGTCAAGCGGGCCTTGGCGCGGGAATGGGCGGGCCGACGGAGGGCACCTACTAACGTTCCTCCCTCTCCCAAGGAGGGCAAGAGACGGCTGCAGCCGCTCAGCAACGGGCTTCACCGTCGTCCCCCGAGGCTACGCTCGGCGGAGAACAAGCCGGTTACAGATCCCGCAGGTGCCTAAAGTTCACGGCGACCTCGTCCCCTTGGGCTAGAGCTGTGAGGTAGAGCTCGAGATCCACGGTGAGCAGCGGCGTTTCCGCAGTGATAGCTTCGAGGAGCGCCGCGTCGGTTAGGCCGAGCCGTGCGAACGAACTGTTGCCTGAGGCCTGTCCGCTGGCGACGACGACCTCCCTGCTCTCCCGAATTAGGATGCGAAGCTCTTCAAAGAAGCGGGCCCGTTCCGGTTCGCCATGCTGCCCAAGGAGGTTGGACGTTTCCGTGAGGGTGTTCGGCGTCACGTACACACGGTCAACACGGTCGATCTCGTCGACTAGAGTGTCGTAGTCCTCCGGCGTGTATTCCTTCAACCGGCGATGTTTCGCGATCAAGTCCCGCCCAACACTGCCCACGACAAGCAACACGAGAAGGTTCGCGTCGATGAAGAGTCCGACCGGGGACATCCGCCCGCTAGGAAGCCTTCAGAAAGCGGTCCGTAAGAGACTCGATCTGGCCACTCTCGTCGTTGATGCGAAGCACCTTATAGGAACGCGGCCTTGGAGTCGCCTCATTCCGTGTGGAGAAGACGTTTTCCCTCTGTGTCGTCTTGCCGGCTCGGTCCCAGGGCCGAGAGAAGCCAATGGTAATGGTCCACCTATTGGACGCGTCGTCGAACTCCACCTCTTCAAGGCCGACGTTCACTAACTCTTCCTCGATGAAGAGATCGGCAACGTACTCCTTCGCGGTTCGCACGGCTTCCTTGACGTGCATGGGACCTCCGTTCGCCATTCCCATGTATTGTAGCGTCCGCCGGAACGCTAGGCCCGACCCTCCACCTCCGAGGCGTGTACGCCGGGGTGGCCTGCGGCGCGAACCTTCCCTCAGTTTCCTCCGGATAGGGAACGAGGGCAATGGGTGAAGCCTCCCCTCCGCTTGAAAGGTCGACCGGGGCGGGGTAGCATCGGGGCGCTTGAAGGGGCGGCCATCTCTGCAGGGAGCAGCCGCCTAAGCCAACGCTCGATTGAGGAGTGCGAGTATGACGACGACAGCCGACCGCCCGTCCGCCGAGTTCAAAGTAGTGGGGACGCGCCCGATCCGGCATGACGGCTATGACAAGGTCACGGGCCGGGCCAAGTATGGGGCCGACCTGCAGCTCGCCGACCTGCTCCATGGGGCGGTGCTCCGCAGTCCCCACGCCCACGCCCGCATCCGCTCGATCGACACGTCGAAGGCGGAGGCGCTGGACGGCGTGCGGGCCGTGGTGACCTCGAAGGACCTGCCGGAGAAGACGATCCCGCCCTCCAACTTCATGGAGACGCTGGCCGACCCGCAGATCCTGACCGAGATCGCCCTGGCGCGGGGCAAGGCACTGTACAAGGGGCACGCCGTCGCCGGCGTCGCCGCCACGAGCAAGCATGTCGCCGAGGCGGCCCTCGACCTCATCGAGGTCGATTACGAGGTGCTGCCGCACGTGCTGGACGTGGATGCGGCCATGGCGCCGGACGCGCCGGTGCTGCACGATGCGCTGCGCACCAACGACGCCACGGCGGCCGGCGACTCCGGCCCGACCAACGTCGCCGCGCACACCCAGTTCAAGCAGGGCGACCTCGAACAGGGCTTCGCCGAGGCCGACGTCATCGTCGAGCGCTCCTTCGCCACGAAGCCGGTGCACCAGGGCTACATCGAGCCGCACAACTCGACGGCGCTGTGGAACGCCGACGACAGCATCACCATCTGGAAGAGCACGCAGGGGCCGTTCGTCGTCCGGCACCAAGTCGCGTCGATCCTGAACCTCCCCGTGTCCAGCGTGAAGGTCGTGCCGATGGAGATCGGCGGCGGCTTCGGCGGCAAGATCAACAGCTATCTCGACCCGGTGACGGCGATGCTCTCGAAGAAGACCGGCCACCCGGTGAAGATCTCGATGAGCCGCAAGGAAGTGTTCGAAGGAACGGGCCCCGCGTCGGGGACTTCGTTGCGGGCCAAGATCGGGGCGAAGCGCGACGGCACGATCACCGCGGCGGAGGTCTACCTGGCGTACGAAGCCGGGGCCTTCCCCGGCTCGTCGGTGGCCTCCGGGGCCGCCACCTGCCTGGCGCCGTACAAGATCGAGAACCTGCTGATCGACGGCTACGACGTGGTGGTGAACAAGCCGAAAACCTCGGCCTACCGCGCGCCGGGCTCGCCGCAGGCCTCCTTCGCCGTCGAGCAGGTCGTCGACGAGCTCGCCCAAGAGCTCGGCATGGACCCGCTCGAGCTGCGCCTGAAGAACGTTACCCAGACGGGCGACCGGCAGGCCTCGGGGATGCCGTTCCCCAGCATCGGCGCGAAGCAGCTTGAAGAGACGATCAAGGCCCATCCGCACTACTCCGCGCCCCTGGAGGGGCCGAACAAGGGCCGCGGCCTCGCGATGGGCTACTGGGGCAACGCCGGCATGAACTCGTCGGCCACGTTGAACGTCACCTCGAACGGCCAAGTGACCCTGGTGACGGGCTCGGTCGACATCGGCGGTTCTCGCGCCGCCCTCGCCATGCAGGCGGCAGAGGTCCTGGGGCTCACGGCCGAGGACGTCCACCCCAGCGTGGGCGACACCGACTCGGTGGGCTACACCGGGGTCACCGGCGGCAGCCGCACCGCCTTCGCCACGGGTATCGCGGTGGTCAACGCCGCCCAGGACGTGAAGGAGCAGATGATGCGCAGGGCGGCGCTCCTCTGGGAGACGCAGCCGGAGGACATCGCGTACGTCGACGGCGTCTTCATCTCGTCGAAGAACCCCGACGACCGGCTCACCTTCAAGGAGCTGGCGGGCAAACTGATGATGACCGGCGGCCTCATCACGGCCTCCGCTTCCGCCGATCCCAAGCAGGTCGGGCCGTCGTTCGCGGCGCTGCTGGTCGACGTCGAGGTCGATCCGGAGACCGGCAAGGTGGAGGTCGAGCGGGCCACCATCTTCCAGGACGTGGGGAAGGCGGCGCACCCGAGCTACGTCGAGGGGCAGATGCAGGGCGGAACGGTGCAGGGCATCGGCTGGGCGTTGAACGAGGAGTACTACTACCTCGACAGCGGCGTGATGGCGAACTCGAGCTTCCTCGACTACCGCATCCCCACGAGCCTCGACCTGCCGATGATCGAGCCGGTGCTCGTCGAGGCGCACAACCCGGGCCACCCGTTCGGCCTGCGCGGCGTCGGCGAGGCCTCGCTGGTACCGCCCATGGCGGCGATGGCGAACGCGATCAGCCGCGCCACCGGCAAGCGCATCACGGAGCTTCCCATGTCGCCGGGCGCGGTCCTGGACTCCATGGCCAACGGCGGCTGAAGGGAGCGGCGTGGCCGACCTTCTGGCGGGTAAGACCGCCATCGTCACCGGCGGAGGCCGGGGCATCGGACGCGCCATCGCGCTCTGCCTGGCAGGCGACGGGGCCGACGTCGCCGTCTGCGACCGCGACGCAGCCCCCGCACAAGAGACGGCGCGTGAGATCGAGGCGCTCGGACGGCGGGCGGCGTCGATCGAGGCCGACGTCGCCACCCGGGAGGGCGCGCAGCGGATGGTCGCCGAGGCGCTCGCGGCATTCGGAAGCATCGACATCCTCGTCAACAACGCGGGGGTGATGGGCGCGCCGGGCTGGAACGAGCGCACCGAGCCCAACGACGACGACTGGGCGGCGGCGGTGCGGGTGAACCTCATGTCGCGGGTCTACTGCTCGGAGGCGGTGACGGCGCACATGAAGGAGCGCGGCCGGGGTAAGATCGTGAACATCGCCTCGATCGGCGGCTTCATCGGGAGCCGGGGCGCGGCGCACTACGGGGCCAGCAAGGCCGCCGACATCAGCTACACCAAATCGCTGGCGGTCGAGCTCGGCCGGTACAACATCAACGTCAACGCGGTCTGCCCCGGCATCACAGGGCACCGACATGGCGCGGGGCATACAGGACCAGTTCCGCATCCGCGTGCCCGGAGCGGCCGCGATGGACGACGAGGAGATGTTCCAGCGGGCCGCCTTCAGGCAACCGCTACGGCGGGGCAACGTTCCCGAGGACATCGGATGGATGGTCTCGTTCCTCGCCTCCGACCGGGCCCGCAACGTCCACGGGCAGGCGATCGCCGTCGATTGCGGCGCGACGATGCGCTAGCGTCCGGCGGCTCTAGACGCCGTACACTGGTTGGCGGGCCGAGGCCCGCCGACGACCGTGAACCGATCACCCTACGTCCGCTTTCCCGCGCTGCGCGCCTTCTACGGGCGCGGCTTCCGCCTGTTTTGGGCGGCCGCGCTGCTGAGCTTCGGCTCGATTCAGATGCAGCAGCTGGCGCGAGGATACCTCGCCCGCGACCTCACCGAATCCCCGCTGCTGGTGAGCTCCGTCTTCGCCTTGAGCATGGCCCCGATGCTGGTCATGCCGTTCGTGGGCGGCCTGCTCGCCGACCGGCTCGACAAGCGGCGCCTGCTATTGGTCCTCGAGGTGGGGCAGCTGGCCATCGCCCTCGGCACCGGGCTCCTTGCAACGGGCGGCGTCACCGTCGCCGGCGTGCTGCTGCTATCGCTCCTGGCAGGTTTGTTCATGGGGCTCTCCGTCCCGATCCGGCAATCGGCCATCCCCGACATCGCCGAGCCCGGAACCGAGACCAACGCCCTCGTCCTCTACAGCACTATCTTCAGCCTCATGATGATCGGCGCGCCGTCGGTCGGCGGGGTGCTGATCGACGTTGCAGGGCGGGAGGCGCCGTTCTTTGCGGCGGGCGGCCTGTCGGTGCTCTCGATGGTGTTTCTCTTCCGCATGCCGGGGGTCCCACCGAAGCCGCGCGGGGAGAAAGCGCCGCTGGCGCAGGAACTGACCGAGGGCGTACGGGCGGTGCGCGCGTCGGGGCCGCTGATGATGGCGATGATCTCGGGAGTCATCGGCACCTTCTTCATCGTGCCCCACGCGGCGCTCTTCCCCATATACCAGCGGGACATCCTGGACGTCGGCGCTTCCGGACTCGGCCTCATGTTCGCCGCGAGCGGCATCGGGGCGTTGATCGTGGCCTTCGTGCTGGCCCTCACGAGCTCCGAGCGCCCCTCACTGCGCCTCAGCCTGCTCATGGGCGCGTTGTCGGGCCTGTTCATCGCCGTCTTCTCGCAGTCGGACTCGTTCGCGGTGTCGCTGGGCGTGCTGGTGGCGGTAGGCGCCTTCTCGCAGGGCTTCTTCACCCTGAACATGGCACTGGTGCAGTGGCTCGCCCCGCCGGCCGTGATGGGGCGCGTCATCGCGCTCAGGATCATGATCTTCGGCATGACCCCGGCGGCGCAGATTATGCTCGGCGCCGCAGCCGACCTCACCACACCGCAGGCCGCCCTCGGGGTAATGGGGCTGCTCGCCGTCATCCCGCAGATCGCCCTCATGATCCGTCCGCGCGTTTCCATGCCGGCCTAACGAGAAGGCCCCCTTCACGTGAAGGGGGCCTTCGGGGTTGCCTAGGGGACGGACGGGCTAGTCGCCGCGGGGGACGAGCGGGCCGCCGGCGGCCTCGCGGTAGCGGACCGTGCTATGCACCGGATCCTTGTCGAACTCGGGGATGACGTACTTGCCGAAGAGCTCGACGGTCTCCGCCACCGCCTCGGGTGGCTGGTTACCGCAGACGCTGAAGACGAGCTGGTCGCAGCCGATGTCCTGGTAGGGCTGGAGCTGCTGGATGATCTCGTCGGGGTCGCCGACGAGCGCGTAGCCACCCTGGATCATGCCGTCGATGTGTTCGAGCGGGGGCTCCGGGATCAGCTCGGGCCAGCGGGGGAGCCCCTCCGGCCTGGGGAAGGTGTCGTGGTAGCGGTAGACGAGGGAGCCCAGATAGGTGGAGCCGGGCGAGGCCGCGAGCTCGCGGGCGCGCTGCCTGTCGCTCTGGCACGTCAAGCCGACGGTGACCATGACGTTGTCGTTCACGTACTCGCCAATGGGGTTGGCGTCGCCGATGTGCTTCTTGTAGTTCTGGATGTGCTCCTTCATGTCCCAGACGGAGCCGATGTTGAAGCCGAGCAGGCCTAGGCCGTTCTTGGCGGCGCGCTCGTAGGTGCCGGGATTACCGGCGGCGACCCACAGCGCGGGATGGGTGTGGGCGTAGGGCTTGGGCAGGACGTTGAAGGCTCCCTCGCGGCCGGGCATCATCTGCGTCCCCTCGGACGGGGTGACGAAGGCCTTGCCGTCGGGGTGGGAGTAGCCCTTCTGCCGCCACATCTTGGGCAACTCTCGGATGGTCTCGTCCCAGTTGGCGCGCGTCTCGTCGTTGGTCAGGCCGAAGCCGCCGATCTCGTGGCTCCCCGCGCCGCGGCCGGTGCCGAACTCGAACCGCCCCTGGCTCAGTTGGTCGAGCATCGCGACGCGCTCGGCGAGCCGGATGGGGTGGTTGACGATGGGGTTCATGTTGAAGATGCCCGAGCCGAGGTGAATCCGCTCGGTGACCGCCAGCGCGTAGGCGCAGAAGGTGGCGGAGTCGGAGAGGTGGGAGTACTCCTCGAGGAAGTGGTGCTCGCTCACCCAGACGTACTTGAAGTTGTGCTTGTCGGCGAGCTTGATCATGTCCAGCTCGCGCCGCACCCAGTCCTGTTCGTAGACCGGGCTGTGCGCGTTCGCCTGACCCGGAGCATGCCCTTGCACGAAGATCCCGAACTCCATCGTTCCTCCTAACGGCGCCGGCCTCGGCGGGCCGGTCTTGTGCCGATTGCGCGCCGGGCGCGCAACGTCAGATTGTAGCAGCCGAGCGGCGGAAATGGTGGCCTTTACCGCGGCGGCGAGAAGGGCGACACTTGGGGCGCAAAGGCGAGGAGGCCTTGGTGGACGATCCGCGCTTTTCGATCTGCGCCATCACGACGCCGAAGTGGGACCTGGGCCAGTGCGTCGATGGGTGGGCGCGCCACGGCGTCCCCGCCATCGGCGTGACTCGCGTGGGGCTGAACGAGTACGGGAGGCAAGAGGGCATTCGCCGGCTGAAGGACTCCGGCCTGCGGGTGACGGACTACCAGGGGATCGGCCGGTACGGGCACGACCACCCGCGCATCGGCGAGGTGATCGACTCCTTTATGGGCGACCTGGACGCGGCCGCCGAGCTCGGGGTGGACTGCGTGTTCGTGATGAGCGGGCCGCGGGACGCTGCGCTGTGGGAGGAGGCGGCGAAGCGCTTCACCGAGGAGCTCCGGTTGCTGCTGCCCCACGCCAAGGAGCGGGGGCTGCGTCTGGCCATCGAGCCGATCCACCCGATGCGGCAGGACCTGACGTTCGTCAACACGGCGAAGGATGCCTACGACATCATCACCGAGATCGGCGACCCAGACCTCGGCTACGTCTTCGACTTCTGGCACCTGTGGTTCGCGCCGGACATCGAGGAGCAGATCCGGCGGACGGCTGCGTCGATCTTCAACGTCCAGATCAGCGACCACAAAGCGATGACGCTCCGCACTCTCGACCGCACCGCGCCGGGCGAGGGGATCGCGCCGTGCACGGCCATGCTCCGCGCCCTGGAGGAGGCGGGGTATGGCGGCTATTACGAGATGGAGATCGTGAGCCCCGACAACGAGGAGATGGGCTACGACGCGGCCATCGAACGCTCGATAGAGAGCTACCGGCGATTGCGCGAAGCAGCGGCGCAACCGGAATGAGCCAGGAGGGAATATGAACGCAGCCACCGACGGCATGGAGAAGGCCCGCGAGCGCTACTTCGCAGCGACGCCGAAGTCGCGGGCGCTGGCGGAGCGGGCGCGGGGGCACCTCCCCGACGGGGTGAGCCGGACGGGTCTGGTCTACTCCCACTATCCGCCGTTCATCGAACGCGCCGAGGGGCAGTTCCTCTATGACGTCGACGGCAACGCCATCCTGGACATGGCGAACGGCTTCAGCTCGCTGCCGCTGGGGCATGCGCACCCCGCGGTCGTCGAGGGGATCCAGGAGCAGCTCGCCAGGGGTATGGGGCACGGGCTGATGTCGGAGCGCGAGGTGGAGCTGGCGTCGATGCTGTCGGAGCGGTTTCCCTCGATGGAACGGGTGCGGTTCACCGCTTCGGGAACCGAAGCGACGATGTTCGCGGTGCGGCTGGCCCGCGCTTTCACGGGCAGGACGACGTTCGCCCGTATGGAGGGCAGCTATCACGGGCTGCACGACATGATGTCGTCGGGGATGGGGGCCAACATCGGCCAGCCGTGGCCGGGCATGGAGGACGACCCCGTCGGCTACGGCGTCCCTCCTCGTGTGCGTGAGGAAGTCGCCTTTCTGCCGTTCAACGACCTCGAAGGCTGCGCCGACGTCATGGCGGAGCATGCCGACGACCTGGCCGCGGTGATCGTCGAGCCGTTCATGGGGGCGGGCGGCGGCATTCCGTCGGAGCCGGGCTTCCTGGCCGGTCTGCGGGACCTGTGCGACCGTCACGGCGCACTGCTGATCTTCGACGAGATGATCTCCATCGGCATGTCGCCCAGCGGCGCGCAGGGCTACTACGATGTCACGCCCGACCTGACGGCGTGCGGCAAGCTCGTGGGCGGCGGGATGCCGATGGGCGTGTTCGGCGGGAGGGCCGACATCATGTCGCTCTGCGCGGGGGAGGGCGCCGCGCCGCCGGTGCTCCACAGCGGCACCTGGAACGCGCACCCTCTGGCGATGGCAGCGGGGGTCGCCCAACTGAAGCAACTCACCCCCGAGGCCTACGCGTACCTGGGAGAACTCGGCGACTACATGCGCAGCAGCGTGCGCGACCTGGCCGATGCCCGCGGGGTGGCGCTGCAGGTGAACGGCATCTGCCATTTCAGCGCCTTCCACTACAACACCGAGCCGGTGCGCAACCACCGCGATGCGCGCAGGGGCGACGCGGCCTTGGCCTGGCGGGTCGGGTTTTCGCTGCTCAGCCAGGGGTTTCACGTCCCCGGCGGCATCCGCACCAACCTCTCGACGGCGATCGAGAAGGCGGACATCGACCGCTTCATCACGGCGCTGGACACGGCGTTCGACGAGGGCGGCGCGGCGGCCTAGCAGCCGGAGGGGCCGCTACGGGGCGGAGACCTCGAGCGGCAGCGCGGGGTCGGCGGCCCACTCGAACATCGAGCCGTCGTAGACGGCGACGTTGTCGACGCCGAGCAGGGTGAGGGCGAGCGCCGCCGAACTGGCGGCGATGCCGCCGCCTCAGTAGGTGATGACGCGCTTGCCGTCGAGCGCGCCGACCGCCCCGAACCGCTCCGCAATGCCTTCAGGACCGAGAAGGACGCCGGTCTCGTCGTCGAACAGCGTGGTGACGGGGACACTGACGCTCGACGGTATCCTGCCGCTGCGCCCGTAGCGGGGCGGGGCAGTCCCCTCGAAGTCCTCGCGGCTCAGGGTGTTCACCAGGCAGGTCTCCGCGCCGCCGAGCGCGGCGAGCACCTCGTCCCGCGTGGCAGTGAGCTCGGGCCGGAGCTTTGACGTGAAGCCGGCGGCCGGATAGCGGGACTCGCCGGTCTGGACCGGCCGGCCTTCCGCCTTCCATTTCGCCCAGCCGCCGTCGAGCACCGCGGCGTCGTCGAAGCCGTGAGCGCGGAGGAGCCACCAGACGCGCGCCGGCCAACTCTGGCCGGTCCTGTCGTAGAGGACGACGCGTACGCCATCGCCGATGCCGTAGCCGGCGACGATCTCGGCGAAGCGCTCCGGGGAAGGGACGGGGAACATGAACCGGGTCTCGCCCTTCACCGTCAGCTCCTCGACGAGGTCGATGAAGCCCGCGCCGGGGATGTGCCCTCGACGCCAGGCGTCCTTGCCGCTGAGGAAGCGCATGGGGTGTTCATCGGGGTCCTGTTCGGGATCCCGGAAGACGGTGCAATCGAAGACGCGGAGATCGGGCTCGGCAAGGTGCCCGTCGAGCCAATCGGTGTCAACGAGGGGTCCGGGCAGCGTCGTCATGGCCCGATGGTAGGGGATAGGGGCAGGGGCGGCAATGGATGCTGGCGTGGCCGTTGACCGCGGCCCTACACTGACGCCGAACCCTCCGCCGGCGGCAGACCATGAAGACGCATCGCATCGTCATCATCCCGGGCGACGGTATCGGCCCCGAGGTCGTGGAGGGGGCGGTGCGCGTACTGCGCCGGGTGCAGGAAATCGATGGCGGTTTCGTCCTCGATCTCGCAGAGCATGAAGGCGGAGTGGGTTGCTACACCCGCACCGGCGCGGCGCTGAACGACGACTCGGTCCAGGCGTGTCGTAACGCGGACGCGGTCCTCAAGGGCCCGGTAGGGCTCCCGTCGGCGCGGCTCCCCGACGGGACCGAGGCTGGGTTGCTCGGCGGGGTGCTGCGCCTCGGGCTCGACCTCTACGCGAACGTGCGCCCCATCGTGTTGTGGCCCGGCGTCCGCTCCTCCGTAGCCGCCGCGCCCGGGGAGATCGACTACGTGATCGTTCGCGAGAACACCGAGGGACTCTACCTGTCGCGTGGTCGAGGGGTCGGCAACGACGACGTGATGACGGACACGCTCATGGTGACCCGGCGCGGGGTCGAGAGGATCGCGCGGTTCGCTTTCGAGACGGCCGCGGCGCGCTCCGGTGCGCCGTCCGACGGCCGCCGTCGAGTGACCTGCGTAGACAAGAGCAACGTGCTGCGGAGTTTCGGACTCTTTCGCCGCGTCTTCCAAGAGGTGGGCGAGGCGTACCCGGAGATCGAAAAGGACTTTCTCTACGCCGACGCCGCGGCACAGGCGCTGGTGCAGACGCCACAACGGTTCGACGTACTGGTGATGGAGAACTTCCTGGGGGACATCCTGAGCGACCTCGGCGGCGGCACGGTCGGCGGGATTGGGATGTGCCCCTCGGGGAACATCGGCGACGACGCGGCCTACTTCGAGCCGGTGCACGGCTCGGCGCCCGACATCGCGGGGCAGGACCTCGCCAATCCGTGTGGGCAGATCCTTTCGGCGGCGATGCTGCTCGACCACATCGGTGAACACGAGGCGGCCGGGCTGATCCGACGCGCCGTCGGGGCGGCGCTTGGCGACGGCGTGTTGACCATCGACGAGACCGGACGGCCGGAACGGGGCGGGAGCGCCGCGGTCGAGGCAGTGCTGGAGCGCTTAGCACCATGAGACCTCGCATGGAATGGCCGCGCCCCACACGGCGGCGGATCATCCTGGCGACCTTGGCCGCCGTGGGTGCGATCGTCATGCTCTTCACGCTGACCCACGACGGTCGCACCGCGGCGAAGACCGGCCTGTTCATGGCGAACCTGATTCCCGGCTCGCCGGTGCGCCCCCTGAGCATCGTGACGCCGGAGCCGGAACGCTTGCACGTGCGCTTCGGCCCGCAGGAGGAAGGTTGGGAGGCCGACCTCTACCTCCCCGGCGGCGAAGGGCCGCACCCGGCCATCATCGTCGCGCTAGGGGCGGCCCCCGCGCCGCTCGACGACTTCCGCGTCCGACGCCTCGGCGACGGCCTCGCCCGCATGGGAACGGCGACGCTCATTCCGGTGAGCCCCACCCTCGTCGACCGCCGGGTCACGCCACGGGAGATCGACTTCCTGGTCGAGGCCTTCGAGACACTGGCGGCGCGGCCGGAGGTCGACGGCGCGCGCATCGGGTACGTGGGGGTGTGCGTGGGCTCGTCGCTTTCGTTCCTGGCCGCCGCCGACGACCGGATCGCCGACGAGGTTGCGCTGGTGAGCTGGTTCGGCGGCTACTACCGGACGGACGCGCTGATCGCCGCCGCCATCGGCGAGACGATCATCGAGGATGGGGAAGTCACGCCTTGGCCGCCGAACTCGCTGACCCGGAGCGTGGTGTGGAAGCAACTGTTGGGCCTGATTGACGACCCCGACGAACGGGCTGCCGTGGAGCTTTGGGCGGACACGCCCGACGCGCCGGATGAGAGCGCCTTCAGCGAGGAAGCTCTCGCCGTCCTCCGGCTGCTGCGCAGCGAGAGCACGGCGGAGGCGGAGGGCCGCATTCGGGAGCTGCCGGAGGCGGCGCAGGGGGAGCTGTGGCGGCTGTCTCCAGCGTCGGCCACGTCGGAGTTTCGGACGACGCTTTACCTGATGTCCGACCGCGGCGACACGCTCGTCCCCTACCCGGAGACGGAGAAGCTGGCCGCCGCGCTGGAAGGCCGCTTCGAGCGGAACGCCCAGTTCGACATATTCAGCCACGTCAACCTCGACCGGCTCACCAACCCCGCGGTGGCCTTCCCGAACATGGCGCGGCTCTACGCCCACGTCCACGCGATCTTCCAGGCGCTGCTGTCGCCGCCCGCGTAGGGGCCGGAGAGCGGCTAGAATGTCGCCATCCCTGGACGGAGGCGGCCATGCCATTCGATACCCTGCTGACTGAGACCCGGGACGGGGTGCGCTACATCACCCTGAACCGCCCGGAGAAGCTGAACGCGCTGACCAAGCACCTGATGGACGAGCTGCTCGAGGCAGCGGGGGAGGCGCAGCGCGACGACGGCGTCGGCTGCCTCGTCATCCAAGGAGCGGGGCGGGCTTTCTGCGCCGGCTGGGACCTGACGCCGCGCACCGGGGAGCAGCAAGGCGAAGGACAGACGCCCCAAGAGGTGAGCATCCGCGCCGACATCGACACGCTTACGGCGCGTTCAGGGCGCTGGTCGGTGCTGTGGAACCTGACCAAGCCGATCATCGTGAAGGTGCACGGCTACTGCCTGGCGGGAGGGACCGACCTGGCCCTGAACTGCGACATGATCGTGGCCGCGGAGGACGCACAGATCGGCTTTCCCGCGGTGCGGTCGATGGGGTCGCCGGCCACGCATATGTGGACGTACCTAGTGGGGCCGCAGTGGGCCAAGCGGATGCTGCTGACAGGCGACATGGTCGACGGGCGCACCGCCGAGCGCATCGGCCTGGTGATGCAGGCCGTGCCCGCCAGCAAGCTCGACGAGGAGACGCACCGGCTGGCCTCGAACATCGCGCTCGTGCCCTACGACCTTCAGGCGCAGAACAAGTCGATCTGCAACAAGGCCGTCGAGCTGATGGGGCGGACCGTCATGCAGGAGCTGGCGCGGGAGTCGGACGCGATCGCCCACAAGTCGCCGGCGGCCAAGGAGTTCGCCCGCATCGCGAAGGAGCAGGGCCTGAAGGCGGCCCTCGCCTGGCAGAACGAGAAGTTCACCCGCTAGCCGCGGCGCAGAGGTCTTCCATGCGCCCTCCACCCCGCGGCGAGCGCCGGACGTGAATATGACCGCCGGCACGCCCCCGCGGCGGCGCTTCTTCTACGGCTGGGTGATCGTCGGGGCGGGGACGGCGTGCACCGCGCTCACCTCGGGTTTCTATCTCATCGGGATGGGGGCGTACTTTCTGCCCCTCGCTGAGACGTTCTCCGCGTCGAAGACCGCCATCGCCGGGGTCTTCTCCTTCGCCCGGTTGGAGCATGGGCTTGTGGGCCCCGTCCAAGGGTTCCTGATCGACCGCTTCGGCGCACGCCCCATCATGCTGGTCGGCGTGACCATGATGGGCGCCGGGTTCATTCTGCTCAGCTACGTCCCCTCGCTCCTGTGGTTCTACGTCGTCTTCATCCTCCTCATCGCGGCGGGGCAGAGCTTCGGGTTGGGGCCGCCGGTCTTCGCCACCGTCGTCAACTGGTTCGTCCGGCAACGGACGCGGGCGTTGGGGCTGGTGCTGTCGGGGTCGGCGGCCGGCGGGCTGATCGTGCTGGGGATTGCGTGGTCGATCGAACAGAACGGCTGGCGGGAGACGGCGTTCTACTCAGGGTTCGTGATCTGGGGTGTGGGACTGCCCCTGGCCTTGCTGATGCGCTACCGCCCCGAGCCCTACGGCTACGAGCCGGACGGAGGCACGGCCGGGACGGCCGCGGACGCGAGGGGGTGGACAGGCACCGAGGAGATCGACTTCACCCCAGGCGAGGCCCTGCGTACCCGCCAGTTCAGGGTGATGAACATCGGCTTCCTGCTCCGGTTGATGGGCACGGCCGCGGTCCCGGTGCATCTGATCGCCTTCCTCGTGGAAGACGCCGGCTTCTCAACGGCGCGCGCCGCGCTGCTGCTTGGCCTCATCGGCCCGGTGGGCGCGGCGGGGCGGCTGGGATTCGGGGTGCTTGGCGACGCCTTCACCAAGCGCTACGTATTGGCAGCCACGGTGCTGATCCAAGCGGCAGGCCTGGTGGTACTGGCCTTCACCGAGCACTTCTGGCACGGCCTCATCTTCCTTGTTCTATTCGCCGTTGGGCACGGCGGCGGAGCGCCCGTGTGGATAGCGACGCGGGCCGAGTACTTCGGCCGCAAGCACTACGCCACGATCTCCGGCTACGGGGCCGTTCTGATGCTCATCGGCAGCGTCGTGGGGCCGATCTTCGCCGGCCTGCTGAGCGACCACGTGGAGAACGGTTACGCGGTCTCCTTCGTGATCATGGCCATCCTGGGGGGCCTGGGCTCGGTCATGATCCTCTTCTCACGGCCGCCCGCTCCCAAGCGCGCCGCGCCGCCACGGTTGGGCGCGGCCTGACGGCGCGGTATAGTTGCCCCGATGCGGTTCGAGTTCACCAAGGAGCAGACGGCCTTCCGCGAGGAGGTCCGCGGCTGGCTGGGGGGCGTGCTGCCCCGGTTTCAGGTGGGGCGCGACTTCGCCGGCAAGAGCGAGGTCGAGGCCGAGGACACGCGGTACTCCCCCGCCTTCTCCCGCGAGCTTGGGAAGAAGGGCTGGATTGGGCGGGCCTGGCCCGTCGAGTACGGCGGCCAGGGGCTCGGCTACATCGAGCAGATGATCTTCAACGAGGAGATGGCGCGGAACCGCGCACCGTGCGGCTATCACATCCCGGCGGAGCGCCAGATGGGGCCGAGCATCCTGCAGTTCGGCACCGAAGAGCAGAAGTCCCACTTCGTGCGGGGCATCATCGCCGGCGAGATCGGGTTCGCCATCGGCTACACCGAGCCGAACACCGGCTCCGACCTCGCCGGCCTGCAGACGACGGCGGTGAAGGACGGCGACGACTACGTGATCAACGGCCAGAAGATGTGGGCCGGCGGGGCGCACTTCGTCGATTATCTGTGGACGGCGGTGCGGACCGACCCCGACGCTCCCAAGCACCGCGGGGTGAGCGTCTTCATCGTGCCGCTGAAGGACCTGCCGGGGCTCTCCATGCGGCCCTTCTACACCATGGCGGGGTCGCGGATGAACGAGGTCTTCTTCGACAACGTGCGGGTGCCGGCGTCGGCGATGGTGGGGGAGAAGGACCGCGGCTGGTACACCGTGGCGCACAACCTCGACTTCGAGCGCTCCGGCATCGAGCGCATCGTGCAGGCGGAGATGCTGCAAGAGGAAGTGCTGGCGGTGCTGCGGGAGGCGCTGCCCGGGGCGCTCGACGACCCGCTGGTCCGTCACCGGCTCGCCGAGACGGCCATCGAGATCAGGATGGAGCGGAACCTCGCCTACCGGGTGGCGTCGATGCAGTCGCAGGGGCTCGTCCCCAACCGCGAGGCGTCGATCTCGAAATTGGTGGGGTCGGAGGTAGGCCAGCGCCAATGCCGGATGCTGGTGGACACGATGGGGCATTACGGCGTGCTGGCGCGGGGCTCAAAGCACGCGTCGCTGCGGGGCAAGCCGCTGCGGAAGTACCTCGACTCGGTGGCGAACACGATCCGGGCGGGCACGTCCGAGATCCAGCGCAACATCATCGCCACGCGCGGCCTCGGCCTGCCCCGCTAGCGCTGCCGTATACTGGTTGCCGAACCTCTTTCCGACGGAATACTCATGCGCCTCTCCCAACTGTTCGGCAAGACGCACCGCGAAGACCCCGCCGACGCCGAGTCCGAAAGTCACCGCCTGTTGCTGAAGGCGGGGATGATCGCGCCGCTGACGTCGGGGGTCTACTCGGTGATGCCGCTGGGGTGGCGGGCGATCCGCAAGATCGAGCAGATCATCCGGGAGGAGATGGACGCCGCCGGAGGGCAGGAGCTGCACATGCCGGTGCTGCAGCCCGCCGAGATGTGGGAGGCGAGCGGGCGGCGCGCCGGGTTCGGCGACACGCTCTTTCAGACGCAGGACCGGCGCGGGCGTGAGCTGGTGCTCGCCCCGACGCACGAGGAGGTCATCACCACCCTCGCGCGGCACAACATGAACTCGTACCGCGACCTGCCGTTGCGGCTGTACCAGATCCAGACGAAGTTCCGCGACGAGCCCCGGCCGCGCGGGGGGCTGCTCCGGGTCCGCGAGTTCGACATGAAGGACATGTACAGCTTCGACGCCGGCGAGGAGGAGCTGGACGTGACCTACCGGCGGCTCGTCGAGGCCTACCGGAACATCTTCACGCGCTGCGGGCTTCCGTCGATGGCGGTCGAGGCGGACAGCGGGGCGATCGGCGGCAAGCACTCGCACGAGTTCATCCTGCTCGCCGAGCACGGCGAAGACACCATCCTGCATTGCGCGGGCTGCGACTACGCGGCGAACCAGGAGCGCGCAACCGGCAGACGCGTGCCGGGCGACGCCGAGGAGCCGCTGCCTCTGGAACCGATCGACACACCGGGGATGAAGACCATCGAGGAGATCGCGGTCTTCCTGGACATCCCCGCGCAGAAGACGCTGAAGGCCGTCTTCTACACCGTCGACGGGGCGGTGACGTTCGTGTGCATCCGCGGCGACCTCGACGTGAACGAGGTGAAGCTCAAGAACCTGCTGAAGGCGACGGACGTGCGCCTGGCCACGGACGAAGAGGTCGCGGAGGCGGGTCTGGTGGCCGGCTCGGCGTCGCCCATCGGCCTTGAGGGGCTCCCGATCGTGGCCGATGAGTCGATCACGGACGGTGCGAACTTCGTCACGGGGGCCAACGCGCCCGACCTCCACTACCGCAACGCGAACTACCCACGCGACTTCAAGGCCGACGTGGTGGCCGACGTCGCGCTCGCGGCGTCGGGGCAGGGTTGTCCTTCGTGCGACGTGTCGCTCCAGGCGTCGCGGGGCATCGAGGTGGGGCACGTCTTCAAGCTGGGGACGGTGTTCAGCGAGTCGATCGGGGCGGAGTTCCTCGACCCGTCGGGTGAGCGCAAGCCGGCCTTCATGGGCTGCTACGGCATCGGCGTGGGCCGCCTCATGGCCGCAGCGGTCGAGCAGAACCACGACGAGCTGGGAATCGTCTGGCCGACGCCTATCGCTCCCTACCACGCGTCGCTGGTCGTGCTCGGCGCCGACCGGTCGCCGGAGGTGACCGAAGAGGCCGAGCGGCTCTACGACGAGCTGGTCGCCGCTGGCATCGAAACGCTGTACGACGACCGGGACGAGAGCCCCGGCGTGAAATTCAACGACGCCGACCTCCTTGGGATGCCGGTGCGGTTGACGGTGAGCCCGCGCAACCTAAAGCAAGACGCCGTCGAGCTGAAGCGGCGGAGCGGCGGGGAGCCGGAGCTGGCGCCGCGCGGCGAGGTTATCGCGCGCGTCAAGGCGGCGCTGCTCTAGGGGCGTTGCGCGGTCGGGCCGCGCCGGGCGCCTACTCGACGGAGAGGGCGGCGAACATGCCGGCGTGGTAGTCGCCGGGCTCGTTGCTCAAGAGGACGTACTCGCCGGGCTTGAGCTTGAACGTGTGGGTGTTCGAGGCGCCGGGGAGCAGGTAGCGGGGCTGGATCCGCCCGCGCTCCGTCCCTGAGGCCCCCAAGTCGACCCGGTCGCCCGCGACGATCAGGTTGTCGGGTGCGAGGTCGGTCTCCAGCACGACGAAGTCGTGCTTGAAGGTACCCTCGTTCTTCACCGCGAAGACGACTTCGCCCTCGGGGACGGAGATGTAGTTGGTGTAGAGGAAACCCTCGACTTCACCGTCGGTCCATTCCTTGCCGAGCTCGACGTCGACCTCGGTGAACTCGGTGTAGATACAGGCGGTGAACAGGAAAGCGCCGGCGAGGACCACCGACGCAAGGAGGAGAATCGTCTTCAGCCGCGGCAAGGCTTCCCCCATCCGAGAAGGTCGCCAAGAGTTTACACGTTCTTGGGGTTGTGTGCATCTTTTCACGAACGCCTCTTCGCAAGGGGCTCGGGCCCTGCCCGGTGCTATACTCGGCGGGCTTTCGCACGCCACGCGGCGCGCGCTTCATCTTCGGAGGACCACTCGAATGCCAGAGACGGTACGTGTTCAAAGGGCCGTGGACGGCGGCACCATGCTGTGCGATCCGGGCGGCGAAGTCACCCTCGCCGACGTCTGCGCGCCCGCCGGCGGCGAGCCCGGCTTCCAGCTTGGCGTGCGGCGGCTCGCGCGGCTCGTCCGGGGCAAAGAGGTGCAGCTCGAGAAGCGCGGCGAGGTCGACGGCAAACCATCGGCCGACGTCTACGTCGGCGACGTGCACGTCAACGAGCAGATGCGGAAGTGGGGCTACGCCTGCAAGTAGCCCCACAGCGCTGACTTCGCTTGCTCGACGCGCCTAGGCGGCGCTCTCCAAGAGAATGCGCGTCTCTGGGCGCGCCCACGGGCTGCCCTCTTCGGCGAGCAACTCACGCATCCGCGCCTCGTAGAAGAATTCGCCGCCGTCGATGGGCTCGAGCTCGTCGAGCCACGACGCCTTGTCGTCGTACTTGGCGAAGAAGGGACGCCCCACCCAGTCGGGGTCGCGGCCCTGGAGGAAGTTCAGCGCGATCATGCGCTCGCCGGCGTGCTCGACGACGCCGAGCACCTGCACCTTGCCCGGGGTGGCCGACATGCTCGGGCCACGGACGGTGCGGGCGAGGCCGCTGACGTGCTTGTAGGCCTGCCGGAAGGTCTCCCAACAGTCCACCAAGGGGATCTCGAAGTAGCGCTTCGCTCCCGTGTCGCGGGCGACGAAGAGGTAGTAGGGGACGCAGCCGACCTGCGTCTGCTCGACCCACATATCGGTGAGCGTCTTGGGGTCGGCGTTGATGTGCTTGAGGAGCGGCGTCTGGGTGCGGATCTGCGCACCGGTGTCGCGAATCCGCCGCACCGCTTCTAGCGCCGCGTCCGTGCGCAGCTCGGCGGGATGGTTGAAGTGGGCCATCAGGGCGAGCTGCAGGCCCGCGCCGGTGACCTCCTCGAAGAGGCGCAGCAGGTCGTCGGCGTCGTTGTCGTAGAGGAAGCGGTGGGGCCAGTAGGCAATCGCCTTCGAGCCGATGCGGATGGTGCGGAGATTGTGCCCCACGCCCGGCTCCAGCAGCGGCTCAACATACTGCCGCAAGTTCTTGGTCTTCATGATCAGCGGGTCGCCGCCGGTGAAGAGGACATCGCTGATCTCGGGGTGAGCGGCGGTGTAGGCGGCCAAGCGGTCGGCCTCGCGCATGGCGAACTTTTCGCCCTTCATACCCACGAACTGGGGCCAGCGGAAGCAGAAGGTGCAGTAGGCGTGGCAGGTCTGCCCTTGGCTGGGGAAGAAGAGCACGGTCTCGCGGTACTTGTGCTGCATCCCTTCCAGCGTCATGCCCTCAAGCGCGGGCATGTTGTGTTCCTTCTGGCCGGCCGGGTGTGGGTTCAACGTCATGCGGATCTCGTCGGCCACCGCCCGGATCTTGTCCGGCGGCAGCCCCTGGTCGAGCGCGTCGGCCATGCGGTCATAGTGCTCGGGGCTGAGCATGTCCCGCTGGGGGAAGGTGAGCCGGAACATGCCGTCTTCGGGGGCGGCGTTCCAATCGATGAGATGGTCGACGACATACTGGTTCGATTTGAACGGCAGCACGTGGCCGACGACGGTTGCGGCGCGCCGGACCTCCTCCGGCATCGCCTGAATCTGGGGCAACTGCTCGAAGTTGTGGATGTTGATCGCCCGATACTTCTCGGAGGCGTAGTCGTCCAGCTTCCAGTCGTGCGGCGCGTAGGTCTGGGGTTCGTTTTGCGGGGATGCGGCGGCTTGGGTCATACGTCTCCTCCACTATCAATTATCAACACCGCAGAGGCGCTGAGCGGCCTGTCCTCTAGCAAAGGGGCGCGCGCCCTAGTCTTGCGGCGGGGGTCCGGCGTCCTCACCAGCAATGTGGCGTGAACCCACCTTACGTCTAGTATAGCGATTCCCGTATTCAAAGGGCAAACGCTACTCCTGTTGAACGTAGCACGGCCCACCCACGCGGGACGTTTGACAGCCATTCGAGGGCATGCCTAGACTCCCCGCGCGCTCCGCGCCCCGGAGGTTTCCCCATGAAGAAGATCGGCGTCTCCTTTCCCCTCCCTCTGCCTCACGACCCCGACCGCATGCTCGATCCGGCGCCGATAGCCAAGGAGGCGGAGCGGCTTGGCTTCGACTCGATCTGGTTCGCCGAACACGTCGTGGCCCCGGCGACGGTGACCAAGAGCAAATCCGCGTTCTTCACCGACGGCCAAGTCCCCGGCTTCCAGGACCCGCTGATCATGATGTCGCGGGCCG
>DAOUKH010000028.1:0-29446 GCA_034421515.1 Dehalococcoidia bacterium
CCGTCGTCCGCTACTCCGTCCCCATGCCCGACGACAGCTTGATTCCAGGAAAAAAAGTGCAGGAGATACCGCTGAACGGCTCAGTGGTATCTTCCGTAAACGGTAGCCCACCACGCTTGATCAAATCAAGAACCTTTGCGATGAAGCTCACGTCGGAGGTATAGCGGATTGGGGCAGTGATCCGGCAATCACCCGAAGCCATGCCTTACAATGACGCGACGCTTGACGGAGGTGGAATCGTAATGCGGGCACGGATCGGTAACCCCGGTTCCGCCTTGATAATGGCAATTGCGCTGATGCTCGTGGCGGCAGCGTGCGGCAACGACAGCAGCTGGGGCGATGCGCGTTACGCTGCCGAGATGCGAAACGCGGAGGGCGAAGCCATAGGCACTGTCGTCATGCAGCAAGGCTCAGGAGGATTCCTGGTTACCGTCATGTTGGAAGGCATCGAACCCGGGCCGCATGGTATCCACATCCACTCGGTCGGGACGTGCACACCCGATTTCAAGGCGTCGGGCGGACACATTAACGTGGACAACCGCCAGCACGGACTGCTCAACTCCGACGGCCCGGACAACGGCGACCTGCCCAATATCTACGCCGCCGCTGATGGGACGGTGCAGGCCGAACTGTTCACAACCCTGGTTGATCCGGATCTGCTGATGGACACCGACGGGTCTGCCATCGTCGTCCACGAGAACCGGGATGACCACAACACGCAGCCTATTGGAGGAGCCGGGGGGCGCATCGCCTGCGGTGTGCTGAACTAGACACCGGATCCCATTTGGGTAGTCCATACCCACCGCAATAGCCTTTCCCGTCATCGCCGCGAGTCATCTGGGCGGGAAGTGCGGTCCCGCGGCAACAACCGGCCCTCCGAGGCAAGGGAGGATGAGCGATGGCCCAAGCCGCGCCGGGCTACGACCCGCGGACCTACGAGCCTCTGACGTTCCACGACGCCGCTCGGCGGTTTGAGAGCGGCGGCGACACTCCCCGCGACTTCCTTGAACGCTGTCTGGCGACTATCGCGGAGCGCGACTCTGTCGTCCAAGCCTTCGCGCACCTCAACCCAGACTTGGCCCGCGCCGCGGCGGACGCGAGCACGGCGCGCTGGGCCGCGGGCGAGCCGCTTTCCCCGATCGATGGCATGCCGGTAGGGATCAAAGACCTCCTCGAGACGAAGGACATGCCGACCGAGTACGGCTGCCAGGCGTTCCGCGGGAATTTCCCCAAGCGGGACAACCCGGCCGTTTGGGCCCTGCGGCAGGCGGGGGCGGTGGTCCTGGGAAAGACGGTCACGGCCGAGCTCGGGGGATGGCATCCCGGACCAACGACCAATCCGTTCGATCCACGGCGCACGCCCGGGGGTTCCTCATCCGGTTCGGCCGCCGCGGTTGCGGCGCGGATGCTTCCGGCGGCGCTTGGCTCCCAGGTGGCCGGTTCGATCATCAGGCCTGCCGGCTTCTGCGGGAACGTCGCCCTCAAGCCGACGCAGGGCGGCATCAACCGCGGCGAGCGGCAGGCGACAAGCATGAGCACCCACGGCGTCCATGCAGGCTGCGTCGAGGACATGTGGCAGGTTGCCATCGAAATCGCGCGGCGCGTGGGAGGCGATCGTGGATGGCCCGGATTGAACGGCCCTTCGACCACTCCCGCACCCCGCAAGCCCGAGCGGCTGATCGTCCTGGAGACCCAGGGCTGGCATGATTTGGACAGCTTCAGCAATACGGGCTTCTCGTCGGTGCTCGATCAGTTGCGCGAGCTTGGGGTCCAGCTCGTGGGTCGGCGGGACAACCCCTTAGTCGAATCGCTGGAGCGGGCCATCGGCGATGCGCGCGACGTGTGCAACGCGATCACGGGTTGGGAGAACCGCTGGGCGACGCGGAACCTGGTCGATCAGCACCCCGACGGCGTGAGCGAGCGGGCAAAAGCCGTGCTTGCCCAGGCGGAGGCGATGTCGGTCGACGACTACCGGGCAGCGCTGCTCGCCCGCCGGGCCGCACAAGACACGCACGCGGCGCTAGCCGGGTCCGCCGATGCAATCATCACGCTCTCGTGTCCCGGGCCCGCTCACCTCTGGCCCGGCGATGAGCCGGGCGCTCCGCTTGTTCCGCTCCCAACGGGCGATCCGGTGTTCAACTTCCCAAGCTCGATGCTGTTCGCCCCGGCCGTGGGCATGCCGCTGATGAGCGTCGGAGGTATGCCCGTCGGCGTACAGGTCTTCGGCCAGCCGCACCAGGATGCCGAGCTGGCGGCCATCGCCCGCTGGGTGCTCGGAGCGGTGGCGCCGGTCACCGTCGACGATTGTTGATCAGTCACCTTTTGCGCCCGTGGTATAGGGGCTAACGGCGCGGGCGGTTCCTACGCAGTGGGCAGGGGCTGATAGCGCTCGACCTGTATCCTGTCTTCACCCTTGCGCGCTTGAGCCAGGTCGTATGCCGTCTGACGGCTAAGCCAGAAATCAGCGCTGGACCATCCGGCCTTCTCTAGGCGAATAGCCATGTCGGGCGAGATTGCCGCGTGACCGTTCAATACCCGCGACAGGGTGTGGCGGGCAACTCCCAGAACCTCCGCTGCCTCGGTCACGCTTAGGCCGAGAGGGCCCAAGCAGTTCTCCCTGACGCTGCGACCTGGATGGGGCGGATTCTTCATAGGCATGGACTCTCTCCTCACTAGTGGTAATCGACGAGATCGACGTCGTACACATCGCCGGCTTCGAACCTAAAGGTGATCCGCCAGTTGCCGGTAATCGCAATGCTCCACAATCCTCTTCGGTCTCCTCTGAGTGGGTGCAGTCTGTATCCTGGCAGATCGAGATCGCTCGGCTTGCCGGCAGCATCCAGGTCTGCCAAAGCGAGAGTGATCCGGTCCAATAGGTCGGCGGCTATCCTGCTGGCGTCGTCTCGCTCATAGAGCCGCCTCAACCCTCGATGGCGAAACGAACGGATCATGAAGTGACTATACCGCGTATCGGTACAGCTATCAATTCCAGTCTGCTTAGCCTCGTGGCTGCTCGCCGGGAGCGGGCGCCTGCGCTAGAGTAAGGCGGGCTGTTGGACTGAAGCCCCGCCCCGCCGACGCACATGACGACGACCTCCGCCTCCTCGATGCCCCAGTACGAGCCGGACGAGAGCCCCCCGCGCTTGGAAGCACTGGGGCTGGGCGTCCAATCGGCGCTGCTCGTCGTTGCTCCAATAGCGCTCTTCCCGATCGTCCTGGTCAACGCCGTTGACGGCTCCGAGGCAAGCGTGGCCTGGGCGGTCTTCGCAATGTTGGTGGTCAATGGAGCGGCCACCATCCTGCAGTCATTCCGTATCGGTCCAATCGGCTCCGGAATGTTTGTCATTCCCTATCCTTCCCCCTCGGCAATCCCCTTCTGCATCATCGCCCTGGAAGAGGGCGGGGCCGCGACCCTGTCGGCGTTGATCGTGACCTCAAGCCTCTTTCAACTCGTGGTCTCGATGCGCATGTCCCTCATTAGGCGGCTCGTAACGCCCGCAATGAGCGGCGCCATCCTGATCTTGCTCATCATCACGATAGTTCCGGTCCTCTTCCGCAGCATGAACGACGTGCCGGACGACGCGCCGGCAGGGGCCGGGGAGATCTGCATTCTGGTCACCTTTGTGCTCATCGTTGGCCTGCTGCTTCGGGGGTCAGGGGCCTGGCGAGTCTGGTCATCTCTCATTGGGATAGCGGCTGGGTCCGTGGTAGGCATGGCATTCGGAATCTACGACTTCGGACCTGTGCGGGAGGCTTCCGTAGCGGGTCTGCCGTTCGAAGGGTGGGAAGGCCTGGGGTTCAGCTTCGGCCCGGCCTACTGGTCGCTCCTGCCGGCGTTCCTGTTCATTGGATTGATTACCGTCCTCCAGGGAAGTTCCATTGCGCTATCGATACAGCGGGTCTCCTGGCGCAAGTCTCGGGCGATCGACTATCGGCGGGTGCAGGGACTGTCGGTCTGCACGGCTCTCGGAAGCTTGCTGGCCGGCCTCGCCGCCGTGATGCCCCTTGGCACAAGTCCAAGGGGAACCGTCTTCGCCCAACAGACCGGCTGCGCCTCCCGCTACGTCGGCGTCATAACCGGCGTCGTTCTCATCACGACCGCCTTCTTCCCAAAGGCATGGGGCCTGCTGATCGGCATGCCGCCGCCGGTCACCGCCATCTTTGTCATCGTCATGCTCAGTCCCCTCATGGCCGAGGGCATGAAGATGGTCGCTCAGGAGGCCTCCGATTACCGTACGGGCTTGGTGATCGGGGCGGCCCTCCTCATAGGGACGGGACTTCAGACCGGGCTGGTGCCGCTTCCGATAGGCGACGTGTGGGAATCGGTCTTTCAGCGAGCGCTTACTTCGGGAGGGGTCATTCTGGTCCTGCTGACCGTCTTCGCCGAATTCAACAGGCGAAAGCGCCGGCGCATGCGGACGGACCTACGTGAGGATGCCCTGCCCGAAATCAACAAGTTCCTTGAGGACTTCTCGACCGGGCAAGGCTGGAGCCCCCAGATGACGGGCCGGCTCCACGCCGTGGCTGAAGAGACGCTGCTCCTCCTTTCGGAGGCTCGCGGTGATGAAGCGGGCGGCGACGCGAAGCGGTTGCGCATCACCGCAAGCGGTGACGGGCCGACGGCGGAGCTCGAGTTCGTGAGCGCGACAGGCAGCCCCGAGAATCTCGAAGACCGGATCAGTCTGCTGACCAACTCTGGGCCGGAAGCGGAAACGGCGGAGCTCGGCGTGGGACGTGACGCCTCCCTGCGGTTGCTGCGGCATTACGCCGCCTCCGTCACCCACCTCCAGTACCACGACATCGAGGTGATCGAAGTCCGTGTCGTGTCGCCGGCCCGTGACTAGCGCCGGCCTGGAATCCGTCCCACCTCAGCGAACGCCGATCGCCTCGAGGAACTCCAGCGTGGCCGCCGCGCACTGCGCGGGTTGCTCCAATTGCAGGAAATGCGTCGCCTCGGGCAGGAAATCGTAGTCCACCGTCAGGATGTCTGACAGGTCTAGGCTCGGCAGGTAGGAGTACGGCAGGGTAGGGTCCGCGCCGAGGGCCTTCACCGGGCAATCCAGCAAATCGAAGTCCACCGCGGCCGCATAGACTCTCGCGTAGCCCATCAGCCGCGCTTCGTATTCGGGCGGACAGCGCAGCACATAGCCATCCCCGTCGTCCGATTCGCGTAACGTCGTGCTGGCCAAGAGATCGCATGCCCCCGGAACGAAGCGTTGGAAGGGCGGCAGCAACGGGAGGACGCCGGCGAACTGCTCGACGCTGCGGAACTTGGCGGTCCGGCCGCGCGCCGTCGAGGCGGCACGGATGGTCGCCTGTTCAAATGCTTGAAGGTCGTGGCCCTCCTTAGCGACAGGAGGGTCGAAGAGCATCAGGCCGGCGAAGCGCCCGCCTCGGATGGGCGACAAGAGCGATATCAGCGCGGAAACCGAGTGGAACACCCCCACCTGAGTCTTGTGTCCGTAATGCCGGTCGATGGCCTCAAGGATAACGTCGTGGTCGGATATCAGGGTTGGGACGTTGTGGCCATTCAGCGAACTGACCTTGTTCCATCCATGGTTTCTGAGGTCGTAGACGATGAGGTCGAACTCGCCCGCAAGCAACGACCAGAACGGGTAGTAGAGGTCTATCGCCAGCCCGTTGCCGTGACTCAGAACCAGTCTCGGGCCGGCGGGGTTGCCATGCCGCCGCAAGAGGATTCGCGTCTCTGCGTCAACCTGAACCTCGTGGACTGAAATGGGTTCAGGCAGCTCCCAGACCGTATTTTCACGATCAGCCAATGTTCACGCTCCGCCCTCGGGGTGTTCGGGTTCCGGACTGCCGATTTGTGAGGAGCATGGCGGAAGCTCGTAGGCCAGGGCCGCCTCGAACTGCTCGTTGCCGATGCAGTTCAGACTCCAGGCCACCGAGGGAAGATCGGGGAGCCTGAAGACAACCGCCTCATTGCCTTCACGGATCTCTTGCGGCATTTGGAATTTGGAAATGTCGGTGGAAAAGCCCGTACCCAGGGCCTTGATCAAGGCTTCCTTGCACGTCCAGATGCGGTAGAAGAGACGCAGTCTGTCGATTCCACGCAGGGAAGCCAGTTGGGCCCGTTCGTCCGGTCCCATTACCATCTCTATGAGCCCGTCGAGATTCCGTTTATCGACGGGCTCTTCGACATCTATGCCAAGCCGGCCCTCCGGGGCAAGGGCGATGAGGCCGTGATTTCCGCTGTGACTGACGTTGAAGCTTACCGGAGCCTTCGCGCCCTCCAACAGGACGAAAGGCTTCTCGTACTCGGATAGGGCGAAGGACAGCTGCTCGTTCCGGCAGTCAAGGCGGCTACAGAGCATGGCGCGGAGCGCGGCTCTGCAAAGGGAGAACCGGCGGCGAGGCCCCGGCAGATACTTTCGCCAGACGGAGCGTTCTTCCCGGTCCAGCCACGCGAAAGCCTCGCCTTCGCGAGCCGGATCGGGTCTCACGTCGACGTGGACAGTCGCGACTTCACCGTCGTTCCTGTAGGCGCTCCACCACGGACTGGAAGGAGTCGCGGAAGTGGCGAAAGAACTCCCCGCGACCGACTTCAATGCCCGGCCCCTAAGAGAGACTATTCCCGCCGACGAGCTCCGTTCCCGGAGACTTACCCGGAGCGGGAATCCAGGCCCTCTATCAGCTCTCCAATAGTCTTGTACTTGGCGCAGTCGTCGACATTGAAGCTGACGCCGAATTCATCGGCCACAAGCTTGACGAAGGCGACGAAGTCTACTGAAGATACACCGGTGTCCCTGAGGCTGCCGTTCAAGTCCAAGGGCCGCCCAATCGGCCGACCATCGATCTCGAGGTTCTCGTCAACGAGCTT
Organism: Dehalococcoidia bacterium; assembly: GCA_034421515.1. GTDB lineage: Bacteria > Chloroflexota > Dehalococcoidia > SHYB01 > SHYB01 > DAOUKH01. The sequence goes on from DAOUKH010000028.1 coordinate 6,842, forward strand.
TCTAATGCGTTCTTCGGTGGTTGCCAACGATGACTCTCCTTTTGGTCTACAGTGCCAAATGCTGACCACAAAGCCCGGCCATCCTAGCAAGGCCCGTTGGGGGCAGTCAACCGCCTCGCACGGACTCCTGCTCCTGGAGAGGCGTGAGGCACGCTTCGGCCAATGACCCTACGTGCCCCCACGCCGGCGCGGTTGCACCCAGAAGCGCCGCCGCTGGAATGGATAGCCCGGAATGGAGATCCGGCGCCGCTCCTCACCGGCGTAGAGGCCGCTAAAGGAAATGCGCGCTCCGGCCTCGTATGCGGCGGACACTGCCCGCAGGAAGCGCTCCTCGAAGCCCTCCGGCGCCGCCGCCGTCGCGTCCACCTTCGTTTGCGGCCCCACCTCGACAACGATGTCCGCACCCACGGACGCCAGCGCCTTCGTGAACGTTTGGGAGCCGGCCGCCTCGTCCGTCGCCTGCCGCCAGTGGACATCATCGAGCTCGGCACTTGCTTTCACCGCTCGCCCGGTCACCGAGCTGGTCAGCGTCAGGGAGGGCTCGGCCATGGCAATGCGCGGCACGTCCGCTTCCGGGCCGGTCAAGGACATGGCCAGCCGGAGGCCGTCCTCCAGGCCGAACACGCCGGCGGCCTGCGCCGCGGCGATCTCTCCAACCCCGAGTCCCACCACCTCGTTGGGCCTGACCCCGACACTCTCCCACAACGCCGTAAGCGCGGCCTCGAGGGCATAGGAGGCCGCCTGCGCCCACCCCTCGTCATTCAAGTCTCCCCTCGCTTCAGTCCGGCCAAACATCACATCCAGCAAGGAGGCGCCCCGTTCCTCCCGCATTACCTGGTCGCAGCGGTCAAGGACCGCCCGTGCGACCGGCTCGGTCTGGTACAGGGCCTCACCCATGCCCGCCCACTGGCCGGCCTGTCCGGTGTACGCAAAGGCTATCCTGGCCGAGGCGGCCGGCTCTTCGGAGTCGGTCTGCTGCGCGGAGCCGGCGAGCTTCTTCAGCCCTGCCTCAAGCTCCTTCACATCGCCAAACACCAACCCGGCCCGGTGAGGGAAGTGGCTTCGCCCCACGCCCGCCGTCCAGGCCATGTCCGCAAGGAGTTGTTCCGCCGTGGTTTCGGCGGAAAGACCTTCCTGCCTGTCGCCCAGCCAGGCCAAATACCGTCCGGCCAGATCGCGGAGGGCGTCGTGCGATTTCCCGGAAAGGGGCAGAAGCCTGAACGTACGCCCAGAGGAAGCCGCAACGGAGGTTGGCGCGTCGTCGGGTGGACTGCGCGGTGAGACTTCAACAGGTCGCGGCGGACCGTCCGGCCAGGCCGCCGGGCCGTCGGATGGCCTCGAGTATCCCTCCAGCACAACATGCGCGTTGGTGCCGGAAAGGCCGAAGGCGTTTACCGCGGAGAGTTGGGGCTTGTCGGGATGGACTGGCCACTCGGTCATCTCGGAGGTCACTCGTATAGGCATCCGGTCCCAGTCGAAGTTCGGATTCGGTTCCTTGAAGTGCAGGTGCGCCGGAATCACGCCTCGATGCATCGCCAAGACGGCCTTCATCATGCTGGCCATCCCGGCCGCCCATTCCGCGTGACCGATATTGGTCTTCACCGACCCCACGAGCAGCGGCCGGTCCGCCTCCCTGCCACGGCCGTAGACGGAGGCTATGGCGCGCAGCTCGATGGAGTCTCCCAGGTCAGTGCCCGTCCCGTGGGCCTCGAGGTAGTCAATCTCCGACGGCGCAACGCCGGCCCGGTCGAGGGCCTCCTCGATGAGCCGCTCCTGCGCCGGCCCGTTGGGTACCGGGAGGCCGGCGCTGGCCCCGTTCTGGTTCACCGCCGTTCCTCGAACCAGTCCCCAGATCCTGTCCCCGTCGGCCTCCGCCTCGCTGAGCCGCTTCAGCACCAGAACGCCGCATCCTTCGCTGCGGACGAAACCGTCGGCGGACGAGTCGAAGGCATTGCACGCGCCGGTGTTCGACAGCATCCCCAGCTCGTTGTGGAATCGCACGAGCGAGAGAGACAGCGTGGCGTTCACGCCTCCGGCAAGGGCCAGGCTTACCTCCCCACGCCTCAAGGCCTCGACCGCTTGATGAACAGCCGCCAAGGAGGATGCGCAGGCCACGTCCACCGGCATCGCCGGTCCCTCCAAGCCCAGGACGAAGGCGACCCGGCCGGCCCCTATGCTGCCGGAAGTACCGAAGTAGAGGTCTTCCTGCCCTTTGGCCGCTATCACATCGCGGTATTCGCTCCCCCCCATTCCGGCGTACACGCCGGTGCGGCTGCCCCGGAGCGAGTCGGGGTCGATGCCCGCATCTTCCAAGGCCTGCCAGGTGGTCTCCAGCAGCATGCGATGCTGGGGGTCCATCATCCGCGCTTCGATGGGCGATATGCGGAAGAACCTGTTGTCGAACAGGTCAATGCCCTCCAGGAAGCCTCCTCTTCTGTACATGGCTTCAGTAGCAGCCGGGTCTCCGGCAACACCCTCCCAGGGCCCCTCGTCCTTTCGTCCATCGGTAATGGCATCCTTGCCGCCTTCCAAAAGGTCCCAGAAGGACGCCAAGTCCGGCGCCCCGGGGAACCGGCACGCCATACCCACAATGGCTATCGGCTCAACCTCTAATGCCGCGTCCGTCCGCGGCTTCTTGGGGACGGGTTCCTCGAGCGCCGGGGGCTTCTCCGCCCCCAAGACCCCGCTGAGCTCACCGGCCAAATGGCCGGCCAAGGCGGCGACGTTGGGAAAGTCGAAGACCGCCGTATTCGATACGACGTACTCGCCGGAAAGGGCGCGGTTCAGCCGGTTTCGCAGCTCCACCGACATCAGGGAGTCCATCCCCAGGTCGAAGAAACCGATCGTGGCCGCGGGAGCGGCCGGCAGGCGCAGTACCGCCCGAACCTCGTCCTGAACGAAGGAGACCAGTACCGGTTCCCAGTCCGCGGCCGGTCTCTGCCGCAACTGGGAGAGGAGATCGGCATCACCCTCGGCGCCGCCGCCATCGCCGTCGGTTTCCGAATCATCGGCGACTAATTCACTGAGGAAGGGAATCTCCCCTTCAAAGTTCTCGGCGAGGACCGGCCAATCGACCGCCGCCACCATCCCGGCCGTGATGTCTTGGCGGACCAGCTCATCGAAGGCCTTGAGGCCCTGTTGCGGGCTCAGCCAGCCGGTGCCCGACGCGGCCAGCTGGCGCTCGATCCGTTCGCGGTGCTCCTCAGCCTCGCCAAGCCCGGACCAGGCTCCCCATGCAATGGACTGGCCCGGCAGTCCCAGGGAACGCCGGTATCCGGCCAGCTGGTCGAGGAAGGCGTTGGCGGCGGCATGGTTCCCCTGCCCCGAATTCCCGACCACACCCGCGATGCTCGAGAAGACAACGAAAAGGTCCAAATCTTCATCGAGTGTCGCCTGGTGCAAGTGCCAGGCGCCGAGCACTTTGGGCCAGAGCACTTGCTCGAAGCGCTCCCAGGTCTGATTGCCCAGGGAGCCGTCGGACAGCACGCCAACGCTGTGGATGACTCCGGCCAGCGGGGGCATGCCGGCGTTGATCCGGGCCAGCATGTCGTCGATGGCGGCCGGGTCGGTCATGTCAGCCAACTCCACCCGCACGTCGGCGCCTTGCCGCCGCAGCGCTTCAATCGCTTCCACGGCCTCGGGGTCGGGATCTCGGCGGCCGTTCAGCACGATCACGCCCGCCCCCCGGTCGGCCAGCCATCCGGCCACCAGGGTCCCGATGCCGCCCAAGCCGCCGGTCACCAAATAGGTCCGGTCCGCGCGCAATCGGCCGTCCGTAAGGGGAGGCATCACGATGACGTTCTTGCCGATGTGGCGCGCCGACCGCATGAAATCCAAAGCCGGAACGACCTCGGCCATCGGCCACCGGGTATGGACGAGGGGTTCCAACTCACCGGCCCCAAGACGCGTCATCACCCTCCTCAGTGAGGCTCCCGGGGTGGCTGGGTCTTGCTTCTTCAACACATCGACTTCCAGCAGGGAATAGGCAACGTCGGGCCGGGCCGCGGCCATCTGCTCCGCGCTCCATATGTCGCGCCTTCCCATTTCGATAAACCGGCCGCCCTGAGCCAAGCAGGAAACGCTGGCCTCGATGAAGGCCGACCCGGCGAGGCTGTTCAGCACCACGTCGACGCCTGCCCCATCGGTGGCGTCGAGTATCTCCCGTCCGAAGTCGGTGCTCCGGCTGTCGTACACGTGGGCGATTCCCAACGACCGGAGGTACGGCTGCTTGGCGGCGCTGGCGGTGGCGAATACCTCGGCTCCGGCCGCCCGCACCAGCTGGATCGCCGCCAGTCCCACGCCCCCGGAGGCGGTATGGACCAAGACACGGTCACCTGCCTTCAACCCGGACATCCGGAAGCCCAGCTCCGCGGAAACGAAGGGCAGGGGTATGGTAGCCAGAGCAGCGGCGGACGCCTCCGGGGATGCATGGGCAACCATCTCCGCGCGCGTCACCAGGTCCGGCCGGAACGTGCCGATTCCCAGGCCGACCACGCGGTCCCCGACTCCAAACTCGGAAACATCCGGCGCGACTTCCGCAATGCGACCGTAGAACTCGTCGCCCAGCATCGGCTGCATTTCCACGGCGCCCACGCTGATGAGAACGTCGGAAAAGTTGAGCCCGACCGCTTCCACCGCTACCCGGACTTCACCGCTTTGCAGTGGCGGCTGGATCGCAGGCTCCGCGTGCAGTCCTTCCAGTCCTTCACCGGCGGTGGGCACAAGTCGCCAGTCCGGTCCCTCCGGCAAGTCGATACGGCTCCTCCCGTCGCCCTTCCTTACGAGGCGCGCGCCGAGGCGTCTGCCCGAACGGTAGGCAATGTGCGTTTCCGCATCCGGGTACATGACCTCGTTGAAGAGGTCGTCGGGTCGAGGCGATGCGTCGGGGTCCAGATCGATCATCCTGGCCTGCAGATATCCCGCCTCGCGGGCAATGGCCTTGCCAAAGCCCCAAAGGGTGGCGCCAGCCAGCTGCCCGACTCCCTTGCGCATGTAGTCGCGCTCCAACGCCTGGGCGCCCTCGGTCAGGAACCAGAGACCCTTCGCCGGAGTAAGCCCTGAGTCCTGAAGGGCTTGCACGAGCGCCAGGGCGCTTGCCCCCGCCTTTTTGACGTCTTCCGCCATCTGCCCCGTCGTCGCCGTAGTTCCACGACCATCCAAAGACAGGCAATGGACCACTCCCTCGAGCGGGACCTCCGCGGGCAGTCCTTCCAGAAGTTCTCTCCATGACGCTCTGCGTTCCGGATCGACCGGAGTAGGAAATATGCCCGGGCCGTTTGGCGCCGCGTTGCCACTTTGCGAGCCGCCGGCCACGATGACCGTTTGGTCATGTGCCGCCAGAGCGGCCGCCAGTCCGCCCGCCGCACTCTCATCATCCGTCGCCAAGACCCACACGCCGCCCGGCAAGGTTATCTCCGCGGGCCCCCGGCCAAGGATGACGCCGGAACCCAAGGGCCCCTCGTCGCCCGCGCTTTCCCCACCCAGGACCGCCGAGTCCTCGAATCCGCTGTCCGTCAGGGCTCGGAGCCACACCTCGGGGGAGGCGAGGGCGTGGTGCGGACGGTAGTCGTCGGAGTAGCGCCACCAGCCGTCCAGTTGTCCGAAGGCCACGTCCTGCCAGCCACGGCCTCGCAGGTTCTCGACGGCCACCAACTGACCCGCGGGGGCCAAGAGATTCCGGCAATTGGTCAGGGTCTCTCTCAGGCTTCGCGTGGCATGGAGCACGTTGACGGCTATGACGAGATCATAGGCGTGCAGATCGAAGCCCTGTTCCGCGGGGTCCCGTTCGATATCCAGCGGCCGGTACGTTATCGGCGCTCCGGAATCGCTGAAGCGCTCCTCGGCCCCGGCGAAGAATCCCGCCGAAATGTCGGTGAACACGTAGTCAAACCCGCCCGCCGGAAGCTCCGGCAGGACGACGGACGTGCCGGAGCCGGTGCCCGCTCCCACTTCCAGAATCCGCAGCCGGCGTTCCTTCGGCCAGCCGGCTACGGCGGCGGCCACGGCGTCCGCCAGCAGGCGGTTTGAGGCGCGGGACGCCGGGGCGATGAAGTAATAGTCGACGGCGCCGGGCCCTTCCCGAGGGAACAAAATGGACAGCGGGTCCACCTCGCCCCGCAACACGTCGGCCAGGGCTCCGCCACTCCGTCTCAGGATTCCTATCTCGGTCGTGCCGTGAGGATGGCGCGCGAGAATCCGTTCGGCGAAGGCCTCCGGGTCGGCAAGGGCCTCGTCGGGCAACGGGTCCTCGGCGCCCACGACCACGCGGTAGCCGCCCGGCGTGTGCTCCAAGACGCCGCCATCCGCCAGCAAGCGGAGCATTCTTTCCAACAGGCGCCCGTGTTCAGGGATGACCTCCAACCGCTCCCGCAGCGCGGCCGGGTCGATCTCCGCCCCAATCTCACGTCGCCACCCCAACTCCTCCAGCGCAGCCAGGGAAAATGACCGGGACAACCGCTCCAAATCCGTGAGCAGGGCCACACGGTCTCCAACCTCGACTCCTTCATTGGACAGATACTCGGCGAAGGCGCCCGTGCCCGCTGCCACCGTCGACGGCCCGGTGAGGGAATCGGCGGACCGCAGCCCCCCGGCCAGTGGACGTTCGCGCCAGACGACTTCGTACAGCAGGTCACCTAGCCCCTCGGTGGATGACAGGAGGGCGGCCCGTGTGGCCCGCTTCACTGCGAATCCGGTCAACTCGCCGAGGGCATCCCCTTCCGGGGAATACAGCCATAGGTCGCCGGTCAAGGTTTCCGGTATCGCCGGCGCCGCTTCGCCCTCGTCCTGCGCTTGAACGCTGTCCCTCAGTCGTGCGTGGCAGACGATCCGTTCGGGCAGCGGCCCATTCAGCCGGAGCCGTTCCCATCCAAGGGGGAGGTAGGTTGCATCTCCTCCGATGCCGGAGAGATTGCGCGTGGCCGACAAGACTTGGAAGCAGCCATCTAGCAATAGAGGATGGATGCCCGGGTCGTTCCTCTCTCCGGCAGCCTGGAGCGCGATGTCGCCGACCGCCTCGCCGCCGGCGCCCCAAAGACGCTCCAGGGTCCGAAAAGACGGCCCGAATTCAATTCCGGTCGCGGACTTATCCCGGTAGTAGGCGGAAACGTCCTGTGGACTGAGAGACGCTTTCAGCGTCCCTAGGTCGGTCCTGTTTGCTGTCCCGCGTTGTCCAAGGTCGGGGGAGAGCCGGCCTTCCGCGTGGAGCAGCCATTCGTCGTCGTCTCTCTTGCTGTACACCTCGAAGGCGCGGGCCGCGCCACCCTTGCCCCCGTCGACAACCAACTGCATCCGGCGGCCCGGCTCATCCGCATCGTCCGAGGCATAGTCGGGATAGACCAGCGGGTTATGGAGCTGCAGCTCCTCGACGACCGAGGCCGCCGCACCCTCTGTCAGCGGCACGGTCGCCGCCATTGCGCCGTAGAGCGCGCCCGGCATCACGACACGGCCGAAGACCTTGTGATCTTCGAGCCACGCGGGGTCCGACGGGAACATTTCCGTCTCGAACATCACCTCGCCGCGGGGAGACTCGTGCCTCGCGCCCAGCATGGGGTGGGCGTCGCCGGACACGCTTCTCCTGCCGGACGGCAGCCAGTACCGGCGCCGCTGGAAGGGATAGCCGGGCACAGAGATCTTGCGCCGCTCTTCCCCGGCAAACATGCCGGCGAGGTCCACGGGCAGCCCAGCCTTGTACGCCCCCGCCACGGCATAGACGAAGGCGTCGGCCCGTTCCGGCTCGGAACCGTCGAAGGACGGACGAAGCAGGCTTTGGAGCACGGTGGGAGCCGAGACGTTTCCCTTCCCTTGGGGCCAGTTCAAGGACACAAGGGGGCCGAGTATGGCGTGCGGACCGAGCTCGATCGCCGCATCCGCGCCCAGTTCCGCCAGGCTCTCCACACAGTTGAGGAAGGCGACCGGCCGCCTGGCATGTTGGCGCCAGTAGGCTCCGTCCATCCGCATGCCGGCGCCCATCGGCTCGCCGGTCATGTTGCTGATCAACGGGATGGTGGGCGCGGAGATCGAGATGTCGGAGAAAACGGCCTCGAGGTCATCGAGGGCGGGTTCCACCAGGGCGCTGTGGTAGGCGGGGCTGGCCCGCAGCCGCCGCACGTTCATCCCCGCCGCTTCGAGGCGGTCCGAGAGCGCATGGACCTCCGCCACGGGGCCGCTGATCACCTGGTGCGTTCCGTTGTCTACGCCGATGCACACGTCCGAGCCGGAGTGCTCATCGCTCCACGCGCCGACAGCCGCCTCCACCTCCCCCTTCGGGGCGAAAATGGCTGCCATGGCGCCGGGCCGGGGCAGCTCTCCCAAGAGCCTGCCGCGAGCGGAGGCGTAGCGAAGGCCGCCCTCCAGGGTGAAGACCCCGGCAGCCTGCGCCGCCGCGATCTCCCCCAGGCTGTGCCCCAGGACGACGTCGGGACGAATCCCCACGCTGGCCCACAGGGCCGTCAGGGCGCATTCGAGGGCGTAGATCGCGGGCTGGGTCCAACGGGGCTCATCCAGGTCTCCGGCAGCGCCGGCCCGGCCAAACATGACGTCCAGCAGCGATGCCCCCCGCTCTTCAAGGATCAGTTGGTCGCAGCGGTCGAGGACGGCGCGAAATACCGGTTCGCTCTCGTAGAGGGCCTCGCCCATGCCTACCCATTGGTTGCCCTGCCCGGTATAGACGAAGGCGACCTTGGATGCGGCCTGGTTCGGAGGGGCTTGGCCGGAGTCCGCCACCGCTGCCAAGCCGTCCCTCAGAGAGTGGGCGTCACGGAAGACCACGCCTTCCCGAAAGTCGAAGTGGCTCCGGGCCACGCTGGCCGTCCAGGCCATGTCGGACAGCTGCGCATCCGAGGCATTCCCATCGGCGAACGCCGCGTCGCTCTGCGCGCCCAGCCACGCCAGGTACGACCTTGCCGCGTCCCGGAGAGCGGCATCCGTCTTCCCCGAAAGCGGGAGGAATCGGGCAGGACGGTCTACCCCTTCGTGAACTTCCGCCGGGTCACCCTTGGCTGAAGCCGAAACCTGAGCAGTTACCACGCGGGCCGGGCTGGTGGGTCTGGACATTCCCACACTGTCCACGGGGACTTGCTCCGATGGCGGCAACCCTTCCACCACGACGTGGACGTTGGTCCCCGACCAGCCGTAAGAGCTGATTCCAGCCCTCCGCGGCCGGTCCGAGACGCTCGGCCAGTCCATAGCTTCGGAGGTGATCTTTACCGGCAGCGCATCCCAGTCCAGACGGGGATTCGGGTTGTTGAAGTGCAGGTGCTTTGGGATGACCCCCCGCTGCATCGACAGGACCACCTTTATGAATCCCGCCATGCCCGCAGCGGATTCCAGGTGGCCGACGTTAGTCTTGACGGAACCGACCAGCAGTGGGCTGTCGGGTTGTCGCTCTCTACCGTAGACTTCCGCCGCGGCGTTCAACTCGATGGGGTCGCCCACCTCCGTTCCCGTTCCATGGGCTTCCAGGTAGTCGACCTCGTGGGACGCCACACCGGCCTGACGTAGGGCTTCCTCGATCACCGCCTTCTGCGCGGACTCGCTGGGCACCGTGAGTCCGGTGCTGGTGCCGTCTTGGTTCGCCGCCGACCCAAGTACCACGCCCCAGATGCGGTCTCCGTCGGCCTGCGCGTCTTTGAGCCGCTTCAGGACGACGATTCCACACCCCTCGCCTCGCACGAAGCCGTTGGCCGAGGCGTCGAAAGCCTTGCATTGTCCGTCCGGGGACAACATGCCCGCCCTGGCCCGGAGCTCGGTCAGCCGTCCGACAAAGATGGCCTGGACGCCGCCGACCAGGATCATGTCCGCCTCGTCCCGCTGCAGTGAGGCCATCGCCTGGTGGAGGGCGAACAGCGACGAGGAACAGGCCGTGTCGACGGCCATGGCCGGCCCTTCCAGGCCGAGGGCAAAGGCCACGCGTCCGGCAGCCGTGTTGAAGGACGTGCCGGCGACGGTATATAAGCTGGCAGCCGCTTCGCTGGGCTGGCCCGCGCCGAGGCTTACGATGCGGTAGTCGTTATTGCTGATGCCGACATACACCCCCGTGCGACTGCCCTTCAGTTGGTCGGGGTCAACCAGCGCATCTTCAAGTGCGGTCCAGCAGGTCTCCAGCAGCATGCGCTGCTGTGGGTCCAGCAGTTGGGCCTCCACCGGCGAAATCCTGAAGAACTCGGCATCAAACAGGTCGATGTCGTCAACCAGAGCGGCGTAGCGACAGGCAGGAATCTGCCTTGCCGTTTCGGGATAGAACTGCCCGATGCGGCCGATGCCGGAACCGGGAACGCCCTCGGTGATCGCGTTCCCGCCCGACTCCAAGAGTCGCCAGAAGGACGCTAGGTCGGGAGCGCCGGGAAACTTGCACGCCATCCCGACAACGGCTATGGGCTCATTCACGTCGCGGTTCTCCTGCGTAAGGGCAAGTGCCTGCCGGCAACCTCATCGACGTTCAGGCGTGGGATGCCTCACGATAATAGTGCATTTGAGTAGGCCGCGGCCTACCCAAGACAACCCCAACACGTGGCGCTCTCCGCCGCCCAAGCCCTGAATCAGGCGCTGCCCTCGACTTGGACCGTGACGATATCCACACCGTGGAACTTCTGGTGGCGCACGGCAGCGGAGTGGTGCCTCAACAGCCGGAGCGAAAGCTCATTAAATGTCGGTACGGCGGTCTCGTCGCTCAGATACGCCAACTGGTCCTCGACGTTCTCATGGCGCGTCGTCGCCACGAACTCCAGCTCCACCATCGTCCCCTGCGGCCGGGCGGCGACGATCAAGCGCGGAGGCTCCGAGCCCTCGGCATACTCCTCCTGCATTTGCAGGCTGGCGAGCGTCTCCTCGCCGGCAGCCCGCAGCCGCATCGTTGACGCCTCGTTCCACCCGAGTCTGGCCGCCAGCCGGGTAAGGAAGTCATCGATCGCGGGGAGTGAGCCCATGTCCAGCCTGGCCTCGAGGCGCTCGCGGCGCGGGCTGAGCGCTTCGAGCACGAAGGTCATGCCGATCGCCACCACGGCGCCAATCGTGACGCCATTGCCCAGCAGCCCGCCCACTTCATCGCCCAGGAGGTCCCGGATGATGGGGTGGTTGTGGAGCCCCAAGCCCAGCGCACTCGCGAGCGCCACCACCAGCACACGCCTCGAGTCGAGGCCGTCGCGCAGGATCGTCTGCCAGCCGCTGACGAAGAGCATCCCCATGGCCAGCATCAGGTACGCCCCCAACACGGGCCCGGGGATCGTCAGCAGGAGGGCGGCAAGTTTTGAGAACAAGGCCAGCACCACCATGACGACCGCCACGCCGATGCCGACCCGGCGCGCGGCGACGCCGGTGAGGTTGATCAGCGAGAGGCTGAACGAGGAATACGACATCGGCGGCAGCGTCGCCGCGAGACCGGAGAACAGCATGCCGATGCCGTTCACGCTCACCATGCCCTGGATCTTGCGGAAATCGATCGCTCGCGGCCGTCGCCTCGATCCCTGCTGGATCGCAACGCCGTCGCTAATCGTCTTGATCCCGATCACGAGGGTAAGGATCGCGAACGAAGGCAACAATGCCCAGAACTCACTGCCGGGCGTGAAATCGAAGCGCAAATCCGGCAATTCGGGGATGCCGAACCAGCCCGCGCTGACGATCTTGTCCCCGTCGATCACCCCGAATGCCGCGGCGACCGCGCATCCGGCCAGGATGCTGATGAACGGCCCAACGAGCCGCCACACGCCACTGGCGCGCAGCGTCAAGATCACCGAGACGAGCAACGTCATTCCCGCAATCGCCGGGCCGGAGGCGCCGGGTGCGCCGGACGGCAGGTCCTGGACGCTGTCGAACGCGATCGGCAGCACGCTGACGGCGATCAGCATGGTCACCGTCCCCGTCACGACCGGCGTGAAGATCCGGCGCAGCATTGGCAGCCACCAGGCGAGCGCGACCTGAATGACGCAGCAGACCACCAGCAGGCTCGCGAACGTCGGCAGGCCCGCCGAGGTGACGGTCGTTACCATGATGGCAATGAAGAGCGCCGCGGGACAGGTGAGCACAATATGGCCCGCGCCGAACCGCCACGCTTGGAACGCCTGAAAGGCCGTGATCGCCCCGCTGATCAGCAGCGCGGCGAAGACGCTCCAGGTCAGGTAGGTGTCATCGAGCCCGGAAGAACGGACCGCGACCGCCACGTTCAGCACCGTCGGCGCAAGCACGAGCGCGGCGCCCTGGAATCCGACAACCAATGCGGTCGACGGAGGACACGCCTCCTCGGGTTCAAACCCGATGGGCTGCTCGTCGCTTCCGGCAGTCACTGCTCACCTATCCCTTTTGGCCGCTCAGCGCCAGTCCCAGCTACAGCGCCCGTCCGGCGCGGGCGCCGTCGAGCATAGCGTGCATGATGCGCCGCGGGGCGAGGCTGTCCCCGATCAGGACAAGCTCCTTCGTCTTGCCCCGCAGCGCCTTCGCCAGCCGGTCGTCGGCCCGCGTGCCGCAGGCGAGAACCACGCTGTCGACGTCGCGGACCTTCCGCTCCCGGCGCGTGAACGTCTGCAACAGCGTCGCGCCCGGCGACTCGAAGCTCAGCATGCGGGTCATCGTCGAGATCGTCACTCCCTTGGTGAGCAGCCGCTTGAATAACAGATAGCGCGTCGGATGCTCGGCCCCGAGCGACAGATCGACTTGCTCGGAGATGAGCTCGACCTCCTTGCCCTGATCGGCGAGGAACTCGGCCGCCGTCGGAGCCCCGACGTGGTCGTCCATGCCGCCCACGACGATCACCTTCTCACCGGCCACGGCAGCCCCCGAGAACAGGTCGAGCGCGGTGATGACGTTCGGATGCTCCACTCCGGGAAACTCGGGAATGTACGGACGTCCGCCCGTTGCCACCACGACCGCGTCGGGAGCCATCTCAAGAACGACGTCGGCTTCTATTTCGTCGCCAAGAAGTAGCTCGACCCCGGCCCGGCGAAGCTCTCGCTGGAAGAACACGGTCAGGTCGGCCAGGTTGCGCCGGTTGGGGTCCTGCGCCAGGATCCGCACCGTGCCCCCCAGCGCCTTCTCGCGGTCGGCCAGATAGACCCGGTGGCCGCGCAGCGCAGCCGCTCGCGCCGCCTCCATGCCCGCCGGCCCGGCCCCCACGACGAGCACCGTCTTCCTGACCTCCGCCGGCACGATCTCCATCTCGGCTTCCCGGCCCGCCGCCGGGTTCACCGCGCACATCACCGGCTTCCGCGCGTGTCCGATGTAGTGGCACTCGTCCATGCCGATACACATGCGGATGTCGTCGGGCCGCCCCTCCTTCGCCTTGATCGGCAGCTCGGGGTCGGCGATCAGGGCGCGGACCATGCCGACCATGTCGGCGGCGCCGTCGGCGAGGATGCTGTTCGCCATCGCGGGGTCGGTGATCTTGCCGGCAACGAAGACGGGTACGTCGACGACCTTCTTGACGGCGGCCGCGGCCTCCACGTTGTGGGCGGGCGGCACGTACCAGGGGCTGACGTAGGCGATCTCCAGGCCGTCGCCCAGGCCGGTGTAGTTGCCGCCGCTGACACTGATAAAGGCCACGTGCGGCGACAGCGACTGGCCGATGCCGGCGAGCTCGTCGATGGTCAGACCGCCGTGCCGCCCGTCGCCGTCCAGCCCGATCCGGATACCGATCGGATAGTCGGGACCGGCGAGCTTGCGGCCCGCCTCGATGATCTCCAACACGAACCGGACGCGGTTCTCCCGGCTTCCCCCGTAGCGATCCTCCCGCCGGTTGAACCGCGGCGACAGGAACTCGGTGACCAGATAGCCATGCGCGCCGTGGATCTCGGCGGCATCGAGGCCCGCCTCCTTGGCCCGCCGGATGCCGTGGGCAAAGGTGATCACGAGGTCGGCGATCTCCTCTTCGGTCAGCTCGTGCGGGACGACGGCGTCGAAGGGCTCGGGCACCGGCGAGGGGCCGAAGGCGGGCTGCAGGCTGTCGCGGTGCATGCCGGCACCGGCGTTGTAGACCTGGCCGAAGACCTTCGCCCCTTCATCGTGGATCACCTCGGCGCGCTTCCGCAGGCCCGGGATGCCTATCTCGTCAAAGAACTCGATGCCCTCGGGCGTCGCCGGATTGGGCGGACGCACGTCGAAGTCGCGGCCGTGCTCCTTCTTCCAGCGCCCCGGCCCAAGGGGGAAACTCGTCGTGCCCGCGGAATGGATGCCGATGAGCGCCGCCCCGCCCCGCGCCCGCTCCCGCAGGTAGCGCAGGTCCCGCGCCTCCGAGTGCGCCGTGCCGTGCGTGGTATTCACGATGCGGTTCCGCACCGTGAAGTTGCCGATCCGGAGCGGTTCGAAGAGCCGTGGAAAGTTGGGCATGGTCTTCTCTTGGGGAAGGTCGCGATGCCGCCGACCACATCATAAGGGTTGGGTCGAAGGTTCAGGTCCTGCCGTTGGCGGCCTGTAAGAGCGTCTCAATATCGAGCCGGGTTTTGAACTTGTTGCTGCGCTTCGGTGCTATCCTCCGCTGGAATGGTGGTCCGGGAATGTCGCCTGGCAGCGCCAGGACACTAGGTCAGGAGGGAAATCATGACAATGCGGTACGCAGGTCTTGCCTTGATTGTCGGCGTGGTTCTGGCCTTTATGGCCCCACTGTTTATACCGGGGTACGTTTTCATTGACCCGGTCGACCAGACCGAGTACGCCGCGTCGCTGGGCGCCTTCAGCGATGCGCCGGTCCTTGCGCAATGGATGACGTTCCTTACGCTCATTTCGCTGTTGCTGATGTCCTTCGGCTTCTTGGCTCTTTACCCTCTGGTGAAACGGCAAGCCGGACTGGCCGGCAGGCTCCTGCAGTTCGGCATTATCTTCACCCTTATCGAGTGGTCCATCCTCATCATCGCGACGGGAATGCGGCACTTCGAAATTCACCTGCTGCAACGCAGCAACTTGGCCGCAGCCGGGTCTCAGTCGGCGGCAGATTTCGAGGCCGCGGCTTTGGCCCTGCACCTCGGCACTACAGGGGTCAACTTGGCATTCATAGCGCTGGCCCCCATCGCGTCCAGCATGTTCGGACTTGGGCTCGCCAAGCGGTTCGCCTCCATGAGCCCCTACAAGGTTGCGTGCTACGTCCTACCGGTAGGTGGACTTGTGGCGCTGGTCAACTTCCTCGTTGCAATATCCGCTCCCGGCACGGGCATCGAAGCCCTGCTCTTCGTCAACACCATCGTCCTCTACATCCAGGGGCTTTGCCTGATCGCTATCGGGTACGGCATGTACCAGGGGCGGGAGGAGCTCGCCACCGAGGACTCCTCCGGCTAACCTCTGGCCGATTGGCTCTACCGGCCGTATTGAGGGACGGTAGGCGGAGGGGGCGCGTCTCGGCCCCCTCCGTCGGCATGCCTAACCTGCGCCCGTGCCTGTGAGGCTGTAAAATATTGTCCGCGGAAATCAAAGCGTCTCCCCGGCGGGCTCCTCGCGCGCTAGAGCGCCAAATGTCGCGACACAAGGGGGTGGGTATGCTGCGAATGGGAACGGCACTGGCGGCCATCTTGGCGCTGTCGCTCGTCCTGGCTGCGTGCGGCGAGGAACCGACCCCGACACCCGCGCCCACACCGACCGCCACCGCCACGCCCGAAGCGGAGCCCACGCCCGCCGATGACGCGTCCGGAGAACCCGCCTCCACCCCCGACGAACCAATAGACCTCCCGGAACACATCCGCGAAAAGACCGCGCAACTCTGGAAGGTCTACAACCATTACGACGCCGATGGACTCGCGGTCTTCTACGAGCCGAGCTACTGGGCGGAGGAAGAGAAAGAGGTCCGGTCGAACCTGCAGCCCTTCAAGAACTTTGGCCTGGAAATCAGGCCGGAGGAGACGTCTCCCCCCACGGAAATCGAGCCGGGCAAATGGGAGTTCAGGCAGACCGCACGCTGGGACGGTGGTTCCGTGAAGATGGTGTTCATCTATGAAGAGTTCGGGGGAGAGTGGCTGCTCACCTACGCGGAGACCGACTAGCCCCGAACAATGGCGCAAGCGTCCCGGCGCCGTCTCCGGAATCTAAGGAATAGCAACCCGAGCGGCTGCGTGCCGCCGGGACCCCTAGTCTCATTATGGCGAGTCTTTGCATAGCGCCGCTACTTGGCATAAGATCGCCTGAAAACACTCTAGGGGGACGTCATGACGGCAAACTCGACGGCTGGTTGGGCGCTCATTGTTGCTGTGGTCGTAGGTGTCATCGCCTCGTTGCTGACGCCGGGGGGACTCATAGTCGATTCCGTAGACTCGGCGACCTTCGCGGAAGCGGCAGGCGTCCTGGGCGACAACTCGTCATTGGCCCAGGCCATGACGTTCCTGCTCGTCGTGAGCGTCATGTTCTATTGGTTCGGGTTGCACAGCTTGCACCGGGCCTTCAGCGGCGATTCGGTTATGGACCGCATCTCCCGCTTCGCGTTGAACATTTTCCTGCTTGGCTACGCCTTGCTCGTCGTTGAGCTCAGCCTCCGGCACATCCTGATCCACATCCTTGCGCACGGCGTCGGAAGCAGTGGCGCTGAAGAAGAGGCGATGGCCACCACGCTCTTCGCGGCGGCTGCAGGGATTCACGTTGCCTTCCTTTACGTTACCTCCATCGGCTCGACAGTCTTCGCCTCCGCCCTAGCGCGCCGCTGTGCGGGCATGAGTATCTTCAAGCTCGCGGCGGCGGGCCTGGCGCTCACCGGCGTTGCCACGTTCGTCGTGCTGATGATCGCGGAGCACGTCCCGGACATCGACCTGCACGGCATCGCCGTTACCAGCAATGCCGTACTGCTCTTCGGCGCCCTCTGCATCCTGATCATCGGCAAGGGGATCCTGAAGGGACGCCGGGAATTCGTGGGCGACGAAGCCGCGTCCTAACCTGTCCCGCGAAAAGGCGCGGCAGTCGGAAGCGGCAGGCCCGTTGCATGCGGCGTCGGCCTGCCGCTTTCGTTCCCTCGACCCCGGTCCGGGAACAAATCCGCGTCGGGCCGCGTCTCTACTAGTAGAGACACCTCCCCACCACCGAGGCGCGCCCCATGAAGACCACCGCCAAGACCGCCTTCTTCTCCCTTCTCGCCATCGCGGCCATCCTTCTCCTCTCCGGCGCTTGCGAGGGCGGTCCCACACTCGGCAACGTGACGTGGGAAGTGCCCTCGGGCCGCGAACCCAACGCATCGGTAAAGGGGTCCGTGACCTACCGCGAACGGCTGGCCCTGACACCGGACGCCACCCTCATCGTCGAGCTGCGCGACGTCTCCTACGCCGACGCTGCCGCCCCTCTCATCGCCCGCCAGACCATCTCCGGGCCCGGTCAGGTCCCCATCACGTTCGACGTCCGCTACAACCGCCAGGACATCGACTCGAGGAACACCTACGCGGTGAGCGCCAGGATCGTCGAGGCCGACGGCCGCCTCGCCTTCACCAACGACACCGCCTACGACGTGATCACCCGCGGCAATCCCGGCAAGGTCGACATGCTCCTCGTGCTGGTGGAGCCTCCGCCCGACCAAGTGGGCGACAACACCGACTGGCGCACCTGGGTCGAGGTCCCCGCTCCCATTCTCTGGGCCAACCTGATCCCCAACGAGCCGGAGCTCTTCCTGCGGATCGCCTTCTACCAGTCCACCATCGACGGCTGCGCCCGCCCCGGCAACCAGGGCCTGGAGGTCATCGGCGACGATATCGCCGCCTGGCTCACCCTTATGCAGCCGCCGTCCACCCCCTGGGCGATCCCCTGCCACGAGCAGGTCGTCGAGCTCGACGCCGTCGAGCCCATCCTCCAGCCGCTCGAACCCGGCCGGACCTACCGGGTGCTCGTCAACGACCGGCTCGTCACCACCTTCACCCTGCCCGATCCCGGCCTGCCGCACACGATCATCGCCGAGTCGCCCATCGAGCAGGCCGAGGTGCTGGTCCTAGCGAGCGCGCCTCCTCAGTACCAGCTCCGCGTCCTCTCCGCCTTGCCCAAGGGCAGCACCTGCTCGCAGTTCAACGGCTATGAAATCCGCCGAAGCGAGCCGAACGCGTTGGACGTAGTCATCACCCACCACGAAGTCTCCGATGCCGCTATCCCCTGCACCGCCGACTACCCCATCGTCGAGACCGCCGTCCCCCTAGGCTCCGATTTCGAGTCCGGCGTCGACTACACCGTGCGCGTCAACGACGACGTCACCACGTCATTCGTCGCCCAGTAGCCCGCCGCCCCACCCGCCGTCACCACCCAACCCATTCGTCGGGTAGAATGTGCGGCAAACGGAATCGCCCCGCACCGGAAAGGACGCGCGCCATGCTGAGATTCGTGGAGGAAATCACCCTCCTCCTGCTGCACGACGACGACGGAAGGTTCGCGCACGTCCCAAGCTGGTCCCTCAACTACGCCCTCGCCGGCGGCGTGCTCATGGACCTCGCCATGGAGAACCGCATCGACACCGACCTCGAGCACCTCATCCTGCTCGACGCCACCCCCACCGGCGACGACCTGCTCGATCCGACGCTCGCCGAGATCGCCGCGGGCGAAAAGCACAACGCCCGCTTCTGGGTCGAACAGACCGCGCTGCGCGCCGAGGAAATTCAGGGAGAGGCCCTCGCCCGCTTGGTCGCCCTCGGCGTCCTCGAGCGCCAGGAAGACCGCTTCCTCTGGGTCTTTCGCTCCCGGCGCTACCCCATGATCGACGGTCAGGCCGAGCGCGAGGTGAAGCTCCGCATCATGGGCGTGCTCTTCAGCGACGAGATCCCCGACCCCCGCGACGTCGTGATCATCTGCCTCGCCGACGCCTGCGGCATCTTCAAGGAGCTCCTCTCCCGGCGCGAGCTTGAGCAAGCCTCCACCCGCATCGAACAAGTGCGCAAGCTCGACCTCATCGGCCAGGCCATGTCCCAGGCCATCCGCGACATCGAAGTCTCCGTCGCCGCCTCGGTCCAGGGCCACTACCTCTACTAGCGCCCCGCCCAACCCTTAAGCCTCTCTCCCTCTGGAGACCTTTGCACAACTCCCGCCGATGGTTGGGAAGCGGGCGGAGTGGGGCGGTTCTTCCCTCTCCCCCTCTGGGGGAGATTTGAGAGAGGGCACGCGCCCATCGGGCGCGCCGGAGGGGCGGCGCTGGGAGGTCTTCCTCTTCTCCCCTCGGGAGAAGATTGAGATGAGGGGCCCCCTCATCACCGCCACCGGCTCATCAAGGCCCGCCACCCCATAGGGGCGCCCCCCTAAACCTCCCTCCCTCTGGGAGGGACTGAGGGCGGGCAGCCCAATCCCGCCACCGGCCGCTTGACACGCCCTCCCCCGGGGCCTATCATCATCTCAGAACGTACGTTCTTGGCCGGGATACGGAAACCGTCGCCTGCGGACGCGTAGGAGATGTGCCCACTGTCCCGGCGGGCGCCGGGAGCGGCCCAGCCCTGCGGACGCGCAGGAGACAGGGCCTTCGCCGGGGCGGGCGCCGGGAGCGGCCCAATGCCCTGTGGACGCGCAGGAGACAGGGCCCTCGCCGGGGCGGGCGCCGGAGCGGCCCAGCCCTGCGGACGCGCAGGAGACAGGGCCTTCGCCGGGGCGGGCGCCGGTGCAGCCTTGCGCAACCCCCGCCGTTGACCGGCGCGCCGGGACGGTCTACGCTCCGCACCACATTCAGGCGGCACGGGGGAGGACGCAATGGCAGTACTCAAGAAGCCGGTAGGCGCCTATCTGATCGGCCTCGCCGTCGTGGTGGCGGTCTGGTTCATCATCAACACAATCATCGCCGAGTCATCCGACTTCGACGTGCTCGACGTGTGGTACGTGCTCGACGTCCTCATGCTCATCGGCCTGGTCCTCGGCCTCGCCTACAACTTCGTGAACAAGCGCGAGCACAAGGGGGGAGATGGGCCCGTCACGCGGCGCTATCTCGAGGCCAACGTCCTCTTCTACCTGACGGCGGCCATCACCATCCTCTTCCTCCACAACTGGATCGCGCTCCTGGCCCAAGGCTCCGACAGCCTCGACGGCAACCATCAGGCCTGGGTTATCTGGGCCGTCGTCGACGTCCTGCTGCCCATCACCCTGGGAGTCACCGGCTGCCGCCTCTGGTGCCAGGACTCGCAGTCCTGATGCGGACTGCCCCTAGCCGGCGCACCCTTTAGGCGCTAAGGAGGACGGCGATGCCCGACGACGACTTGGCGGCGCGGTTGGCCCGCCTCGACGCTTACCAGCAGATCAGGCAGCTCCCCCACCGCTACGCCCTCGCCCTCGACACGCGCAACATCGACGACCTCGTCGCCCTCTTCATCGAGGACGTCCAGGTCGGGCGCGACCAGTGGGGCCGCCCCGCCCTGCGCGAGTGGTTCGTCCGCGCCTTCGCCAAGTTCAAGTCCAGCATCCACTTCGTCGGCAACCACATCATCGACCTCGACGACGAAGACCACGCCCACGGCGTCGTCTACTGCCGCGACGAGATCGAGCGCCCCGGCGAGTGGATGGTCGGCATGATCCAGTACTGGGACACCTACGAGCGCCGCGACGGCCTCTGGTACTTCAAGCGCCGCCGCCTCATGCGCTGGTACGGCGTCGACGCCCTCACCCGCCCCGCCGCCGGCGTCAGCATCGACCGCGGCAGCGTCAAGCAGGGCCTCCTCCCCGACGCCTGGCCGAGCTGGCAGCGCTACTGGGACGAAGTCGCCGCCATGGGCGAGTAGCGCCGCCGCCGTTCGTTGACAGTGCCTCGAAGCGGCGCCTAGAATTGGCGCTCCCGCGGGCGTAACTCAGTGGCAGAGTGTTTGCTTCCCAAGCAAAAGGTCGTGGGTTCGAATCCCATCGCCCGCTCCACCCCCGCCTCTATACGGCCGCCGGCTTCTTCTCCCGCTTCTTCAGCTCCGGGATCACGTACTTGCCCATGAGCTCGATGCTCTTGACGATGTCCGGGTGCTTGATGCCGCCGAACTGCATAAGGCAGATCAGGTTGTCGACGTCGATCTCTTCGTAGCTCTCGAGCTTGCGCAGGATCGTGTCCGGGTCGCCTACCACGACCATGTTCTGGCGGTCGTACTCGCCGACGTCGAACTCGCCGCGCGCCTGCCGCTCCATGTCCTCCAGCCGCGCCTGGACGCCGCCGATCGCCGTCACGTCCCCCGACGCCTCGGCCTGGGCTTTCATGATCGGCGCCTCCCACTTCAGGGTCACCTCGGCGAGGTGCTGGTACCACCAGTGGCAGGCCTTCATGCCGCCGTTCTCGATGGCCTTTGCGTTCGTCTCGGCGCAGTGGACCAGCGTGTACGCGGCGAGGCGGTTGTTGACGAACTTCCCGACGGGCTTCGCCCGCTTGATGGCCTCGCGATAGGTCGCGATGCGCTCTCCCAGCTTCTCCAGCGGCACGAGAATCGACAGGCTGAGCACCCCCAGCCCCTTCTCGCCCGCCTTCGGGTAGCTGTCGTCGCTCGACGCCGCCACCCAGAGGGCGGGATGGGGCTCCTGCACCGGCTTGGGAAGCACGGCGCGTTCTCGGACACGCCAGTACTTGCCCTCGTGCGAGAAGGTGTCCTGCGTCCAGATCTCGGGCAGCATCCGGATCGCCTCTTCCCACATCTCCCGTGACTCCGCGAACGGCACGTCGAACCCGTCCTGCTCGTACGGCGTGGAGCGCCCGGTGGCAAGCTCGACCCTGCCGTTCGACAGGATGTCGAGGACGGCGGCGCGCTCGGCGACGCGCACCGGGTGGTTGAACGGCTTGGGCAGCAGCACGACGCCGTGGCCCATGCGGATGTTCTTCGTCCGCATCGCCGCCGCGCCCAGGAAGACCTCCGGCCCCGAGCAGTGCGAGCGCTCCACCCGGAAGTGGTGCTCGACCATCCAGACGATGTTGAAGCCGGCCTCGTCGGCCCGCTCGATCTGCTCCAGGGCCTCCCAGTAGGCCTGCTGCTCAGCCTTCCGCTGGCCCTCCGGCCAGGGCTTCTCCACCTCGATCTCGTACAGCAGGTCGAGTTTCATGCGTCGATCTCCTTCTCCATCTCTGTCGTCGTTACTCGCCGGCGAACGCCTTGATCACCTTGCCGCCCCACTCGTCGCCGCCGACGGGGCGCCGGAGCCGGAGCGCCAAGCGCCACCGGCCGTCCTTCCGCTCGAATTCGAAGTGATTGTAGCCGCACGTCCACGGGTAGTAGCCCTCGTCGCCGCGCACGAAGACGATGGAGTAGGCCTCGGCCCACGCCCGGTCGCCGTCGACGCGGATGAAGTGATTCACCACCGTGTGCTGCGAGCGGTTCTCAATGGTCTTGTGCCCCTTCGGGTTAGTGATGATGTCGTACAGCAGTGCGTCGGAGCCCGCGGCCTTGTCCTCCGGCCCGAGGTCGTAGACCCCGTCCTCCGTCCACACGTCGACCCAGTCCTTGGAGAGCCCAAGGTCGGCGGTGAAGCCGTAGCGGGCGAGGACGTCACGGACCGCCTCCTTGTCCTCCAACTCTTTGACGCGCCGCTCCAACGCCTCGATCCTGCTCATCTCATCGCTCATCGCCCACCTCCGGTCCGCCGGCTCCGTCCCGTCGCAGCGGCCCGAACCCTACCCCATCGCCGCACCGATGACCACCCGCCGCCCTACCGCGTCGTGCGCGGGTAGTCCACCACCTCCAGCGGCTCCAGCGACTCCGGCTCGATCTCCTGGAACGAGTGCAGCGCGCCGACGGTGAGGAAATC
>DAOUKH010000029.1:0-6699 GCA_034421515.1 Dehalococcoidia bacterium
GTCGTCCTGGGGCTAGCGCTGTTCATCCAAGGGCTGGAGAGCGGGCTGTTCCCGCTGGGCGAGGCGCTGGCGCAGGGGCTGGCACGCAGGGGAAGCGCTACGGTGCTGCTGGCGCTGGCCTTCTGTCTCGGCTTCGGCACCACCGTGGCCGAGCCGGCGCTGATCGCCGTGGCGGCCGAGGCGGCGAAGGTGGCGGCCGAGGCGGACTTCATCGGCGGCAGCCAGGCAGCCCAGGACCGGTACGCCCTTGAGCTGCGCGTGGTTGTGGCCCTCGCCGTCGGCCTCGCCATCGTCCTGGGGGTGCTGCGCATCCTGAAAGGCTGGCCCATTCACCGATTCATCATCAGCGGCTACGTGCTGGTCATGGTGATGACCCTATTCGCGCCGGAGGAGATTGTGGGGGTGGCCTACGACTCCGGCGGGGTGACGACCAGCACGATCACGGTGCCCCTGATCACCGCCTTGGGAGTGGGCCTCGCCTCCACCATACGGGGGCGCAACCCGATGCTGGACGGCTTTGGACTGATCGCCTTCGCAAGCCTCACACCCATGATCTGCGTGCTGGGCTACGGGATGGTGACGTGATGCTGGAGTGGCTGGCGCTCTTCGGAGAGACCCTGCTGTATACGCTGCGGGACGTGACGCCCATCGTCGTCATCCTGGTCGTGTTCCAGGTGGGCGTGCTGCGGCGCAGGTTGCCCAACGTCAGGGGCATCGCCACCGGGTCGGTCATGGTGCTGCTGGGGCTGGCGCTCTTCCTCATCGGGCTGGACCAAGCG
Source organism: Dehalococcoidia bacterium (assembly GCA_034421515.1). Taxonomy (GTDB): domain Bacteria; phylum Chloroflexota; class Dehalococcoidia; order SHYB01; family SHYB01; genus DAOUKH01. The sequence goes on from DAOUKH010000029.1 coordinate 780, forward strand.
CTGTTCCCCATCGGCGAGACGATGGCGCGGCAGCTCACGGAGATGGCGGGGGAGTCTGCGTTGGCGGGCGTGGTGCGGTGGGAGGACTACTGGGTGGTCTACCTCTTCGCGGCCGCCATCGGTTTTGCGACGACGGCGGCCGAGCCGTCCCTCATCGCCGTGGCGCTCAAGGCCCAGGAGGTCTCGGGTGGAGCGGTGAACGCCTGGGGGCTGCGCATCGCGGTGGCGGTGGGCGTGGCCGCCGGGGTAGCCCTGGGATGCTTCCGCATCGTGACGGGCTCGCCGCTCCCGTGGTACATTCTGGCCGCCTACGTCGTCGTCATCGTGCTGACGTACCTGAGCCGCCGCACCATCATCCCGCTGGCCTACGACAGCGGCGGCGTCACCACATCGACCGTCACGGTGCCGGTGGTGGCGGCCCTGGGGCTGGGCCTTGCCGCCAGCGTCCCGGGGCGCAGCCCACTCATCGATGGCTTCGGGCTCATCGCTTTCGCCAGTGTCTTCCCCATCATGTCGGTGCTAGGCTACGCCATCGCCGCCGAACGGGTGGAACATTGGCGCACCCGGAAGGAACGCCAGGAGGTGAAGACATGAAGATGGCGCTGGTCGTCGCGCTGGTGAGCAAGGAGAAGACGGACCACATCGTCGATGCCGCGCGGGCGGGCGGCGCGACGGGTGCCACCATCATCAGCAGCGTGCGCGGCGAGGGGCTGGAACCGGCAAAGACCTTTCTCGGGCTGGACCTGACCGCGAGCCGGGACGTGGTGCTGTTCCTGGTGGCGGAACCGAGAGCCCGGGACATCCTCGAACGCATCGCGGCGGCCGGCGAAATGGACCGCGAGCACGGGGCCGGCGTCGCCTTTCAGATTTCCGTTGAGGACGTCGTCGGCCTCTCAACCCAGTTGCCCACGCTGATGGAGGAATTGGAAGGCACGCTATGAACGATCAGGGCGACAACAGGGCGATACGAGTACTCGATATCTTGGGGCCGGAGGTCCACGCCATCGACGGGCTGGCCACGGTGGCCGAGGCTATGGAGACGATGAAGCGGCTGCACATCAGCTCGCTCGTCGTCAACCGCCGCCACGATGACGACGAGCTGGGGCTGATCACCGTGAGCGACTTGGCGCGAGAGGTTATCGCGCGCAACCGCGCGCCGGAGCGAGTCAATGTCTACGAGGTCATGGCGAAGCCGGCGCTGTCGGTCCGCCCGGAGATGCTAGCGCGCTACGCGGTGCGGCTGATGGTGCAGTTTCGCGTCTCCCGCGCGCTAGTGGTCGATGACGCCGGGGCGCCCCGCGGCCTTGTCACGCTGCGCGACCTGGTCTTGGGTCTCACTCCGGAGTAGCCACCGGGCCCCTTGCTCGTACCAGGGGATCGTCCCTGCAGGGGCGATTCGAGAATCGCCGGTCCCCCGGCTCGGCCCCGCCCGATGACCTGCGGGTGTATCCTGAAGGGTGCGCTACGTCGCCGAGCCCGAACGCCCTGCTAGACCAAGGAGCCCCGTACCCCCCATGCCTCGATTCCCGCGCCTCCGACTGCTCGTGCCGGCCGCCATCCTCGCCTCCGCGCTCGTCCTCACCGCCTGCCCCGGCGAGTCGGCCACGCCCACGCCGATTCCCCCCACCGCCACCCCCGGCGGCCCGGTCACCAAGATTTTCGTCGAAATGACCTCGTTCGACTTCATCCCGGAAGACTTCGAGTTCTCCGTCGGCGAGACGGTCGAGTTCGAGCTCTTCTCAAGGGACATCGAGCACGACTTCACCGTCGAAGCTCTCGGCATCGACTGGGACGTCGACGGCGGCGAAACCGAGACGCACCGCTACACCTTCAACACCGCCGGCAAGTTCCGCCTGCTCTGCACCATCCCCGGCCACGAAGCCGGCGGCATGATCGGCGAAATCGTCGTCCGCTAAACGCCAGGCCTCGCCTTCCTCCCCTGTAGGGGCGAGTCGTGACTCGCCCATGCCGCCTCTCCCCCTCTGGGGGAGACTGAGAGAGGGCCGGGGCGGGGGCCTTACCCCACCGCCGCCGCTTGACAATAACGCGGGCGGTCGGCATTATGCGGCACACCTGAAACGACCTTCCGTAATCGGTAGCTTCGGACAACCGGAAAGGGGGGAGCGTATGGATCTCTTCTGGGAGATCTTCTTCGATCTAGACCGCGTTGGTCACATCGTCGCCGGAATCACGTGGATCGGCATCCTCTACTACCTGAACTTCGCACAGGTGCCTTCCTTCGCGAAGATGGATGCCGCTGCCCGCACCAACGCCATACAGGTGCTGGTGCCCCAGGTGCTGTTCCTGTTCCGCTGGGCGGCCTTCTTCACCGTCCTCTTCGGACTCGGGTACATCATCGGCAAGGGCGTGCAGGACCACAACTACTTCGAGACGACCCGCTTCTACTCCGTCGCCATCGGCGGAGTGATGGGCCTCATCATGGCCGGCAACGTCTGGTTCATCATCTGGCCGAACCAGAAGAAGGTCATCGCCGCGGCGAACACCGGCGAGGCGCCGGATCCGTCGTGGGCGCGGAAGACGCTGCTCGCGTCCCGCACTAACACGATGCTCTCGGTGCCGATGATCTTCTTCATGGCGGCGGCGATTCACCTGCCCGCGCTGTGGAATTAGGAGAGGCCACACCATGAACAGCATCGAAGACTTCATCGAATCACCCATCGGCAAGCCGATCGTGTCGGTGCTCTCCTTCATCGCCGGGATCACCGTCATCAACGGCAAGACCTTCCTCGAGTCGCCCCACAAGACCATCATCGCCGGAGTCCTGCTCACCGGCGCGGCGATCATCGCGATTCGGATCGCGGCGATCGTTTCTTAAACACGGGACGGCTTCGAGTTCCGACATACGTCAGCGAAGAGAGGCCCCCGGCCGGGGGCCTCTCTTGCGTTAACCGTGCCGGGCGAGGACAGGCCGGCGCGGTTGCATTTCGGGGGGAGGTTCACCATAATTTACCCGTCCGAAATCCATCGTAGCGAGAGCCAACAGGTAGGAGGCACACCCCTATGGCCAAATCGTTAGACGGGACCAAGAGTCTCGACAACCTCAAGAACGCCTTTGCCGGCGAGTCCCAGGCGAATCGCCGCTACATGTACTTCGCGCGGCAGGCCGACATCGAAGGCTACCCGGACGTCGGCGGCCTCTTCCGCGACACCGCCGAGGCCGAGACCGGCCACGCCTTCGGTCACCTCGACTTCCTCAAGTCGGTCGGCGACCCCGCCACCGGCGACCCCATCGGCACGACCGAGAAGAACCTCCAGGCCGCGGTCGACGGCGAGACCTACGAATACACGGAGATGTACCCGGGCATGGCCAAGACCGCGCGCGACGAGGGCTTCGACGAACTGGCCGAGTGGTTCGAGACGCTGGCGCGCGCCGAGAAGTCGCATGCCGGGCGCTTCAACCAGGGCCTGGGCAAGGTCGCGGGCAAGGAGCCGGCCGACGCGATGTAGCCGCCTCCCGCAGCCATGCGGAGACCAACGACGAAACGCCCCGAGGGTCCGCCTTCGGGGCGTTTGTCTGCCCGTAACAACATGAACATGCTCGCGAACAAGTTGCACGCCGCGCACTTCGGAGCTTCGTCAACGTGAGCAACTTGCGCGCACAGTCCGCGGAGTTTTGGGACGAGGCAGTGCTCCTCGCCGAGCAGAAGCGCCAGTTCGACGTCTGCCACGGCTGCCGCCTCTGCTTCAACTTCTGTCCCGCCTTCCCCGCCCTCTTCGACGTCACCGACGCCGCCGAGGACAACGACCAACCCCTCACCCGCGACGCGCTGCGTCCCGTCGAGGCCCAGTGCTACCAGTGCCAGCTCTGTTACCTCCGCTGTCCCTACACCGAGCCGCACGACTACGACCTCGACGTCCCGGCCCTCTTCCTCCGCGCCAACTTCATCAACGCCCGCAAGGAGGGCGTCGGCCTCGGCGACCGCCTCCTCGCCGACACCGACCGCCTCGGCGGCCTGGGCTCGAAGACCGCGCCGCTGGCGAATATGGCCAACCGCATCGCCCCGCTCCGCTTCGCCGCCGAAAAGACCGTCGGCGTCCACCGCAAAGCGGCGCTCCCCCTCTTCTCCACCCAGACCTTCGCCTCTTGGTTCGGCAAGAACCGCGAACGGCTCCGCGCCAAGCTCGACAAGCCCACCCGCAAGGCGGCCCTCTTCTACACCTGCTACCTGAACTACTGGGGCGCCGACGCCGCCATCGCCTGCGCCGAGGTCTTCACCCATAACAACATCGACGTGATGGTGCCCAAACAGCAGTGCTGCGGCATGCCTTTCATGGATGCGGGGCTGGAGCAGGGCGTGCATCGAAAGATCGACGCCAACCTCCCCGAGCTTCTGGCGGCCATCGACTCAGGCTACGACATCGTCACGCCGGGGCCGTCGTGCGGCATGATGCTGCGCCGCGACTGGCCGCAGCTCCGCGAGTGCGAGGAGACGCGCCGCGTCGCCGAGCACACCTTCGACATCGCCGAGTACCTGTGGAAACTCAGGGTCGACGGCGACCTCGATACGGGCTTCCAATCGAGGCTGGGCAAGGTCGCCTACCATGCCCCGTGCCACCAACGGATGCAGTTCATCGGCAACAAGGGCGCCGACCTGATGCGCCTGGTGCCGGAGACGGAGGTCGAGGTCGTCGAGCGGTGCTCACACCACGACGGCACGTGGGGGATGAAGAAGGGCTCGCACGAGGTGTCCCTGCGCTACGGCAAGCGGCTTTTCGACGACATGAACGACGCCGAGGCCGACCTCTTCGTCTCCGACTGTCCCCTGGCGGCGGAGCAGATCCAGCAGGGGGCGGGACGGCGCCCGGTCCACTCGATGCAGGCGCTCAGGCAGGCGTACGGGATCTAGACGATGCGCAAGATCGAACGCGCCGACGTCCGGGACATCATCGAGTACGAGAAGGCGCGCGACGGCTTCCGCCGGCGGATCATCGACCTCAAGAAGCGGCGCCGTGTCGGCGTGGGCCGCAACCTCACCTTCGTCTTCGAGAACCGCGACACCATGATCTTTCAGATCCAGGAGATGATGCGCGCCGAGCGCATCGTCCACGAGGACCGCATCGCGGACGAGATCGAGGTCTACAACACACTCATTCCCGACGCGAACGAGCTCAGCGCCACGCTGCTCATCGAGATCACCGACCAGCGCCGCATCAAGCCCGTCCTCGACCGGCTGATGGGGCTCGACGAGCCGGAGCGCGTCTGGCTCCAGTTCGGCGGGGAGCGCGTCTACGCCGCATTCGAAGAGGGCCGCAGCAATGAGGAGAAGATCAGCGCCGTCCACTTCGTGCGCTTCCCCTTCACCGAGGGGCAGGCGCGGCGCTTCCGCACCGGCGAGGACGCGGCCTATCTCTGCATCGACCACCCCAACTACAAGCGGCGCGCCAAGATCGCTCCCGAGGTGCGCGAGAGCCTCGAAGAGGACCTCGCCTGAGCCGACGGCCAAGCCGTCAGATAGTGTAGAAAACGGCGATCAGCGCGAAGAGCTCGATGGCGGTCACCGTCGAGTTCACGGTGTGGACGTCGCCGAATCGCCGCCGCGCCGCCGAACGCTCGTCGCGGTCGAATGAGCCGACGCGCTCGCCGAGCGAGCGTAGCACCGGGGTCGTGATCCACGCGGAAATGGCCGCCATGGTCCCGACGCCGCCTAGCAGGCCGTACCGGGCCGCGAGCCGGCCGCTCACGCCGTCGCGCCAGAGCACGTACTCCAGGATGACCGTCGCGGCGATGACGACGGCGCAGAGGACCTTGAGGCGGTTGATCGTGGCAAGCAGCGCGCCCACGAGCTCGGCGGCGCGGTCCCGCGAGTCTTCAATCTTGAAGACCACGGGGGCCGCCGCCGAGAGAACGACGATCGCGCCGGCCCACCCCCCGACCGCCGTCAGAAAGAAGACGTGGTTG
>DAOUKH010000030.1:0-37694 GCA_034421515.1 Dehalococcoidia bacterium
GACCTTTTTCGCTAGCCGTCGGCTCGACGGAAGGGACTCCCGCGTGCAGATCTACGTCGAGGTCGAGGACAACGAGAACTCCTACGGCGTGCCGCTGCGCACCTTTCAACTGAAGGGGACGGCCTACCCGGTGCGCCAGGTGAAGATGGACACGCGGGCGGGGACGGGCGTCCCCTGCTGGGTGGTGGGCTGGAGCAGCGAGGGCGACGGCACGCCGGCGGACGGCGTCGAGTGCGTCGCGGTCGAGGACTCGGGGGCGGCCGTCTCCTACCTCGTGCACGGCGGCGACTGGGGTCTCCGCTTCCAGCCCGCGCGCGATGACGGCTCGCCGCCGGCGCCTTGGCGCCTCGACGACCCCGACCAGTTCGGCGAGCCCTACCTGCTGCTGGCCGACGAGTCGGACGTTATACGGGCGTAAGACGCCGTTGGCTACCCGGCCTCGGCCAACTCCAACATGCGCTGGTACATGGCGTCGGCATCGAAGGCGCCGCTGTTGTCGCTGATCCAGCCGTCAACGACTCCGCGCGTGGCATCCTTCCAACGGCCGAGTTGCGCGTCGTCAAGCTGGACCTTGACGATGCCGGCCTCAGCATTCGCCTGCGTTGCGTCGGCGCTAGCCTCGTCATAAAACAGCGCCGCGGCTTGAGAGATTCTCTCCCCCGAGAACTCCTCCACGGCGGCCTGCTGCTCCTCGGACAGGCCGTCCCAGGTGTCGAGATTCATCACGAGGAACCCGGCCACCACGTAGCACCCGCATTCCGTGCCGCTCTCCAGCACGTCCAAAAGACCATGCGCCGACAACGCCGTATCGACGGTAAGCAGCCCATCGATCTCGCCCGCTTCCAATGCTGCCCGCAGGTCTGGCGCGGCCATGTTGACCGGGGTTGCACCCAGGGCTCGGATCACGGCCCCCTGCACCGGGCTGGGCGACCGGAGCGTGAGCCCGGCGACGTCCGCCGGCGCGGAGGCGGTACCCTCGGCGAGCCATAGATCCCCGGGGCTGGTTGTCCAGAGACCAAGCACCTTCACGTCGGCGTACTCGTCGCGCAGGGCTTCGAATTCGTCGTACAGGGTCCGCAGCACCTTGCTCGCCTTCGACGCGCTATCGAAGACGAATGGCATCTCGATCACGTCGGTCGCCGGAAAGCGGCCTGGGGAGTACCCCTGGATTGACCAACCTATGTCCTGGCCTCCCGCGACCACGTTTGCGTAGGTCTCGGCGGCCGGGCTGAGGGCCTGCTCGGCGTAGAACTCAATAGTGACCGTACCATCGGTCGCGGCGCGCAGGTCTTCGGCCCACGGATCAAGTACCTGCACGCGCAGCGGGTGATCGGCGGGGAATGGGTAGCCGAGCCTGAGCGTGACCGGGTCGGATTCACCGCCGCATGCCGCCGCCACCAGGCCGAGCACAAGCATGAGGAGGATCAACCGTGTCAGTCGGGAGGTCATTGTGGTGGTGCTCCTTGTGGTCACGTGGTCGGGCAGGACCGTCTTTCGTGCACGAATCCACGACCCGGCATGCGCGGCGAAGTTCGGCAGGGAGTATAGCGACAGGCCGCCAGCGCCGCGTTCGGTGGCTGGGACGGCCTGGGAGTCATCCGAAGGCGCAAACGGCGCGCTACGACCCGCAGACGCTCACGGTGCCGCTAACGGCTCATCGTCACGGTCCCGTTCTTTATGTAAATGCAGGACCTCCTCCCTGTACGCTCGCACATAACAACCATTAGGCGACACAGACAGAAGTGGGTTATGTAACGACGGGGTGTGGAGATGGGGCGGGCTGGGTCTTTTGCGGCAGGACACGCTCAGAGCCGCGTTGTGGGGCGCGGGCGGCTTTGGGGGCGTCGGGGGCGGGCAGCGGGGCGCTGTGGCGGCGTGGGCGGCGGGTCGGGTTGAACTCCTAGGACTCCTGCGTGGCGTCGTCTAGGGTCGTCGTCGTTGGGGCTGAGCCTGGGGCGGCCGCCTCTATCGTCAAGATGTAGCCCCCGACCTCTAGGCCGTAGGACGACTCCACTACTACCAAGAATTCACCGCGGTGAGGAGCACGGTAGACGATCCTTGCATCCACTCCAAAGAGGCCACCCCCACTATCGTCGTCCACGATGATCTGATCGGAATACGCACCCTGGTAATCGACCACAAGGTACGGGTCAACCAGAATAGACTGTACCCCCACCTCTATCACCTCGTTTTGGCGGAGGCTCACGCTGAAGTAGTCGACATCTCCGGGGAAATCGAGGCTCCCGCGGACAGAATCACCTGGCCGCAATTGCCGCCCGTCGTCAGGGTCGTGCAGGGGGGTCAGGATGGGGTGGGACACCGACAGCGCAAAGGCCCCGGCCCGGTCGGCCCAATGCGACACCACCAGGAAGTGAGGCACACTGGAGCCCATGATCACGGTTCCTTCTTCGCGGCCTGTCTCGTAATCGTCAAAGGTCAGGACTTGACCGTAGATGTCGACGACCGATAGTGCTCCGTCGGAACTCCCTTCGAGCACAAAGTCGATCTCACTGTCGGGAGCGGATTCAAACACGTAGACCGCTTGGGCCCAGTAGTTGGCGAGCAGGGGCGCGGCACGCCGCGGACCAGGCGTTAACGGCAGGCTTCGATCCCCCAACCCTCCGGGGTTCTCACCGCGAACAAGTTGCTGAACTCGCGGCAGCAGATCCGCCGACGAGGCAGCAAGCGAGAAGTCCGCTTCTGTGTACGAGAACCCGGTGAGCCCGATTACCTCTCCGTTTGCCGATACAAGAGCCCCACCGCTTTGGCCTCCGGCTATGGGGGCATCGGACTGAAGCCAGGTCAAACCGGGAGCCTCCCATTCGCGGACGCGAGAGAGCAGCCCGCGGGCTAGAGTCGGCTGAGGGTTGGCGGCATATTCTCCGGGATAGCCGATCAAAAACACTTCGGATCCGATAGGCAGCCCCTCGCCATTCACGAAGGGAACGCCATCGGCCGGCACATCAACGGGGCCGATCACGGCGAGGTCCACTATTAGATCGTTCCCAACCACCGGAACGTCGTCGATCCATGTTCCGTCAGGGAATATGAGGCGCACGCGCTCATACGGCCAGACCACGTGTGCGTTTGTGACTACGTGCTTGTCCTCCAGCAATACGCCGCTGCCCCAACTGCCGTCTGGATTCTCGACCAGCACTACCGACGGAGCGATCCGTTCGAATATCTGAGCCGGGGAGAGTACCGACGACGGGGGCATGGGGCTAGGGATGGGCGTTGTGGTCGGCGGAGTGGAGGAATCCGGTAGGCCCAAGGCCCGCCTGTCCAGGATGCGGGCGTAGTGAACGAGGTCTGTGTCTGTGGGCCATTGGGTCAAGGTGAGCGAGAAGACTAAGGCGACCACATCGCCCCGCCGGAAATGGATCATCTGCAGAGTGTTGGACACACCTTCCAAGGACGCCTGTACCCCCACGTGTGATGACAGGTCGCCGATGCGGGGGTCGGGGTAATTGACAACCCTCTCCGACCTCGCGCCCAGGCCATCCGCGAGCAACTCCGCGGGCAGTTCGGGATTTGCGATCTCGGAATCGGCACCTACCTTGGCGATCACAGTGTCCGCGATGTAGGTGAAGCCGTACAGGAACTCAAAAGGCTCTGCCGAGGCGAAGGCAAAGGATGCGTCTATGGTTGGGGAGCCGGGAAGGTCCGTGAGGGGAGACCCGGGGGCTAGGTCGAGTTCCTCTGTCGGTACGGTCTCAAATCGGTCTGGGACGTCAGCTTGGGTGAGGATTACAGGTGCTGACGTCGGGGTCGGTATTGGCGTAGGGCTCGGCAAAGACGTCGCGGCCGGCAGTGGTGTGGGGGTTGGCGTGGGTGTGGGTTTCGGCCTCGGTGTCGACGTTGGCGTCGCGGTCACAACGATGGGCGTCGGCGTCGGCACCGACGTTGGCGTGGGTGTGGCGGTCACCACAACAGGGGTCGCCGTTGGCGTGGGCACCGGCGTCGGTGTCGCGGTCACGACAACGGGTGTCGCCGTCGGCGTGGGAGTCGCCGACGAGCACGCCGCGACAGCAAGAAGCGCCAAGAGCGCGACCGCCAGCCTTGCCAGCACCTCCCCCGTACCCGCCGCGCTACGCCTTGGCCGTGCCGCTCTTCGACTTCATGGAGTCGACCGTCATGCCCATGATGGCGCTGCCGGTGGTGAGCTCGGAGTGGGCGTGGGCGAGCTGGTGCATGTCGAACACGGCCTGCATGGCGGTGCGCTGGCCCTGGTGGTCGAGGGTGCGGTTGACGGACTGCTTGGCCATGGCGAGGGCGAAGGCGGGCATCTGCGCGATCTGGCGGGCGAGGGCCAAGGTCTCGTCGACGAGGTCGTCGAGGGGGACGACGCGGTTGACCATGCCGAGGCGGTGCGCTTCCTCGGCGCCGACGAACTGGCCGGTGAAGAGCATTTCCTTGGCCTTGCGGGCGCCGAGCTCCCAGGGGTGGGCGTGGTACTCGACCCCGCCCACGCCCATGCTGACGACGGGGTCGCTGAACTGGGCGTTGTCGGCGGCGATGATGAGGTCGCAGGGCCAGCAGAGCATGAGGCCGCCGGCGATGGTCTTGCCGTGGACGGCGGCGATGGTGGGCTTGGGAATGTCGCGCCAGCGCTGGCTAAGGCCGAGGTAGAACTCGGACTCCCACCAGTAGCGGTCGGCGGCGCCCTCCCAGTCCTGGGCGTTGTTGGCGCGCCAGCGTTTCGCCTCCTCGCTGCCGATGTCGTGGCCGGAGGAGAAGTGCGGCCCGTTGGCCTTGAGGACGATGACCTTGACCTCTTTGTCCTGCTCGCCCATGCGCCAGGCCTGGTCGAGCTCTTCGAGGAAGCCCTGGTGTTGGGCGTTGCGGGTCTCGGGCCGGTTCAGGGTGATGACGCCGACGTTGTCGTCCTTTTCGTAGATGATCCAGTTGAGGTCCGCCATCTGGCTCCTTTCGCGTGTTCCGGCCGCCGGAAGGGGCGGGGAGGCCGGAGGTGAACGGAAGTATAGCACCGGCGGGTGGCGTGCTAGAATCGCGGCCTTCAGGAGGGGCGCGATGCAGAAGATGATGATCGAGGCGGCGATCAACGAGCTGGCGTCGAAGCGGCACAACCCCAACGTGCCGTATGGCCCGGAGGAGGTCGCCGAGGACGCGCTGAAGTGCATCGAGGCGGGGGCGACGATCGTCCACTTCCACGCCCGCCACCCGGAGACGGGGGCGCAGCTCTGGACCGACGCCGAAGTCTACGGCGAGGCAATGGCGATGATCCGGCGGGAACGGCCCGACGCGCTGCTGTACCCCTCCTACCCCGGCGCGCGGTCGAAGGAGGAGCGCTTCGCCCACATCGGGGCGCTGGCCAACGACCCGGCGGCGAAGCTCGACTTGGCGACGTTCGACGTGGGGGCGACGAACAACTCCGGCATCGACCCCGACACCGGCGCGTTCCGGCCCGCCGGGACCTACGTCAACAGCCACGACGACCTGATCTACTTCATGAAGCAGTCGCGGGAGCTTGGGATCGCGTTCAGCCTCGGGGTGCGGGACGTGGGCCACATGCGGCACGTCAATGAGTACCTGCGCATGGGGCTCGCCTCCGAGCCTTTGGTGCTGAAGATCTTTATGTCGACCGGCAACGCCCAGGGGCCCTATCCCAACGTCACGGGGCTCTCGATGTACCTCGACATGATCCCGCCGGGGGTGGAGTCGCACTGGTTCATCACCATGTTCCGGTCGCCCGAGGAGGCGGGCCGGATGTACATGCTCGCCGCGGCGATGGGCGGCCACATTCGGATCGGACTCGGCGACACGCCGGTGATCGACGGGCGGCAGCCCACGAACGCCGAGCTGGTGAAGGAGGCGGTCGACCTGGCCCACAAGGCGGGCCGGGAGGTCGCCACCCTCGCCGAGGGGCGGGGGATGATGGGGATGACGGCCTAACGTATGCAGATCCGCTTCGACGGCAAGGCGGTGATCGTCACCGGCGCTGGCAAAGGCATCGGGAAGCGGGCCGCGCTACGCTTCGCCGACCTCGGCGCGTCAGTCGCGATCTGCTCGCGGACGCAGTCAGAGATCGAAGCCGCGGCGAGCGAGATCGAGGGCGCCGGCGGGAAGGCGCTGGCGCTGGTCACCGACGTCGCCGACAAGGAGCAGGTCCGGACGTTCGTCGAGCGCACCGCGGAGGCCTTCGGCGGCGTCGACGTGCTCATCAACAACGCGGCGGTTCTCGGAGCTCCTGCGGGCTATGCAGTCGATCTGGTCGACATGCCGTTCGAGGACTTCGACCTGGTCTACGGCATCAACCTGCGCGGCCCCGCGCTCTTCGCCAAATACGTCCTGCCCCATATGATCCGCCGGAAGAAGGGCGCGATCATCAACGTGTCGTCGGACGTCATCCGCAGCGGGATGCGGGGCCGCGCGCACTACGCGGCAATGAAGATGGGCGTCATCGGGCTGACGTACTCGCTTGCGCGGGAGGGCGCCGAGCATGGGATCCGCGCCAACTGCATCGTTCCCGGCTCCGTGGCCACCGAGATGCTGGACGGCGTCCAGCAACGTGTGGCAAGGGAAGAGGGTGTGACCATCGAGGAAGTACGGGCCCGCTTCGCCGCCGTCTCGCCGGAGAACCGCGTCGTCAGCACGGACGAGGTCGCCGACCTGATGATCTACCTGGCGTCCGACGCGTCGAGCGGCGTCAACGGGCAGAGTCTGTTCATCAACGCCGCCTCGTATATGCAGTAGGCGCGTAGGGGCGCCTCGAAGGGCCGCTGGTGGTTGGCAGGGGGCCCCTCATCTCAATCTTCTCCCGTGGGGAGACCTTTGCACAACTTCCGCCGCTGGTCGAAAGACGGGTGGAGTGGCGTGGTCTTCCCTCTCCCCCTCTGGGGGAGATTTGAGAGAGGGCGCGCGCCGTCAGGCGCGCGAGCGCCCGCAGGGCGCTGCTCCCTCACTCGGTTCAAGGTTACGCGAAGGTCTCCGTGGGGAGAAGAGGTTTCCGGAGGTGCCCGCCCTCAGCTCCTCCTAGAGGGAGGGAGGTTTAAACGAAGCGGGCGGGGTCGATGTCGTCCATGACGCGGCGGGAGTGCTCGACTTCCTTGGCGATCTTCTCGTTCCACTCGTCGGTCCAGGACTGGGGGATGACGTCGCGCCAGTGGGGGCCGTCGAGGGGCTCGCCATCGGAGCGCATGCCGCCGTCGACGACGTCGGCGAGGAAGACGGTCATGTCGCCGCCGTCCATGGCGTTGATGACGCGGCAATCGAGGAAGCCGAGGCAGTCGTCGAGGACCGGACTGCCAGTGACGCCCTTGGAGTAGGTCAGCCCAGCCATCTTGTCGCCCTCGTGGCCGCTGACGAAGCCCATCTCGTGGACGAGGTCGAGCTGGTCGCGGCGGGTGAAGCAGAGGGCGAAGGCGCCGCTCTCGACGGCGAGGTCGTGGGTGAGGTTGGTCTTGTAGAGCTGGACGACGACGCGGGGGCGGTCGGCGACGATGGACGCGCCGCCGATAGAGACGGCGGCCTGGGCGTTGTCGCGGCCTCCCGACGAGGCGGTGACGATGGCGATGGGAGCCCAGAGGCGCCGCATCATGGGAGCGATCCTGTCGTAGTCCATGGTCTCTTTCACCTGCCCCAGCCGGCGCGTCGTGCTTCAGGGGGTGGGCCGTCCGGGGGTGTTGGCGCTGTATAATACCCCCGCTATGCGATTCACCAAGTATCACGGGGCAGGGAACGATTTTCTCGTCATCGAAGCCGACGGCGGCGCGGCCGATTGGCCGGCGTTGGCGGTGGCGATGTGCGAGCGGCACACCGGCGTCGGCGCCGACGGACTGCTGGTCGTCGAGGCGTCGGAGAGAGCGGCGCACCGGATGGTGCTGTTCAACGCCGACGGCTCGGAGGCGGAGACGTCGGGGAACGGCATCCGCTGCTTCGCGAAGCACGTGATCGAGGAGCTTGGCGCGCCGAGCGACCCCCTCATCATCGAGACGCTGGCGGGGATCCATGAGATCACGCCCCGGTTCGAGGACGGAAAGGTCGTCGCCGCCCGCATCGGCATGGGCGCGCCGCGTTTCGACCCCGAGCAGATCCCGGTGGCGCTGCGCGGCGTCGACCGCGTGATCGACCACCCCCTCGAGGTCGGCGATGCCAGCCTGACCATCACCAGCCTGTCCATGGGCAACCCCCACGCCGTCGTGTTCATCGACGAGCCGGTGGAGGCGTGGCCGCTGGAGCGCGTCGGCCCGCTGGTCGAGCGCGACCCGTTCTTCCCCCGCCGGGTGAACTTCGAGATCGTCAACGTCGAGAGCCCGGACCGCGTCAAGGCGCGGGTCTGGGAACGCGGCGCGAGCGAGACGCTGGCCTGCGGCAGCGGGGCGTCGGCAATCGCCGTCGCGGCCCGGCTGAAGGGGCTGGCGGGCGAGTCGCTCGTGGTCAGCCTGCCCGGCGGAGACCTCAAGATCGACTGGGACGGCGAGGGCGAGGTCTGGCTGGAAGGGCCAGTCGCCCGTGTCTTCGCCGGCGACTGGCTGCTGTAGGCGGCGGGCGCCACGCCCCGGCCCGCCGACGCGCCTGCGGCGCGTGCCCTCTTTCAGTTTCCCCCAAGAGGAGGAAAGGTTTAAGGTGCTCCCCCTGCGGGATCTGGCGGGGTTCGGTCGTCCGTGGCGGTGGGCGCGGGGCCCCTCATCTCAATCTTCTCCCGAGGGAGAAGAGGAAGGGCCGCCCCTACGGGACGAGGACGGCGCGGGTGATGGCGGGGCGGCGGGCGTCCCACTCGGCTTGCTCGAAGGCCTGGTTGATTTCGTCGAGCTTGAAGCGGTGGGAGACCATCTTCTTGAACGGGACCTTGTCCTGGCTGCGTGAGAGGAAGTCGAGCAGCATGGGGATGACGTCGGGGGTGTAGGCGACGGAGCCGACGATGTGCTTGCCGGTGAGGACGAGGGTAGAGGCGTCGAAGGTGACGGTGTGGCCGGGGAAGTAGAGGCCGATCTCGACGAACGTGCCGCCCTTGCGCAGCATGGCGACGCCCTCGGGGAGCAGCTCGGGGCGGCCGACGAGCTCGATCACGGCGTCGGCGCCGAGCCCGCCGGTGAGGTCCTTGACCCGCTGGACGCGCGTCTCGGGCGTGTTGAACTCCTCGATGTTGATGGTGTGGTCGGCGCCGAACTCCTCGGCGAGCTGGAGGCGGTTCTCGAGGCGGTCGAGGACGATGACGTTGTAGGCGCCCATGTCCTTGGCCATGGCGATGGCGGTGAGGCCGAGCCCGCCCGCGCCCTGCACGACGACGGAAGAGCCGTGGCCGACCCTCCCCTGGATGAGGCCCTGGGTCGCGGTGCCCATGGCGCAGTTGATGGGGCCGAGGACCTCGTCGTCGATCTCGTCGGGGACGCGGTAGAGGGAGCGCTGGGGGTGGACGTAGTAGTAGTCGGCGTAGGTGCCGACGAAGTAGGGCCAGTCGCCGACGCCGGGCGGCGCGCCGCGCTGGCCGATGCAGAGGTTGGCCTCGCCGTGCAGGCACATGCGGCAGCTCCCGCAGTGGGTGCCCATGGTGTGGATGACGCGGTCGCCCTCCTTGAGGGGGACGCCGGCGGAGTCGGTAGTCACGCCCTTGCCGAGCTTGTAGACGACGCCGGTGCCCTCGTGGCCCATGACGCGGCCCGCGGGCGGGAGGGGCCAGCCGGTGGTGTCGCCGCGCCAGGTGTGGAGATCGGTGCCGCAGATGCCGGCCTGGGTGATCTTGAGAAGAACGTCGCCGGGCTCGGGGTCGGGGACGTCGTACTCGACGATCTCGAACGGCTTGCGGTACTCCCTGAGGACGACGACTCGGCCCTTCATGCACTCCCTCCGCGCCCGGCGCGCCGCGGGGCATTCTATCCGAAGTGCGCCGGCGGCGGGTAGGGAGGCGGGCGGCGCTACCCAAGCACCGGGTGGCCGGGGATGACACGGTCGGTGAAGCCGAAGACGCCGCCGAAGGCTTCGTCGTGGTCGAGCTCGAAGGTGTGGGGGCCGCGGTCGTGGATGGTGAGGCCGAAGCGCTCGGCGTGCTGCCGGGCGGCGGCGAAGTTGCGAACCTTGAAGGTGAAGGCGTAGATGATGGGGCCGTGCTCGGCCATGTGCTTGGCGATGTCGGACTCGGGGTCGACGGGGTGGGCGAGCTCGATGATGGAGTCGGCGATGGCGTAGTAGCGGCTCTGGGTGCCCTTGGCCTCGTACCGCTCCTCGTGGACAAGGGTGCAGCCGAGCAGGTCTTCGTAGAACCGCGAGGCGCCGTCGAGGTCGGCCACCGCGACGGTCGAATGGCTCAGCCCCTCGACGCCGAGTGGGTGGCGGTCGCTCCAGTAGGAGGCGTCCCACCACGGACGGCGGCGGGGGTCGTGGAAGTCGGGGTCCTCGCCGATGAACTCGAAGAGCGTGCCGTAGGCGTCCTTGGGGTGCGGCACGAAGAAGCGGAAGTCCTCGTCGGGGAGCTTGGTGACCTGCCGGCCGCCCGGGAGGGCGACGCGGACGCCGTTGTCGAGCAGGTGCTGGGCGAGGCCGCGAAGGTCCTCGACCCAGAAGGCGATGTTGATGAAGTGGGGGCCGTGCCGCCGGAGGAAGCGGGCCGAGGGGGCGTCGCCGTTGGGGTCGACGGGGGCCAGCGTTTCGAGGGAGAAGGTGCCGCCCATGAGGTTTGCGCCGTTGCGGCTGCCCTCGAACTCCAGAAACTGCGCCTCGTAGACCCAGCTTCCCAGGAAGTCGTGGTAGAACCTGCCGGCTTCGAGCACGTCGGGGACGATGTTCGATCCGTGGAAGAGCTTGACGATCTTGAACATGGACGCCTCCTGCCGGCGGAAGCCGCCGGGCGCTCGGCGCATTCTACCCGCTAGTCGGCGTAGAGGACGACGGGGGCGGGGATGGTGGGCGGCGGCGAGTCGGCGACGAGGCCCTTCTCGTACAGATCTGTTATCCGTTGCTCGGAGAGGCCGAGCAGGCCGCGGAGGATCTCGGCGTTGTGCTCGCCGTAGAGGGGCGATGGCATCCGTATCCGTGCCGGCGAGGCGGGGAGCTTCCACGGCGCGCCCGGCATCGGCCAGAGGCCCATTTCGGCGTGGGGGACGCGCTCGTAGAAGCCGCGGGCGTGGAAGTGGAGGTTGCTCAGCAGCTCCCAGTTTTCGAGCACGGGGGCGGCGGCGATGCCGTGTGCTTGCAGAAGGCCGGCGGCTTCGTGGTGGTCGAAGGCGGAGGTCCAGGTGGCGATGGCCTCGTCGATCTCGTCGTGGCGGGCGCGGCGCTCCTCGATGGCGGCAAGCGCGGGGTCGGCAAGCGCGGGGTCGGCGATAAGGGCGGCCAGCCGGGACCACTCTTCGTCCGAACGGATGCAGAGGACGACCCAGGAGTCGTCGCCCATGGTGGGGTAGCAGCCCTGGGGGGCGAAGCGGCGGTGGCGGTTTCCGCGCCGCTCGGGGAGGACGCCGGTCGCCTGGTACTCAATCAGCGGCTCGGCGAAGAAGATGATGCCGTTCTCTTCGAGCGAGAGGTCGACGTACTGGCCCTCGCCCGTGCGGTCGCGGTGTTCGAGGGCGGCGAGGACTGCGGCGGCGGTGTGGGCCGCGGTGATGGGGTCGGCATAGAACATGCCGGTGTGGTAGGGGCGGGCCTCGTCGCGGTAGCCCATGACGGCGGAGAGGCCGCAGGAGGCCTCGATGTTGGCGCCGAAGGAGACGTAGTTGCGCGCCGGGCCGGTGTGCCCGAAGGCGGAGATGGCGGCCATGATGAGCCGCGGGTTGACCTCGCGGAGGGTCTCGTAGTCGAGGTTCAGGTTGGTCATGACGCGGGGGCTGTTGTTCTCGATGAAGACGTCGGCCTCTCGGATGAGGTCGAGGAAGACGGCGCGCCCCTCCGGCGCGGCGACGTCGAGGGTGAGCGAGCGCTTGTTGCGGTGGAGCTTGTTGAAGTAGGGCGAGCGGTTGTAGTGGTGCTTCAGCGGCTGCTTGCCGGGGTAGATGACGGTGCGGCCCAGGGGACGGTTGGGGTTTTCGACCTTGATGACGTCGGCGCCGAGGTCGCCGAGGAGGCGTCCGGCGTAGGGCCCGGCCCAGTTGCCGGTGATCTCGACGACGCGCACACCGGTGAGGGGGAGCTTGGCGGCGGCGTAGCCTTCCGGCGTGGTGGGGCGCGGCCGTGGAGCGCGGGCGGGCCAGCCGGCGGCTTCGGTCCCTGGAGACGGGGCGGGTCGGCGGACCGATGCGGGTGAGCGGCTGAGCTTGTAGGGGAAGCCGGGGAAGGTCATCGGGTTGCCGTCGTCGCCCTCGCCCTCGACCCACCAGTCGCGGGCCTGAATGACGGGGGAGCGGAGCAGGTCGGCGGCGTCGTAGACCGGCGTCGCGGGAATCCGAAGCTCCTGGGCGCTGGCGAAGATCTCCTCCTTGGTGTGGGCGAGGAGCCAGTCGGCGAGCAGTTGGGCGAGGAAGTCCTCGTGCTCCTTCCAACCCTCGCGGGTGGCGAAGCAGGGGTCGCCGGCGAGGTCGGGCCGGTCGACGAGGGTGAAGAGGGCCGGGTCGAAGCGCACGGTCATGAAGCGCACCCAGCCGTCGGCGCAGCGCAGGGGCTCGGCCTTCTTGCGGCGCTCGACGATGCCCTGGTGCGTCCAGTTGCCCAGCGTCCAGATATGCGCCGAGAGCAGCGCCTCGATGGCAGAGACGTCGACGTGCTGGCCTCGCCCCGTGATCGCGGCCCAACGCAGCGCCGCCAGGGAGGCCACGGCGGCCTGCGCGCCGGCGTGGAACATCGACTGGTTGTAGGGCACCATCAGCGGCTCCCTGGCGGCGTCGCCGCCGAAGAAGAGGTAGCCCCCAAGGGCCCAATCGACGATCTCCTCGCTCTCCCAATGGGCGTAGGGGCCGTCCTGGCCGAAGTGGGTGATCGACGTCAGGGTCAGCGCGGGATTCGCCTGAGCGAGGTTGTCGAAGGCGAGGCCCAGGGCGGCGAGCTCGCCCGGCTTACCGCTTTCGACGACGAGGTCGGCCTCGGCGGCAAGCTCACGGAAGCGGGCGCGGCCCGCCTCGGTGGCAAGGTCGATGGACGCCCGCTCCTTGTTGCCGCCGAGGTAAGCGAAGAGCGCGCCGGCGCGGTCGGCGGCGCCGGCGGTCGGGGGCAGGCGCCGCAGGGGATGTCCCGCCGACGGCTCCCCGATAAGCACGTCGGCGCCGAGGTCGGCGAGCAGGCGCGTGCAGTACGATCCCGCGACGCTGGTGCTTATGTCGAGGACGCGCAGGCCCTCCAATGCGAGCGGCGGCATGGCGGGCGCAAGGATACCGGAAGGGCGGCTAGTCGGGCGAGGGCGGGCGTGGCGGCTTTGCAGTGTCTTCGGGGTAGTACTGCTCGCGGGCGGGCATGAACTTCGCCACGAGGAGCGCGCCGAATACGGCGATGCCGCTGCCGGCCAGAATGGCGTAGCCGAGGGCGTCGGCGAAGGCGGCGCGGGAGGCGAGGTCGAGCGCCGCCCCGGCGGGCCCGTCGAGGGATCCGGCGATCCGAACAGCCGCTCCGACGGAGTCGCCGGCGGCGGCAACCTGGCCCGGAGGAAGGCCCGCGATGCCGTCGAGGGTGTCCGATACGTTGCTGGAGTAGAGCGAGGCGAAGATGGAGCCGATCACCGCGACGCCCAAGGCCCCGCCGACCTGCCGCACCACGTCGTTCATCGCCGAGCCGACGCCGGCGTCGGCGCGGGGGACGGCGCCCATGACGGCATTGGTCGAGGGCGCCATGATCAGTCCCATCGACGCGGCGATGGACAAGATCACGGCGCCGATCACCGCGTAGGGGGTGTCTACGTCGTAGACGTTGATCACGGAAAGGGCGCCGGCAAGCATGAGCAGGCCCAAGGCGACGGTGCGCTTGGTGCCGATCCGCTCGTTGAGCCGTTCCCCAGCGCGGGAACCGATGGCGACTCCCGCCGCGATCGGGAGCATCGCCATCCCGGCCTCCAGCGGAGAGAAGCCTTTGACGAATTGCAGGTATTGCGTCATGCCGAACGCCATCCCAAAGAGGGCGAAGAAGGCGCAGCCGAGCGACGCGGCGCCCGCGGAGAAGCGGAAACGTCGGAGGAAGCGGAAGTCGAAGAGGGGATGGGGCGTGCGGAGCTCGTAGACGGCGAAGACGATGGCGAGCGCGACGGAGGCGGCGAATCCCGCGATCACCAGCGGGGCGGTCCACCCGAGTTCCGGCGCTTCGATGATCGCGAAGACGAGGATGGCGACGGAGGCGGTGGAGAGCACGGCGCCGGGGACGTCGAGGCGCCGGGGGACGGCGTCTTTGCTTTCGGGCACGAGGCGCACGCCTAGTGCGAGCGCGGCAAGGGTGAACGGGACGTTGATCAGGAAGACGGCCTCCCACGAGAAGGTCTCGATCAGCGCTCCTCCGACCAGCGGGCCGAGGCCGACCCCTATGCCGCCCACGGCGGCCCAAATGGCGATGGCCTTGGCGCGTTCGGGGCCTACTACGAACACGTCCGTGATGATCGACAGGGTCGACGGCATGATCATCGCGCCGCCGACGCCCATGCCGGCCCGGGCCGCGATGACGTGCCCGGCACTCTCCGCAAAGATGGCGCTAAAGGCGGCGGCGCTGAAGACTATGAGGCCGAGCCGCAGCATCATGGCCCGACCGTGGCGGTCTCCCAGGCTTCCCATCGTCAGCAGCAGGCCGGCGAAGACGAGGATGTAGGAGTCGACCATCCACTGGAGGATCGAGGCACTAGCGTCGAACTCGCGTTGCAGCGTCGGAATCGCGACGTTCAGGACGGTGTTGTCCATCCCGATGATGACGAGGCTCAGGGAGAGCGTTCCCAGCGTCCACCAGCGGAGGGGGCTTGCTCGAAGCTCTTCGGCGGTGAGGGCCCGCAGTCCGATCAACCCGCTCCCCCCGCGCCGGCGCCGGTCTGCGCGCCGGCGTCGTCGCCGTAGTCCTGGTGGCGGGAGGGCATGAACCGGGCAATGAAGAGGGCCGCGACGAAAGTGACGCCGCCGCCGGCCATGATGGCGATGCCCATGGCGTCGGCGAAGTTGGTGCGGGCCGCGAGGTCGAGCGTCGCGCCCGCCGGGCCGCCGATGTCGGCGGCGATAGTGGTGGCTAGGCCCACGGCGTCGGAGGCGACGTCGATCTGGTCCGGGGAGAGCGCGCCGCTGAGGTCCTCCACCGTTTCCGCCATCTTGCCGGCGTAGAGGGAGGTCATAACCGAGCCGATCACCGCGACGCCGAGGGCGCCGGCGATCTGTCGGGCGATGTCGTTGACGGCGGAGCCGACGCCGGCGTCGGAGCGTGGGGAGGCGCCCACGATGGCGTCGATCGACGGCGGCATGACGAGGCCCAGCGAGAACTCGTTGTAGAAGATGACGAAGGCGATCACGGCGAGGGGAGTACCTAGGCTATAGAAACCGATGGCGGTGAACCCGCCGGTCAACATCAGCAGGCCCAAGGTCACCGACCCCTTGATGCCAACCCTCCCGACGAGGCGCTGTCCAACGCGCACACCCGTAGGGAACCCCACGGCAATGGGAAGCATCAGCGCGCCCGCCTCCAACGGCGAAAGCTCCCTCACAAACTGCAGGTATTGCGTCATGCCGAACATCATTCCGAAGAGGGCGAAGAAGGAGAGACCGAGCGCGGCGACGCCGGCAGTGAAGAGCGGACGGAGGAAGAAGCGTAGGTTGAGGAGGGGATAGGGTGTGCGAAGCTGGTAGGCGACGAACGCCGCCCCCAACACGGCAGCCGCGGCGAAGCCGCCGAAGACCGTCGGGTCGCTCCAGCCGTGGGCGGGTACCCGGATGATGGCGAAGACGAGGATGGTCGTGGCGGCGGTGGAGAGGGCGGCTCCGGGGAGATCCAGGGGACGGTAGGCGGGGTCTTTGCTGTCGGGGACGAGCCTGAGGCTTGAGAGCAGGGCGGCGAGGGCCACCAAAATTGTGACGATGAAGACCGCCTTCCAAGAGAAGGCGACGATCAGCGCTCCGCCGGTCAGGGGCCCGACGCCGACGCCGACGCCGCCGATCGCCACCCAGATCGCGATGGCCTTGGCCCGTTCCGGACCGGCAAAGATTTCGTTGACGTTGGAGAGGCTGCAGGGCAAGAGCATGGCCCCGCCCGCTCCCATGACGGCCCGCGCCAGGATCAGCTGGAGGGCGTTTCCAGAAAAGATGGCGCCCAGCGAACCGACGATGAAAACGACGAGCCCCAGGCGCATCAGCCGCGCTCTCCCGAAACGGTCGCCGAGGTTGCCCATGGTGAGGAGCAGCCCGGCGAAGGCGAGGATGTGGGCGGTCGCTATCCACTGGAGCATGGAGGCGCTGGCGTCGAACTCGCGCTGCAGCGTGGGCAGCGAAATGGCGAGGAGGGTGTTGTCCATCCCCGTGATTACGGCGCTCAATGAGAGGGCGCCGAGCGCCCACCAGCGCAGGCGGCTGCCGCGAAGCTCCTCGATCTTGAGGGCGGTCAGCTTGAACACGCGGGCCTTGCCGTCATCGCGGCGCGGGCGCTATGCGCCGCCCTCGAGGAGGACGCTCCGCACCTGGGGCCAGGCCCGTTCGAAGTGCGCTTCGAGCCGCTCCTCGTCGAGGCTTTCGGCGTAGGGGTAGTCGATGACCACGAAGGGGTAGTCCGGGTAGCCGTGGCGCTTGGCCATGGTGCGCCCGATGGTGAGGATGAGCTTGTCGGGGCCGATGGCGGCGACGGGGATGCCGCGTTCCTCGAGCCGGGTCGCGTCGGCCGCAAGGGCCGACGAGCAGGAGCCTCAGTCGCCGACGCCGGTGATGACGGCGTCGCAGGCCGCGGCGATCTCTTCGAGCAGCTCCGGCGGCATCGGTTCGCCGTGGTAGACCTTTTGCCGCCAGGACGTCTCCAGCGGCTCGTACTCCTCGACGAGACGGTCGCGGATGCGCGTCAGGAGGCGGTCGCCGTGGACGCGGTGGTTCCAGAGGATGCCGACGCGCTTGCCGTCGAAGGTGTCGAGGCGCGGCGCGAGCCGCGGCCCGCTGTCGCCAGGCTCGGAGACGGGAACGTAGACCTTCATCGCGGCGCTGCTCCTCGCGCTATTCCTTGACCGGCACGGTGACCGGCTCGGTCCCTTGGGGGTAAGGGCCGACGTAGGCGCCGTAGTTCCCCGCCTCCCCGCCGCAGGCCATGATGAGGAAGTCGAGGGTGCGGTCGTATTCGGCCTGGGTATAGAGGATATCGATCAGGGCCGGATCGTGGCGCATGGGGATGAGGTTGGTGTCGTCGCCGGGCTCGATGGGGGGAGCGGTGGGGGAGAGGCGCGTGCCGTAGCGCTCCCAGCGGCCGTCGATCTTGAGGCTAGCCACCGAGCGGCGGGTGTGCTCGGTGAGGTAGGCCTTGACGTCGTCCTGCGTCCAGCCGGCGTCGATGAAGTGCTGCTGGAAGACCGGGGCCATCATTACCACGAAGGTCCCCAGCGTGAAGAAGCCGTAGGCGATGCGCTGTGCGATGAGCTCGCAGAGGTCGGTGGGGTCGGTGAAGTTGGGGGTGACGAACTGGAGGACGCCGTCCATGGTGCCGACGACGGTGACGGCGCTGACGCCGCCGTCGAGTCCGCGTTGTTGGTGGACGCGGGGCCAGGGGCTGTCCTCGCGCTCGGCGGCGCAGAACGACCAGCGGTTGGGGTTCCCCATCGTGCCGCGCTGGACGCCGCCGACCTTGGCGCCGAAGCAGTTGGCCATGGTCAGGCTCACCGCCCGGCCGATGGTGGCGTTGGCGCGGTTCCCCGTCGGACCGAGCAGGTACTGGCCGGTGTTCATCTCCAGGCGCTCGACAATGGGGCCGTTGACGATGACGAACGGCCACGGGCTGCCCAGGCTCGCCATGTGGTTCATCCGGAACGCGGGGTCGGTCAGGCCCTCGAAGGCGGCGACGAGCACGGGCATGTACTCGGGCTTGCAGCCTGCCATGACGGCGTTGATCGCCAGCTTCTCGGCGGTGAGGGCGGAGGCGCGGGCCTCGTAGGAGCCGATCACGTCGTCGGGGTCGAGGGCGGCGTGGGCGAGGCAGGCCTCGATGCGGTCCTGGGTCGGGGCGACGATGGGAAGGCCGTCGGTCCAGCCCTGGTCCCAGAAGTACTCCATGGCGGCGTACTCATCGGTTACGTCAACCGTGCTCGACCGCAGGTCCATACCGGGCGCCTCCCCGCCGACTCAACCGGTGAATTGTAGCAAAGGGGGGCGCCGGCTTCGGTGGCGCGGGGGCGGCGATTCTCTTACCATGCCTCCGCCATGCAGCAGCCCTGCGATGGGATCACCGTCGTCGACTTCAGCCAGAGCCTTGCCGGGGCGCTCGCCACGATGTTCCTCGCCGACACCGGCGCCGAGGTGGTGACCGTCGAGCCGCCGGGCGGCGGTCCCCTTCGGGAGCACCCCGCCTATCTCCAATGGCGGCGCGGCCAGAAGAGCGTGGTCCTCGACTTGAAGTCGGAGGAGGACCGCGTCAGGGCACGCAGGCTCGCGGCGCGGGCCGACGCGGTGATCGAGGCGTTCCGTCCTGGGGTCGCCGAACGGCTCGGCATCGGGTACGGGGCGTTGTCCGCGGAGAACCCGGGGCTGGTGTACGCGGCGGTCCGGGGTTTCGGGGAGCGCAGCCCCTACGCCGGGCTGAAAGGGTACGAGGGGATCGTCGCGGCGAAGGCGGGGCTGCTGCTGGGGCGGCGTCCCTGGCGGCGCGAAGGGCCGATGTTCGACGCCATCCCCCGTATGACGCTCGGCGCGGCCCATCTGGCCGCTCAGGGCGTCCTGGCGGCGCTCTGGGCCCGCGACCGCACCGGCCGCGGAGCCCGGCTCGAGGCGACGCTGCTCGCCGGCGCCGCGGCCCACTCGCTCAATGGTTGGCTCGTGCCCGTCGGCGAGGAAGAGACCTACGCCGCCAAGGCCGAGGCACCGTTGCAGTACTCCACGCCCCACGACGCCGCCACGCTGGGCTACACCATCGGCGAATGCAAGGACGGACGCTGGTTTCAAGGCGCCTCGACGACCGTCAAGATCTTCCGCAGCTTCCTGACCGTCCTCGGGCTCGGCGAGGTCTGGGACGAACCCGGCATGGCCGACATCCCCTACACCTTTCCCAGCCCTGAGGCGAAGGAGGAGCTACGCGCGCGCATCAAGGAACGCCTGCGGACGAAGACCTCCGGCGAATGGGCCGCCCTGTTCCTCGAGGACGGCGGCTGCGGCGGCGAGCACTTCGCGACGGTTCGAGAGTATATGGAGCACCCGCAGGCTAACCATAACGGTATACTGGTCGAGGTCGACGACCCCCGCGTCGGGCGCATGAAGCAGATTTCGCCCCTGGTCGCCTTCCGCGGCACGCCGTCGCGGGTGCGCAGCCCGGCACCCTTTCTCGACGAGCACCGTGAGGAGTCGCTGGCCCTCGCCGACCGGCCCCTTTCCGGCGCGGGCGGCGGCGACCGCACGCCGGGACCGCCGCTGGAGGGCGTCACCGTCCTGGAGTTGGCGTCGTACTACGCCGCGCCGTTCGGGGCGACGCTGTTGGCCGACCTTGGGGCGCGCGTTATCAAGATCGAGCCGCCGAGCGGCGATCTGATGCGGCGGCTGCCGGAGAGCTCGACGAAGACGATCCAGGGAAAGGAGAGCATCGCCGTCGACTTGAAGACGGAGCGTGGGCGCGAGATCTTCCACCGGCTCGTCGAGCGGGCCGACGCGCTGATGCACAACTTCCGTCCCGGCGCCGACAAGCGCCTCGGTCTCGACTACGAGACGGTGTCGGCGGTGAACCCGCGCCTCGTCTATCTGTACGCCGGCTCCTACGGCTCGTCGGGGCCGTACCACCGCCAGCCGGCCTTCCACCCCACGGTGTCGGCGGTGGTCGGCTCGGGAGTGCGGGCCGCGGGACGCGGCAACCCGCCCATGGACGCCGCCCACGGCGACCCCGACGCCGCGCTCGGCGTGGGCACGGCGCTACTGCTCGGCCTTCATGCGGCGCGGCGCAACGGGAAGGGCCAGTATCTTGAGACACGGATGATCACCACCGGCGCCTACGAGGTCTCCGACGCGCTCTTCGACTACGACGGCTGCCCCGAAGAGCCGACCGTCGACCCCGATCAGCAGGGCTTCCACGCGCTCTACCGGCTCTACCGGACCGGGAGCGAGGGGTGGGTCTTCCTCGCTTGCCCCAAGGAGGACGAGTGGCGGCGGCTGTGCTCGGTTATCGGGCGGGAAGGTCTGGCATCGGACCCGTGCTTCGAGTCACCCGCGGCGCGCCGGGAGCATGACGACGCCCTCGCCGCTGAAATCGAGGCGGCGCTGGCCGGAGGGACGGCGGATGAGTGGGAGCGGCGGCTGACCGAGGCGGACGTGGCCTGCGTCCAAGCCGACGGGGCGCGGTGGAGCCGCTTCTGGCTCACCGAGCCGTGGATGGTAGAGCAGGGCCTGCGGACGACGACGTCGCACCCCAAACGCTTCGAGAAGCCCCACTACCGGCACGGGCCGGCGCTCCGCTTCGAGGGCGTCGATCTTCCGGCGGGGCCGGCCGCATGCATCGGCGAGCACACCCGGCCCATTCTGGCCGAGCTCGGCTACGACGGCGCGGCAATCGCCGCGCTGGAAGGGGACGGCGTGGTGCTCGACCAGGGCCCTTGGGTCTGAAGCGGGCCTAGGACGGGCGCTCGATCACCTGGGTGACCGACTGGCTCATGTAGCCGGCGCCCCAGGGGGAGACCACGATTGAGAAGCCGCCGGCGTTGCCGCCCCCGACGAGCATGATCACGCCGTCGGGGCTGCTGACGATGGGCCGGAGGTCGACGTCTTCGCCGCACGCCCGCGCCTTGATCTCTTTCACGCTGCCGTGGGCCTCGTGGAAGAGGGCCTCCATCGCCTGTCGCTTCGTCCAGCCTGCCTGACGGAACCGCAGGATGTGCTCCGGCGACCAGACGACAACGAACTCGTTGTGGTTCGCGCCTGTGGGGCGCATGGCGTCGGCGGCGGAGGCGATCAGGCCCTCCGGCGTGTTGCTGGAGTGATCGATGAATTGCGTCGGGCTGTGCGCGGCGTAGACGGTGATCGCGCTCTGGCCGGGGTCGAGGCCGCGCTGCACGTGCAGGGGCTCCCAGGGGCTCGCCTCCTCGTCCTCGGCGATGACGAAGCTGTACTTGCCGCCGAAGCCGAAGGTCGAGCGGTCGAGGAGGCCCGGCGTCCCGCCGGTCACGTTCATGATGATGAGCCGTACCGCCCGGCCGATGGTGGCGTTAGGACGAAAGCCGGGGCCGAAGAGGTTGACGCCGTGGTTGACGCCCAGCTCCTTCGCGATGGGCCCGCCGACGACGATGAGCTGCGCCGAGCCGCCGGTGCTGGCGATGCTGCCGTGCCAGTTGAACTCGGGCGTCGTCATCGCCCGGATGACGGCGTTGATCACGGGCATGTACTCGGGGAGGCAGCCGGCCATCACGGCGTTAATGGCCGCCTTCTCGGCGGTGATCACGCGGCCCCGCGTCTCGACGACGCCGAGGACGTCCGTGGGCTGGTTCCCCGCCGTCTCCAGGAATGCGGCGACACGGTCTTCGGTCGGCGGGACGACGGGCAGGCCGTCGGTCCAACCGCGTTCGTAGCAGGCTTCGATCGCGTCGTGCAGATCGACGTCGACGCGTTCGGATGTCAGCGCGTCCGCGGCCATGCGCCGCTCCTTTCGGGCCGCCGCCGGATCCGGGCGGCTACTTGGCCAAGAGCAACTCGATGATGCCGGGGAGGGCGGCCTCGGCCCGCTCCCGCACCTCGTCGCGAGTCAGGCTGCCGAGGGGGTGCGGCAGCGTGATGAAGGGGTAGTCGGGCACCCCTTGGACGCGCGCCATCGCCTTCGCCGTCGGGATGAAGGGCTCGGTGCAGACCACCGCGGTGGGGATCGATCGCCGTTCGAGGGTCAGTCCGTCGTGCAAACTGCTCGACGAGCAGGAGCCTCAGTCGCCGATGGCGGTCACCACCACGTCGCATTGTTCGATGATCTCGTCGAGCGTGCCGGAGGGTGCGGGCCGCGACACGTCGGGCTTGAAGCTCCGCACCACCTCGGCGAACTCGTAGCGCTCCGAGAGCAGCTGTTCGATGTCGTCGAGGAGGTTGTTGGCGTTGAGCTTGTGGTTGTCGAGCAGACCGAGCACCTTGCCGTTCAGGGTGTCGGGGCGCTCCGCCATGCTGGCGTCCACCGGCAGCGGCGGACTGGTCGGATCGAGCATCGAGACGCGGGCCATGCGGCGCCTCCTTCCGGGCGGAGCGGGTCGGGCTTGTGCTCCGCCGCGGCGCAATTCTACCCCGACGCCGCCTCCTACGGCCACCCGGTAGGCATCCGATTGCAAAGCGCGACGCCGACTCCTACGCTGTACGGGCGAGTCCATACGCCGGAGGGGAGGACAGCGATGACAATGGGACGCATCGTCCAAGTCAACGTCAAGCCCGAGGGGGCGGGTCGGCCCGGCCTGCCCAAGAAGCCGGTTGACTCGGCGCGGCTGACCGCCGACGGCGTCGAGGGCGACTTCAACAGCTACCGCACCCACGGCTTGAGCGGCGCCGGCACCCAGGCCCTGATGATCATGACCGTGGACGCCATCGAGGGCCTGAACCGAGAGGGCTGGCCGGTCCAGGCTGGGGACATCGGCGAGAACGTGACCGTCGAAGGCGTGCCTTATGACGACTTCGAGCCGGGGCGGCGGGTGCGCGTCGGCGGGGCGACCGTCGAGATCACCAAGGCCTGCACCCCTTGCGTCAACCTGTACACCCTGCCCTACGTCGGCGAGGAGCGCGGCCCCGAGTTCATCAAGACCATGCTCGGACGCCGCGGCTGGTACGCCCGCGTGATCGACGAGGGCGACCTCGCTCCCGGCGCCGCCGTCGAACTGCTCGGCGAGAACGAGTAGCCGCCTCTCTTGCGTACGGCGCCGGATCGGCGCTATCGTACGGGTAAGCAAGAAAGGAGGTGGTCTATTTTGAAACATGCTCAACGGACTAGCGAGGTGCTTACCACGTAGCGGAAACCGGAAGAGGACACGCTGACCGGTATTCCGGTGCGGAATACCAGGTAAGCACTGGGGCCCCGAAGCTCTCGGTACAAGTCCGCCGAGACGGCCGCAAGGCTGAAGCGCTTCGGGGCCTTTCCTATTGAGCGACGCGCCGGGAACAAACGGCAGGCCTGCGGCGTCTTGCAGGTGAAGGGTTCCACAAGGAGATCGCCATGCGACGCCGCTTCCTCACCCTCGGCCTCCTTCCCGCATTGATGCTCCTCGCCTTGGCTTGCGGCGAAGAGGCGCCTGCGCCGACCTCGGCACCGCCCACGCCATCGCCGACGCCGCACATGGTCGAGACGCCGGCTCCGGAAACGACGGAAGTCTCCGCGCCGATCGAAAACGTAGCCGTCAACATCGCCGAGTCCGACCCGCCGCAGTACTTCCTGGAAATCACGTCGGGCCTGCCCGACGCCTGCCACACGTTCGACCGGGTTGAGACCGAGCGGTCGGGGACGGAGATCACGGTTACGGTCATCAACCGCGTGGTCACGGGCGACGTCATGTGCGCGCAGGTCTATGGGACCGAGACCAACTTCGTGGCCTTGGGCACCGACTTCGAGCCCGGCACCACCTACACCGTCCGGGTCAACGACTGGGAGACTTCCTTCACCACGGCGTCTGCCACCGTCGAGGCGGAAGCGCCTATCGAGGACGTCGTTGTCAACATCGCCGAGTCCGACCCGCCGCAGTACTTCGTCGAAATCACCTACGGCCTTCCCGACGCCTGCCACACGTTGGACCGGGTGGAGGAAGAGCGGTCGGGGCGGGAGATCACGGTCTCCGTCATCAACCGCGTGGCGCCGGGTGAGATGGGCTGCGCGGAGATCTACAAGACCGAGCGGCACTCGGTAGCGCTGGGAAGCGACTTCGAGCCGGGGGTGACGTACGCGGTACGGGTGAACGGCGAGACGCTAACTTTCACGGCTGAAGGCGGCGCGGCCGATAGCGGCGCGAGCGGTGCCGGCGATGACCGCGGCCAAGGCGAGGGCGACGAGGACCGCGGCGGCGATAGTACGACGGTCGAGGTCGCCGCGCCGATCGAAAGCGTCGCCGTCAACATTGCCGAGTCCGACCCGCCGCAGTATTTCCTTGAAATCACGTCCGGCCTCCCCGACGCCTGCCAAATGTTCGACCGGGTCGAGACCGAGCGGTCGGGGACCGAGATCACCGTCACGGTCATCAACCGCGTCGTGACGGGGGACGTCATGTGCGCGCAGGTCTACGGGACCGAGACCAACTCCGTGGCCCTGGGAACCGACTTCGACACCGGCGTGACCTACACCGTCCGGATCAACGACGAGACGCTGACCTTCACGGCGCAGTAGCGCCGGTACACCCCCTCGCGTTGACGCTGTCGCCGGGGCGCTGCTAGGATGCGCCAGCCTTCTCTTCTGAAGGCGTGGGGCGTCGATGAGCATCAAGGACAAGTACGCGATCGCGGGCTTGGGCGTGACCAAGCAGGGCAAGCTGCCCGACGTCACGACGCGCGAGGTGGCCCGCGAGGCAATGGAGCTGGCCCTCGCCGATGCCAACCTCAAGCGCGCCGACATCGACGGCTTCATCTACCAGTCGGGCCTCGAAAGCGACACCTACGACTGCCGCTATCTGGGCGTCTCGCCGATGAATTTCTGGTCGATGCAGGCGGGCGGCGCGACGGCGGGCGCGACGGTCATGGCCGCCATCGGCGCCATCGAGGCGGGGGTGGCTACGACGGTGCTCTGCATGGGGGCGTCGCGGCTGCGCAGCGCGAACCTCCGTCTGGGAGCGGTGGCCTACGGCTACGCCCAGACGTGGGGCCTCGTGAGCCCCATCGCCAACCACGCCTTAAACGCGACGCGCCACATGGCGGTCTTCGGCACCACGCACGAGCAGCTGGGCAGCGTCGCGGTGACGCAGCGCGAGTACGCCTGCATGCGCCCCGAGGCGATGGAGTACGGCAAGCCGATCACGCTCGACGACTACTTCGCCTCGCCGTGGATCGCCCACCCCTTCCGGCTGCTCGACTGCACCCGCGACACCGACGGCGGCGTCGCGCTCATCGTGACCAGCGCGGAGCGGGCGCGGGCCCTCACGGACAAGCCGGTGTACATCATGGGCGTCGGCGCGGGCTGCAACATCCAGCGGTGGCACGATAAGACCGTCTACCAGGGCCTCGACTGCTCCCGCCCCAGGGAGTCGGCCTTCCGGACGGCGGGCATCACGACGGGCGACGTCGACGTCTTCGAGTGCTACGACGCCTTCACCATCAACGTGATCATGCAGCTCGAGGGCTACGGCTTCTGCGCCGAAGGCGAGGGCGGCCCCTTCGTCGAGGCCGGCGAGACCAAGCTCGGCGGCAAGATGCCCACCAACACCGCCGGCGGGCAGCTCTCCGGCTGGTATGCCCAGGGCTTCACGCCGCTCACCGAGGGCATCCGTCAGATGCGCGGCGAGTGCGGCGAGGCCCAGGTCGAAGGCGCCGAGATCGCACTGGTTACCGGGCACGGCGGCAACGCCGGCGTCCACAACACCTGGAACCACTCGTGCCTGGTGCTGCGGAGGTAGCATGACGACGACACCGCGGCCCAAGCCGGGCCCCGACGAGCTCTTTACCGACCCCCGCGACAACGAGTTCTGGGAGGGCGTGCGCCGCGGCGAGCTCCTGGTGTTCAAGTGCGGTGCCTGCGGGACCTGCTATTGGCCCGCTACGTCGTGCCTCGACGACTGTCCCATGGACGGGATGCGCTGGGTCCCCGCGAGCGGGAAGGGCGTCCTCCACACCTTCACCGTCTACTACCGCGCGCTGAACCCGGGGTGGAAGGACGACGTGCCCTACAACGTGGCCGTCGTCGAGCTGGACGAAGGGCCGTTCATGTTCAGCAACGTCGTGGGCGTGGAGAACGACGCGCTCGAAGTCGGGATGCGGCTCGAAGCTGTCTTCAACGAAGTGCGGCCCGGCGTCACCTTGCCGCAGTTCGCCCCGGCGCCGTCCTGACGGCCTAGCGGCTCTCCGCGTAGCGCCGGACTTCCGGCGCGACCTCCTTGGCAAAGTGGCGCACGCTCGCCTCCGCCAGCGCCGGGTCGCCGACCCACGCAATGGCGAAGTACTCGACTCCGGCGTCGACGTACCCCTTCAGCGACTCGATGCACTGCTCGGTGGGGCCGATGAGGTAGTACTTGTTGCCCTTCTTCGCGCCGGGGTTGGTGGGGTCTTTCGAGGCGTCGTAAGCGGCGAGGTCGGTGAGGCCGATGAAGACGAGGAAGGCGCGCTCGATGGAGGCGGGGTCGCGCCCCCGCTCCCCGGCCTCCCGCTGCATGGCGGCGAGACCGTCGGCGTAACGGTCGGGGGTCATGAGGTAGGGGAACCAGCCCGCGCCGTGCGACGCCGTCCGCCGGCGGCAGGCGGGGCCTCTCCCCCCGAACCAGAGGCGAGGGTGTGGCTGTT
Source organism: Dehalococcoidia bacterium (assembly GCA_034421515.1). Lineage (GTDB taxonomy): Bacteria > Chloroflexota > Dehalococcoidia > SHYB01 > SHYB01 > DAOUKH01. The sequence continues at coordinate 26,427 of DAOUKH010000030.1, forward strand.
GGACGGGCCGAGGGAGCAGGGTGACGTCCTCGAAGGGGTAGAAGCGGCCGGTGTGGGTGACCGCTTCCTCGGTCCATACCCGCGTCAGCACCTCGATGGCCTCGTCCATGCGCGCGCCGCGCTCTTGGGGCGGGACGCCGCTGGCGAGCCACTCGTTGGGATATTCGCCGCCGACCCCAAGGCCGGCGATGAGCCGCCCGTCGGAGAGCCGGTCGATGTGGGTCAACGCCTTGGCGACGGGGATGGGATGCCTGAGCGGCAGGAGGAGTACGCCGGAGATCAGGTCGACTCGTGAGGTGAGCACCGCCGCCGCCGCGAGCTGGGTCAGGCAGTCGCCGATGGGCTGGCGCGTCATGACGTGGTCGCCGGTCCAGAGGCCGTCGTAGCCGAGGTCCTCGGCCTCCGGCGCGGTCCGGCGAAGCTCGGAGCCGGGGCCTCCGGTCGTCACCGCGAACTTGATGGGGCTCATGCTTGCGACTCCTCTCCCTCGCCGAGCAGGTGTTCGATGATGAAGCCGTTATGGTGACCGAGCGGGACGGCGGGCGCCAGTGGGGGCAGCGGAGCGCCCTCGAAGCGCCACGGCGGGCGCATCACCGCCTGCTCGCCCAGGTCTTCCTGGGGCACGTTCACGAACACGTCTCTGGCCGTTAGATGAGGGTCGGCGGCGACGTGGCGCGCCGACCGGTAGGGCATGGCGGCGACACCCGCCTCCTGCAACACCCGCGTGGCGTCCTCCGGCGGTCTCGGCGACGTCCACGCCTCGATTGCGGCGTCGGCGTCCGTTGGCTTGCCGATCAGGTCGGCGCGGTCTATCGCATGGCACAGCGCGGCGAAGTCCGTTTCGTCGATGGCGGCGATGCTCACCCACGCGTCGTCGCCTACGCAACGGTAGAGGTCGTGGACGAGGGCGCCATCGAGGCGGTTCCCGGAACGCTCGGCGACCCGGCCGTTCATCGAGAAGTCGGCGATCTGCGCGCCGAGGCTGTTGCTCACCACCTCGCGCGCCGAGATGTCGACGAGGCGTCCCCGACCGGTCTGCCGCCGGTCGTAGAGCGCCGCCAGGATGCCGAAGGCCAGCGCCGCGCCGACGCGCAGGTCGATGCTGTCGCCGAGGGCGGCGGGAGCGGCGTCGGGGTAGCCGGTCAGCGTGCCGAGTCCGCCCTGCACCGAGAAGATGCTGGCGAAGCCGGCGTAGCGGCTCTCGGGGCCGGTCTGGCCCGCGCTCGACACCGTGCCGACGATGATGTCGGGCCGGACGCGGCGCAGCGAGTCGTAGTCGAAGCCCATGCGCTCCAGGACGCCGGGGCGGTAGCTCGCGGTCAGCACGTCGCTGACCGAGACGAGGCGGCGGAGCAGGGCCTCGCCGTCGTCCGCGCCGAGGTCGGCGGCGAGGCTGAGCTTGTTCAGGTTCAGATCGTTGAACTGCGAGGAGACGGGGCTCGTGGTGCGGCGATAGAAGCCGTGGCGGCTCACGTCGGGGCGGGCGGGCCACTCAACCTTGATCACCTCGGCGCCGAGCCAGCCAAGTTGGAGCGACGCGTAGGGCCCGGCCCCGGCCCAAGTCAGATCGACGACGCGGACGCCTCGAAGCGGCAGCACCTCTACCGCCCTCCTTCGAGCAGGTGATTGTGTTCGCCGAGGCGCGGCGGGGGACCCGGCGGCTCGACGTCGGTGGGGAAGGGCAGGCCGGGAAGGGTGACGGGGCCTTCCGCCGTTAGGACGTCCTCGAAGAAGGCCCGGTGTTCGAGCTGCCGGGACTCGAAGAGGTCGGCGACGGTGCTGAACGGGCCGACGGGCACGCCGTCCTCCGCCAGCACCCGGTAGACCTCCTCCTTGGGCCGTGCCGCCAGCGCCTCCGCCAGCGCAGCCTGCAGCTCATCCACCGCCGGACCGAGGCCGCGCGCGGCGAAGTCGAAGCGGTCGTCGCTCAGGAAGCGCTCCAGGCCGAGGCGGCGCAACAGGGCCTCCCAGTGACGGGCGCCGGAGGGCAGCACCTGAATGAAGCCGTCGGCGCAGGCGAAGGTGCCGCTTCCGGCGTAGCGGGCGGAGAAGCGGTCAAGCTCGACGCCTTCGAGCCACGCGACGTGCCGGATGCGGCCGAGGGCGATGATGGACTCGTATTTCGAGACCTCGACCCGTGCGCCGCGTCCCGTCGCCTGGCGCTCGAACAGGGCGGCGACGGCGGCAGTGGCGGCCGTCCAGCCTGCGTCGTACTCCGAGATCGGCGCCTGGGGCTGTACCGGAGGACGGTCGGGGGAACCGCCCGCGATCCCGCCGCCGGGAAGGACGCTCGTCTCGCCGGCGGCGTGGACGAGGTTAAGCGGCTCGGCGCGATAGCCCGCGTACGGTCCCGGCGCGCCGAAGGTCACGATGCGCAGGTCGACGTGAGCCCCGGTGTCGACGTCGCGTCCGACGGATGCCGGGGCGACCGGGCTTTCGTCCTGGATGAGCAGGTCGGCGGAGTCGAGGAGCCGGGTGATCGTCCGCCAGCCGTCGTCGGTCGACGGGTCGGCCTCGACGCTGCGCTTGCCGGCGTTCAGATAGGTGAAGAGTCCGCCGCCCTCCAGACCGGGCTCATCGCCGCGGAAGGGGCCTTCGTGCCTGGAAGGGTCGCCGTTGCCGGGGCGCTCGACCTTGACGACCTCGGCGCCCAGTCGCGCCAGCAGCCGCCCGCAGAAGGGGCCGGCGATCCGCTCGGCGCACTCGACGACACGGACTCCCGTGAGCATCGCGCCGCCCCGGCTAGTTCTGGAACCGGGGCATGACCTCGGCGGCGAACCGCTCCAGCGACGCCATGATCTTCTCGTGGGGGATCTTGCCCGTCTGCACGATGAAGAGCAGGTCGTCGAAGCCGTTCTCCTCGTACCGCCGCGCCTGCGCCGTCACCTCGTCGGGGTCGCCGATGCACCAGCCGCCCTTGCCCATGCCCCGCCGCTTGTAACGGTCGAGGTCCCAGACCACGTCTTCGGGCACCTTTTCGGCGGCCTCCCTGGCGTACTCGTACGACTTGACCTCGCGCCCGCGCCAGCCGGCCTTGATCTTGCTGATGAACGACGTCTGGTACCAAGCCGCGCCGGTCGCGCCGACCTCGACCGCCTCCTCCATCGACTCGCCGCAGTACATGGGCGTGAAGCCGGCGATGCGCTCGTTGACGAAGGCGCCCACGGGCTGGGCGCTGGCGACGAGCTCGCGGTAGCGTCCCAGGCGCTCCTGGAGCCGCTCGGGCTCGTCGGAGGTGAAGCAGAGGACGCCGAGCCCCTTGCCGGCGGCGATCTCGAAGCTCTCCGCCTGCGAGCACGCCATCCAGATCGGCGGGTGGGGCTTCTGCACCGGCTTGGGGATCACGTTCCGCTCCGGCACGCTGAAGTACTCGCCCTCATGGGAGAAACGGTCGGTCTCCCACATGCGAGGGATCATCTCGACGGCCTCTTCCCACATGCCTCGGGTGTGCTCGGGGTCGACGCGGAAGCCGTCGAGCTCGATGAGCGACGAGGCCCGCCCCGTGCCGAACTCGACCCGCCCCTCGCTGATGATGTCGAGGGCGGCGATGCGCTCGGCGACGCGGACAGGGTGGTTGAACGGCGACGGCAGCAGCACGACGCCGTGCCCGAGACGGATGCGCTCCGTCTTCATGGCGCAGGCGGAGAGGAAGACCTCCGGCGCCGAGCAGACGGAAAGCTCTTCGAGGAAGTGGTGCTCGACGGCCCACACCGTCTCGAAGCCCAGCTTGTCGGCGAGCGCGACCTGCTCGATGGCCTCGTGCCACACGTCCGACTCGCTGCGCTCGTGCCACGGCTTGGGGTTGGTGAGCTCGTAGAGCAAGGAGAATCGCATGGCGGTGGCCTTTCGTTCGGCGTCTACCGGGTTGCCGCGGCGGCAAGCTCCTTGTATCGGAAGCAGTGGGTGAGGTGGTCGTTGACCAGCCCGGCGGCCTGCATCATAGCGTAGATGATGGTCGACCCGACGAACGACATGCCGCGGCGCTTCAGGTCGCTGCTGAACGCGTCGGACTCGGGCGAGGTCGCCGGGACCGACGCGCTCTCACTCCAGGCATTGACGATGGGCCTGCCACCGACGAAGCTCCAGAAGTAGGCGTCGAGGCTGCCGAACTCCTCGCGGATGGCGAGGGCCGCCCGCGCGTTGCGCCGGGCCGACTCGATCTTCTTCCTATTCCGTACGATGCCGGGATCTTGGAGCAGCGCCTCGATCTTGGCGTCGTCGTAGCCGGCGACCGTCTCCATGTCGAAGTTGTCGAACGCGCGGCGGTAGCCCTCGCGCTTGTGGAGGATGGTGCGCCAGCTCAGGCCCGCCTGCGCGCCGTCGAGCACGAGGTGCTCGAAGAGCGCGCGGTCATCGTGGACGGGCTCGCCCCACTCACGATCGTGGTAGTCGATCATGAGCGGGTCGCGGATCGGCCAGTGGCAGCGGGTGGGCTCCACCGGCCGGCGCTATTCCTGCTGCGCGGCCATCTGCTGTGCGGCCATCTGCTGTATCTGTTGCAGTTGCTGCCCGGCGATGACCGCCATATGCGTCGAGGTGCCGCCGTCGATCACGAGCATCTGCCCCGTGATGTAGTCGGCGTCGTCGGAGGCCAGGAAGACGACACCGTTGGCCTGGTCTTCAGGCTCAGCGATGCGGCCCCAGGGCACGCCCCTGCCCGCGCCCTCCGCCGCCCTGGGGTCGGCGAGGCCGGGGTCGATGTTGGTGCGTGTGCCGCCCGGGGCGATGCAGTTCACGTTGATCTTGTAGCCCGCGAGGTCGATCGCCGCCGACTTGGTCAGCATCAGCACGCCGCCCTTGGAGGCGCAGTAGTGCGATTGGGCCGGCAGCGCCACCATCGCATTGATGGAGCACGTGTTGACGATCTTGCCGGGCTTGCCGTTGTCCACCCAGTACTTGGCGGCGGCTTGGATGCCGAGGAATGTCCCTTTGAGGTTCACGCCCAACACCCGGTCCCATTCCTCCTCCGGCATGTCCTGGACGGGGCTCCAGGAGAGGATCCCGGCGTTGTTCACCATGATGTCTAGGGTGCCGTAGGTCGCGACGGCCTTATCGACGAGGCCCTGGACGTCGCTCTTCTTGGTGACGTCGGCGATGACCGTCACACACTCCCCGCCCAGTTCGGCGACGATCTCGCCGGTCTGTTGCAGGCCGTCGCCGTTGACGTCGGCGAGGACGAGCTTGGCCCCCTCCTCGGCGAAGCGCTTGGCGACGCCCCGGCCGATGCCGCTGCCGGCTCCGGTCACGACCGCGATCTTGTTCTCCAGTTTCATGGGACCTCTCCTTCTGTGACCTGTCCTCCGGCGCTAGGCAACGGCGGCCTTGGCGAACTCGGGAATGACTTTCTCGCCCCAGATCTCGACGGTGCGGACCAACGCCTCGTAGTCGTTGTGGCCCGGCGAGAGGCTGAGCACGATCTGGGTGATGCCCGCCTCTTCCGCCTTGTGCAAGCTGTCGACGATCCGCTCGGGCGACCCCGAGAAGACCGCGTCCCTGGCAAGCATGTCGTCGAGGCTCGACGGCCGCTCGTGCGGCACGTCGCCTTCTTTCAAATCAAGGGTGCCGCCCGCCGCGACGGGGAAGTAGCGGTTGAACAGCTCGCCGGCCCGCATCCCGCTGGCGACCCACTCCTCGATGACCTGCCGTTCGTCGTCCTTGTCGGTGGCGACGCCGCCCACGACCCAGAGCGCATTGTAGTTCAGGACGTCGCTGAACCGCCCCTTCGGGTTGTTCCACCCCTCCTGGTACAGCTTGACGCGGTCGGCGATGTCGGCCAGACCGGCGTAGGCGAACATGAGGGCGCCGACGCCCCGCTCGCCAGCTTCCTTCGAGGTGCCGGGGTTGGTGCACGCCATCCAGAGCGGCGGGTGCGGCTTCTGCACCGGGTGCGGCACAACGACCCGGGGGCCGGGAATCGTAATGTACTCGCCGTCCCAGCCTTCGAACTCTTCCTCGCGCCAGATCTTCAGGATGCAGTTCAGCGCCTCGACCCAGACCTCTTTGGCGGCGGCCTGCTCCATGGGGACGCCGTCGAATCCGATCCACTCGTTCGGTCCGCTCCCCTTCCCCGACCCGAACTCGACGCGCCCGTTGGAGATCAGGTCCAGCGTGGCGACGCGCTCGGCGACGCGGATAGGGTGGTTGATCTGCTGCTGCAGGTCGACGATGGCGTGGCCGATGCGGATGTTCTTCGTGCGGGCGGCGATGGCGGCGAGCTGCATCTCCGGCGAAGAGGAGTGGCAGTACTCGTAGAGGAAATGGTGCTCCGACATCCAGCAGTAGCCGAAGCCGGCGGCGTCGGCGCGGACGGCGAGGTCGAGCTCCTGGGCGTAGATGCGCTCCTCTTTCCCTTCCGTCCAGGGCTTGGGAACGGGCGCGCTCAAGAAGATTCCGAGGTCCATGTCGGCTCCGTTACGTCAGATTCGGCCCCAGAGGGGCCGCGGATGCGTCCGGCATTGTGACGGCGGTCGAGGGCATGGTCAACGCGGCACGGCCTAGGCGATCACGATGGGGTTGATCGGGCTGCCCATTCCACCGGTCACCACCAGCGGCGCGGCGGCGAAGAGCCCCTCGTAGACCTTGTCTTGGGCCAGCTCTTCGAGATTGAGCAGCTCCATCATGATCCGCCCGTCGTTGCGCAGCATCTCGATGTGCACGCTCATGAACCGGTTCTCGTCGAACGGGATTCCCTCGACGGCGTAGTTGTCGGCGCCGACGGCGGCCACGTCGTGCTTCCGCATGAATTCGACGCCGTCGAGCCCAAGGCCCGACTGGCCCATGCCGCGCGCCGCGAGGGCCTCCTGGTCGTTGAAGAAGGCGCCGACCCAACCGGTCCTGATGAGCACGATGTCGCCGGCACGGACCTCGACGCCCTGCGCCTCGGCCGTCGACTCCAAATCGGCGGACGTGATGAAGGTTCGGTCCTCGCCCAGCAGGTTCACGCCGTAGTGGCCGGCGACGTCGAGGAGGACCATGCGGCCAGCGACGGCCTTGATCTTGTCGGTGCCGAGCTTGGTGGCGCCGATGTTCGGCTGGGCCGTCTCCGGGCCGAAGCCGTTGTACATGGCGCCGTCCCACCCCGCGTGGCAGAGCGGGTCCATATGCGTCTCGTTGTGGGACGCCATGATCAGCACGTCCTCGTTCACGAAGAGCTTCTCCGCGAAGGGGCCGAACTCCGCGTACCGACCCACGTCCGAGGGGTGCACCAGCGAGAGGCGCATCGGCGCGCCGCGGTAGTCCAGCGTCGGCATCCCCATCTGCTGGATCGGGAGACCGAGGTTATAGACCTTGCCCGACTTTACCGAACCCGCAGCGGCCTTCACCACCTCCGGCGTCAGCAGGTTCAGCGTACCCCGCTCGTCGTCGTCGCCCCAACGTCCCCAGTTCCCGATGGACTCTTTCGCTTGCGTCATTGGTGGGTCCCTCCTCCAGGACGGTGCGCTAGCATTATGGCGTAGGGATTCGGTGGGTCAACTCCGAGCGCGGCCGCGAGGCCCGGTGCCTCCCTGCCATCGACTACGACGGAGTACGCCGGGCGGATTCAATAGCTGATTTGCCCCAGCGACCGTTCCTCCATCTCGTCGAGGAAGGCGGAGACCACCTCGCGCCCGAAGCCGGCCCGAACGACCGGGCTGAACCGGCGCCGCGGCCGCAGGTGGACGAGCTTCGGCTTCGGCTTCATGCCGGCGAGGTCGGCCGCGAGCTTCTTCGCGGTGTCCAGGTCGCCCAGCGCATCGACGAGGCCCCGCTCCTGCGCCATCCGCGCGGTGAAGAGCTCGCCCGTGGCGACCTCGCGGACCGTCTCCTCGCTGAGGTTGCGCCCCGCGGCGACGACCTCGACGAAGCGGTCGAAGACGTCGCCCAGAAGCACCTGCAGCTTGCCGACCTCTTCGTCGGTCGGCGGGCGCCAGGGGCCGTAGAGGTCCTTGTGCGGGCCCGTCTTCTGGACGGAGAGGCCGATGCCCACGCGGTCGGTAAGCCGGTCCAGGATCGGCCGCGCGAAGATGACACCGATGGAGCCGACGAGCGCATTCCGCAGCGCGACGATTTTCTGCGCGCCGTTGGCGATGTAGAACGCCCCCGAGGCGCCCATGCCCCGGATGTAGGCCACCACGGGCTTCGCCTCGGCGACGCGGGCCACGCCGAGGTAGATCTCCTCCGACGCCGACGCGGCCCCGCCGCCGGAGTTGATCGCGAGCACGAGCGCGCCGATCCGCCCGCTATCCCGCGCCTTCTCCAAGAGCGGCAGATGCACCGACGGCTCGATGCCGCGGCCGACCATGCCGTTCATCTCGATCAGACCGACCCGTTTCCCTCTTCGGAACAGTCCCATGAGTCCCTCCTTCAGGACGCTGCTTGCCGGAGTCCGGCCCGATTCTAGGTCAGCCGCCGCCGGCGCGCATTGACAGCGTCCGCGGGGCGGGGCTAGGCTCGCAGCCGGTTGCGACGATGCGCTTCGGTCTCATATCCGACACCCACATCCCCGAGGCTGGCCCTCACCTGCCCGAGCAGGTCGCCCACGCCCTCCAGGGTGTCGACCTCATCCTGCACGCTGGCGACATGCACGTCATCGACGTGATCGACGAACTTGAAGCCATCGCGCCGGTGATCGCGGTGCGGGGCAACGGCGACGCTCCCGACCCCTGGAACAAGCTGCGCCCCGGCGTCCCCGACGACCCCCGCGTCCACGAGTCCACCGTGCTCCGCTACGAAGGCTTCGCCCTCGGAGTGACCCACGCCTTCCCCACCGTCGACGAGGCCCCATGGAGCAGCCATGAGGCGACCATGGGCCGTCTCTTCGGAGAGAAGGTGGACGTGGTGGTCTGCGGCGACACGCATGTCGAGAAGATTTACCAAGACGACGACCTCTTCCTCGTCAATCCCGGCAGTCCGACGCTGCCCCACAACCTCACCGACCGCCTGGGAACGGTGGGCATCCTGGAGCTGACCGAGGGGCAGCCCCCCTCGGCGCGCATCATCGACCTCCGGGACATCGAAGCAAGGAGCGCGGAATGAAGCTTGAAGGCAAGGTGGCGATCGTGACCGGCGCCGGGCAGGGGATCGGCCGGGAGTACTCGAAGGCGCTGTCGCGGGAGGGCGCGAAGGTCGTCGTGGCCGAGATCAAGGAAGAGACGGGGCGGGCCGTCGCCGGCGAAATCAACGAGATCGGAGGCGACGCGACCTTCGTGCACCTTGACCTGGCGAGCGAGGCGTCGTGTCTCGATGTCGCGGCGGCTGCGCAGGAGCGGTACGGCGGCGTCGACGTCCTGGTCAACAACGGCGCGATCTACCACAGCATGCGCCCCGACACCTTCATGAACGTCGACCTCGACTACTTCAACCACTTCATGGCGGTGAACATGACGGGGCAGATGCTCATGACGCGGGCGGTGCTGCCCTCGATGAAGGAGCGCGGCGGCGGGAGTGTCATCTTCCAGTCGTCGGGCGCCGCCTACCGCGCCGCGAGCAGCCCCTACTGCCTCTCCAAGCTGACCGTGGTCGGCCTGACGCGGGGCTACGCCAGCGAGCTCGGCAAGTTCGGCATCAGGGTCAACTGCATCGCGCCCGGCGTCATCGACACCGAGGCGACGCGGGTGACGGTCGGGGAGCCGGTCATGGACATGATGGTGAAGCAGCTTCCCCTGGGCCGGCGCGGGACGACCGACGACCTGCTCGGCATCCTTATCTTCTTCGCCTCCGACGACAGCAAGTTCGTCTCCGGCCAGGTCATGCTGGTCAACGGCGGCGACGACCATCGGCTCTAGCTCGAAAGAAGGCCACCGCCCATGACGATGGACAAGAACGTCGACAGCAAGATCACGCCGGAGGCGCTGGAGCGCGCGCGGCGGCGCATCGGCGACGTGACGCCGATCGCGCACCCGTTCAACAACGAGGCGTCCCGCGACACCATCCGGCATTGGGTCGAGGCGCTCGGCGACGACAACCCGCTGTGGACCGATCCCGAGTACGCCAAGGGCACGCCGTACGGCGACATCATCGCGCCGCCGAGCTTCCTGTTCAGCTGCAACCAGGGGCCGGCGTGGCGGGGCGCCACCTCGGGCGGCTTCCGGGGCTTCCCCGGCGTCCACCGGTTCTGGTCGGGCGACTCCTGGGAGTATTTCGAGGTGATCCGGCGGGGCGACACGATCCTCGGCGAGACCTACATCAAGGAGTTCATCGAGCACCCCAACTCGCGCATCGGGGGCGGGCTCGCCGTCGAGGACGTGGCGATCCAGACCTTCTACAACCAGCGCGGCGACAAGGTCGCCGAGCACGAGCTGCGCTTCTTCAACACCGAGCGGCGCACCGCGGCCAAGAAGGGGAAGCACCGCGAGTTCACGGAGCACGTCTGGAGCGAGGACGAGATCCAGCGGCTCTGGGCGGACATTGACGAGGAGAAGGTCCGCGGCGCGGAGACGCTTTACTGGGACGACGTCGAGGTCGGCGAGGAAATCCCGCCCGTGGTCAAAGGCCCACTGAGCCAATGCGAGATCGTGGCCTTCAACACCGGCTGGGGCGGCCCCTTCATCCTCGCCAGCGAGATCGCCCAGCGTTACGCCCGCGCCCACCCCAAGGCCAACGTCCCCGACCGGGACACCAATGCCCCCGACTTCCCCATGCGCGCCCACTGGGACCGCGGCTTCGCCCGCGAGGTCGGCGCGCCCTCGGCCTACGACTACGGCGGCCAGCGCATCGCGTGGATCATCCACGGCCTCACCAACTGGTGCGGCGACGCCGGCATGGTGCGCGGCATCGACGGCAAGCTCACCGGCTTCAACGTCCAGGGCGACGCCACCTGGTGTAAGGCGCGGGTTACCGACAAGCAGATCGTCGACGGCGAGCCGCTCGTCTTCCTCGACACCTGGGGCGAGAACCAGGACGGCCGCGTCACCGTCACCGCCGGCGCCAAGGTTCGCCTGCCCAAGCGAGGCTAAGCGAAGCGGGGCGCGACCTTCTCCTGGAAGAGGGCCAGCTGCTCCAGGTAGTGCTCGACGCTGTCCGACCTGAACTGAGCGTTGTAAACCGTCGCCCCCGCCTGCTGGAGCCGCCCCAGGTTGTCGACCATGACGTCGATCTGGCCCGGTTGCGTTATGTCTACCGCCGGCTCGAATGAGAGCGAGATGTCGAAGGGCTCGGTGCGCGACGTCCACTCCGGCCACGACTTTGCCCGCGCGATCATCTCTCCGGCCTGTTCGGTGGTGAGGCCGAACGGGTCCCAGCCCTGGCCCGACGTCAGCGCGCGGCGCAGTGACAGCGCGGTGCGGCCTC
>DAOUKH010000031.1:0-63780 GCA_034421515.1 Dehalococcoidia bacterium
CACTAAGGGCGTTCAGCGTCGTCGGGCCGGAGAACTCGTTCGCCTTGGTGTAGGCGGCGGCGGGGACGTAGACGAATCCGGCCGCGACCAGCACCCCCACGACCGTCACCGCAAACACCGCCGGGACCGAGCGCCGCACCCGCACCGCCGCGTAATAGAGCGCCACCGCGCCGGCAACGGCCAGGAGAATCCAGACCTGATAGTAGAACTTGAACACCGTGTTCATGCGGTCGAGCGTGACCCCGAACTGGTCTTCGATGTGAAAGAGCTCCGCCCCCAACAGCAACACGAACGCGAAGGAGATCAGCAGCAGCGCGAACTGCATCGCCGAGGTCGCTCCGCCGTCGCGCGACGCCCTGCGGAACAAGACCCACAGCACGGCGGAGATCACGACGAGGGCGGGCAGCAGCACCCCGAAGCGCGCCCCGATGGCGAGGAAGGCCTCGCCGATGGAACGCGTGCCCTCGAGCAGGCCGTGCGAGACGCCGCCGATGGTCAGTCCCAACTCCACCAGCGCCCAGAGGACGAAGGGGAACAAGGGAATGGCGGCGGCCCACAGGAAGGGGCGGCGGCGCGGCGGGTCGGCGGGGGCCATGGGGTCGAGCCCGCCGACCTCGCTCCACGTCCACGAGAGGACAAGGATGAGGGCCGCGCCGATGAGCGGGCCGAGGGCGAGGAAGAGGTGGATGGGCCCCGTGCCCTGGAAGCGCACCGGCGTAATTCCGGCGAACTGCGAGTCGAAAAAGACGTAGAACGGGACGTACAAAGCGACGGCGGCGGCGGCGATGACAACCATCAGAGCCGCCACGCTCTTGAACTCCACGTCGCCCCCCGCGGCACGGTCGTGGAAGGCCCGCAGCACCACCGCGGCGAGGAAGAGCGCCAGGAAGGTCGGCGCGTCCCAGCTATTGAGGAAGCCGAGCGCGCCGATGGTCACCGCGATCAGCGCCCCCTCCCACGGACGCCGGCGCAGCCAGTGCAGGTCGAGCGGCTCCGGCGACCTCAACGCGTTGAAGGCCAGACCGATCGCCAGGATGACGAACGGTATCGACATGACATGGGGGTGCATGTCGCCGAGCAGAAAGCTGAAGAAGGGAAACTCCGTGATGGTGAAGTCGACGCCGGACCCGGCGAACGCCCCGCTTTCCGCGAAGCTGTTGATCACGCGCGTGTCGCGGAACCACCACCAGAACTCGTTGGGATACCAGGCCACGCCGGCGCCCGTGCCGTCGAGCCCCTCGATAGAGACGCGTTTCCAGAAGTCGGGATCCCCCTGGCCGTTGGCGTGGAAGAACTCCAGCACGCCGACCAGGTTGCCGATGAACAGCAGCAGCACGACCCCGGTCACCCCCGCCGCGATGGGCCCCAGCAGTCCGCCTTCCCCGCTCACCTTTTGGCGAAGTCCCACGACGATGTTGAAGACGACGCTGAAGATCGCCGCCGCCGACATCGCCGCGAACGAGGCCAGGGACAGGTTGTAGGCGATAGCGGACGCGAAGCCCGTGGCCTGGGTGACGCCCGCCGAGATGAGATAGCCGAAGTAGTAGTAGCTGATCGGTTCGCCGGCGTACCAGGGGTCTTCCGGCGGGAAGTGCGGCGATTGAAGGATGCCGTTGAGCAGGGCGAAGTCCATCGGCTGCTCGGTGTGGGCGACCGCCGGGGTCTGGCTGCGGATGTAGGCCCAGACGCCGAAGGCCGCGGCGAAGACGATCTCGGTGGCGAGGACGCTCTTCCAGTGCTCCTTGAAGAACGCCGTCAGCGACTCCCTGCGCCGGTAGAGCACGACGCCGGAGATCGCGAGCAGGAGGATCAGGACGCCGATGGCCCCGGCCTGGCTGTTGGGAATGACCCGGACCATGCCGAGCAGCCAGAACGGATAGCCAAAGATGAGCAGCCCCAACGGCTTGGCGAGACCGTAGCCGCGGTCGGGCAGGAACCGGAAGACGGCGAGGGTGATGGGGAGGGCGGCCAGACCGATGCCGAGGAAGGTGCCCCACCAGAGGACCGCTTCGGCCACGTGCCGTCTCCCTCGGCAGCCCGCCTAGGCGGCGGGCGCTCCGTCGGCGAACAGGGCTGCCGCATACTCGCCGCCGTCGAATGGGACGAGGTCGTCGATGCCCTCGCCCGCGCCCACGAAGACGATCGGCAGCTTCAGCGTATCGGCGATGCCGATGGCCGCGCCGCCGCGCGCGCTGCCGTCGAGCTTGGCGAGCACGATGCCGGTCACCCCGACGGCCTCGGCGAAGGCGCTTGCCTGGGCGAGGCCGTTCTGCCCCGTCGTCGCGTCGAGGACGAGTAGCGTCTCATGCGGGGCGCCCTCGTCGAAGCGCTCCACCACGCGTCGCACCTTGCGCAGCTCGTCCATGAGGTTCGTCTTGGTGTGCAGCCGGCCCGCCGTGTCGATGATCACGACGTCGGCCTTCCGCGCCCTGGCGGCCTGCAGCGCGTCGAAGACGACCGCGCCGGGGTCGGCGCCGTGGCGGTGCGCCACGATGTCGGCGTCCACACGGTCCGCCCAGACTTCGAGCTGTTCGATGCCGGCGGCGCGGAAGGTGTCCGCCGCCGCGAGCACGACCTTCCTCCCCTGCTCTGAGAGCAGGTTGGCCAGCTTGGCGATGCTCGTCGTCTTGCCCGCGCCGTTCACCCCGACGACGAGGACGACGTAGGGTGCCGCGGGAAGCGCGGCCCCGTCCTCGCCCACCAGGGGCGAGGGCGCCGCGTCGACGCGCATGATCGACTCAATCTCGTCCCGCAGGATGCCGCGCACGTCCTCGCCGGTCGACGCGCCGGTGGACTTGGCCCGGTCGCGGACGCGGTCGAGCAGGTCGATGGTGAGCTTGGCCCCGGCGTCGGCGGAGATGAGCGCCTCTTCAAGCTCCTCCCACAGCTCCTCGTCCACCGTGGAGCGGCTGAGGAGACCCGCGATGCGGCCGAAGAAGGCCTGGCGCGTCTTCTTCAGGCCGGCGTCGACCTTTTCACGTCTGCGAAACAGCGGCATAGCCGCCCACCTTAAACCTCCCTCCCTCTGGGAGGGACTGAGGGCGGGCCCGTCCCCTCCGGACCTCCCCTCTCCCGCAGGAGACCCTTGCACAACCCCCGAAGCCGCCGACGGGCCGTCCATGTAGGGGCAACCCTCGTGGTTGCCCAGGGGTGGGGGCGGGGTCTTCTCCTCTCCGCCACACCTTAAACCTCTCTCCCTCTGGGAGAGACTGAGAGAGGGCCGGGGCGGGGTGAGGCGGCCCCGTCCGGACCTCTTCTCCACCCGGGAGAAGATTGAGATGAGGGGCCCCCTTATGGTCGGCACGCATGAACAAAGTTCGCCTCCCGCGCTTCGGGACGCCCTCATAGCATACGCGCGGCGCGGCGGGCATGGATTCGGCCGCGGCCCTCAGAGGATCGGCGCCGTGGGGAGGCCCCAGGTGCCGGGGCCGTACGGGTCGGGGAAGCCGCGCCCGTCGACGAGGTTGTGCTCCGGCGCGAACGACGGCCCGTTGATCGTCTTGCCCGCGAAGACCATCGGGTAGGGATGCTCGCAGATGTAGGCGATGACCGCGCCGGGGACGTCGGTGGTGAGGCCGGGAATGTCGAAGCCGAACGCCCCCATGTCCTGGGTCATGCGCTCGGTGACCACGAAACCGGGTTCGAGGCCGATATACGCGATGTTGTGCTTGCGGAACTCCTTGCCGAGTCCGGCCACGGAGCGGTTCACCGAAGCTTTCGAGATCGAATAGCCGAGGCCCCAGCCGCCTTCGCCGATGTCCTTCGCCGATTCGTGGTTCCCCGCGCCGGAGGTGACGGTGATGATGATCCCGCCGCCCTGCTCGATCATCGGATCGAGGACGCGCCGCGTCAGATAGAGCGGATTGATGACGTTGGCCAAGAAGTGGCGTTCGAACACCTCGATGGGTGTGTCGATGAAGTGGTCCATGTGGCCGGGGCCGATGTACCGGGCGTTGTTGATCAGCACGTCGATCCGCCCGTACTTCTCGAGCGTGGAGTCGATCAGGTTGTCGCAGTCGGCGCGCTCGAAGAGGTCGAGCTTCACGGAGAGCGCCTCGCCGCCCAGCTCCTCGACCTCGCGGGCCGTGGTCTCCAGGCTGCCGGGGAGGGGGACGGTGTCGGAGCGCTTCACGGTGGAGGAGTGCTCGATGGGCATCCCTTCCTTCACGGAGCGTGCGGCAAGCACGACGGCGTAGCCGTGCTTCGCCAGCTCCAACGCGCAGCCCCGCCCGATGCCGCGGCTCGCTCCGGTCACAATCGCTACTTTTCTGTCGGCCATGGATGCCTCCCAAACCAGGATGCCGCCATTAGACCACGGCCCGGCGCGCTGTCAAGCAAGGGCAAAGCCAACAGGCCGGTTTATTGACAAAGGCTACTTCTGTCGCCTACCATCGCCCGAACTTAGGAGCGGTGTCCCCGCGCCCAGGTCGGCCCATGGTGGACAGGGTCGGCGAGACCGGGCGCATCTGGGACGCCGCCATTACGCCATCTGGAGGGGGAGCGTATGCTGACCCGCTTTCGATTGACCCACAAGATAATGACCCTCGGAGCCTTGCTCTTGGTGGTCGCGCTGGTCGCTGCCGCGTGTAGCGATCCCGAGCCGACCTCCACGCCGGTGCCTCCGGCGGCAACAGTTGCGCCGACCGCGGCGCCGACGGCGGTCCCGCCGACCGACACGCCGGTCCCGCCGACCGACACACCGGTCCCGCCAACCCCGACGCCGGCCCCGACGGCCACTCCTGAAGCCATGATGAGCGGCGGGAACCTGATCGCGGCGGTCTCGGCCGACACCGGCCTACGCGACGGCCACCAGATCAGCGCCGGCACCGAAATGCGGCTCATGTACCCGAACTTCGACCGGCTCTTCCTCGAAGAGGCCGACGGTAGCCTCACCCCCGAGGCCGCCACGGGCTGGTCGGTGAGCAGCGACGGCCTTGAATTCCTCATCGACATCCGCGAGGGGATGACCTTCCACGACGGCACCCCCGTCGACGGCGAGGCCGTCCTCTGGAACTTCAACCGGCAGATGGACCCCGAGCATCCCCAGGGACAGGGTGGGGGCATTCCCATCTTCATCTGCTCCTGGATCCTCTTCGACCCCTACATCGCGTCGGTTGAGCAGACCGGTTCCCACCAGATCAAGATGACGCTGAACGAGACGCTGGGCCCGATCATCGCGGCGGGCACGCTCCCCTGCGGCATCCAAGTCAGTCCTACGGCCGCGGCGGCCGACCTCGAAGGCTTCCTCCAAAAGCCCACGGGCTCCGGTCCCTTCGTCCTCGTCGACGCCACGCTGAATGAGCAAACGGTCTACGAGCGGAACAACAACTACTGGAACGGCGACAAGCCGCTCCTCGACCAGCTCACCTGGGTCGTGATGCCCGAGGCGCAGACCCGCTGGGCGGCGATCCAGAACGGCACCATCCACCTGGCGACCGAGCTGAACGCCGCCACCATCCGTGAGGCGCAGGCCGACGCCAACATCAACGTCGACCTCCCCGAGGCGCGGCACTTCGCCGCCATCTGGCCCAACCAGAGCGAGAACGGCTTCGAGCCGTTCCAGAACAAGCTCGTGCGCCAGGCCATGGCCTCCGCGATCAACAAGGAGAAGCTCGTCGCCGACATCCTCGACCCGATCGCCTACGTCGCCCACGGCCCGATTCCGCCCAGGTCCAACATCTGGGCCAACCACGACATTCCCAAGTGGCCCTACGACCCCGAGCGCGCCAAGGCCCTGCTCGCCGAAGCCGGCTATGCCGACGGCCTCGAGTTCAGCCTGCTGGTGCCCTCCGGCGGAGCGGGACAGCTCGAACCGAGGGACCTCGCGACCGTGATCCAGGCCGACCTGGCCGCGGTCGGCATCAACATGCAGCTCGAGGTCGTCGAGTTCGGCACCCTCTACCAGGGTCTGCAGGACGGCCAGCACGACGCCTTCCTCTACGGCATCACCTACTGGATGGCCGAGCCATGGAACCAGCTCTCGCTCATCCACCAGACCGGCCAGTTCTCCAACTGGGGCCGCTACAGCAACCCCGCGCTGGACGAGCTCATGACGCAGGCCGACAAGGCGCCGACGTTCGACGAGAGGAAACCGATCTACGACGAGGTCCAGATCGCCCTCAGCGAGGAGCAAGCCTTCGTCTACCTCTACCACGAGATCTACGCCATGGTGCGCCGCACCGAGGTCCAGGGCGAGATCGGCTTCACCGGCAACTACGCCATGGAGATGGAGGACGTCTGGGTCAAGTAACCCGACAGCGCCTCCCCTAGGCCCACCGCGGGCCGACGGGTAGCACGCCGACAACAGAGGGGGACGGCCACCGCGCCGTCCCCCTTTCTTTTGCCCATTGGCGGCCCTGTGTCCGCTGCGCCTATAATCCATCACCCGGCAGCCCGCCGGCACACCCCACACCGACGTACAACGGAGCCGCTCCTTGGCCGCGTTCCTAGCCAGAAGACTCCTCATCGCCATTCCCACCATCTTCGGCGTGACGCTGGTCGTCTTCGCGGTCATCCAGGTCACGCCCGGTGACCCCGCCGCCATCGCCGCCGGCCCCGTCGCCACCGACGAGCAGATCGAGGAGCTGCGCAAGACCCTCGGCCTCGACAAGCCGATCATCGTCCAGTACTTCAACTGGATCGGCGACGCCGCCCAGGGCGACCTCGGCCGCTCCATCCAGTTCCGCCGCCCCGTCACCGAGGAGATCGTCGACAAGGCCGGCAACACCGCCCTCCTGGTCTTCACCTCCGTCGCCATCGCGGCGGTGGTCGGAATAGCCCTCGGCCTCCTCTCGGGCAGCCGACCCAATACCTGGACGGACCGCCTGTCGCGCGTCTTCGGCTCGATGGGGATCAGCATGCCCGAGTTCGCCCTCGGCCTCCTCCTCATCATCATCTTCAGCGTCGAGCTCGACCTCCTGCCCACCTCCGGGATGCGGCCGCCGGGCGCGCTGACGACGGAGGTGAGCGAGGTCGCCAAGCACCTCATCCTGCCCGCGGTCACCCTCGCCGTGCCCCAGATCGCCATTACGTCGCGCCTGACGCGGTCGAGCTTCTTGCAGGTGATCAGCCAAGACTACATCCGCACCGCGCGGGCCAAGGGCCTCCGCGAGTCGATGGTGCTCA
Organism: Dehalococcoidia bacterium; assembly: GCA_034421515.1. Taxonomy (GTDB): domain Bacteria; phylum Chloroflexota; class Dehalococcoidia; order SHYB01; family SHYB01; genus DAOUKH01. The sequence continues at coordinate 7,126 of DAOUKH010000031.1, forward strand.
GCCGCCACGCCCTGCGGAATATCCTGATCCCGCTCGTGACCATCGTCGGCTGGCAGCTTGGCTACCTCTTGAGCGCGAGCATCCTCGTCGAGACCGTCTTCGGCTGGCCCGGCCTGGGCAACCTGATGGTGCTCGCCGTCGACGGCCGCGACTTCCCCCTCCTGCAGGGGGTCACGCTGGTCCTCGCCCTCGCCGTCGTGCTCGCGAACATCCTCGTCGACATGAGCTACGGCCTGATCGATCCACGGGTCAAGGCGCAATGAGGACGCACTAGGCAACCATGGCAGCGAACACCCAAGCACTCGACGCCTACGCCCGGCCCAGCGCCTGGCGCCGCTGGTGGACGACGGCCTGGCAGAGCCAGACCCCGTTCTGGGGCGCCGTCGTCATCGTCCTCGTCGCCCTCGCCGCCATCCTCGCGCCGTTGCTGCCGATCCCTGACCCCGACATGCTCGACACGTCGGTCCGGCTCGTGTCGCCCTTCCAGTCAGGCGACCACCCCCTCGGCACCGACCAGGTCGGCCGCGACATGCTCGCCCGCCTGATCTGGGGAGCCCGGGTGTCGCTCGCGGCGGGCATCTTCGCGGCCCTGATCTCCGTCGGCATCGGCGCGCTCCTCGGACTCAGCGCCGGCTTCCTCGGCGGCAAGTGGGACGTCTTCATCATGCGCATCGTCGACGTGTTGATGGCCTTCCCCCCGCTCGTCCTCGCCGTCGCCATCGTCGGCGCACTCGGACCCGGCCTGCGCAACGCCCTCATCGCCACCGGCATCATGGGCATCCCCCTCTACGCCCGCATGGTCCGGTCGGTCATTCTCGTCGAGCGCGAGATGGACTACGTCACCGCCGCCCGCGCCCTGGGCGCGACCGACCGGCGCATCATGTGGCGCCACGCCTTCCCCGCGACCATCCCCGCGCTCTCCGTCCTCCTCTCCATCGACGTCGGCTACAAGATCATCGTCACGGCGGGGCTGAGCTTCCTCGGACTCGGCAGCCAGCCCCCAACATCCGACTGGGGTTCGATGCTGGCCGACGGCCGCGCCTTCATCAGCACCAGCCCCCACATAGCGATCATCCCCGGCATCGCGATCTTCGTCGTGGTGCTCGCCCTCAACCTCCTGGGCGACGGCATGCGCGACTTCCTCGACCCGAGGACGTCCGGCGTCGTCCCGGAGAACACCCGGACATGACGGCGGTGAGACCACCTTAAACCTCCCTCCCTTTATGGGAGGGACTGAGGGAGGGCACCCCCCTTTCGTTACGCAAAGATCTCATAGAGGAGGCAACTCGTGAGCGGACCACTGTTGGAATGGGTTTTCTACCGGAGCGTCGGACTCGACCGCGAGGACGCGTGGATCGAGTGGTACGACTATCACCACTACATGGTGATGCAGATGCCCGGCTGGACCTGGGCGCGCATGTACCACGCCCTGATCGGCGAGGAGAAGTACCTCGCCCTCTACCGCGTCGAGGACTACAAGTCCCTCGAGCAGGTCTACGGCTGGCCCGACGTCGAGGCCGGCCGCACCGAGGTCATCGAGCACCAGCTCCACCCCGCGCTGCGGGCCGACTGGGAGGAGAAGCAGAGGCGCGGCTTCGCCGACACCGGCCAGTTCATGTTCAACGGCGGCGCCCGCAAGGACACCGGCCACTGGGGCTGGCAGCAGCTCGCCGGCGCGACCTTCGACGACCCCTTCCTCACCGAGAACCGGCACCTCGGCATGGAGATGGTCGCCGTCCCCGAAACCGACGCCGCCCGCTGGAGCGACTGGTACGGCAAGGAGCGCTTCCCCGCCCTCCTCGACCTCCCCGGCGTCGTCGCCGGCGGCTGGTTCGGCATCACCACCGAGGGCTGGGACGAAGAGCCCCGCTACCGCTACCTGACCCTCTTCGAGCTCGAAGACAAGGCCGCCGCCCTCAACCTCGGCGACCCATCCCGCCGCGGCCCGGCGGCGAAGGCCTTCTGGGACGACCCGGCGGCGAAGCCGTACTACGCCCTAACCACCGACATCCTCTCCAACTACTACGAACCCATCTCCAAGCACTGGTCCTTCAAAAAACAGCAGTGGTAGGGGGCGGGGGAGGGGTGACATGGCGCCGACACTGAAAGAACTGATCGACCGCGCCCCCTGGCGGGAGGCGGTCATGTTCCGGGACACCTGGCCCCACGAATACGTGCTCAGCGAGAAGGACGGCCAGCAGGAACTGCTGGAAGCCGTCTGTGCCCGCTTCCGGGCTGGCGAGGGGGTAGCCTGCCGCTTCTTTCACATGAACAACACCTACCTGTTCATCGCGGACCACAAGTACTGGCTGATGACGCACTGGGACGAACTGCAGCCCGGTGTCAACTATGTCCTGAACCGTGCCCGTCTCTACCGGGACCGGCGGGACTTCGTCATCCAGGACGGCGACACGGGGAAGCCTGAGAACTATCCGGCTACTCCGGCGCACCAGAGTCAGAACGCTTAGAGGCGTCCTTGTCCAAGACCCGCTTGATGCGCGGGTACATCTCCTTGATGACTTCGGCGAGCGTCTCGGCGGCTTCATCCTCGCCCGGCTCGTCGAGCGCAACGTGCACGGTCCTGCCGGCTTCGTAGTACACCCCGAAAGAGGGGCGCGCGTTCCACCCGCGCTTCTCCGCGAAGGTGGCGGTCAAACCGCGGAGCTTGCCGATCGTCTCTTTACCGAACCCAGCATTGCTCGCCCACTTCTCATTGAATTGGTACAACAACGTGACGCGAAAGCGGGCGCGTTCGCCTTTGGGCGCTCTCACGAAAATGTTGAACCAGGACCATGGGTTTTCAGAGTGCCATAGGCTGAAGAACCGCATGTCAAAGGACTTGTCGGCCGAGGGAGACATGTAGGGAGGCCGCAACTCCGGCTCTAGCTGAGCCTTGGCCTTCTTGGCAACCGACTTGGAGAACTCGGTGATTTGGCCGCCTTGGCCTTCAACTTCGTCCAATCTGGCGGTTTGCTCAGCCAACTCCCTCACGGTGATCCTGAGCCCGGTGAGCAGTTCGTCAGGGTTACGCTCCCGGATGAGATCCGTCCTGTCGACGTAGCACTCTCCTGTCTCTTCATCCAGATACGGCGTCAGTTGGAGGCAGGACACATCGACGTCGTAATTCTCTTGGAGCCAAAGCGCAGTCGTGGTGACTTCCTTGGCGAAGGTCCTCGCGACCAACAGCGCCTTCTGGCGCTTGTTGAGCTTCCCCCTAAGTTCTTGTTCATCTTTCGAGCCGGTGTGGTCTTTCAGCTTCTCCACCGCCGCCGTCCTATCGCCGTCTAGGTACTCCCCGTAGAGGTCGATGATCTCTCCGGCCGTGCGTTTCCAGCACATCGCAGCGTGGAGGGGCGCTCTCCAGTCGGTGGTCTTAAAGGGCTTGAAGTCCTCGTCGTAGAGCCACGGTTCAACCGCGACGAGCGCGCCGTCGCGGTCCACGGCCAGAATGTAGGACCAGATGTCTGCTACGTCGGAGTGGTCACGCTGGATGACCAGCAAATCTTCACCAAGGAACCTAGGATCGTTCACTAGCCACTCATGGGGATCCAACGCATCTGAGAAATCGAAGGCGGTGCGCGTGAGGTCTTCAGGTCTCTTGCCATCAGGAAGCAATCGGAACGCCGGCGATGGGGTTAATCCCCTTAAGGGTGCGAACGGGACATCCCTTCCTAACACCTTCTCTATCCGTGGATACACCGCACGGATGAGGTTGGCGAGGAGTTCAGCCACACGCTCCGCCCCGTCCCGGTCCAGCGACACGTCGACACTCTTATTTATCTCGTGCCAACCCTTGGGTAATTCCCCACGCTCACAACCGAAAGCAGCAGTCGTGAATTTCTTCATCAACTGGCGAAGCTCTGCAAGCCCTTCTTCGGTGGTTTCGGCTAGGGCGGTGTCCTCGTAGAACTGGAACAAGACCGTCACACGGAAACGAGCGCTTCCTTTTTCCGCTACGCGCACTTGAATGCCGAAGCTGAACCCGTTGAACTTCCAGGGTTCATGCGAATACCAGAACCCGAAGTAGCGAGTGTCGCCGACTTTCACGGAGCTTTCATTCGTCTTGTTGGGCAGTATCTCCGGCGATAGCAGTTCGTTCAGCTTGGCCGCGATCGAGCTTGAGAACTTGGTAATCAGAATGCTATAGCGGTCGAGCATGTCACTGTCGTTCTCGCTGGGAATCTCTCGCAGGGACACGAGCAACTCTTCCTCGTTCGGCCCCGGAATGAGCTGCTCCACGGTCACATAGCAGAACTTCGTCGCTTCGTCTTTCAGATAGGGAATCAGCCGCAGGCAGGTCACATCGAGTCCACGTTCCCTCAGCCAAAGTACCGCCGTAGCCGCCGACTCGTAGAAGCAATGCGCGACCAAGACCAATCGCTGCCGGTGGTTGAGCTTCTTCTTCAGATCGTCCACATCGTTTGAGCCGGTGTGCTCAAGTAACCGCTGGACGGCCCTCTCCCTCTCGTCGCCTTGGTACTCGCCATAGAAGTCGATACCGGTGTGGTACTTCAGCCCCTCCTCCGCTCTCCACCTGGCGCCGTGCAGGTACTGACCGTAGAGGTCGATGATCTCGTCGGCGGTGCGCTTCCAGTAGGCGGCGGCGTAGACGGACGCCTGCCAGTAGATGTCGTCGCCGGACCAGTCTTGCTTCAGCTCGACTATGACGACGTCACCCTTGCGGTCCACGGCGACGAGGTCTGGGATGAGATTACCGGCCTCCACGGGGTTGGCTTGACGCTCGATGACCAACAAGTCCTCTCCGAGCAACCGGGGCTCGTGCTCCAGCCATTCTTCAATGTCTTCCTCCAGAAACCCTCGCGTCCCGAACCAGGTTTCGGTCATGTCTTTGCGCCAGGAAGCGTCTTCGACCCTATTACTGCGTACCTTGAATATTGGACTCGACATCCTCTTCTTTCCTTCAACCAAACTGGTCCCAGCGGGCGGCCTGAGTATAGCGATGAGTCTGGGTTCCTTCTGACCGCCGGCGAAACAGACCGGCATCCCCTGAGGAGATTGCCCCTGGCGCTTGGACTGAGCCGCAATGCATAATCGGTTCTGATTTAGGAGATCCTAGATGAGCGAAACCACCGCCGAATGGAGAACCACTCTCTTCAGAGTCAATCGGGCCATCGCGGTCTGGTGGGACAACGGTGTCAAGTTCGCCGGGGCCCGGACTGACCCGGCTGTCGAGTATCTGCTCAGCGACGAGGTCTGGATGGTCGCCAAATCGCCGCCGAGGCCCGCTGGGGTCGTTTGCATCCTCATGGGCAACGAGCAACGCACGATTCTCTCAGAGCGCGAACTCGACCACGCACTGTATCCGTCCGCCTATCTACATCGCTCCCCGATCCACACCGTAGACAAGGAGTTTGGCTTCAAGCGCCCGCAAAGCTGGGTAAACCCGGCCGTGGACGAGGAGGGACGTCTGATTGAGCGGCAATCGAAGGCGGAGCAGGCGCTGATGGCGTACGCCCTCACCGGCGACCGAGAGTCTCTGTACGAGGAAGGTTTCCTTCGCCAGGTGTAGCTGCGCCCCGCTCCTTCAGGGAAGGCACGCGGGAATGTCCCCGCCCCCTACCGCGGCGCGCAGCCCCGGATGGCCTCCTTGAACTGGCGCTTCGCCTCTTCGCGGCTGACGGGGATGCCCGGCGGCGTGCGGAGGGAGAGCATGGGGAGGGTGACCCCGGCCTCGCGGAAGCGGTTGATCTGCTCGCGGGCCTCGTCGGGGCCGCCGACGATGCCGAACGTCTCGATCAGGGCCTCGGGCACGAGGTTGGCCGCCTCCTTGTACTTGCCCTCGCCCCAGGCCGCGCGGACCACAGCGACCTCCTCCGCGAACCCCGCCTCCTCCATCATCATGCGGTAGCGCGGCAGCATGTACGCCTTGAACGCCGCGCGGTGCCGCATGCGCGCGCGCGCCGTCTGGTCGTCATCGCTCACGTATGTCGGAATCATCTGCGCCAGGTCCACCTCGCCGGCCGCCTTGCCGGCGCGCGCCGCGCCCTCGTCGACCCAGCCGCGGGCCTTGCCGGCCTTCTCCACCGTGTGCCACGTCGTCATGACCCCCTCGCCGATCTCGCCGGCGATCTTCGTCATCTTCTCCTGCACCGACGCCACGTAGACCGGAATCTCCGGCCGGAAGGGCTTGAACCAGAGGTCGTACTCTTCGATGCTGATCTGCTCGCCCTGATAGGAGACGCGCGCCTCGCGCAGCAGTTGCCGAGCGATGTCGACGGCGTCGCGGAGACGGCGGATCGGGCTGCCGTAGGGAAGCCCGTGCATCGGCCCCACCTGGGCCTTGTGGTCGGACCCGACGCCGAGGACGAAGCGCCCCTTCGAGAAGAAGTCGACCGTCGCCGCCGCCATGCCGATGATGGGGGCGCTGCGCACGAACACGCTCGTGATGCACGTGCCGAGCTGGATCCGCTCCGTCGCGAGCGCACAGGCGGTGAGGACCGAAAACTGGTCGCCACACCGGCCCTCCGCCATCCACGCCGACTCGTAGCCGAGCTCCTCCGCGTACTGCGCGACCTCCACAAAATCCGGCGGGGCCATATCCCCCAAAAAGGCAACGCCTATCCGCTCCATCTCAACCTCCTATCGTTCACTGCAGTTTGCCGGAAGGGGCCCCACGCGGGTGCCCGATCCCACCTCTGGGCGAGCAAATTTAAACCTCTCCCCCTCTGGGGGAGCCACCTTAAACCTCTCTCTCTGGGAGAGACTGAGAGAGGGCCGGTGGGGCGGCTCCCACCTCTTCTCCCCACGGGAGAAGATTGAGATGAGGGGCCCCGCGCCAACCACCAACGGTCATCAACTGCCACCAACCTCGATCACCCGACATCCCTGCGCCTCTTGTGGGCGCCCTCCCCTCATCACCACCACACCCCTCTGGAGGAGACCACCTTAAACCTCTCCCCCTCTGGGAGAGACTGAGAGAGGGCGCGCGCCTTGCGGCGTGCGAGCGCCCGCAGGGCGCTGCTCCCCAACTGCGCCTCCCGCCCCTTGACAACCCCCACCACCCAGCCGTACAGTACGAATAACGAACATATGTTCCCCACCGGATAGCAACTGCGGCCGGTGGGCCATCCGCCGGGGTTGCCAGACCGGCGGGTGGATGCGGGAGAGACAGCCTCATTGCCCCTCGCCGGCGAGGGAGACAGGCGGATTGCCTCCCGCGGAATTTGGCGGAAGACAGGACCGGCCCCGGTAGCGCGAAGGTCTCCGTGGGGAGAGCGCTTGAAAGGGATCCCCTCCTCATCGGGGAAGGCGCTCCAGGGCATGGATGATGTCTTTGCTGGGAGCGACGGCGCCGAAGCCGTACTCCACCGTCTGCAGCGTGGCGGCGTGGCGGGCCCGGTCGACGGAAGCGACGGCGTCGGCGGCGAGCACGATGCGGAAGTCGCGGAAGAAGCCGTCGCGGAGCGTCGACTCGACGCACATCTCGGTGGTGACGCCGCAGATGATGAGGGTGCCGGCGCCCCGCTCGCGCAGCACCCGCTCGAGCTCGGTGCCGTAGAAGGCGGAGTAGCGCGCCTTGGAGACGACAACGTCGGACGCCTCGACGGCAAGCCGGGAGTCGAAGGCGGCGTCCCACGTGCCCGCCACCATGCCGCCGGCCTCCCGCAGCGCTGGGTACAGCGCGATGAGCAGGCCGCCGTCGGAGTAGTCGGGCCGGAACTCGTACTGGCTAAAGACGATGGGGATGCCGGCGGCGCGGGACGCAGCGATGAGCCGGTTGACCGGCTCCACCGTGCCCTTCAGGTCGGAGATGTCGAGCCCGACCTTCGCCATCGACCCCTCGTCGGCCAGGCACGAGTTCTGCATATCGACGACGATCAGCGCGGCGTCGCGCCCAACCAGCCCCTCTGTCGCCGCCGATTCTTCCGTCGTCGTCATGGCGATCAGCCTTTCAGGTCCGCCAGCAGCCTGCCGAGCAGCCTACCATCCTCGCCGGCATCGAGGGCGGGCCTGAGCAGTGTAAAGCACACCTCCTCGACCAGCCCCTCGTAGCGCTCCCGCGCCATCGCCCCCACCTCGTCGTACGGCCCAACGACGGCAAACGCGTCGAGCATCTCGTCGGTCACGCCCTTGGCGACGACGTCGAGGGGGTTGTCGCGGGCCGCCTCCTGGAGCGCCCCGTGCTCCTCGCTCCAGCCGTGCGCCGCGAACACCTGCCGGTACACGTCGCTGTAGGAAGCATAGAAGGCGACCGTGGCCCGCGCCTGCTCGCGCACCGCCCGCACCTCCTCGCCCGTCCGCCCGAACGCGACGGTGCCGCCGCAGTTGACCCGCAGGTCGGCCCGGGTGCGGCCACCCTGGCGCGCGCCGGCGTCGAGCTCGGGCAGGGCGAGCTCGGCGGCGTACTTCGCGCTGTTGAACGTCTGGATCTGGAACCCGTCGGCGATCTCGCCGGCGAGCCGGGTGTTCCGGGGGTTGGCAGCGCCGATGTAGATGGGCGGCTTGCCATGGTCGAAGCGGCCGGGATGAAAGGCGGGCGGCATCAGGGTGATGGGGTAGTAGTCGCCGCGATAGTCGAGCGCCTCGCCCCGCTCCCAGGCGCCCCAGACGGCTCGGACTGCCGTCACGTAGTCGCGGAGCCTCGGCGTCACCGGCGAGAACGGCGTCGCGTACCGCTGCTCGACGTGCAGCTTGGACTGCGTGACCAGCCCGAGCTTGAAGCGGCCCTTGGAGAGCTGCTGCAGGTCCCACGCCGTATAGGCCACGGCGGTGGGGCTGCGCGGAAAGGCGACGGCCGCCCGCGTCTCCAGCTTCAGGCGGCTGGTTGCGGTCGCCGCGACGGCCAGGGAGAGGAACGAGTCGTGGTTCAGATCGTAGGAGGAGTAGCCGTCGAAGCCGAGCGCCTCGGCGCGGCCCGCCTCCTCGGCGACGCTGCCGAGGTCGGGGGTCTCCTGGCGAAAGTAGACTTCGAGCATGGCCTAGTCCTTGACCGGCTCCGCGGCCTCCTCGTGGGCGATGACGATGCCGCGGCGCACCAGGTCGTCGATCTCCTCCGCGTCCATGCGCAGCAGGTCCCCCAGGATAGCGCGGGAGTGCTCGCCGAGCAGCGGCGCCGCGGTGAAGGCGCTGGGGCGCTCGCCGTCGATGCGCCAGGCGGTGATGCCCATGGGACGAGAGCCGACCTCGGGATGGTCGACGGTGGCGACGAAGCCGCGGTCGAGGAGATGCGCATCGGTGAGGGTGTCGGCGGAGTCGAGCACCTCGCTCGCCCGCACCCCGGCGCGCTGCAGCCGCTCGGCGAGGGCGGGGGCGTCCTCGTTGCGCGTCCATTCCTCGATCAACGACTCCAGGGCTTCGACGTTGGCGCAGCGGTCGGCGGCGGTGGCGAAGCGGGAGTCGTCCCGCCAGCCGGGACGCCCGGCCACCTCGCAGAGCGCCGCCCAAGCCTCGTCATCGTGGACGGAAATGGCGATCCACCGCTGGTCGCCCCGGCAGACGTAGATGCCGTGCGGCGCCTGCGTGGGGTGCCGGTTGCCCACGGCCTTCGGCTCGACGCCGTGGAGGCTGTACTCGGCCACCGCCTGGGGAATGAAGGTGGTGAAGGCCTCGGTCATCGAGGTCTCGACGGACTGGCCCTCCCCCGTCCTGGCCCGGTGGCGGACGGCTTGGAGGACGGCGAGCAGGGAGGCGCAGCCGCCGATGAAGTCGGGGGGAAAGCCGCCGAGGATGCGGGGATGTCCGCCGGGATAGCCGGTGGTGGCGGCGACCCCGGTGAAGAGGTTGACGACGCTGTGGAAGCCGGCGAAGTTCTTGAGCGGGCCGGAACGCCCGAAGGCGGCGACGGAGAGATAGACGACGTCGGGGCGGACGGCGCGAATGTCCTCGTAGGCGAGGCCGAGCTTGTCGGCGACGCCCGTCGTAAAGTTCTCGACGACGACGTCGCTGATCGCCGCGAGCCGCTTCGCCACGGTCAGGCCATCGGGGACGCCGATGTCGAGGACGAGGCTGCGCTTGTTGGTGCTCATCATGTTGAAGCCGCCGCTGCGGTTGATGCCGCGGACGCCCTCGGCGTACGGGGGCAGGATGCGCACCGACTGCAGGTGGGGGTTCTCGACGAGGATGACCTCCGCGCCCAGCCAGCCGAGCACCTGGGTGACGTAGGGCACGGCGATCATCTGCCCGAAGTCGAGCACGCGGAGCCCCTGGAGCGGCGGCGGTCTCACGGCGTGCCTCCCGGGGGCTTGCCGAGCAGGCCATGGACCAACTCGGCGTTGTGCTGCCCGATGGCCGGCCAGGGGGCGGGCTCCCGCAACGGCGTCTTGCTCAGGCGCGCGGGGAAGCCGGGGAGCTTGAGATCCTTGCCGCCGGGAGCGGGCCAGCTCCGGAGGTAGCCGCGCTCCCGGACATGCTCGTGGCGCATCATGTCGCCGATGCCGTAGGCCGGGAAGCTGGGCACGTGGTTCTCGTGGCAGAGCCTCGCGATCTCCTCGCCGGTGTGCTGCAGGGCCCACTCGCCGATGAGCGGGCCGAGTACGTCCCAGTTGAGGGCGCGTTCGGCGCCGGTGTTGAAGACCTCCAGGTCGCCCCAGTCGGGGCTGCCCATGGCCTTGACCAAGCCGCGCCAGTGGTGGTCGAGGAAGGCGGCGAGGACGACGTAGCCGTCTTGGCAGGGGAGGTAGGTGTTGGGCTGCGCACCGGCGACGACGGGGTCGCGAGTCTTGGACTCATGGTAGGAGGCGTGGGAGACCTCCCAGGTCATGATGGCCGCGACGGACTCCTGGGCGCTGACGTCGACCTCGGCGCCGGCGCCGTCGAAGGCCCGCATCTCAAGCGCGACGATGGTGGCGGTCGCGGCCTGGATTCCGGCGAGCAGCTCGCCCATGGGAGTGTCCGCGCGAATGGGCGGCTCAGCGTAGGCGTCGGCGGGCATGTCGGGGACGCCGGGGCTGGCGTAGGCGAGGCCGCCGGAGGCCACGGCGATGAGGTCGTCGCCGGCGTAGCCGTTCTTCGGCCCGGTGAGGCCGAACGCGGTGATGGCGGTGACGATCAGGGAAGGGTTGAGGCGGCGGAGTGCGTCGTGGCGCAGGCCGAGGCGTTCCAGATCGGCCAACGGCAGATTGACGACAAGGACGTCGGCGACGGCAAGAAGCTCGTCGAGTGTGGCGCGGCCGGTGGGATCGTCGAGGTCGAGGGCCATGCCGCGCTTGCTCCAGTTGAGGTAGGCGAAGAGGCCGCTCCAGTCGGGATCGGCGTCTGCGCCCGGGAAGGGACCGAGGCGGCGGGCGCTGTCGCCGGAGGGCGGCTCGACCTTGATCACGTCGGCGCCGGCGTCGGCGAGCAGCCGCGCCGCGTAGGGGCCGGCGACGTGGTCGCCGACCTCGATGACGCGGATGTCGGAGAGGGCGCCGCTCATGAGTCTTGGCGAGCCTTTCGACAGGTCTTGGGCATGGGCTGTTGTCTCTAGGATTGCCGCCGCGCGTCTCGTGGCGGGCGGCGGCTAGGCCGGCGGCAGGTAGCCGGCGCGCTCCAGGAAGCGGAAGACCTCGTGGGCGAACTCCTCGGGCCGCCGGGCCGGGAACTGGCCGTGGGGGCCGTCGACAATGCGTCCTTCCGCGCCGGGGGTCAGCGCGACGGAGGCCTCGTTCTTGTTCCGCAACATGTCGCCTTCACTGGTGAGAAAGATGGTCGGACAGCGCACCAAAGGCAAGGCCTTCTCCAGCCTATAGAGGAAGGCGGCGCGGTAGCCCCAATGGAAGCGGACGCCCGTGCGGAGGAACTCGGTGGTAGCCAGGTCGAAGAGCCAGGGCGGCGTATCATCGCTCCAGATGTCGCGGTAGCGGTCCCAGAGCCATGTCAGGTGTTCTCCGCTGGGCTTGATCTCAAAGGGAGGGATGTAATTCTCGATCCACTCCTTGCCCTCCTCTTCGCCGAACAAGGGAGAGCCGATGACGATCAGAGCACGCACGCGGTTGGGCTGGGTCACTGCGATTTGGGCCGCAATGCCGCCGCCGGTATGGTTGCCGGCCAGGGCGAATTCGCCCAGCCCAAGGGCATCGACAAAATGGGTCAGGCGCTCAGCGTAGTCCTCGATGGTGGGGAGGTCGGAGGGCGGCTCCGATGCGCCGTAGCCGGGGGTGTCGGGGGCTATCGCCCTGGTCCGTTGGCCGAGGAAGGGGAGGCAGTGCTCGTAGATTCTTCCCGAGAGCGGGCTTTCGTGGAGCAGCACGAGCGGCGGGCCGCTGCCCTCTTCCCGATAGTGGACTTGTCCAAGCGCGGTGTCCGCGTAGCCGAAGCGCATGCGCGCCCTTCCGTGATCATTCCTCGGCAGGGGTATATCCCATCCACCCGTCGACCTTCATGTATAGGGTTGCCCCGTTGACGCTCGACATGCCGGGCAGGACGGCCTCGCCCTCTCGGAAGACGTAGCAGCCGGCGCCGACGGCCTCGTCGTCGATGTCGAGCGCGCCGGAGATGATGTAGAACTCGAGGGTGGAGACGCGCCGGCCGGGGCTGGCCTGCCGGTACCCCGGGTCAAGCCGCATGATGAGCGTCTGTGCTCCCGTCTTCGGATTGGCGCTGAGCACCTTCACCGAAGTGTGCTCAATGTCGTATCCGTCGAGGGGAAGCTGACCCCGCGCGTACTCCACGCCCGGAGTCCAAGACATCTCGTCGGTGCTGAGGCGGAGGACACGCCCGCGCGGCGGATCGTCGGCGTACGGATGTCCGGCGAGGGCATTGGTGCCGAGCTCCTCGGCGGGGCGGATGTTCCGGGTGGTGGGGCCGCTGCCGTCTTCCGGGCTCTTTCCCTGCAGACTCAGAACGGCGAGCATGCCCTCCTCCGTCGCGGCGGAATGGACCCAGCCCGGGGGCCGCCAGAAATAGTCGCCGTTCTTGAAGACGTCCTCTCCGTACAGTCTGCACCCGCCCGACAGCACCAGGCACTCTTCGACGGAATCGTGGTAGGCGTGGGTGAGGTCGCCGTAGCCGGGGGCCAGACGAATGAGGTCGATGCGGCGCGTCGTTTCGGGGTCGATGCGCAGCGTCTTCTGGTTGTACTTGGCGTACATCGCGACGACCTCGTCCCTGGGACCAAGGTTGTCGCGAAAGGCCGGCTCCATGCTCTCAAGGACGCTGAGGCCGTTCTCCCACTCCATCGACAGCGTGTCGACGATTTCCTGCTGCGCCATGACATCCTCGCAAGGGGTTCCGCTAGGTGTCGCGGATTATAGCGCAGACGCCTCCCGGCGGCAGTCGATACAATGCGCCGCATGTCCCCCCAGTGGTATGAGCGCGAGTACGACGTGATCGTGGTCGGCGGCGGCTCGGCCGGCGCGGTAGTGGCGTCGCGGCTTTCGGAGCATCCGCACCGGTCGGTGCTGCTGCTCGAAGCGGGCCCCGACTATCCACTGGTCGATGAGCTTCCCGAGGACATCCGCGACGGGGACAACGTGGTGTTGGCGATGAACCAGGGGACGCACTTCTGGACGTACACGGCGAACGGCCACCCCTACCGGCGCAAGCCCCTCGTCATCATGGCAGGCAAGGTAACCGGCGGGGGCAGCGCGGTGAACGCGACCTACTTCCACCGGGGCGCGCCGGAGGACTACAACCAGTGGGCCGCCGCGGGGAACGACGCATGGTCGTACGACAAGCTGCTCCCCTACTTCAAGAAGCTGGAAACGGACCTGGACTTCGGCGGCCCCTACCACGGGCAGGACGGCCCGATCCTGGTGCGGCACGCCAAACAGGAGTCCTGGGGCCCCATCGCGGGCGCTTTCTATGAAGCGTGCAGCAAGGCGGGCTTCCCCGACGACCCCGACATGAACCTGCCCGACACGTGGGGGATAGGCCCCAGGCCGGTCAACTGCGCCGATGGCCTCCGGATCAGCACGTCGGTCGGCTATCTGAGCCTCAGCCGTGAACGCGCCAACCTGACGATCCGGGCGAACGCGCTGGCCTGCCGAATCGTCTTCGACGGTCGGCGGGCCGCCGGCGTCGAGGTCGAGGCCGACGGGGAGCGGCACACCGTGCGCGGCGGCGAGATCATCGTCTGCGCGGGCGCGATCGAGTCGCCGTGCCTGCTGGTACGTTCTGGGATCGGACAGGCCGAGCAGGTGCGGGGCATCGGCGCGACTGTGGTGCAGGACCTGCCGGGTCTCGGGGCCAACCTGCGAAACCACCCGGCGGTGGCGCCGCAGTTCCGCATCCGGGAGAAGGCGCGGGAATACGGGCCGGCGGCGCAGCTCGTCCTCCGCTACATGCCGCCGGAATCGAAGGACCGCAACGGCATCACCATCGCGCCGCTGGTCGAGGAGGACGTGGACGGAACACCCTGCATGCCCTTCTACGTCGTGCTCTGGAAGGTGCGGTCGGAGGGGACGCTGACGGTGATCTCGCCCCAGCCGGGCGAGCCGCCGGTCCTGCGCTACAACTACCTGACCGACCCGGCAGACTTCGAACGGGTTCGGGAAGGCGTCCGTCACGCCGTGCGGCTGGGAGAGGGCCGGGAGTTCCGGGACCTCTTCGACGGCCGCGCCGGGCCGAGCGACGATGAGCTGGCTTCGGACGACGAACTCGACCGCTGGATCCTCGCCAATCTCTACACGGCGTTCCACTCCAGCGGCACCTGCAAGATGGGGCCGGCGACCGACCCCATGGCGGTGGTGGGCCAGGACTGCCGGCTGCACGGCGTGGACGGCCTCAGGGTCGTTGACGCCTCAATCATGCCCGACGTTCCCCGCGGCGACCTCACCTGCAGCGTGATCATGATCGCCGAGCACGCGGCGGACATGATCGCCGGGGCGTCAACCGTGCCAAAGAGCGCTTGACACGCAGTTGCTACACGCATGAGGATGGTCTAAGCCGATACGGAGAGTTACGGACTGCTCGGAGGAAGGCATGGCAGCAACGGCGGAGGGGCATCCCATCACTCGTGCCGAGTTGCGCGAGGAGATCCAGCACTATGCCACCAAGGCTGACGTAGCAAACCTTGAAACGCGCATGGTCAAGTGGATCGCGGGGTTCGTCCTTGGTGGTGTCACCGCCGCGGTCGGGCTCACCGCCGTCGTCGTAAGGGTCTTGGGAGGCTAGGCGCTCCCCCTCGCGAAGGTAGGGACGCGCCCCGCCGAGTGGTCACCGGCGGGGTTTTTGTTGCCAAGAAGCAAAGGGCGTTCGCACCGGCGCGGTGCTTGACACCCGCGCGGCTTTCCTTCTATCGTCGCATGTCGATGCCGCAGCACTCCGTCAGGGGCCCGTCCGGGCCCACCACCCCAGGCCTCCCCTTCACAAGACCATGTATCTGATTGGCGTCGACATCGGCGGAACGTTCACCGACCTCGTCATCATGGATGGCGACGGCCACTGGGACCTGCACAAATCGCCGTCGACGCCCCACTCGCCGGAGGAAGGGGTGTTCAACGCCCTCGCCCTCGCGGCGGAAGAGAAGGGCGTGCCGCTGCGGAGCCTGCTCGAAGAGACGCGGGTCTTCGTGCATGGGACGACCTTGGTCACCAACGCGGTGATATCCGGCAATATGGCCAAGACGGCGCTCCTGACCAACGAAGGCTACGAGGACATGCTCTTCTTCGGGCTGGGGTCGCGGGGGAAGCCGCCGTCGGAGATGTTCAAGACGCACCAAGACTACCCCGACCCGATCATCCCGCGGCACCTGATCGCGGGTATCCGGGGGAGGATCAACGCCGAGGGCGGCATCGAGACCCCGCTCGACGAGGACGGCGTCCGGGAAGTGGTCGCCGACTTCAAGCGGCGCAACGTCGAATCGCTGGCGGTGTCGTTCCTGTGGTCGATCACGAACCCGGAGCACGAAGAACGCGTCCGCGAGATCATCGAGGAAGAGTTCCCCGAAGCGCACGTCTCCATCGGGCACCGGATCACGTCGGTGGTCCGGGAGTACGAGCGGACCTCGACCTGCGCCCTCGACGCCTCGATCAAGCCGCTCTTCGGACGCTACGTGAACAACCTCATCGCGCGGCTGAAGGAGAACGGCTATGAGCGCGACCTGCTCATGGTCAACTCACATGGCGGCGTGGTGAACGGCGAGGAGCTCACCCACTTCCCGGTCTACGCGCTGAAGAGCGGCCCGTCGCTGGGGCCGGTCGCCGGCATGACGGTGTCCGAGGCCGAAGGGGCGGAGCAAGACCTGATCGTCTGCGACATGGGCGGCACGAGCTTCGACGCCTCGATGGTAGTCAAGGGCGAGGTGGTCACGACGCTCATCGGCAGCGTCGGGCCGTATCACTACTCCTTCCCCACGCTCGACGTGCACAGCATCGGCGCCGGCGGGGGCAGCATCGCGTGGGTGGACTCCGGCGGCCTGGTGCACGTCGGCCCCCAGAGCGCGGGGAGCACGCCGGGGCCGGCCTGCTACGACCTCGGCGGCGACAAGCCGACGGTCACCGACGCCAACGTGGTGCTGGGTTACATCTCGCCGGACTACTTCATGGGCGGCAAGATGCGGATCGACGCCGACAAGGCCCGCGCCGCCATTCAGGAGCACGTGGCCGGGCCGCTGGGCAGGAGCGTCGAGGAAGCGGCCAGCCTCATCTACAGCATCGTCAACCACAACATGGTCTTGGGGCTGTCGGAAGTCAGCATTCAGAAGGGCATCGACCCGCGCGGCTATCTGCTGGTGGGCGGGGGCGGCTGCTCGGCGGTACACCTCGTTGCCATCGCGACCGAGTTGGGCATGCAGAAGATCCTCATCCCCAGGATCGCCCCGGGCCTCTGCGCCTTCGGCATGCTCGCGGCCGACCTGCTCTTCGAGCGGGCGCACAGCTTCATCACCCGCAGCGACGGCTTCGAGGACGGGCGGGTCAACGAGCTGCTCGCGAGCCTGGAGGAAGAGGGCGACGACTTCCTGGCCCGGGCCAGCGTCGCGATGGAGGACCGGACCCTTTCGTTCTCAGTGATGGCCCAATACCCGTACCAGTCGTGGGAGGTCGAAGTCCCCCTCCCGTGGAGCCGGGTGGCGCCGGAGAGCATGACGGAGCTCGTCGAGCTGTTCCACCAGGTCCACAAGACGACGTACGGCTTCATGATCCAGGACCAGCCGGTGCAGTTCGTGAGCTGGCGGGTGAAGGCGCAGGGGCGGCAGCCGAAGGCCCGGACGGCCCCGCAAGCGCTCACGACCGCCGACGCCAGTTCGGCGCTGAAGGGCAGCCGTCCGGCGTACTTCACCGAGGCGCGCGACTTCGTCGAGACGCAGGTCTACGCGGGTGAGCAGCTGCGCAGCGGCAACGTCCTCGTGGGGCCGGCCATCGTCGAGGAGCCGGCGACCACGGTGGTGGTGCCGGCGGGGTTCCGGCTCCGGGTCACGGAGTACGAGAACTACTACGTCGAGCCCGAGGGGTAACCGGCCCGGAGGCTAGAGCTTCCGGATGGCGGTGGACGGCGGCGGCGGGTAGGCGAGCTTCCCCTGGCTGAGGCCGCAGGTGACCAGCATCCGCGCGTAGTTCAGGGCCGAGGCCGCGGGGTCGATGATCAAGAGGTCCTTGTAGCCCTCGGCGTCGAGCATCTCGCGGCCCATCGGGACGATGCCCCGCTCGCGATAGGAGAGCGAGTAGAAGATGACGGCCTCGGCGCCGTCGTTGTCCGCGGCGTCCTTGGCGGCGTCGACCATCTGGCGAGCCTCGTGTTGCCGCTGCTCCTCGTCGGAGGGGAAGACCACCTCGGTGGCGGGCTGGACGTACTTGATGGAGACCAGCTTCGGCTTCACCGCCAGGCGCTCGGCCGACTTCATGATCATGGCGCGGATGTTCGGCTCTTTGACGGTGAGGATCGAGAAGCGGTCGACCAGGAAAGAGGCGACGCTCATGGCGGCGGCGCCGGGCTCGACGATGACCATCTTGCTGGTCAGCTCCTTCAGACCCCTGGCGTTGGAGTCGGAGCAGGAGCCGACGATGTAGGCGTCGTAGCCGTCTTTCTCGGCCTGCTCGGCGACCTCGAACATCTCGGGGGCGATGAGGCCGGCGTCGTACTCGGAGACGGTCCAGTCGGGGCCGCGGGTGAGCGCTACGACGTCGACCTGGGCGTCGACGAGCGGCTGCGACGTGGCTACGTGCTGCCGGATCGTCTCTTCGTCGGCGCGGTTGGTTCGGCAAATGATGAACTTCACGATACCCTCCCGAATAGGTGCGTTGGCCGGGGCCGCCGCGGGCTAGCGCCCGACGACGAGGCCCCCGGTGAAATCGACGAGCTGACCGGTTACGTGGACGGCGCTATCGGAGACGAGGAAGGCTACCATATCGGCGGCCTCGGCGGGCCGGACGCCACCCTGCATGGGGAAGGCTGCGGGCGCCTCGCCCTCCGTGCGGCCCACGCCGACCCCTTTGCCCGCCCGCGAGGCCTTGAGAAGCCCCAAGCCGGGACCGGCAGCGTCCGCCTCCGCCGACAGGCCGAGGGCGAGGACGTTGGCGCGGATGCCGTCGTCGGCCAGTTCGAGGGCCATGCACTGCATGAGGCCGACGAGGCCGAACTGCGTGGCGGAGTGGACCCCGAGCCCGGCGATGCCCGAGCGTGCCGCGTGCGAGGTCAGGAAGAGTATCGAGCCGCCCTTGCCCGCCTCGACCATGCGCTCGGCGGCTATGCGGCTGCACTGGAAAGCCGCCCTGAGGTCGCTGCGCAGGGCTTCGTCCCAGGCGCCGGCTTCGGTGTCGAGGAGCGCGCCGCCGGGCACGGTCAGACCGGCGACAATCAGGACATCAAGGCGGCTGAAGCGGTCGATGGTCTGCTCGACGGCGGAGCGGGCCACCTCTGCGTCGGCGAGGTCGCCGGAGAGGGCGAGGGCGCCGTCGGCTGGCGCGGCGGCGGCGTGGGAATGGAGGGCGACGTCGGCGCCCTCGGCCATGAGCTTGGCGGCGATGGCCTGTCCAAAGCCGGCGTAGCCGTCGGCGCCGGTGACGAGCGCGGTCTTGCCGCTAAGCGCGCCGTTGCTTGTCACATCAGCAACCCGGCGGTCATGTTCACGGCCTGGCCCGTCATCTTGTGGGCCCGCGAGGAGGCGAGGAAGGCGACGAGGTTGCCGATGCTGTCAGGGTCGTCGAGGGTGCCCAGCGGGCTCGCGTCGCGCTGGCTCTGCACGAGGCCCCGGACGATCTCCCAGTGGTGTTCTTCGTCATCGGCAGGAAAGTAGTTGAAGGGGCGGTGGTTGCCGCTATCGCGTATGACGCCGGGGCAGACGGTGTTGACGGTGATGCCGTGGACGCCCCACTCCAGCGCCATGACCTGCCCCAAGCCGATGAGGGCCGACTTGGAGGCGGAGTAGGCCGAAGCGGTGGGCGTGCCCACCTTCCCCAGCCTGGAGGAGAGGTTGATGATCCGGCCGCCTTCGCCCTGCTCGATCATGCGGCGGGCGGCCTCCTTGGCGCAGAGGAACGGGCCGACGAGGTTGGCCTGCATGCAGGAGTCCCACGAGGCCTCGTCCTGCTCCAAGAACGGCATCAGCGGCGTCTCGGCGGCGTTGTTGACGAGGATGTCGATGCGGCCGAGCCGTTCGACCAGGGAGTCGAACATGGCCGCGACCTCGTCCGGCGAGGTGATGTCGGCTTCGAGCGCGACGCTGCGCCGGCCCAAGTCCTCGATCTCGGCCTGCATGCTCTCGAGGCCGCGCCAGCCCTTGCGCAGCTCGGGGTCGGTGGGACCCTTGGCGGAGCGGCGGTTGTTGACGGCAACGTCGGCGCCCTCCTCGGCCAAGCGCAGGGCGATGCCCCGGCCGGTCGAGGGATAGCGGGCGGCGCCGGTGACGAGGGCGACTTTGCCGTCGAGGAGGCCCATGCTGGCGACTCCAGAAGAGGGTGTGCGGGGCAAGTCTAGCCACCGTCCCTTGACGCCGCAACCGCGCTTCTTTACAACCCCGGTAGACTAGGCCGGGGGGTGTCCATGGAACGTCCATTGCTCGAGTGGGTCTTTTCCAAGACGCAGGGCATGAGTCCGGAGCTCGAAGAGATCTGGATGGAGTGGTACGACTACCACCAGCTCATGATGTGCCGCATGCCGGGCTGGACGTGGAACTACCGGCTGATGAACCTGATCGGGCCGGAGAAGTACGTCTCCCTGTACCGGGTCGAGGACTACGAGGCCCTGAAACTCATCGAGGGCTGGCCACGGGTCGACCAAGGGAAGATGGACCCGATCACGGACAACCTCGACCCGGCCGCACTGCAGGACTGGGAAGAGAAGGTGCGGCGGGGCCTCCAGGACACCGGCAAGTTCACCTTCACCGGCGGCGCGAGCGACAAGAACCCGCTCGATCAGGGCCATTGGGGCTGGCGCTACCTCGCCGGCGCGGCCCTCGACGATCCGCTCTTGAAGTCGAACAACCCCCTGGGCACCGAGCTCATCAGCGTGTCGCGGGAGAACGACGCGCAATGGAAGGCATGGTACGAGTCGGAGCGGTTCCCCGCGCTCCAGAAGCTGCCCGGCGTCATCATGGCGGGCTGGTACGGCATCACGACGGAGGGCCGGGAGCATGAGCCCGGCTACAACTACATCGCCATCTTCGAGCTTGAAGGCGAGGACGACGCGTTCCGGCTCGGCGACCCCGACCGGCGGATTCCCGAAGCCAAGGCGTTCTGGGAAGACCCGACGGCCGAGCCCTACTACGCGCTGACGCGGGACGTGCGCACGAACTACTACAAGCCCATTTCGCGGCACTGGGGCTTTCAGAAATAGCGGCCCGGCAGCGGCCCGCGACTATCCTGCCCACGCTCCTCTGAGGGAGCATTTGGGCTGAGGGACGGAGACCCGAATGGACCAGATCGTCTTCACCACGCTTGTCAAACGGATCGAGCGGATCGTCCAGGAAATCACCATCAAGTGCATCCAGAGCGCGCGCTCCGCCACGGTCCACGCCCGCGACTTCTCGGTCACGATCGCCGACAGCCAGTGCCGCACGGTCACCATCCACGGCGGGCTGCCGATCCACACGATGAGCATCGACATGGCCCTCAAGCCGATCGTCGAGATGTTCGACGACATCCAGCCGGGCGACTGCTTCCTGAACAACTGCCCCTTCTACGGCAACGTCCACCACGCCGACTACACCTTCTGCACGCCGGTCTTCTCCGGCGAGAAGATCATCTTCTGGCTGCTCCTCCGCATGCACAACGTCGATGTCGGCGCGCCAGAGCCGACCGCCTATCTCCCCTATGCGAAGGAGATTTACGAGGAGGGCCTGCACTGGCCGTGCGTCCGCGTGGCGCGGGGCTACCAGGAGCTGAAGGACATCGTGCGGATCGGGCTCACCCGGATCCGCGTGCCGCAGCAGTGGTACGGCGACTTCGCCGCCGCGCTGGGCAGCTCCTGGATCGGGGAGCAGCGGCTCGGTGACCTGATCGAAGAGTACGGCGACGACGTAGTCACCGACTTCATCGACGAGTGGATCGAGTACGGCCGCCGCCGGATGATCGCGGAGATCAAGAGCCTGCCCGAGGGGACCTGGGAAGGCGAGACGTGGGTCGACCCCATCGAGTTCATCCCCGACGGCTTCGCTCTGAACATGAAGCTGACCATCGACCATGAGCAGGAGGCGATGATCGTCGACCTGCGCGACAACCCGGACCAGGTCGATGGCGGCATCAACCTGCCCGAGGCCTCGAGCATCGCCGGGCCGTCGCAGGGCATCTTCGCCAGCCTCGACCCGACGCTGCACCACAACACCGGGGCCTTCGAGCGCATCCAGTTCAAGCTGCGCGAAGGGTGCATCTGCGGCATACCGAAGTTCCCCGCCGGCACCTCGGTCTCGACGAGCTACCTGACCGACCGCCTCACCAGCCTCGCCATGGCGATTATGGCGCGCGTCGACCCGAACAGGGGCGGCGCCGAGGGCGGCTACATCGGCTTCCAGGAGGGCGTCTTCTCCGGCGAGGACTTCCGCCGCAACAACGCGCCCTATGTGAGCCAGCCCATCGTTGTCGGCAGCTTCGTGGGCGGCGGCCCCGCTGTGAAGGGCCACGACGGCTGGCCCGCCTGGGGTATCGGCGGCACCCAGGGCTGCATCTCGACGACGTCCGTCGAGCTCTGGGAGAAGAACAACCCGCACATCTTCGAGGTCGGCGCGCAGATCGTCACCGATTCGCCGGGCGACGGCGAGTTCATCGGCAGCGTCGGCCCCCGGATGCTGGTGCGGCACCGGCAGGGGCCGTTCTGGGTCGCGGGCTACGGCGACGGCCGGGTCTACCCGCCCGCCGGCGTGATGGGCGGCAGCGCGGGCCATGCCAACCAGGGCTTCATCTGGGATCTCGGCACCGAGACGCAGGAGGAGGAGCTTCCCCTCTGCGGCGTCTTCGAGATCAAGGAAGGCAAGGCCATCGAGATCTTCGGCAACGGCGGCGGCGGCTTCGGTAGCCCCCTCGACCGCGACGCCGACCAGGTCCGCAAGGACGTCCGCAACGGCTGGGTCTCGGTAGAGAAGGCGCGAGACGTCTACGGCGTCGTCCTCGACCTCGGACCCGAGGAATACGCCGTCGACGCCGAGGCCACGCAGCGGCTGCGCGACGAGAAGCGCGCGGGCTAGGGATTCGCGCGCCCGTCTCGCCTAGCTCAGGCCCAAATTCGCAAGCGCGGCCCGGGCTGCCTCCCGCTCCGCCTTCTGCTTGCTCGGCCCCGAGCCTTCGCCGGCGACTGCGCCGTCGACGATCACCTCGACCGTGAAGTCGCGGTCATGGTCGGGGCCTTCTTCCCTCACGGTGCGGTAGACGGGCGGCGGGCTGCCCTCGGCCTGGACGGCTTCCTGAAGCAGCGACTTGAAGTCGTCGACCAGCCCGGGCGGCAGGCTCTCCAGCCGGTCCTTGAACAGCTTGAGCGTCCATCGCTTGGCCTTGAAGTAGCCCTGGTCGAGCAAGACCGCGCCCAGCACGGCCTCGAAGCCGCGGGCGAGGTTGCGCTCGCGGGTGCGGCCGCCGCTGGTCTCCTCACCGTGTCCGAGGTAGAGGCGGCGGCCGAGGTCGAGTTCGGCGGCGACGGCGGCGAGGGTCGCCGAACGCACTAGGCCGGAGCGGAGCGCGGTGAGGCGGCCCTCGGGCAGGTCGGGGAAGCGCCCGTACAGGTGCTCAGCGACGACGAAGCCAAGGAAAGCGTCGCCTAGGTATTCCAGGCGCTCGTTACTCTCCGGCGCGTCAGCGGGCGCCTCGTGGACGTAGGAGCGGTGGGTCAGCGCGAGCTTGAGGAGCGCGCGGTCCTTGAACTCGATGCCGAGTTGGCGCTCCAATATCGCTTCAGGAGAGCGGGGCATACCCTATTGTACCCACCGTGACCGGCGGGCCGCGGGCCTATAATCGCTTCAGGCCATCAAGGGATGGCCGTCCGTGCCATGTCCGACTACACCGCCATCGACAACATCGCCGGGCGAATCGAAGCGCGCCTCTCCGCGGAGCAGCGGTCCTTCCTGCGCGCCGCGGCGGAGCGCGCCGCCAAGCACGGCGGGCGCGCCTACCTCGTTGGCGGAGTGGTGCGCGACCTGCTCCTCGGCGCCGACGGGCTCGACCTCGACGTGGTCGTCGAGGGCGATGCTCGGGAGACGGCGCGCGGCCTCGCCGCCGACCTCGGCGGCACGGTCAGGACCCACGACCGCTTCCTGACCGCAACGGTGGCGGTCGGTGCGGTCCGGGCCGACTTCGCCACGGCGCGGCGGGAGCGGTACGCCCGCGCCGGGGCACTGCCCACGGTGCAGGCCGCCAACCTCGACGCCGACCTGGCGCGGCGCGACTTCACCGTCAACGCCACGGCGGCTTCCCTCGACCCGCAGCGGTTCGGCGACGTGATCGATCCCCACGGCGGCCGCGCCGACCTCGACGCGGGGCTCATCCGCGTCCTCCATGAACGGAGCTTCGTCGACGACGCCACGCGCATCTTGCGGGCCTGCCGCTACGCCGCTCGCTTCGGGTTCGCGCTCGAAGCGGAGACGGAGCGGCTGGCGAAGGAGGGGGCGGGCCGTCTGCGCCCCATCAGCGGCAGCCGTGTGCGCCACGAAATCGAGCGCACCTTGGAAGAGGCCGCGCCGGGGCCGGCGTTCCAGCTCGCCCTACGGCTTGGGGCGCTCGAAGCGCTGCATCCTGGCTTCCGGATCGGCCCCGCCGCCGCCCGCGCTCTTCACGAGGCCAGGTCCGTCCGGCTGGGCTTCGCCATCCTGAGCTCGGGGCTTACCGAGGAAACAGCTGCGGCGCTGGCGAAGCGCATGGCCGTCCCGGTCTCAGTGCGACGCGCCATGACCGACGCGGCCCGCCTCGCCGCCGGGCTGGAAGCGCTGGCGGCGCCCGATCTCAAGAACAGCGAGGTCTACGCGGTGCTGTCGCCGTACGTCCGCGAGGCCGTCGTTGCTTGCCGTCTCACCGCGCACGACGGGATAATGGCCGAGCGTATCGACGATTTCACCGAGCGGCTGGCGAGCGTCCGGCCCGTGCTGAATGGCGACGACCTCATCGCCCTCGGCGTCGAGCCAGGCCCGCGCATCGGGCGCATGCTGGCGGAACTGCTCTGGGCCCGCCTGGACGGCGAGGTCGAGACGCGAGAGGACGAAATCGAGGCCGTCCGCAGGGCGGCGGGAGACGGCGAAGGGGCACGATGACAACCGACGCTTCGGCCACGTGCGAAGTCTGCAGCGAGGCGATGGACCCCGACCACAGCGCCTTCTGCTCCTCGTGCGGACGCACGTTCCACTTGACCTGGGACACGCGCCTTGAGATCAAGGACTGCGGCGCGTTCGCCCTCGACGATCAGACGCTGGCCCTCTACTTCACCTGTGTCCTCTGCGGCGGCACGCCGCAGGAGGCGGAGGAGCGGCCGTCGTGACGCAACCGCAGACCAGCCCGGTCACCGAGCCCCAAGAGCGCCCGCGAGCGCTCCGAGGCGAGCCGTGCCGCATCTGCGGAGACCCCACCGACGATCGCCTCGACTCAAGCTGCCGCATCTGCGGCGGGGCCGTCCACGTCGCCTGGGCCGAGGGCACGCCCGAGTCGGCGTGCAGCCAGGTGGTGAGTCCGCTGCAGTGCTGCGGCATCGCCTTCGTCTGCAGCGCCTGCGTCGCCGAGGGGTCGCTGGCGTAGGCTGAGAAAGGTGCCCTCTCTCACGCGGTCGCCAGCCGCCGGCGGTGGAAGAGGTATTGCTGGGCGTAGGCCGCGTGGTCGCCGAAGTAGCCGGCGGCCCACTCGCGGACGCGGCGGTCGGTGAGGGACTCGCCGGCGAAGTACCACTCGCGGACGGCCCGCCGCACCCAAACGTCGACCGGGAAGGCGCGGGGCTGGTCGAGCGAGAAAGCAAGTACGCAGTCGGCCACCTTCTCCCCAACGCCGTAGAAGCCTAAGAGGGCATCCTTGGCCTCGTCGTAGGGCGCGCCGCGCAGAGCCAGGAGGCCGTGGGGCAGGTCGAGGGCGGCGCGGGCGGTCCTGGTGAGGAACTTGGCGCGCCAGCCGAGTCCCATGCGCCGGAACTCTTGCTCGGAGACCTCGGCGAGGACGGCCGGACCGGGAAAGGCGAAGGCCGGCTCCAACCCGAAAGGCCCACCGGCAATCGGGT
Source organism: Dehalococcoidia bacterium (assembly GCA_034421515.1). Taxonomy (GTDB): domain Bacteria; phylum Chloroflexota; class Dehalococcoidia; order SHYB01; family SHYB01; genus DAOUKH01. The sequence continues at coordinate 32,614 of DAOUKH010000031.1, forward strand.
CGCCGAAGGCGGCGGCGATGTCCTCCACGTGCTTCGTGATGCGCTTGATGTTCGAGTAGGACGAGATGACGAACGCCACCAGGCATTCCCAGGGGTCCTGGCGGGTGAGACGCAGTCCCTGGTACTCCTTGGCGGCCTCGGCGAGCCTGGGATCGCCGGCGGCGAACCGGTAGAAGGGTTCCAGATCGTCGTCGAGGCGCAGGTAGGAGCGGAGCACGGGAGCGGCGGCCCCCGGCGGTGTGGGGGCCGAGTCGAACTCGACGCCGCCGGGCGCGGGGCGAACGCGAAAGACGTCGCCCCCCACGATGCCGACGTGGGCCTCGCCGTCCCTGCGCCAGCGGAAGGTCTGCCCCGACTCCAAGGTGTGGCCGAGGTCGATCGGCCCGTTCGCGGGAAGGAACACGACGGGGCCTACGGCGCGTCGGCGAGCCAGCCGGCGACGGCGTCGGGCACGTCGCCCACCGGCCCGGCCCGGAAGGTGCACCGGGGGATCGAGTCGACGAACGTCTTGCCGTAGACCTTGGTCAGCACGCGGCGGTCGAGGCAAAGGAGAACGCCCTTGTCCGTCTTGCGGCGGATAAGGCGTCCGAAGCCCTGCTTGAATCGCAGCACGGCCTGAGGAATGCCGTACTGCTCGAAGGGAGCGTCGAACTGCTGGGATCGGGCAGCGAAGACGGGGTCGTTTGGCACGTTGAACGGCAGCTTGGTGATGACCAGGACGCTCAAGGCGTCGCCGGGAATGTCCACGCCCTCCCAGAAGCTGCCGGTGCCGAGGATGATGGCCCGCGGATCGGACTGGAGGCGTCGGACGAGCTGGGCCGGGTTGCCGTCCTGGCCTTGGGCGAGCACGGCGATTTCTTCGCCGGTGAGGAGGTCGGGGAGGAAGCGGCGGGCCGTCCTCAGCGACGCCCGCGACGTGAAGAGGGCGAGCATCCTCCCTCCTGCGGCGCGGGCGGCGTCGGCGATGGCGTCGTGGACCGCCGCCTGGTAGCCGGGGCGGTTGGGCTCGGGGATGTCGTTGGGGAAGAAGCCGAGCACGCGGCTGGGGTAGTCGAACGGCGAGCCGACCATGAGCTCGTTCGGCTCGTCGAGAGAGAGGCGCTCCTCGATGTAACCGAGGCTACCCCCCACGCTGAGCGTGGCGCTGGTGAGGACCACGCTCTTCTTCTGGTCGAAGAGGCGCTGGTTGAGGTCCGCGCCGACGTGCAACGGGGCCGACTGGAGCCGGGTCACGCCGTCCCTCGCGCCGACCTCGATCCAATAGATGCCACCCTCGTCGGGGTTGGCGACGCCGGCGCGCAAACCGTCCCGCAGCTCAGCAAGCTGCTCGGCCACCGCCTGGGCCTCCAGCAAGAGGCCTTCCTTGTCGGGAATCTCGCCGTCGACGGCGCTCGTAGCGAGGTTCGCCGCCTTATCGACGCCGCGGGCGAGGGCGGCGAGGGCGATGTCGGCCTGCTCCCACTCCGCCTGTAGGACGGACCACGCCGGCTGGTTGCGCAGCGCGCCGGTCAGCCGGAGCGACACGTTGTAGTCGCCGCCGCTGTCGGAGCGTTTCGTGGCGAAGTCGGTGAGCGCCTTGAAGAGCATAGTGAGATGGCGCCGCACCTGGAGCACGCTCGCTTGGAGATCTTCGACGACTTGGGCGTAGTCGGCGCGGCGCTGCTCGGAGACGGCGATGGAGCGGGCGAGGGAGTCGAGGGGCGTGGCGACGCCGGTCCCCGCCGAGGGCGCGCCGCCGAGGACGCGCTCCATGACGCGGTCGAAGCCCTCCTCGCTCACGGTGAAGCCCCACTGGTTGGTGACCACCTCTTCGAGGTTGTGGGCCTCGTCGACGACGAGGTGGTCATAGTCGGGCAAGAGACTCTCGTTGGTTGCGCCAAGGGCCAGGAGGGCATGGTTGACGACGACGACGTCGGCGCCCTCGGCACGGCGGCGGGCGGCTTGGTAGAAGCAGCGGCCTTGTTTGGCGAAGGAGCAGCGTCCAATCTGCCCTTCGGCGCCCTGGGCGGAGAGGCGGTTCCAGATGGGAAAGTCCTGGGGAGACAGTGAGAGCTCGTTGCGATCACCCGTGGACGTTGTTTGCAGCCAGACGAGAAGCTTGGCGGTGAGGCGGGCTTCGGCGGCACTTAGCGACTGGCCGTTCCTGAGCGCGGCCCACCGTCGGAGGCAGAGGTAGTTGGCGCGGCCCTTGAGGAGCGCCGTCCTAGCCGCACCGTCCTCGACCTCGCCGGCGCGCGCCAGCGTTTCGAGCGCGGCGGGGATGTCCTTGGTGAGGAGCTGCTCCTGGAGGTTGATGGTGTTGGTGGAGACGACGACGCGCTCGCCGTTGCCGACAGCATGGCGCACGGCGGGCAGCAGGTAGGCGAGCGACTTGCCAACGCCGGTGCCGGCCTCGACGACGAGGCGGCCCCCCTCGTCGAGCGAGCCCGCCACGGCTTCGGCCATCGCGGTCTGCTCCGTGCGGGCCTCGTAGCCGGGGAGGATCCCGGCAAGCGGCCCTCCGTCGTCGAACCATGCCACGGCGCGGGCTGGGTCGGCGGGCGCGGGCTGGCTCTCAGTCTCCCCCAGCGGGGGAGAGGTGCGCGGGCTGGGGCCGGGGCCCGAGTCGAGGCGTTCCATGAGGTCTTCGAGGTCCACGCCCTCGAAGCCAATCTCCTCGTTCGCGCCGCCGAGGGTAGGGGTCGCCGGTGGAATCACCGTTCTGAGCAGGTGGCGCATCGACCACTCGCTGCGGTCGGCGATGGCGCGGATTCCCGCCTGCACGTGCGGCGGGAGTTCGCGCAGCGTGTCGAGCAGGCCGAGGAGCACGCCCATGGCCGCCTCGGCGTCGTCTTGGGCCCGGTGCGGGTTCTCATGGCCGACGGCGAAGTCCCGCGCCAGATCCCGTAGCGAGTAGCCGGTGCGCGTGGGGAGGAGGACGGAGGCGAGATCGAAGGTGTCGTAGACCGGCCCCGGCGGACGCAGACCCCGGCGGGCAAGGAAGTTGAGGTCGAACGAGACGTGCTGGCCGACGATGGGATGTTCGGCCAGGAAGTCCTCCAGGTCGCCGGCGATGGCGGCGAAGGAGGGCGCGCCTTCGAGGTCGGCCGGCGTGATGCCGGTGAGCTGCTGAATGAAGGAGGGGATGCCGCGCCCGGGGTCGACGTAGGAGGTGAAGCGGCCGAGTATCTCGCGGCCCTGGAACTTCACCGCGCCGACCTCAATGATCTCGTCGACGCCGGGCTCGAGGCCGGTCGTCTCGAGGTCGATGGCGACGAGCACCGGCTGGTCGCCGTCCGGCGCCGGGGCCGCTGCTCTATGGCCGGAGTCTTCCGTCAATGTGGGCCGGCTAACCGTCCGGGGCGCCGAATGGGTCGGAGTGCCCCTGGATCACGCCGTTGGTGGGGTAGTAGCGCCCCGCGTGGAGCTCCTCAAGAAGCTCGTCCTGACAGGTGATGCGGCGCTCGAAGACGGTGGCGCCGCTGCCGATGCCGTGGGTGGAATGCGCGTCGCTGCCGCCGGTGCACGGCTTGCCCAAGAGCTTCGCCGCCTCCAGAGCGAACTGGTTCTCGCGGGGGGTGCAGGCCCCGTTCACGACCTCGATCGCGTCGGTCAGCTCGAAGACGGGGTGCTCCACCGCCTCCTCCAGCGGCACGGGCTGCTTGAAGAGCAAAGACTTGTTGAGGGGCGGCTTCTCGAAGAACCGCCGAAAGGGATGCACGGAGACCATAAAGCCTCCACATTCCCGGATTACCTTGCGGAGGTGATGGATGCGGTGGATGCCGCTTTGGTAGCCGTCCAAGCCCACCGTGCCGATGTGGCCGTATTCGGTGTCGACTTCCAGCGCCCGGATGAGGAGAAGGTCGGGATGCTGCTCCGCGAACTTGTCGAAGTCCCACTTGTCCCAGCCGCCGCCGTGCTCGCTGAGGCAGATGCCGTCCAAGCCCAGGCGGCGCGCCTCGGAAACGAGTTCTTCAGGGCTGAGATTGCTGTCCGGTCCACCCCTCACGGTGTGGATGTGCATGTCGATGATCAAGCGGGCCCCTCTCCGCAGGCGGGCGGCCATTGTACCGAGTCGGGAAAAAGCCGGTCAACGCGGACGCGTCGCGCCCGGCGCGTCAAAAGTCTTTCTAATTTTGCGCTGCTAGCCTGATTTGCAAGAGGCCACCGCGCACCGGCGCGGACGAAGGAGCGAGCGATGACAAGACTAACGCTGCTCTCCAACGACGAAAGGCCGGACGGCCCAGACACACCGCCGAATGTCACGGCAATCGACCCGCGGGCCATGGAAGATCCCGCGGAGGAGCCGGACAGGCCGGAGCGCGCCGCGCAGGGCGACAAAGAGGCCCTGGCCCGCATCTACGACCGCTACTGGCGGCGGGTCTACTCACTGGCGCTGCGCATGTTGCGCAACCAGAGCCAGGCCGAGGAGATCGCGCAGGACGTCTTCCTCACCGTGTGGCGCCGGGGCGGCACCTACGACAGTGAACGCGGCTCGTTCCCCACGTGGATCATGAGCGTCGCCCACAACCGGTGCATCGACGAGCTCCGCAAGGTCCGGCGCCGGGCCCGCCTCCCAACCTTCGACATCGACGACCTCCACGTCGAGCCTTCGGGCGACTCCGAAGAGGTGACCAAGGCGGTCTTCAACCAGCTGGACCGCGAGGAGCTCCTGGAGGCGCTCGACCGGCTCCCGCCGGCACAGAAGCAAGTGATCATGATGGCCTACTTCCAAGGGCTCACGCAGTCGGAAATCTCCGCCGAACTGAGCACTCCGTTGGGAACGGTCAAGACGCGGATGCGGCTCGGCCTTCACAAGATGCGGGGCCTGCTCGCGGCATAGGGCGGCGGAGCGTTCCGCTGCGGGGGCGTCTCTCGTGGCCGCCCCGGGGGTGGACGGGGCGAGCTCCACGAGGGGCGCCCCCGCAGCGGAACGGAATAAGACACCGCCTTTGCTATACTGGTGGGCGGCGCTTCTCGAAGAGCGTCAACGGGGAAGAGCGCATGCCGTCCATCGTCGTGATCGGCGCCCACTGGGGCGATGAGGGCAAGGGAAAGATCGTCGATCTCCTGGCCCAGGACGCGGACATGGTCGTCCGCTTCTCCGGCGGCGACAACGCCGGCCACACCGTCATCAACGACAAGGGCGAGTTCGGCCTTCACATGGTGCCCTCGGGCATCTTCGCCGAGCACACCCGCTGCGTCATCGGGAACGGCGTGGCCCTCAACGCGGCCACCCTCCTCTCGGAGGTCGAAAGCCTCCGCAACGCGGGCGTCGACCTCGGCCGCCTGCGGATCAGCGACAAGGCCCACGTGGTCCTCTCCCACCACCCACGCCTCGACGGCATCGAGGAGCGGGTGCGCGGCGACGGCGCCATCGGCACCACGAAGCGCGGCATCGGCCCCCTCTACGCCGACAAGGCTGCCCGCATCGGCCTACGGGCCGGCGACTTGCTCCATCGCGACGAGCTCGAAGCCCGCCTCGGCGACATCGTCGAGACCAAGAACGTGCTGCTGAACGCCTACGGCGCCGACCCCATCGACTTCCAGGAAGCCCTGCGGGAATGCCTCTGCTACGCCGAAGCCCTCGGCGAGACGATCCAGCCGATCGAAGGCCTGGTGAACGAGGCGGTGGACGCCGGCCAGACCGTGCTCTTCGAAGGCGCGCAGGGGACCCTGCTCGACGTCGATTTCGGCACCTACCCCTTCGTCACCGCGTCGACGACCACCGCCGGCGGCGTCTTCATCGGCTCCGGGCTGCGCCCCCAGGCGCTCGACCGCATTCTCGGCGTCTTCAAGGCGTACACGACGCGCGTCGGCGCCGGCCCCATGCCGACCGAGCTGACCGACGACATCGGCGAGGCCATCCGCCAAAAGGCCAGCGAGTTCGGGGTGACGACGGGCCGGGCCCGCCGCGTAGGCTGGTTCGACGCCGTCGCGGGCCGCTACAGCACGCGCCTCAACGGTCTGACGGAAGGGGCGGTCACCCGCCTTGACGTCCTGGACGACCTCCCCGCCATCGGCGTCTGCACCGCCTACCGCACGCCCGCCGGTACGACCACCGAGTTTCCCTCGACGCGGGCCGAGCTCGAAGTCTGCGAGCCCGTCATCGAAATGCTGCCGGGCTGGGAGTCGCCGACGACGGAGGCCCGCGCCTTCGGCGATCTCCCCGAGGCGGCGCGGGACTACATCCGCCGACTGGAAGAGCTGCTCGGCTGCCCCATGGGCATCGTCTCGGTGGGCCCCCACCGCGACGAGACGATCATCCGCGGCCTCTAGGGCAGGCTACGACGCGGCCGCAGGAAGCGGCAGGTCGACCGGGACGCCGCGCACCGACTCCATGATGATGCGCGCCGATTTCTCGTCGGGCTCGGTGAGCGGCAGGCGGAAGCCGCCGACGGAGAACCCCACCTGGTTCAAGGCATACTTGACCGGAATCGGGTTGGAGACCACGAACAGGTCGCGGAAGACGGGCATCAGGCGGTCGTGTATCGCCTCGGCCCGCGCCGCGTCGCCGCCGATCTGGAGCTCCATCATCTCGCGCATCTGCTTGCCCACGAGGTGCGAGGCGACGGAGACGACGCCGTAGCCGCCGCGCACAAGGATGGGAAGGAAGTCGTTGTCGTTGCCGCTCCAGACGAAGAAGTCGTCCGGCGCGCCGTCGATGATCTCGCCGATCTGGTCGAGGTCGCCGCTGGCCTCCTTGATCCCCACGATGTTGGGGACGGCGCTCAGCCGGAGGGTGGTTTCGGCGCTCAGGTTCACGACGGTGCGGCTGGGCACGTTGTAGAGCATGCAGGGAATCGAGACGCTATCGGCGATGGCCTTGAAGTGCTGGTAGAGGCCCTCCTGCGTCGGCTTGTTGTAGTAGGGAACGACGAGGAGCGCGGCGTCGACGCCGATGCGCTCGGCCTCGCGGGTCATCTCGATGCTGAAGGCGGTCTCGTTGTCGCCCGTCCCGGCAACGATCGTCGCGTCGCCGGCAATGGACTTGATCTCTTGGAAGAGGCGCAGCTTCTCGTCGCGGGTGAGGGTGGGCGACTCGCCGGTGGTGCCGGAGACGATCAGGCCGTCGCTGCCGGAGGCCAGCAGCGCCAGGGCGAGCTCCTTCGCGCGGTCATAGTCGACGCGGCCCTCCGCATCGAAGGGGGTCACCATGGCGGTCAAGAGTCTACCCAGATGGCCCATTGCTTCCTCCACGCCTCCGTGTCGTCCCACCCGCGAGCGTTGCGCTCAACGGGGCGCCCATTATAGCCGACCGTGCCGGCTACGGCTGCTTGACGAGCCCCCGCGCCACCAGCTCGTCGGCGATCTGCACCATGTTGAGCGCGGCGCCCTTGCGCAGGTTGTCGGCGGAGAGCCAGAGGACGACGCCGTGCTCCACCGAGGTGTCCCGCCGGATGCGGCCGACGAAGACGTCGTCGCAGTCCGCCGCCGCGAGGGGGTGGGGGTAGAGGTCCTCGGCAGGGTTGTCGACGACGCGCACGCCGGGCGCGGCAGCCAAGACGTTCCGCGCCTCCTCCGGCGAGACCGGCCCGTCGAACTCGACGTGCGCCGCCATGCTGTGCGCCTGGTAGACCGGCGCGCGGACGCAGGTCGCGGAGAACGGCAGCCCGGGCAGGCCCAGTATCTTCCGCGTCTCCTCCTGCATCTTCCACTCCTCCCGCGAGTAGCCGTCCTCAAGGAAAACGTCCACCGCCGGAATCAGGTTGAAGGCGATCTGATGGGCAAAGACCTCCGGCTCCGTGGCCTTGCCTGCGGCGATTTGCTCGCTCTGGAGGTCGAGCTCGGCAACGGCCGCGGCGCCCGCGCCCGAGACCGACTGGTAGGTCGAGGTCACCACCCGCTTGATGGCTTGGATGCTACGAAGGGGATGCAACGCCATCACCAGCGGCACCGTGGTGCAGTTGGGCTGCGAGATGATGCCTTGGTGGCCGTCGATGTCGCCGGCGTTGACCTCGGGCACGACGAGCGGCACGGCGGGATCGAGGCGGAACGCCGAGCTGTCGTCGATGACGACGGCGCCGGCCTCGACGGCGATGGGCCCCCACTCCCTCGACGCTGAGGTGCTGGCGGAGAGGAAGGCGATGTCGACCCCGTCGAACGAGGCAGGGGTCGTTTCCCCCACCTCAAACTCCTCGCCGCGGAAGGTGAGCTTCGACCCGGCCGAGCGCGCGCTGGCGAGCAGGCGCAGATCGCTGATCGGCGTGCTCCAACCGTCCGCGATCTTCAGGAATTCGGCGCCGACGGCACCCGTCGCGCCAACGAAGGCGATGCGTAGACCCACGTCGCTTCTCCCGTTAGTCCAAATGTGTCCTAGAGGCCGAGCAGCCGGTCGAGGCCGAAGACGAAGCCCTTGCCCTCGGCGGCGCGGCGCACGGCCCGCGCGATGCCGGGGACGTAGCAGTCGCGATTGATGGTGTCGTGGCGGATGCTCAACGTCTGGCCCGCGATGCCGAAGATCACTTCCTGGTGCGCCATCGCCCCGGGCAGCCGGAGACTGTGGATGGTGACCCCGCCGGACTGCCCCGCCCGGGTGTCCGCCACCGTCTCCCGCTCGGGAACGTTCCGCTCGAAGTCGCCGCCGCGGGCATCGCGCAACATGCGGGCGGTCGTGGCCGCGGTGCCCGACGGGGCATCGATCTTCGTCTCGTGGTGCATCTCCATGATCTCGGCGTGGTCGAAATGCGGCGCGGCCTGCTGCGCGAGGTGCATCATCAACACGGCGCCGATGGCGAAGTTGGGGGCCACGACGCCGCCCACCCCGTTGCGCTCGGCAGCGAGCTCCAGCACGGCGACCGTGTCGTCGGAGAGGCCCGTGGTGCCGACGACGAAGTTCATGCCGCGCGATGCCGCGGTTATGACCGCAGCGAGCGTGGCGTCGGCACGGGAAAAGTCGACGAGCACCGAGGCCGAGACATCGTCGGGAAGCTGGTCAATCGAGGCAAACAGAGGTACGTCGATGCCGTCGTTGACGAAGCGGTCTTCCTCGGCGGCGGCGTCGACCGCGGCGGCGACGACGATATCGGGCTCGCGCTGAAGGCCTGCGGAAACCGCCTGTCCCATCTTCCCCAGCGCGCCATGCATCAGAACGCGAATCTCAGCCAACGCAAGCCTCCGGCAGCGAACTCACATTATACGCCCGTGCGGCACCAAGCCCGCCGGGGAGACAAGAGGAAGGGGCGCTCTGGAGCGCCCCTTCTACCCGTTCAACGTCGGTTGGCGGGACTAGCGCCGCTGCGGCCGAGGGCCCCGATCGCGATCACGGGGGCCACGGTCACGGTCGCCGCCGCGGTCGCGCATGGGAGGGCGCGGGCCGCGGCCGTTGCCGCCGCCGCGCGGGGGGCCGCCGGAGCGGTTGCCGTAGGGCCGGGGGCCTCGATCGCGGTCGCGGGGGCCGCGGTCCCTGTCACGGTCGCGGTCTCCGCCGCTGGCGCCGTCGCGGACGCGGGCGCCGCCCGCCTCGAGGCCTTCGAGCACCGCCCGGCGCGAGAGGTTGATGCGGCCCATGCGGTCGATCTCGATCACCATCACGGTGACCTCGTCGCCGATGTTGACCACGTCCTCGACGGAGTTGACGCGGTTCTCGGCAAGCTCGCTGATGTGGACCATCCCGTCCTTGCCGGGCAGTATCTCGACGAAGGCGCCGAAGTTCATCGTGCGCACGACCTTGCCGGTGTAGACCTCGCCGACCTCGACCTCCTTGGTCAGGCCCTCGATCATCTCGATGGCCTTCTTCGCGCCGTCCGAGGAGCTTGAGCCGATGATGACGGTGCCGTCGTCCTCGATGTCGACGCTGGCGCCGGTCTGGTCTTGGATCGAGCGGATCATCTTGCCGCCCGGGCCGATGACGACGCCGATCTTCTCGGGGTCGATCTTGATGCGGATCATGCGCGGAGCGTACTGGCTGAGCTCCGGCCTCGCCTCGGTAATAGCCTCGGCCATCTTGGCGAGGATGTGCATGCGGCCCGCATTGGCCTGTTCAAGGGCCTGCGCGATGACGGGGAAGGTGATGCCGGTGGACTTCAAGTCCATCTGCAGAGCGGTGATGCCGTCCTTGGTGCCGGCGACCTTGAAGTCCATGTCGCCGAGGGCGTCTTCCCAGCCCAGGATGTCGGTGAGGACGGCGAACTTGTCGGGGGTGTCGCCGATGACGAGGCCCATCGCCACGCCGGCGACGGGCTTCTTGATGGGCACGCCCGCATCCATGAGCGAGAGGGTGCTGCCGCAGACGCTCGCCATCGAGGTGCTGCCGTTGGAGCTCAGCACCTCGGAGACGACGCGCAGGGCGTAGGGGAACTCGTCTTCGTCGGGCACCATGGGGAGGAGCGCACGTTCGGCGAGCGCGCCGTGGCCGATCTCGCGGCGGCCGGAGCTTCCGATGCGCTTGGCCTCGCCGGTCGAGTACGGCGGCATGTTGTACTGATGCATGTACCGCTTGGTGTCCTCGATGCCGATGGTGTCGAGGCGCTGTTTGAGGCTCAGCGAGCCGAGGGTGGTGATAGTGAGGGCCTGCGTCTCGCCGCGGGTGAAGAGGCCGCTGCCGTGGGTTCGGGGCAGTACGCCGACCTCGCAGGTGATCGGGCGGATCTCGTCCGTACCGCGGCCGTCGAGGCGGACGCCCCGGCTGAGGACGCTCTCGCGCACTTGGCTCTTCAGATGGGTCTCGAACTGCTTGCCCACCTCGGCGGGGTCGTAGCGGTCGGCGAGCTCGCCGACTACCCGCTTCTTGACCTCGGCCACGGCGGCGTCGCGCTCGGCCTTGCGGCCCGGCTTGTAGAGGACGTCGTCCAGCGCCGAACCGGCGGCGCCGGCGACGGCGTCGGCCAGCTCCTCGGGAGCGGGCTCGGGGAGGGTCACGGCGAACTTGGGCTTCGCGGCGGCCTGCATCAGCTCTTCCTGGAGCTCGATGGTCTCCGCGTTCACGATCTGGGCCATCTTCATGCCCTGGAGCACGATCTCCTCGGAGACCTCGTTGGCGCCGGCTTCGACCATCACCACGGCCTCACGGGTGCCCGCGACCATCAGGTCGAGGTCGCTTTCCTGCTGCTCCTGGAAGGTGGGATTGGCCACCAGCTTGCCGCCGATGAAGCCGATGCGCGTCGCCGAGACGGGACCGCCGAAGGGAATGTCGGAGATGGAGAGAGCGGCGGATGCACCGATGATGGCGAGATGCTGCGGGTCATGCTCTTGGTCGGCGGAGAGGGTGGTGATGATGACCTGCAAGTCGGAGCGCATCCCCTTGGGAAAGAGGGGGCGGAGCGGCCGGTCGGTGAGCCGCATGGTGAGGATGGCCTCTTGGGTGGGCCGGCCTTCGCGCCGGAAGAAGCTCCCGGGAATGCGACCGACGGCGTAGAGCCGCTCCTCGAAATCGATGGTGAGGGGGAAGAAGTCGATCCCCTCCCTGGGAGGCCCGGCGACCGCGGTCACCAGCAACATCGTGTCGCCTTGGCGCACCACTACGGAGCCGTTGGCCTGGCCGGCGAGCTTTCCCGTTTCGAGAATCAGGGGGCGGCCGGCGATCTCTTGTTCAACTCTGTGAGGCATGCGAAAACATTCCTTCCTGAGGGGAGGGGCGAATCAGGTGAAAAGAAGAAGACCCCGCAATCGGAGCGAGGTCTATCTCCGGAGACCGAGCCGCTGAATGAGCGTCCGGTACCGCCCTACGTCCTCTTTGTGGACGTAGCGGAGCAGCCGACGGCGGCGCCCAACCATCTTGAATAGGCCGCGCCGTGAATGGTGGTCCTGGCGATGCTGGCGCAAGTGATCGGTGATGTCGTTGATCCGCTGCGTCAGAATCGCGACTTGCACTTCCGCCGAGCCCGTGTCGCCGTCATGGCGCTGGTACTCTTTGAGGACCTCTTCTTTCTTCCCTTTGTCCAACTACTCCCGCACCTTGCGTACTAGTTTCAGACTTTTTTCTTCGCCGGAATTATACCACAAGCGACGGGCCGGGCCGGGCAAGCGCGCCGCCTCGAAGAGAAGGTTAACGCTGTTTTAGACGGACGTTAACACTCTGTTAACACGGCGCTTCTACCGTACGCGGAGCTTCGGCTCGCGGAGGTCACGCGCTGGCTACGGATTCCACCCCTATCGGCGAGGCATTCCGGTCGTCACACGCGGCGCAGTGGAAGCGGTCGAAGCGGACGTGGGAAGAGGCGGTCATCCCCAAGATTCTTCTGGGGATGGGGCTGATATCGGTCCTCACCACCATCGGCATCGTCGTCTCGCTGCTGACCGAGGCGATCAGCTTCTTCCGCGAGGTCCCGCTCGCCGACTTCCTCTTCGACACCCGTTGGACGCCCCGGTTCATCCCTCAAGCGTTCGGCATCTGGCCCCTGATCACCGGCACGCTGATGGTCTCGGCAATCGCGGCGGCGTTCGCCCTGCCCGTGGGCCTGCTGACGGCGATCTTCCTGGCCGAGTACGCCCCCGAACGGCTGCGCCGGACGATCAAGCCGGTCCTCGAAGTGCTGGCCGGTGTTCCGACGGTGGTGTACGGCTTCTTCGCCCTCACCTTCGTCACACCGGAGATCGTCCGGTTCTTGTTCTCGGACGCGAACATTTTCAACGCGCTCTCGGCCGGGCTCGTGGTGGGGGTGATGATCATCCCCATGGTGGCCTCGATCAGCGAGGACGCGATGGTCTCCGTGCCGCAGGCATTGCGGAACGGGGCCTACGCGCTGGGCGCCACCAAGTTCGAGACGGCCGTCCGCGTGGTGGTGCCCGCCGCCCTCTCCGGCATCATCGCCGCATTCATCCTGGCCATCTCGCGGGCCGTCGGCGAGACGATGATCGTGACCCTCGCCGCGGGCGCCACGCCCAACGTGACGGCGACGCCGCTCGACAGCGTCCAGACGATGACCGCCTACATGGTGCAGACAAGTATGGGAGAAGCGCCGCACGGCACGATTGAGTTCAAGACGCTCTTCGCCGTCGGCCTCGTGCTCTTCGTCATCACGCTGGGAATGAACATCTTCGGCCACTTCATCGTGCGGCGGTTCAGGGAGAGCTACTAGTGGCGTTCAGCACGATCGGCGCGACCGCCGGCATGGGGGCCAACCTCTCGTCGAGGAAGCTCCAGGGTCGGCTCTTCCTAACGCTGGCGATCATCGCCACCGGCATCGGGATCGTGGTGCTGGCGACCCTGCTGATCGACGTCTCCACCGACGGCTTCCCGCGCCTGAGCTGGGACTTCATCACCAGCTATCCTTCGCGGTTCGCCGAGCGGGCGGGCATTCTTTCCGCCCTCATGGGTACCGTGTGGGTGATGGCCTTCACCGCCCTCTTTTCCTTCCCACTGGGCGTGGGGACGGCGCTCTATCTCGAGCACTACGCCCCTAAAAACCGGTTCACCGACATTGTCCAGACCAACATCGCCAACCTCGCGGGCGTCCCCTCGATCGTCTACGGCATCCTGGGGCTCACCGTCTTCGTGCGGTGGTTCGCCCTCGACCGCAGCGTGCTCGCGGGCGCCCTGACGATGACCCTGCTCATTCTGCCGATCACCATCATCGCCTCGCGGGAGGCGATCCGGGCGGTGCCCAACTCGCTGGTCACCGCGGCCTACGGACTTGGGGCCACGAAGTGGCAGGTGGTGCAGACGACCATTCTCCCCTACGCCTTCCCCGGCATCCTGACGGGCACGATTCTCTCGATGTCGCGGGCCATCGGCGAGACGGCGCCGCTCCTCATCATGGGGGCGCTGACCTTCATCGCCTTCGTCCCGGGCAGCGACGGCTTTTGGCATGGGCCGCTCGACCCGTTCACCGTGCTCCCGATTCAGATCTTCAACTGGGCTTCGCGTCCGCAGACCGCGTTCTTGGAGACCGCGGCGGCAGGCATCGTGGTGCTCCTCATCGTCCTGCTGGCGATGAACTCGCTGGCGATCTTCCTCAGGAACAAGTACCAGAAACGCGTGCAGGACGCATAGCGCAAGCGGACTCCGGCAGGGGGTAGAATGACGACACAAGAAAAGACGCCGGCGGCGCCAGCGGTCGGCGTGAATGGGCCGGTCTCCATCAGCTTGCCAACCGACATCCGCGAAGAGACGAGCGAGCAGACCTCGGAAGAGGAGCTCATCGCGCTCGAAACGAAGTCGCTGGATATGTATTACGGCGACCATAAGGCGCTGGAAGACATCAACATGCGGCTCGCGGCAAAGAAGATCATCGCGATCATCGGGCCGTCAGGCTGCGGCAAGAGCACCCTGCTCCGAGTATTCAACCGGATGAACGAGCTGATCCCCGGCGCGCGCATCGAAGGACAGGTGCTCTTCAACGGTCAGGACCTCTACGACCCATCGGTGGACGCCACCGAGGTGCGGTTCCGCGTCGGGATGGTCTTCCAGAAGCCGAACCCCTTCCCCAAGTCGATCTACGACAACGTCGCCTTCGGGGCGCGGATCAACGGCTACAAGGGCGACATGGACGAGTTGGTCGAGCGTTCGCTCATCGGCGCCGGCCTCTGGGAAGAAGTGAAGGACCGGCTGAAGACGAACGCGCAGGACCTCTCGGGCGGGCAGCAACAGCGCCTCTGCATCGCGCGGGCCATCGCCGTCGAGCCCGAGGTCATCCTGATGGACGAGCCCTGCTCGGCCCTCGACCCGGCCGCCACGCTGAAGATCGAGGACCTGATGCAGGAGATCGTCTCCGACTACACGATCCTCATCGTGACGCACAACATGCAGCAGGCGGCGCGGGTGTCGGACTACTCGGCGTTCATGTCTACGGAGGGCGGCGGAAAGCCCGGAAAGCTGATAGAGTTCGGGCCCAAGGACGAGATCTTCACCAACCCCAAGGACCAGCGGACGCAGGACTACATCACGGGGCGGTTCGGATGACGATCGAGCAACCGAAAACGAGAGTCGGCTTCGAGCACGATCTCCAGGATCTCCAGGACAATCTGCTCGCCCTCGGCAGCATGGTCGAGAAGGCCGTGGTCAAGTCCCTCGAGGCTCTGAAGCAGCAGGACATCGGGCTGGCCCGCCGCGTGGTGCAAGAGGACAACCTGATCAACGAGCAGCGCTTCGCCATCGAGGAGAAGTGCATCCACCTGCTGGCGACGCAGCAGCCGATGGCCATTGACCTGCGGACGATTGTCGCCGTCCTCCAGATGGCGGTCGACCTCGAACGCATGGGCGACCACGCCGAGGGCATCGGGCGCATCACGATCCTCATCGGCGACCAGCCGCTCATCAAGCCGCTGGTGGACATCCCGCGCATGGCGACCCTCGCGCTCGACATGCTACGCCGGTCGCTCGACGCCTTCCTGGAACGCGACATCGAGAAGGCGAAGCAGGTCTGCCTCGACGACGACGAGGTGGACGACCTGCACGACCAGGTCTACAACGAGCTGCTGACCTACATGCTCCGCGACCCGCGCAACATCACGCAGGCGACTTACCTGACGTGGGTCGCGCACAACCTCGAACGCATCGCCGACCGCTGCACCAACATCTGCGAGCAGGTCGTGTTCGTGGAGACGGGCCGGCGGGAGCAGCTCGGCGCGAGCAAGTACTAGCGCTGGGCGGGCGGTTCAGGAAACGGTCTGCAGCTCGATGTGCTGACCGAGAGTCAGCAGCCCCGTGGCCGCGAGGTCGGTCTTCACGAACGCTTGAATCAGGACGTCCGTATCGTCGGGGCCCGCGTTCGGCCTGCCGGGCGTGAAGACGCCGGAGACCTCGATGCGGCCGGAGAGCGCGCCCCCGCCCAGGAGCCTGAGGCGTTCGATGGTCGCCTGCCACGCCGCCGGTGTGGGGTAGCGGATGCCGAAGTGGGGCGCGAGCTGGGGCCGCTCGGCGAGCAGTGCCCGGTAGGAGGACTCGGCGGCGGCAAGCTCGCCGGCTCCGGCGGCCCGGCGGAGCGCCTGCTCGAACCGCCACTGCTCGGGGGTGACCTCGGAGGCGTAGAGGACGTTGTTCCGGAGGTCGGAGCTTTCGCCGTCGATCTTGGCAGCGAGCCAGGCGCCGCCGTTGTCGACCACGCGACAGCCGAGGGTCTCGAAGAGCTGCGCGGCGAGGGCGCGCTCGCCGGGAGCGTAGACGAGCTCGACGTGGTTCAGGAGCCGCCCTTGGGCGTCGAGAATGTCCACGGCGGCGTCCTAGGCCCAGTCCGTCATGTCGACGGGAAGGCAGGTCACGGTGCGGGCGACGCCGGGGGTGGAGTGGACGCCACTGGTCACGACCTGGACGCCCTGGTAGCTGTCCGTCTCGACAACGGCGATGATGTCGTAGGGGCCCGTGATGAGGTGGACTTCCGAGACGCTGTCGATCTTCTTGAGCGCCACGGCGACGGGCCGGGCCTTGCCGATAACGGCCTCGATCAGGACGTAGGAGCGCATGGGGGCCTCCGGCCGGTCGGA
Organism: Dehalococcoidia bacterium; assembly: GCA_034421515.1. Taxonomy (GTDB): domain Bacteria; phylum Chloroflexota; class Dehalococcoidia; order SHYB01; family SHYB01; genus DAOUKH01. The sequence continues at coordinate 48,955 of DAOUKH010000031.1, forward strand.
GTCTCCTCATTCTACTTGCCAATCGCTAGCGCCGCCATGCCGCGTTGACAGGGGAAGGCGGCGCTCCTACACTCGCCGCGTTCCAAATCTGTTGCGCGGCGCGGCTTGCCTCCGGCAGACGAAGACCGCCGCGGGAGACGGCATGGCCAACGAAAAGATCTACCTGCACGAATTCGTCGACATCATCCTGCAGAACCGCGCCAAGTACGTGCACCACATGACGGCCAACTGGGGCCCGATCGGGCGCGTCGAGCGCAAGATGCTCTGCTTCGGGGTCTGGGCCACGGTGGGGAGCACCGAGCGGTGGCCGCAGGCCACGAACATGTGGGAGTACAACGGCTGGGATGGGATCGCGTTCAGCTTCAACGTCGAGTTCAGCGCACCCACGCACCAGGACAAGTCGCTGACCACATGGTGGGCCGAGGCGGCCAACTTCCGCAGCGGCGGCTACGACCGCATCCTCATCCCGGCGCAGTACTGCCCGACCATCGAGGAGAACATCGCGAACGGGGTCAAGGGCGACGTCTACTACCACGAGATGATCCGCACCGCTCCCGGTCAGGCCAAGACGTACCTGGACCTGATGGAGCAGCACTGGCTGAAGAAGGCGGAGAGCATCGGCCTGCAGCTTGCCTTCGCGGGGCGCTCTTCGATGATCAACGGCTCGGAGGTCGTCAACGTCTGGGCGATGAAGGACTGGGAGACCTGGGCGAACGTCGAGGATGCGTACGAGAGCGACGACGAGGTGGCGCGCTGGCGGACGTTGACGCAGAACGTGGCGATCGACTGGCGAAACAAGCTGCTTGCGCCGTCGCCGCTGAACCCCATGAACACCGGCAAGATTCTCTAGCGCCCTCTCACCGAAAACTTCCGGCGAATCGAGGAACGAAATGGCCAACACCAAGATCTACATCCACGAGTTCGTGGACATCATCCTGCAGAACCGCGCGGCCTACATCATGCACATGACCGAGGGCTGGGAGCCCATCGGGCGCGAGCGCAATATGAAGTGCTTCGGCGTCTGGGCCACCGTTGGCAGCAGCGAGCGGTGGCCGGAGACGACGAACATGTGGGAGCTCGACGGCATCCACGCGCTGGCGCGGAACTTCGAGATCGAGTTCAACAACCCCAAGCACCAGGACCCGACGCTGGAGGTCTGGTGGAGCGGGGCGCAGCAGTACCGGAGCGGCGGCTACGACCGTCTGGTGCGGCCCGCGCCGTACTCGCCGACGATCGAGGAGAACGTGGCGGCGGGGACGAAGGGCGGCGTCTACTACCACGAGATGATCCGCACCGCCCCGGGCCAAGCGAAGACCTATCTGGACATGATGGAGCAGGACTGGATTCCCACGGCGAACCGGCTGGGGATGACGCTGTGCTTCGCGGGCCGTTCGATGATGGTGAACGACTCGGAGGTCATCTGCATCTGGGCGATCGAGGACTGGCCGTCGTGGGCCGCCGTGGAGAAGGCCTACGAGAGCGACCCCGCCGTGGCGCAGTGGCGGCTGCAGACGCAGAACATCGCGCTCGACTGGCGTAACAAGCTGCTGGCCGACGGGCCGTTGAATCCTATGCGCACCGGCGTGCTGCTGCCGAGGCCGCTGTAGCCGGCCGGCCTCGATACCAGGAGAAAGGAACGACTACCCATGACGTGGACTGAGTGGAAGCAAGTCGAGGGCTTCAATTTCGACGACCTCATCTACGAGAAGAAGGCGATCATCGAGTCGGGGGCCCAAGCGGCCCGGATCACGATCAACCGGCCGCACGTGCACAACGCGGTCACCGACCACACCGGCGAGGAGATGCGGTACGCGTTCGACGACGCGAGCCGCGACCCGATGGTGGGCATCGTGGTGCTGACCGGGGCGGGCGACCGCGCGTTCTGCAGCGGGGGCGACGTCAACTGGGAGGCGGGGGAGAACTACGGCATCAACTTCAGCTACGGCTCGTCGATGCAGAAGACGCTCCGGCTCACCCGCGTGCCGGTGTTGGCGGCGGTGAAGGGGTACGCGATCGGCGGCGGGAACCACCTCGCCTATATGTGCGACTTCACCATCGCGGCGGACAACGCGATCTTCGGGCAGGTGGGCCCGCGCGTGGGCAGTCCCGCCGACGGGTATTACGTCTCGTATCTGACCCACGTGGTGGGGCACAAGAAGGCCCGCGAGATGTGGATGTTGTGCCGGCGGTATAACGCGCAGCAGGGCCTCGAGATGGGGCTGGCGAACAAGGTCGTGCCCTTGGCCGAGTTCGACCAGGCGGTCGACGAGTGGTGCGAGGAGGTGCTGGCGCTGAGCCCTACCTGCATCGAGATCCTGAAGGCGACATTCGACAACGAGGCTTATCGCTACGAGGGGCATTTCGGGATCAACCAGCGGCAGCTCTATCCCGACTATTTCGACGGCCCCGAGGTGAAGGAGGCGCAGACGGCCTTCTTCGAGAAGCGGCCGCCGAACTTCTGGCAGTTCCGCAAGCCGAAGTCGTAGCCCGGAGGAGCGGCTCATGCCCGACCTGCTGTACGAGAAGGCCGACCGGATCGCGACGATCACGCTGAACCGTCCCGAGCGTCTGAACGCGTGGGGCGGCGACATCCCGAAGATGCTCCCCGTGGCGATGGCGGAGGCGGACCGCGACCCCGAGGTCGCGTGCGTGGTGGTGACCGGCGCGGGGCGCGCCTTCTGCGCGGGGCGCGCCTTCTGCGCGGGGCTCGACTTGAAGGAAGAGGCGGAGCGGGAGCAGGCGCGGACGATGGTCGGTTGGCTGGCGTCGCCGAAGACGCCGATCATCATGCTCAACAGCAACAAGCCGCTGGTGGCGGCGATTCCGGGGCCGGCGATCGGCGTCGGCTTCGAGTTCGCCATGCTCTGCGACTACCGGATCGGGGCGACGACGGCGAAGATGGGCGACCGCCACGTGGCGCTGGGCCTTGTCCCGGACAGCGGGGCGGTGATCACGCTGCCGCGCGTCGTGGGGTGGGCCAACGCGTGCAAGATCCTGCTCACCGGCGAGATCTTCGAGGCCGACGAGCTGCACGCCATGGGCGTGCTCAACGAGGTCGTCGAGCCGGAGGAGCTGCAGGAGGCGGCGCGCGCCTTCGCGGGCCGGATCGCCTGCAATGCGCCGCTGGCGACGCAGATGACGAAGCGGCTGATGCGGGTGGCCAATCCGTCGGACGTGGAGGCGGTCCTCGACTACTCCTACCAGGTCATGGGGACGATGATGCAGACCGCCGACGCGAAGGAGGCCATCGCCGCCTTTCGGGAGAAGCGCACGCCCAACTTCTCGGGGCGGTAGACCTGCGCGCTCATCGGGAGCGGGGCTCCCTAGCCGCCCGCGCGCCGACGGCCCCAACAACCAATTTTCGGCGCGGATGATGCTTGACAGGCCCGCTCGCAGCGAGCGGGTCTCGCGGTTTAAGGGGGCCTCCAGGGGTCGTGAGCGTTCGTGAACGTTGGTGAACGCGCTCCAGGTTAGGGTCGTGAACGTTTCGTGGACGTTCGCGTGGTGGGCGTCGATGACCGATGGCGGTTGGGGGGATGGGCGACCACGAGGGTCGCCCCTACGGGTGGCGGGCGAGGTGGCCGCGATTTCGGTGGCCGTTTGTGGTCGGGAGGGGGCCCCTCATCTCAATCTTCTCCCGGGGAGAGAAGAGGCCGGAGGGGACCACCGCGCCCCGCCCCGGCCCGCCCTCAGTCCCTCCCAGAGGGAGGGGGGTTTAAGGGGGCGCCCCCCAGAGGGGGAGGGTTGGGGTGGCGGCCGGAGGGGGAGAGGCTAGGGGCGGGGGCGGATGGGCTTGGTCTGGGCGTAGCCGCCCATGTAGCCCCAGCCGACGAGGAGGGCGGCGAAGGAGGCGTAGGCGTCGCCGGCGACGATGATGTGGTAGTTCTCGGGCTTGCGCACGAGGGGGAAGGGCGTGCCCGGGGGCGCGCCGCGGAACTCGGCGGGGACCTTCTCCTCGTCCTCGCCGCGGGTGGCTAGGGTCTCCGGCAGGGGGACGCGGGCGCGCTCAAAGAGCTCCCGCTTGATCTTGGCCTTATCCCAGCCCTGGGCGGCGAGCAGGCCCGCCTTATAGGGGTTGAAGACAAGGCCGACCTGGCCGCCGAACTGGAGCAGGAAGTCGCCCTCGATGTACTTCACCGCGTCGGCGTAGGCGCGGAGGGTGTCCTCGACGATCTCCTCGTCGCTGGGGCCGCGTCCGCCGCCGCCGAGAAAGATGTGGTAGTTCGCCGCCATCGCGGTCACCGCGCTCTCTTCCGCCGCGAGGCCGCGCTCGACGTGCAGCGGCGTCCACGGCGTGTGGGGCGACTCGGCGACGCAGAAGCTGTACTTGGCGGGCTGGCCCATCGTCGACTTGTCGCCGGTGCCGGGATGGCCCGCGCCCAGGTTGGTCATCACGAGGCGGACGGCGCGGCCCACCGTCGCGTTGGCGCGGTTGCCTTGGCCGAAGCAGTTGAAGCCGTAGTTGAAGCCGAGCTCGTCCACGACTGGCCCGCTCACCATGACCAGCGGCGCCACGGCGTTCGTCGTGGCCTGGACGCCGTTCAGGTTGAAGGCAGGCTCGAGTACGGCCTCGACGGCGGCGAGGACAACGGGGAAGTAGTCAGGCTTGCAGCCCGCCATGACCGCGTTCACAGCGACGGCCTCGACGGTGGCGACGCCGAGGCGGGGCGGGACCTCGCCCAATTCCTCGCCGGGGCGGCGGTCAACCGTGGCGAGCATGGCGTCGACGGCGGGGCGGGTCGGCGGGACGACGGGCAGGCCATCGGTCCAGCCCTGTTCGAAGTAGCCCTCGATGGCGTCGAGGGCGCCCTGGGCCGTGTCGGGGAAGTCGAAGCCGGGCATCAACTAGAGACTCTGTGGTGGTGAAGGCTCTCTGCCCACCAACCGCCGGATCTTTTCCTTCAGCCGCGCTCTCCGGGCATTGTAGAAGGCATCGAACTCCGTAATCACCTCGGGCACTGTTCCCAACAGGTGCTGGTCTTCGTATTCTCGCCTGATTGTGGGATTACTGTAAAAGGAAGATAGCCACTCGGCCGGCATCCTAGCGCGTTTTTCATTGTTTTCTGAACCTTGGAGCAACTGAAGATTGGCCAGTCCATTCCTTCGCTGAATGAAGCCTTCGACTTCGTCAGGTGGGACACCGGCATCCTGAAGCCGCCGTTGCGTAAAGCGTGCTGCGGGAAAGATGTGGTCAACATGGAAGAGGTTTCGCAGATCAACGAAAGAGAAGATCAGTGACAGAAGGGCGAAGGTGAGCCTGTTGCCGAACTGCATGTCAGCCAACTCATCCAGTTCTTCATCCTCAAAGGTGAGTGACTTACCTCGGCGCGTCATCTCTTCTCGGATTTCAGAGACCGGGAAATCACCCTCTGAAATCTCTTTGATGACCTGCCTTAGCGCGGTCAGCAAGGTATCAAGTCCGCTTCCCCAAATGCCAGACTTTAAAAGGCTATGGATTAACCATTCGCGAATTACCTTTCTGTCCTCTTTGAACTGGCTATGGGTCCGGTAACTGTCTCCAGGATCCTTGACATAGAGGTAATATGCTATAGGGAGTATTGCATTATGTGCATTTAGGTTCTGTCCGTTGAATCCAAAGTCAGACAGAAGTTGAACGGTTAGCGTTAAGGCTCGCTTGATATCGTCCCATTTGTCCTCAAAAATATCCATATTGACTCGGTTGAAGTTGTCAACCTTGAAACCAACGCTGCCGATGTCGCTCAGCATTAGGCCGGCTTTGAGAACCAAGTCTTTGGAGAACGAGAATCCGATTCCTATACGGTTGAGTTCATCCACCAGATCATGAATCTCTTCTCTGGCATCGTGCTCAGTCCATTGTGCTACCGCTATTGAGAGCAAGAGGTCAGAGTGGGAAAGCGGCGTCCCACCGTCATTCATGCGAATGAATATCTGAAGGACTTTATCCAGTTCCTGTCCTTTTTCTTCATAGTAGGCCACAAGATGTTCTTTATGCACGACACTATGAAGCCTATTGAGCGTCTTGAAGGCCGGTGCTGTGTGTTCCTGTGATAGTCGTTCATTTAGCCAAACCAACATTGGATAGCCGTCGTCCATAGAAAGTATATCGCCGACGGGAAACCAACACTCGTCGTTGTCCCCTGCTTTGACCCGATCATCGGTGAGGAATTCAAAGCGATGTCGCAGCCCCTCTTCGTCATTCTCATCTGGTTGCCAAAGTAAATCAAGATAGAGGCGACGCGTGGGGAATGCATCCGGACTGTTCCACCACTTATACGGCAGCTTCCATGCCATATCACCACGCAGACCAATATTCAGAGCAGTTAAGCGTTGTTGGCCGTCTAGTACTGCCGTCAATTGTTGATTCGGCATTGGAGGTAGTGCTGGGCAATGAGGATGGTCTCGCTGGTGGTAACTAAGGACAAAGTCATAGAAGTTGAACTGGTCACTATTCTCTGGCTTGACTCGCCAGTAGAGGAAGGTTCCAAAAGGATAGCCCTGCATAAGGCTATCGAACAGCCGGTAGATCTGCTCCGGTCGCCACACAAACTCGCGTTGGATGGCGGGCAACACGAGGTCATGACGAAGTATTTCGTCTAGTGTCTCCTTGATAGTGGCACCGGTTTGATACAAGGTAATACTCCTACGTCACAGATTCTCGAGGCCGGGCATGGCGCTAGGCGTTGCCGAGCGTGCCCTCGGTTAGCCAGGCGATAACCTGGGGCGCGGCAACGCGGCCCTTGCGCTCGGCCTCGTCGGCCGCGCCCAGGGGGTGGGGGACGATGACCGGCTCCAACTCGGGCATGCCCATCATGCGGCGCTTGGCGCCGGCGGCGGCTTCGAACAGGTCTTCAACCACAACCGCGGAGGGGATGCCGACCCGTTCGAAGGCGATGGCGTCGTGCATACAGCACGACGTGCACGAGCCTCATATGCCGACGCCGACGACCGCGGCGTCGATGCGGCGGACCATGTCGTCGTAGTCGGGCTTGGGGAGCGGCGAGGAGAAGCTGGGCTTGACCACCCGCACGATCTCGGCGAGCTCGTAGCGCTGCTCGATCTCGGCGACCACGCCGCGCAGCAGGTCGTCGCAGTTGGGGAGGCCGTCGTCGACGACGCCGAGCACCTTGCCCGCGAGGTCGGGGACACGCGGCGCAAGGCCGGCGGCGTGCTTCCGTACTGCGCCGGTAGGGTCGAGGAAGGCGACCGTGGCTTGGGGCGGGCTCTGGGTCAACGTCATCGCAACCTCACTTACTTGATGGCGACGGCGTTCGCCGGCGAGCCGACGCCGCCGGGCAGGTTAAGCGGAACGGCGCAGAAGAAGAACTCGTAAACGCCGTCGGCGGCGCAGTCGGCGGCGAGGTGCTTGAGGTCGAAGAGCTCGCCGAGGGGCATGCCGAGGAAGTTGAGCAGGCCGGTGTGGAGGGAGCGGCCGCGCTGGGGCTCCCAGGGGTAGGCCTCGACGCCGGTGTTGTCGGCGCAGACGGCGGCGACCCGGTGGTCCCAGAGCCAGCGCGGTATCTCCTTGCCCGGCGACAGGCCGACGCCGAGCAGGTTGACCTGGAAGTCGCCCTGGTCGTCGGCGAAAGCCTCGATCCAGCCGGTGTAGAAGCAGAGGATGTCGCCGGCGCGGACCTCGACCCCCTGCCGCTCGCAGACGCCTTCGATGATGTCGGGCGTGATGGGGGTGAAGACCTTGGGGTCGTAGGGCTCGGGGAAGAGGTCGGCGTTGCGGCGGACGTCGATGAGGACGCCGCGCCCGAAGATGCCGCCGGCCTGGGCCCACTTGCCGATGCTCAGCTTGGAGGCGTCGCCGGGGCGGATGTCGTCGGGGCTCACCCCGTTGTAGCCGCCATGCTTGGGGTGGCGGATGTGCCCGAGCCCGTCCCACTGCGACGAGGCCTGCGGGTTGAAGTCCTGGATGACCTCGTCCTTGAGCAGGCCGTCGGGCATCAGGAACATCTCGTGGGTGTAGGGCTTGCGGCCCGGCGGCTCCTCGCCCTCCTTCGGCTCGGGCATCCAGCTCGGCCTGATCTTGGTCTCGCTCGACTGCGTATGCGAGGGCAGGTTGAGCGGCAGGCTGAGGTTGAAACGCCGGCCCGTCTTCGCCAGCTTCGCCGCCTCGGCAATACGCTCCGGCGTCAGGAAGTTCAGCGTCCCCAACTCATAGGCATCGCCGAACAGGCCCCACGAGGTGTCCTTGGGGTATCCCTCGCTGCCGGGGAGGTGGTCGAAGTCGGGGAGTTTGCTCTCGTTGATCACGGTCATGGGGGTGCGCTCACTTCAGGGGGAGTGGTCGCGGGCAGAATACCACAGCGGGGGGTGGGGATCGGAGGGGCGCCTTGCGGCACGGGCGCGCCTGACGGCGCGCGCCCTCTCTCAAATCTCCCCCATAGGGGGAGAGGTTTAAGGCGCTCCCGCTAGAGGGGAGGCTGGAGGGGGAGGGTCGCGTCGCGACGCGCCCCTACAGGGGAGGGGAGGAGACCCCACCCACACCCCTGGGCAACCACGAGGGTTGCCCCTACATGGGCGCGGCCCGTTGGCGGCTTCGGGGATTGTGCAAAGGTCTTCAGAGGGAGAGAGGCTTGTGGAGAGTTTACGCACCGGGCAGGGCGGGGTAGAGTGGGCGCGGCAACGATGGAGGCATGATGAGCTACAAGACGATCCTTCTGGACAAGACCGATCACCTGGCGACGCTGACGTTCAACCGGCCCGACCGGCTCAACGCGCTCAACGACTTGATGTTCGAGGAGCTGATCGACGCTCTCGACGACATAGCGAACGACGACGACGTGCGGGCGATGATCCTCACGGCGGCGGGGCGCGCCTTCTGCGCCTCGGCGGACGTGAAGGAGGAGCCGCAGGGCGGCGACCGCTTCTTCAGCAAGAAGAATTTTCCGGAGATCTACGAGCACATCCGCAACTACCCGCAGAAGGTCACCCTCGGCATCCACCACATGCCGAAGCCGACCATCGCGGCGGTGAACGGGCTGGCGATCGGCGACGGCTTTGACTTCGTCCTGGCGTGCGACATCCGCATCGGCTGCGAGCACACGCGGTTCATGAACGCCTTCCTCCAGATGGGCCTGATCTCCAACACGGGAACGTCGTGGTTCCTGCCCCGGACGGTCGGCATCAACAAGGCGTTCGAGCTGCTCTACACCGCCGACTGGCTCAATGCGGAGGACGCGCTGAGCACCGGCGTCCTCAACAAGCTGGTGCCCGCCGACAAGCTGATGGAGGAAGCGACGGCGCTGGCCCGGCGCATCCTGGAGCGCCCGCCTATTCCTAACAAGCTGATCAAGCCGCTGGTCTTCCGGGGGCTCAACGAAAGCCTCGACGCGCACCTGCTCAGCGCGGCCGAGGTCGAGGTGCTGACCCTGTCGACGGAGGACCACAAGGAGGCCCTTGGGGCCTTCCTGAACAAGCGCGAGCCGAAGTTCCGCGGCCGCTAGCCGGCGCGGACGAAGGTGGAGATCTTCTCCGCCAACTCGGCGGCGCGCCACTCCGCGGCGTTGTGGTCGCTCTGGGGCCACTCGAAGACGGTGCAGCCGGGGAGGTAGTCCTTGGCGATGGCGGCCCGCTTGCAGAAGGCCGGCTCGTTGTGGCTGTCGACCTGGACGAAGAGCATCGGCGCTTTGATGCGCGGCAGGCACGACTGCCAGTCGTAGGTGAAGACGGCCTCGTAGATGCGGGGTGCGTTCTCCCCGATCTGGGCGACGTCGAGCATCGCCAGACGGAGGAACTCGCGCTCCTCGTCGGAGAGGTCCGACGAGGGGGTCCTCCCGGTGTTGAACCACATGTTCATCACCTGGCTGTAGGCCCATGCCCACTGGCGCTGCAGGTGCGACCCGTCCGGCGCCGACTCCATGAGCTTGCGGGTCTTGGGGACGGCCCAATTGAAGGCCGTCTCCCGCTCCTCGCCGCGCTCGGTGAAGGTGTAGCCCATGACCACGAGCCGACGCACCCGGTCGGGCCAGGTGGCGGCGACCTCGCCGGTCACGAGCGAGCCGGTGTGGCAACCGAAGAAGTCGCTCGACTCGATGCCGAGCGCGTCCATGACGTGGACGACGTTGCGGGCGAGGTCGAGCAGGCCGAATTCGCCGTCCGGTAGCGGGCCCGAGCTCCCGCAGCCCAGCAGGTCGAGGGCGTAGACGCGGTGGTCCTTCGCGAGGATGGGGGTCATCGCAAGGAACTCGCGCGAGGAGCGCGGGTTCTGGTGGAGCAAGATGAGCGGTTCGCCCTCGCCGGCGGTGATGTAGTGGACCTGTCCTTCAGGGGTGCTGGCGTAGCCGTGTTCCATCGCTCTACTCCGTCGCGCCGTCCATGGCGTCGATGATCGACTGCACGTAGCGGTCCTCGTCATATCCCTCCCGCGGCGGGAAGGGATACAGGATCGGCAGGTCGACGCCGGCGGCGCGGAACTCCTCGACCCGCCCCTTGGTGCGGCTGTATCCGGCGGCCACGGGAAGCTGGTCTAGCATGTCCTCGGTGACGTGGGAGGCGGCGGCGCGGGAGTCGCCCCGGTCCCAGGCCTCCTTGAAGCCCGCCGCCTGCTCGTGGTAGCCCAGCTCCTCGTAGTGCATGCGGTACCGGTCCAGCCAGGCGTAGAAGGCGATAGCGTCGATGATGTCGCTTCGGGCCTGGGCTTCGTCGCGGTGCGGGACGCACATGATGAAGGAACCCACGTCGATGTCCGACGGATCGCGCCCGGCCTCGCGGGCCCCCTCGGCGATGGCCTCGCGGATGCGGCCCACGTGGTCCTTGCCGGCGAGGTGGAGGATGACGCCGTCGGCGATCTGCCCCGCGATGCGGGCCATGTAGGTCCCGACGACGCCCATGTAGATCGGCACCTTGAAGGGGGCGCCCTCGGCCTGGATGCGGAGGCCGTCGACGCCGCAGGCCTTGCCGTGGTAGGTCACGGTCTCGCCGGCGAGGAGCCGCCGGACGATCTCGACGTACTCCCGCGTCCGGGTGATGGGCTTGTCGTAGGGCATCTGGTGGACGACCTCGATCAGCCGCTGGTGGCTGCTGCCGATGCCGAGGGTGAAGCGTCCGCCGCTGACGTGGTGGAGCGTCGCGGCGCCCAAGCCCACCAGTCCGGGCGACCGGGTGAAGGCGCTGATGACGGCGGTGCCCAGCCGCACCCGCTCGGTGCGGGAGGCGACCGCCGAGAGGTAGGTGAAGGCGTCCCAGTCCTGCCCTTCGTGGAACCAGCAGATTTCGAGGCCGCGGTCGTCGGCGGCGCGAACGATTTCGACCATGCGGTCGACGGGGAGCGGTGCGTCGATTTGCAGTCCGAGTCTTGCCATGGCTAGAAGATCGCGATCGGGTTCAGGGGAGAGCCGGTGCCTCCCACGACGTTGAGCGGGGCCGCGGTGAGCATGAACTCGTAGCGGCCCTCCTCCTCGCAGGCCTGGGCGAGGGGTTCGAGCAGGCAGCTATCGAGGAGCACGATGCCGAACCTATAGAGGGCGGTGTGCGGAGTGTTGTCGCGCGTGCCGTACTCGTTGGGGAAGGCGTCGTGCATGTCCCAGGCGAGGACGGCGATGTCGCGCTCGCGGAGGAACTTGTTGCACGACGCGCCGACCCCGGGCCGGCTGCCCTCAGTGGTGTAGGCGCCGGCGGCCCCGCGCCCCGAGTAGACCACGGCCGCGTCGCCGGGGCCGACATCGATGCCGAGCTGGTCGACGATGTCGTCGAGCTCCCAGTTGAGCACGGGGTTGTCCGGCGTGACACAGGGGACGCCGCGGTACTTGGGCACGTTGAGGAAGACGCCGCGGGTGACGATGCCATCGGACCAAGCCTCGATGCCGCCGGATGTCGCGCCGCGGGTGGTGATCATCTTGTCGGGGTCGGCGCCGTCCCAGCCCCCGCCTTCGACGTCCCAGAGGTGGTTGAGCGCGTCGACGTGGGTGGTGGAGACGGTGTGATAGTCGGTGCCGTAAAAGTCGCAGGCCTCGCCGCGGAGGCCGCGGTCGATGGTGTAGGTGTAGTGGAGGGCGGGCCGCTCGTTTTCGGGGCCCGCGATGGTGGGAAAGACCTGGCTCAGTGAAACCTGCCGACCCTTCTTCACGAGGCTCGCGGCCTGGACGACCTTCTCCGGCGTGACGAGATTCATCGTCCCTTTGGCGCCGTTCTCGCCCCACCGGCCCCAGTTCCGGCCCTCGTTCATCAGCTTCTCAAGCTCCGCCTCAGTAGGCAGTCGGGGGTCTGACATGGGTGGGACCTCCTTCGGCCGCTTGGCCGTCGTCGATTGGGGGCTAGCCGCTGCTCAGCAGCTCGGGGCCGCCAGCCCGCACGATGAGCTGGTCGCCCCAGATGCCGCAGGAGCCGGTCTCGGCCCTGATCAGGAGCGGGTGCATGACCATGTAGGCATTCTCGGGGATGACGGTGTCGTCGGTGGCGGTGATGCTGAAGCCTTCGCCGATCGTCATGCCCAGACCGTGACCGAAGCGGACGCCCGAGTAGTCGAAGCCGTAGCTCTGGGCGACCTCGAGGCCGGCGGCGTAAAGCTCCTTGGGGGTGACGCCAGGCTTCACCAGGGTGAGCATCTTGTCGTGCGCAGCGATGGCCGCATCGCGGATGCGGAGCTTCTCGGCGCTGGTGTTGCCGACGGCGGCGGTGCGGCAGACCTGGCCGTAGTAGCCCTCGTAGCGGGCGTTGACCTCCAGGGCGACGATGTCGCCGTCCTCGAAGACGAGGTCGTGGCGCTGATGGCCCCAGAGCCAGGGCTCGCCGGCGCTCATGTAGAGGCTGATGTACTCGGCGCCGGCCATGCGGGCGGCGTGCTCGCAGATCGCGACGGCGTCGGACTGGCGCACGCCGGGCTTCGCCGCCTCCAAGAAGGCGTCCATGCCGGCCTTCGAGACCCGCGCCGCGCCCCGGATGAAGGGCTCCTCGACCGCGGCCCGCGGCAGGGCCACCTTGTGCACCATGCCGGAGACGTCCACGAGCTCGGCCTTCGGAAAGGCCCGGCGCAGACCGTCGATGGTGGTGTAGGGCAGGAAGCGCATGCCGTCGATGCCGAGCTTGCCTTCGGAGAAGCCGCCCTCGGTCAGCGCCTCGGCGATGGAGACGTCCCAGTCGCGGGGCGAGCCCGTACCGACGTTGACCTTGACGTTGGAGACCGGCGAGCGCCTCTGGGCCAGGCCGACCTGGCAGTTGGCGAAGCCGCTGCCGATGACCAAGGTGGGGCCGGCGTCGAGGGTATCGACCAGCACGGACAGGAGCTGGGAGTCGACGACGTTGAAGAAGTTGGTCAGATAGCGGACCGTGCCGCCCTCGACGATGCTGTCGGAGTCGACCACGACCAGGGCGTCAAGGCCCCGAGCGCGGGCGGCCGCACGGGTGTTTTCGATGCGTCGCGAGATCTCCTGGGCGTCGAATGGGGTGTGCGTGGCGGTCGTCATCGTGCTGCTCCCTTCGGGCGTTCCTAGCCGATCCAGGGCCTGCCCGCGTTCAGGCGCGTCTCGATTTCCCGTCCGATGGAGAGATTGAGCACCTTGTGCCCGCCCTCGCCGTGCTGGATGCCGATGGCGTCGCGCACCAGCTTCTCGATGGGCATGCCCCGGATGACGCCGTAGCCGCCGAAGAGGTCGAGGGAGTGCAGGGCGATCTTGAGGGCGGTCTCGGCGCAGTAGACGCGGTTGGCCTTCAGGAGGTTGCGGTCGATCTCCTCGGCGTGGGCCACCATCCAGGCGGCGCGCCAGATCAGGCTCCGGGCCGCCTGGAGCGAGGTGTACATCTCGGCGATGGAGTGCGCCACGGCCTGGTGCTGGATGATGTTCTTGCCGCCCTGGCGCCGCCCGTTGGCGTAGTTGACGCCGGCGTCGAGCGCCGCCCGCGCCAGCGCCACGAGGTGCGCCGGGACCTCGATGTTGCCCGCGGCCTGATAGCGGGCCAGCTCGGGAGGCAGATAGGCCTCCCGCCCGCCGAGCAGGTTCTCGGCGGGGATGCGGGCGTTGTCGAAGAACAACTCGGCTTGGTGGTAGGCGCGCCAGCCGATCTTGTCGTGGACCGTGCCCACGCGGACGCCGGGCGTCCCCTTCTCGACGATCAGGTAGCTGACCCCCTCCGCGGCGCGGACGTTGGGGTCGGTGCGCACGCGGGGAATCCAGACCGAGGCGTTGTCGACGTGCGACCCCCACTGCTTCACGCCGTTCACCACGTAGTGGTCGCCGTCGCGGATGGCGGTGGTCATGATGCCCTCGCCGGCCGGGGCGTCGTAGTAGCCCATGACGTCGGCGCCGACGTTGGGCTCGGTGACGGGAAAGGAGAGGAGGAAGTCGTCTTCGTCGCGGAAGCGGGGGAGGTAGCGCTGCTTTTGGTCTTCGGTGCCCGCCACGAAGAGCAGCGGAGCGATCTTCCAGTTCTGGGAGAAGATCTTGGAGCAGCTCACGTCCTCGTAGGCCAGCTCGTCGATCACGATGAGCTGGGAAAGCGCGTCGGCTTCGACGCCGCCCCACTCGGCCGGAAGGGTCAGCGTCCGCAGGCCGAGCTGCGATCCCTTCTTGATCAGGTCCCAGGGGAAGTTGTCGGGGACGTCCCCCTGGTCCATCGCCATGGCGACGGGTCGTATCTCGTTGCGGGCGAAGTCGCGCGCCAGGCGTTGGAGGGCGCGCTGGTCCTCGGTCAGGTCGAATTCAAGCATGGCGCGCCATAGTGTACACGCTCCGGCACGGGGTGGGGCTCGCCCCGCCGAGGAGACCTTTGGCTAACGGGACGGGGCAGGGAGCAGCGCCCTGCGGGCGCTCGCGCGCCTGACGGCGCGCGCCCTCTGAAGGGCCGGGCACATGGGTGACAGTTAGACCGGGGACATAGGTAACACTTTGACAGGGGTCTTGG